>JAJDDW010000057.1 GCA_029260115.1 Phycisphaerae bacterium | reverse complement strand
TTCCGCTTACCCTTGCTCTTCGATCCTATTCGTACGACACTACTCATGACACGGCTCCTTGTTTGATGGAATTGTCGAAAATCCACCGTCAAATATGGGGCCGTTCGTCTAAAATTTCAACTAAAAATAGCACACAACCTGTGGCCCGGGTCCTTCCTTTTGGACATGGGGGAGTCGATGATACGCATGAATACTATTTCAGGGCGTAAACCAAATCGCCAAATAGATGGCCAACAACAACCACAATCCATCTTAAATTCAGATTCTTCAATAAGCTGTAGGAGCCATAATGCTGATTGGCGGTATCGAGTGCGGGACCGAGCCCGTCGGCGCACTTATGACAATCTGCTACACTGACCGACGATGATTCAGTGTCCGTCATGTTCGAGTGAGTTTCAAGATGGCTGTAGCTTCTGCCCGTCTTGCGGAGCGGCGCTGCAGTCGCCCGTGGTCCATCCGACCGTGACGTCACCGCCGCGACCCGAACGCCAGGGCGCTCAGCTGGACGGAACGGGATCATCTTCGGATTCGATCGACCAAGCCCGGTTCACTCCAGGCACGATACTGGCCGAGCGCTACCGCATCGTGGGACTACTCGGCAAGGGCGGTATGGGGGAGGTCTATCGGGCGGACGATCTAAAGCTGCGGCAATCCGTGGCGCTCAAGTTCCTTCCGGCGGCGCTATCTAAGGATGCTCAAAAGCTCGAACGATTTCATCATGAGGTGCGGGTCGCTCGACAGGTTTCTCATCCCAACGTGTGCCGCGTTTATGACATCGCCGAAGCCGACGGGCAGCATTTTATCTCCATGGAGTATATCGACGGCGAAGATCTGGCGTCCGTCCTGCGCCGTATGGGAAAACCGTCCACCGACAAGGCCGTTCAAATCGCGCGACAGCTCTGCGCAGGTCTGGCCGCTGCCCACGACAAGGGTGTGCTGCATCGCGATCTCAAACCGCATAATGTCATGATTGACGGCCTGGGCGCGGTTCGCGTGACGGACTTTGGTCTTGCAGGCTTTGTCGAAGAATTCTCCGGGCGTGACGTGGGTGCCGGAACGCCTGCGTACATGGCGCCGGAGCAGCTGGCAGGTCTAGAGGTCTCAGTTAAGAGTGATGTCTATTCGCTTGGGTTGGTTCTCTACGAGCTCTTTACCGGGAAGCGAATGTTTGGAGGCACGACGCGTGAGCAGGTCGAGCACAGTCGTACGACGACTGAGACATCAATGCTAACGAGCCTCTCAGAAGATCTCGATCCCGCTATCGAACGGATTGTGCAAAGGTGCCTCGAAGTAGAGCCCGCCGCGCGACCGACGTCTGCTCTGGCAGTGGCAGCCGCACTGCCGGGTGGTGATCCCCTGGCCGCGGCGCTGGCGGCGGGTGAAACGCCCTCTCCAGAGATGGTCGCCAATGCGGGCGAAGTCGGCGGAATGCGGCCCGCGCTGGCCATCGCGTGTCTTGTCGCCATCCTCGGCGGCGCGTTGGCCCTGGTGCCGCTCAGCCAAACGCAGTATTTGGTCCGGATGGTTCCCATGCCCAAGCCACCGGCCGCGCTCGCCGATCGGGCGGCGGAAATCCTGACCAAACTGGGGCATACGGGTTCAGTTGTGGACACAGCCTTCGGGTTCGGAGCTGATTGGTCGCGTGTGAGTCACGTCGCGGACACGGACAAGTCCCTCGATCGCTGGAACAAACTCGCCGAATGTCGCCCCTCGCCGGTGGAGTTCTGGTACCGCACCAGCCCGCGTCCGCTCGTTCCGCCGTCATCAGACGATCGTGTCAGCGCGTGGCAGCCTCCCTTGGAAGTTTCCGGGATGGCGACGGTGTTTCTCGATCCCCAAGGGCGATTGAAAATGCTAGCCGTAGATCCGCCACAACGAGAGGAGGAAATCACGTCGCCCGTCGCCGCGAAACCCACCGATTGGTCCGTCCTTTTCGCGGAAGCGCAGATCGATCCAAACCAGTTCACGACCACCGAACCGCGCTGGACACCAGACAACTATTGCGACGAACGCGCCGCCTGGGAAGGTCACTTTCTCGGGCAACCGGATATTCCGATCCGAATCGAAGCTGGCGCTTACCGCGGAACCCCGACGTTCTTCCAACTCGTCGGCCCGTGGACCAAGCCCGGACGAATGGAACAGCGGCCAGAAACTTTGGGGCGGAAAATCGGCAACGTGATCTTCCTGGGTGTCCTTTTCAGCTTAGTTCTCGGCGGCGCGGTACTCGCCCGCCGCAACCTCAAGCTTCGCCGCTCCGACCGCGCAGGTGCCGATCGACTGGCACTGTTTTGCTTCTTCCTAATGATGGCCAGTTGGCTCCTTCTCATCGACCATGTCTCGGATTTCCGGGGTGAATTTGAGCGCCTCCGCGTCTTGATGGGAAAGGCATTGGTCGCGGTCGTGGTCATGTGGCTGTGGTACATCGCCCTCGAGCCCTACGTCCGCCGCCGCTGGCCCCACGCTTTGATTTCGTGGAGCCGCCTGTTGGCCGGGCGTGTGCGGGATCCACTTGTTGGGCGTGACATTCTTATGGGCGGCGTCTTCACCGTCGGAGTCGCTTTTTTGCAAGCCAGCCAGAGTTGGGTCCGGCTCGCCCTGGGTCAGCCGTTGCCGCAACCGAGGTTTTGGAGTTGGGAGCTCCTTCTCGGCCCGAGATTTCAGATCGGCCAAATCCTCGATGGAACATTCGTCTTCATTGCCATGGTCTTCCTGGTCCTCCTTCTGGGACTTCGGTTGCTTCTCAGGAGAGACTGGCTAGCGTTTATGGTCTTCATTGGACTGATGCCTGTACTCAACTTCGTAGGCGCGCCTGCGGATGAAGCCCTGGCCATGAAGCTTCTGAAGGTCGTGTTCGATTCGTTCTTTTTGGTAGCCATCGTGCTGGTGCTCGTACGCTATGGCTTGCTCGCATTGGTCTATTTTTGTTTCTTCGTGGTTGTGCTGGGGATTCCTGCGATGTTTGGGCTTTCCGGGTGGCAGTCGGAGGCCTCTTGGACGGCGATTATCTTCATCACCGCCTTAACCGTGTATGGGTTTCACACTGCGCTCGCGGGGCGCCCGCTCTTCCGCGACGAACTCTTGCAAGAGTAGGCCTGATGACCCATGTCCTTTCTTTTGGATCTGGGGGAGTCGACGATACGCATGAAAATGATTTCAGAACGCAAATCAAATCACCAAATGGTCGACCAACAACAATCTCATTCCATCTTGAATTCCGATTCGTCAACAAGCTGCAGGAGTCATGATGCTGATTGGCGGGTGGCATGCCCAAGCCACCAGGCGCGTGCATGTAGGAACGAAGTTGATGCGAACGTAGCACTTGAATAAGAAACCATCAGGCGATGCATATTCCATGCCGCGCATTCAGCTTGGGCATGCCACCCAGCTTCGCCCATAAGGAAGTGGCACTTGTACGCGGGTACGAGGCCGCTTCCTCACGGGCGCGGTTCTGTAAGAAGTGAATCTGGGTTGTGGGGCAGCGTCGTAGATCTGCCTGAGCTATTTCGCTTCAGAAGTTATCGAGT
The DNA here is from genome assembly GCA_029260115.1 of Phycisphaerae bacterium. Classification (GTDB taxonomy): domain Bacteria; phylum Planctomycetota; class Phycisphaerae; order UBA1845; family UBA1845; genus JAJRPG01. Next base: position 27,718 of record JAJDDW010000057.1, on the reverse strand, counting down.
CGTGATGTTTAACGATTTTATTAAATACGTGTGATTTTTAGCAGGTGACACGAGTGGACGCACCAATGGTTCAATCAGGTCAACCTTTCGCCAGTAGGCGAAAGAACGACTGTGTTCTACGGGGGATTATGTAACTATATTTTTGAGTTGCGCGAATTGGATATGAGGCGACGCGATTGGCGATCCGTCCTTCCCCCATCCTTTGCCTGTCGACAAAGGATGGGGCGCCGGAATCGAATGATGGTTATCTAAGACACTTTCACATCCGCGCGGGCTTCAGCCCGCGACTCGAAATACAATAATGACTATGCTAAAAAATTATTTAGCTTTGGCGTATCTGTCGTTTACGTCGGCCCAGTTGACTACGTTCCACCAAGCGGTGATGTAGTCTGGGCGGCGGTTTTGATAGTTTAGATAGTAGGCGTGCTCCCAAACGTCGATGCCGAGAATGGGCTTTAAGCCTTCAGTTAATGGGCTGGTCTGGTTGGGATAAGCCTTGACGACGAGAGAGCCGCTGCTGTCTACGCATAGCCAAGCCCATCCGCTGCCGAACTGGGTCGCGGCTGCGGCTGCGAATTTTTCTTTGAATCCGTCGAAGCTGCCGAATGCGCTTGCGATGCCATCAGCTACGCCACCTGTTGGTGCGCCGCCGCCTTTGGGGATCATGTTGTTCCAGAAGATGGTGTGGTTTAGATGTCCGCCGCCGTGGTTGTTGACTGCCCCGCGGATGTCCTCTGGGACTACGGACAAATTGCTAAGCAAATCTTCAACGCTTTTTGACGCCAATTCAGGATGCTTGCCTATCGCATCATTTAGCTTGCCGACGTAAGCTGCGTGATGCTTGTCGTGATGGATTTCCATTGTCTTGGCGTCGATGTGTGGTTCCAATGCGGAAAAATTGTAGGGTAGGGCGGGTACTTCATGGGCCATGGTTTGTTCTCCTAAAGTTGTTTGCAGACACGGTTACCTATCTGATGATTCAACTAAATCGTCACGAGGCCAGTCATTAGCTGTTGAAAATCGCCACGCCTGCCTCGGGGTTGCGTCTGCCATTTCTATAAATTTTTCTGTTACCTAACTACGTATGGGAGCGTAGTACGCGCGGGCTGGGGCGTCAAGAATGATTGGTGGATCGAGCGCTGGGGGGCTGGGAATTCAAGGTTAATACTTATATTTAGGCTTGAGGGTGATTCTCGATTGTTCTCCTCCCACTCTTCGAGAGTACCCGAAGAACGGGGTACCTGATGGTGTCGATAGTTCAGGCAGGTCAACCTTTCGCTAGTAAGCGAAAGAACGACCGTGCCCTACCGTTGGTGAAACTTACTCATGCCAGTTGGGCCGTCATCTCATGCGGTCAACCTATCGTCGTCCGCCTCCGCCGGTATCGGGTGCGGTTTCATTGACCGTCAGTGTTAAGCTGGCCGGGGTGCTCGATTGGCCATCGTCGCTGCGGCCGATGCATTGGAACTGGGGCGCGCCAGTCACGGCTGGTGTGAGCGTGACCACGCCGTCGCCGTTTTGGATGAGTGAAATCGATGGGCCGCTGGACTGCTGGATGACAAAGGTCGTGGCCGGGGTGTCGCCTGTACTGGTGCATGTTAGTGTGACCGCTTGGTCAATGGTTGCGGGGTTTACACTGGCGGTGAGTGATACGGCTACGGCGCTTGGACCAGTAACCACAGTTGTACATAGTGACATGACTTGGAATATGCCGTCGCTTGCTGTCAGGCTAAGTACCACATTGCCGGATTGCAGGGCTGTGAATGTAGTGGTAGCCGATGAGGCATTCGCGAATGTGCCGCCACTGGTGGGAGACACCGTCCAGCGGTATGTCGGGATAGCGCCGGGATCTATTTCATTCGCGGCGATACTGCCAGACTCTCCCACAGCTAATTCGGCTGGGCATGTGGGCTGAATGGATATGGCGAAGCAGCCTCCCAAGCACATCACTAGCGAATTACAGATGATTGACTTGATAAAAATTCTGTGCAATGGGCTTGTCACTATGCGCCGGTTCAAGATTAACTTGTCTCCCAATTCTGCTGGTTTATTATCGCTCGTAAGACACAGTTAATTTTTAGCTCCGATTTTCATCGTAGCCAGAACATACCCATGCCACTCAAGCTATGTCATCCGAGCCATGCCATCCAACTTATGACACCCTATACTTGAATGTACGCCAGCATTAGTGGGTAAGCAACAAGTAGCTATCATGTGGCTATAACTATCGCTAGCCGAGAATTCGCCGCTAGCGCAAGTGCTACGGGGCGGGGGCCTGGGTTTGGAGGAATCTGCCGATATTTGCAACCGTCTGGAGGTCGGGGTCTATGCGTTCTAGGATCGGCATCGGCGCGCCGGGATGGCCAAATCTGGTTTTGTGGAAATATTCCCACGGATTGACATCTGCGAGGGTGCCAATGTGCTCCGGTATGACGCCTTCGCCGAAATCACCCGCTCCTTCCGGGCCATGGCAGGTCACGCATAATTCGCCGTAACGGATTGAGCCTGGCGTGGCATTGGCAAAGATGAGTCCAGGTTCTGCTGGGGAATCTATTGGTAGGATGTACATATCCGTGTCGATAGTCTTTTCTAAGACCATTTTGACTACGGCCCAGGCGTCGGTTTCGGTCATGCCAAAGGCGGACATATCGTGGCCATTTGATGCGGTGTCGGGGGACATAAGCAGGTCGAAAATTTCCTGTGGGCCTAGCGTAGTGTTTAAGACGCCAGCGATGTCTGTAAAGTGCGTGGTGGAAACGTGGCCATATGCGCCGTCGACGCCTTTGTAATCCCACCCATGGCATTCCTTGCAGCGGTAAGTGTTTTTTCCGGTCCCTGCTCTGTCGCCGGTGATTGGATATAGCGGGTGGTCAAATGGGCCTGGTGTTGGTGCGCCGCTGGTGACCCACCATTTGTCGTACACTTGTCCGCCGCGAATGCTATCTGCTAAAACGTAGCCAGGCGGGAGTTGTGAGGTTGGTCCGCTGATGGCATCTAAATATGCGACTAAATCTGTCTGGGAAATTTCGTTGTCGCGGAATGAATCTGTAAACACGCAGCCAGTGAACAGTCCGGTTACGTCTTGAGAAAAGCATTGTTGCAATGCGGCGTAGTCGGCGACGTCGATATCGGTATCTCCGTCGGCGTCTGCTTCAGTGAGGCTATCAATGGTAATTTGTGCGGCGTAGAAATGTGCAGTGCTAAAGCCGCTTGGGCATGTGGTGGCATTGGCTGAGATGAAAAATGTGATCGGCCCGATGTCACTGCTCGGCGCTTGCCATCGTACTGGATAGTCGTACGAAAATCCGTCAGCTATCCAATTACTTCGGGAATCGCCATAACCATTGCTCGTACATTCAAAGCCGGGCGCGCTGCTGCCGGTGTGCGTTACATAAAACGGAGATCCGTCTGCAAACTTCGTCACCCCGGCGTTTCCGTCTGCGTCGATGAGTGTGCCGACATGCCCGGTTGCATTTTCTACGCTTATCTGAAAACCTGCGCCTTCTCGCTCCGGATCAAAAATGTGGACGCGTAAATCATATATTCGAGAGGGTTCATAACGCTCGGGGGCATCGAGAAGTGTCACGCTGCCAATGCCTGGATTGAAAGGTGAGTGGCAAGCGGTGCAGGTCTGCCCGTTTATGACCAACCCTGGGGCGATGGTCGGACCAGCGGTGTGGCCTGGTAATGCCCCGTCTCGATTAGCCCGTGCCTGACTGGAAAGCGAACTGGCAATCACTGTGATGAGCACTAATGTTAATGTTGAACTTCGCATTCTTCCCCCCCCGGGTGTTTGACCGAGCCGTATCAATCGGCTAACGAAACAGGGCTTGTTCCGGCCTCTGTAATTACGCAGCACGTTTCGTGCCCGCGTTATTACTCGCTCTACTCCGTTAAATCATAGTGTCGCAGATTGGCGGATTCTACGGTCGTTAGCAGGCGATAACGAGGTCCGATAGCCCGGAGAAAATCGGTTTTTTGAGCATTGGCGTCTTGTATTCATGTGCGGAATAACCGGAGATAGTGACCTGAAAAACACGGGTGAGCTGTATTGTTTACCCATGCCAGCCGGAAAATTTATGTTATGGGGTATTAACCCGTGCGCATGAGGGCTTGGCTGGCGGCGTATCGTCGGTTCAATTCACGGTTCAATTCTCGATGTTGAGAATTTTTGAGTTCTGGGTCGGCGCGGAGAATTTCAGCGGCGTCATCGCGGGCTTGCTGGAGAAGGTGGATGTCTCGGTTGATGTCAGCCGCTTTAAATGTCGGGATACCATGTTGCCGCGTGCCTAGTAATTCGCCTGGTCCACGCATGAGCAAGTCCTGCTCGGCTATATGAAAACCATCCGTTGAGTGACAGAGGATGTTCAGGCGTTCGGTGGATTTGGGGTTGGTGGAATCCGAAAATAATAGGCAGTACGATTTCAGATCGCCACGACCGATTCTGCCGCGTAATTGGTGTAATTGACTCAGGCCATAGCGTTCGGCATGTTGGATGACCATCATTGTGGCGTTGGGCACATCGACCCCGACTTCAATGACGGTGGTTGCGACAAGGGCGTGTATTTTTCCGCTGCGAAATTGATCCATGACTTGAGATTTTTCTGCTGGCTTCATTCGGCCATGAAGCAATCCGACGTTTGCGCCGGCGAGGTGTTCGTTGGCTAATCGCGTGACTTCCACGGTCGCGGCTTTAAGGGGGAGCGTTTCGGATTCGTCTACTAAGGGGTAGACAATATACGCCTGTTGACCTGAATGAATGAGTTCGCTGACGAATTTCCACGCCCGTGTTTCTAGTTCTTCTGTTACGAGCGTAGTGACAATCGGCTGACGCCCGGGCGGAGCATCTTCGATCACGGAAGCGTCTAGGTCGCCAAATATTGTCATGGCTAGTGATCGTGGAATAGGTGTCGCGGTGAGTACGAGAGTATGGGGCCGTCGTCCTTTGGCGCTGAGTGCGGCTCGTTGGGCGACGCCGAATTTATGTTGCTCGTCGATAATCACTAAGCCGAGGTTGTGGAAGTCGACCGCATGTTCGATGAGCGCATGTGTCCCGACGACGATGTCGATTTCGCCGCTACGAATTTCTTGTAATGCGACGGTGCGTTGACGTTTTGTTAAGGAGCCTGCTAGGTAACCGATGTTAACTCTGCTATCGCTCAGATATGATGTTAGCTTTTGAAGGTGTTGCGAAGCGAGGACTTCGGTGGGCGCGAGAATGGCGACTTGATTGCGGTTCGCGACAGCTACGAGCGATGCGTAGACTGCGACGGCGGTTTTACCCGCACCGACGTCGGCCTGTAGCAAGCGACTCATCGATACGTCGCGGGCTAGGTCGTAGCAGATTTCTTCGATGACCTTGTCTTGGCCTGGCGTAAGCTTAAAGGGAAGGCGTTTTCGGATGCGGGCGTCGACGGCTTCGCTGCGTGGCAGGGGGGTTGCGCCGCGTGCGCGACGAGCCCGCGCTCGACCCGTTTGTACGGCTAATTGGCAGAGCAGGAATTCGTCGTAAGCGATTCTGTGGCGCGATATCTCTACGTCCGCCTGCTTGAGCGGCTTGTGGTAGCGCAAGATAGCCAAGCGCCGGGAAGGCAATTTTCGGCGCTTTTGCAATTCTGACGGAAGAAACTCGATAATGCGCTCGGCCATATCATCGATGATGTTAACAATGATTTTTTCGATTTGAACGCTGGTTAGCTGATTGGTCGCGGGATATACCGGGTTCCATAGGTCTTCGTCAACTTCGAGTGCGTCTTGGGCTTCGTCGACCGCTTGCCAAGTTGGATTGGTCAGCTTGGCTTTGTCTTCTTGCACGACAACTTTACCAGTTAGTCTGACGACCTGGCCTTCGTGTAATTTGTCGAGCAAATAGGGCGAGTGAAACCACTGGATGTGGCATTCGCCGGTCCCGTCGATGAGGTTCGCAGTGACACGTTGTTTGGTTAAGGAGCCTCGATTGCGGAGCCTTCTTAATTCGCCGACAAGGGTTGCGACTTTGCCTTCTTCGATGTCCTCGATGGGTGTGGATTTTGGTGTCAGGTCGTATCGGCTTGGGAAATGCTCGATTAGGTCTTCGACGGTTGAGATGCCGAGTTTGGCAAAGGCCTTTGCCCGCCCTGGGCCTACGCCAGGGACGAACTGAACTGCGTCATCAAGAGACAGATTAAGGGCCAAGGTAACTTTCCCATCAAAACAAAAACTTCCGCTGCCATGTCGCAAGTAACGGATTTTATCGCATTTTACGGTGAATAGATACCGCTTGTTAAACCGTTGTGCGTATGCGATGATGGGGCGGTGTTAGGGCGTATGCACGGATAGGTTTTTCGTTATTAGTGAGAATCAAGCACCATGTATCAGACACTCATTGACCCCGATCAGCTTCGTGTGTTGATTGATGACGCGAATGTGGCAGTGGTAGATTGCCGGTTCACCTTGAATGACACGTTGTATGGCCGGGCTGCGTATGAGGCGGGGCATATTCCGCGCGCGGTATATGCACATCTGGATGAAGATTTATCCAGCCAAGTTGTCGCGGGTAAGACGGGGCGACACCCCCTGCCGGATGTGGGCGAATTGGCGACACTATTGGGGCGTTGGGGTATTACGGACGGCATGCAGGTTGTGGCGTACGATGAAGCCGGGGGCGTATTCGCGTCCCGGTTATGGTGGCTGCTGCATTGGCTAGGTCATCATTCGGTAGCCGTACTGAACGGTGGCTGGCAGGCGTGGTGTGCGGATGGTGGAGATGTTACGCAGCAGGCGCTTGTTCCAGCGCGAGGTAAGACTTTTCATCCGAAGGTTCGATCGGATGTTGTTGTGGATGTTGATGAAGTGAAAGCCCGGTTGGGTGATGAGTCGTATTGTCTTGTTGATTCGAGGACGATGGATCGATATCGGGGCGATTATGAACCGATCGATCCGATAGCCGGGCGTATTCCCGGTGCTCGTCATGCTTCGCACGAGGCGCTTCTTGGCGCGGATGGAAAATATTTGGCAGCGGAGACGTTGCGGCGACATTTCGAGGGGGTATTGGGCGATGCGAAAGTGAGTGAATCGGTGTTTTATTGCGGCTCTGGGGTATCGGCGGCGAAGAATTTATTGGCTTTGGCTCATTCGGGATTAGGCATGGCTAAGCTTTATGCGGGTTCGTGGAGTGAGTGGATCACTGACCCTACTCGAGAAATTGCCCATGATCGCGAAGCTAATTCGGGCCATGCTTCTGCTGGTTGATTGGGGAAGGTGTATGACACTAGAAATGAAAACCTCGTGCGAGCAGTGTCTGGCTGCGTTAGATATGGCAGGGTTTGCGTATATTTGTAGCTATGAATGCACTTTTTGCGAGGCTTGTGGCGAGCAGATGTCGCTGGTTTGTCCGAATTGTGGCGGAGAGCTTGTCATTAGGCCTTGCCGGTCATCGAGTTGACATATGCTTGGGGAGGGGCTAAATCGCCATCTGGCGCGCGTAGTCGCTATTTGTTGGAGGCGGCTGGGGTCGCGGATGGCATGATACATTTCTGATACTTTAATAGCGGATCATGGCGCGGTAGACTATCGCGTCAGGGAGTCTTGTCTGGGCTTGTATCAGGCGGCTTTTGTGAGGTGGGCGTGAGATTGGCGCCGCACTTTACCTGTTGTTGATAATGAGAGAGGCGAAGAGTGCTCATGGTTAAGCAAGTAGGACTTATATTGTGGATAACTTTATTGTCGGGCGTAGTGAGTTACGCTGGCGAAGAGGGAGCGGCAGGGAATGTCGCGGGGCGTAAGCTATTAGAACAATGCGCTAAGACCATTAAGCAGATTCACGTTGTGTCCTATGAGGCGGATTACAAGGGTACCGGTTGGGTGGCAAACCGTGTAGCTGAGGTCAAGGGTAAGGTGGTGCTGGGTGGGCGTTCTTCGTGGGATACTGATGAGTTTTGGTGCGAGGTCGCGTTGAAACCGCATGATAGCGAAGAAGTGATTCATCTGACGGCTGGGTCAGATGGCGATCAGTTTTATTTGATCGATCCTAAGGCCAAGATGGCATATGAAGATATGGACCCAGCGGTGCTAGGTAGCCAGGGTCGGAATGTGCGTCGTGTTGTATTGAGAGAGTTTACGGCCGATGAGCCGCTGAAAGAGTTGCTTGAAGCGAAAAAGATTGAGTTGCAAGGCGCCGAGGTTGTTGGCGAAGAAGCTTGTCATAAAATAGAAGTTGTCGCGGAAGACGATAGTCGTTCGGTTTGGTTAATTTCGCAAAAAGATCATTTGCCTCGGCGTATCGTACGCTATCATACTCATCCGGAGCGTGGCGAGGGTACAACTGATTTGACGTTGCATCGTGTTGAGGTCGATCCGCGTATGGATCGAAGTCCGTTTGCATTGGTAGTTCCGGCTGGGTTCACAAAAACGGACGATTTTGCACCCTAGTAGTATTGTGGGTGTATGTCTGAGTTGCGTGGGGCTGTCCTGATTGTTTATGATTTGTATCGAGAGGATTGAATTTATGAAATTACGTATCATGACGTTGTTGCTGGTTTCGTTCATGTTTGGTTCTGCAGACTCAGTATTGGCAGAAGACCTTAGCGTGCCCGAGGCCCGAGTACAAATTAGAGAGGCGTGGAATAAGGTCAATACTTTGTCGGCAACTTCTAAGCAGAGTTACGTCAAAGATATGCGCTCGGCGGATTTATCTTCGATTATGCAGGGTACTTATTACTTGATGAAAAAAGATGGAAGGGTGCTTGTCCGACAGGATATATCGTCCGCGTCGTCTTTGGATTATAAGGAACACGGTTTATCAACTGCAACAGGTAATGAGAGTACAACAATTAGTGATGGGGAATACCAATACACTATTGCCACAGCAGATACCGGTACGGCAGTAAAGAAATTTAAGCAATCTCCTATGTTATGTATTGGCGGTTTGTCGTCCATGCAAGTGATTTTTGAGAGATACGAAGTTAGTAGAGCAGCAGATTCGACGATTGATGGTCAAGAGGTATTTGTATTTGAGGCTATTGCTCGTACTAAAAGGCCTCGCCGTGCTGTTGTCGCTATCAGTAAGAAATATGGTATTATGCTAAAACGCGATAGCTATGACCACACAGGTACATTGCGCAGTTCCTTGTCGTATCATGATATAAAAGTTAATGAAGATATTGATCCCCAGAAATTCGTCTTCGTAAAACCACCCAATATTCCCATGGAAGACTTCAGCAAGTGATGATGGATGATTACTGGGGTTGTTCTTAGCGGTTTTGTTTCCGTTAGCTTTCGTATTAATTTCTCAGGTGAGGTATGTCCCCGGTTACCAGATGATTAAATCTATTAATCTGGCGGAAAAATTTGGCCTGTTCACTGAGCATTGGGTGCCCAAGATTGTTGCAGACTTGGGCGATTCTTATGTCAAACTAGCCAAGATCAAAGGGGAGTTTGTCTGGCATGCCCACGAGCATGAAGATGAACTATTCTTTGTCGTCAAGGGGGACTTGCGTATCAAGCTGCGAGACGGTGAGTTACGGCTAGGCCCTGGTGAATTGGCTGTCATCCCGAAGGGCGTTGAGCATTTGCCGGTGGCGGATGAAGAAGTTCACATCATGCTTATTGAGCCGAAAACTACGCTCAACACTGGTGATGCACGCGATGCACGTAGTATTGAGACGTTGGACCATATCTAACGCATTACGTCGTTTGGTGTTGCCCCATTGTTTCTTGGCAGGCGCATACACTTCTCAACACCGCGCAAGCTAAAGCCTGCGGCTCATGACGTTTGACTGGTAATGGCTGTAGCTATCGCATTTAATTGTATGTCTTTGTTTTCTCTGCTTCCAAGCGTTGCCGGGTTTCTCGGTAGCGGTTAGCCTGTTTTTCAATTGTGTGATCTGCTCTGATCTATGGCGGACTGGAGCGTTCTAGAATAATTAGGAGCGGGACTATCATGCGGACGAAACGATTCGGTACAATCATTCTTGGGGCGATACTGATGACGTCAGGGCCTATGCAAGCGTTAGCTGGGGAAACACATCCATTCTCAGTACACGATATGTTGGCTATGGACCGCGTGGGTGATCCACAAGTTTCGCCGGATGGGGCCAACATTGTTTTCGTGCTACGCAAAACGGACATGGAAGCTAACCGCGGACGATCAGACCTTTACCTGGTGGGCACCGATGGTCGCGGTCTGCGAAGATTAACTTCGCACCCGGACAGCGATGGCAACCCACGCTGGTCACCAGATAGCCGAACTATTTTCTTTCTATCCAGCCGAAGCGATTCATCGCAGGTGTGGCGTATCAATATTGACGGCGGCGAAGCCGAGCAGGTGACGTCGTTACCGCTGGATATCTCAGCAATGAATCTTTCACCCACGGGAAAGCACTTGGCTGTGGGTGTCGATGTGTTTCCAGATGCCGACGGTATAGCTTCTACAAAGAAACGACTAGATGAAGTGTCTTCCCGAACCACAACTGGCCGGGTGTACGATAAGCTGTTTATTCGTCACTGGGATACGTGGAAGGATGGCCGACGGGCACATGTGTTTGTTGTGGCGACCGATGGCGGTGAGCCTGTCGATGTGATGCAAGGGATGGATGCGGACTGTCCGACTAAGCCATTTGGTGGCGCAGAAGATTTCACTTTTTCTTCCGATGGTCAATCCGTGGTATTTTCGGCGCGAGATGCGGGCGTTAAAGAGGCGTGGTCAACGAATTTTGATTTATATGTCGCGCCGATTGATGGAAAATCTAAGCCGCGTTGTTTAACGAAAGATAATCCCGCCTGGGATGCTGGTCCCGTGTTTTCGCCGGATGGAAAAACGCTGGCGTATGTGGCGATGGCTAAGGCAGGGTACGAGGCCGACCGGTTCCGTGTAGTATTGATGTCCTGGCCTGGTGGTCAAAAGCGTACGCTGACGGAGGATTGGGATCGCTCGCCTGGGTCGCTTGCATGGTCAAACGATGGGAAATCGATCTTTGCGACTGCATCTAATTTGGGGCAGCGATCATTATTTTCCATCGAGACGGCTAATGGCAAAGTACGGACGGTGGTTCATGATGGAAATGTTGGTGGCGTCGGCGTAGCGGGGGATCGTATTGTTTTTGGTCTAGACCATTTACAATCGCCAGTCGAACTCTACTCGATCAAGCCAGATGGCAGCGACCGAAAGACCATTACGAATATCAACGCGGAAAGAGTCGCGGCGACGCGCATGGGCGAGGCTGAGCAGTTTACGTTTGCGGGGTGGAATGATGAGAAGGTTCATGGCTATGTGGTTAAACCGGCGGACTTCGATTCCAATAAGAAATATCCGGTAGCTTTTTTGATCCACGGCGGGCCGCAAGGGTCGTTTGGGAATCACTTTCATTATCGCTGGAATCCACAGGCGTATACGGGCGCTGGGTACGCGGCTGTCATGGTCGATTTCCATGGATCGACCGGATATGGCCAAGCGTTTTGTGATTCGATTCGTGGCGATTGGGGTGGAAAACCGCTGGAAGATTTGCAGAAGGGGCTAGCCGAGGCGCTGCGATTGAATCCTTGGATGGATGGCGACATGGTCTCGGCACTGGGCGCTTCCTATGGTGGTTATATGATTAACTGGATATCCGGGAATTGGTCCGATCGTTTTCGATGCTTGATAAATCACGATGGCAATTTGGACGAGCAGTTGGCCTATTACGACACGGAAGAGCTGTGGTTTCCAGAATGGGATCATCAAGGCACGCCATGGGATAATCCCGAAGGCTATCAAAAACATAATCCCATCAACCACGTGAAAAACTGGAAGACGCCTATGCTGGTGGTTCATGGCGCATTGGATTACCGCGTGGTCGAAACGCAAGGCATGTCGACATTTACAGCCTTGCAGCGACGCGGTATTCCCAGCAAGTTGCTCTACTTCCCAGACGAAAATCACTGGGTCTTACAGCCAGCTAATAGCGTGCTTTGGCATGATACGGTTATTTCCTGGTTGGATGAGTGGACTAAGAAATAATCGTTGCGTCTATTGCGATAAAGAAGCGCCGTCTACCCCGAGCATAGGGGTGGGGGTGACGATCGGCATTGGTGTAATTGCCTCTTGCGTCGATCGCGCTTGGGCGATGAGAGATAATACTACTAAAGCCATGACTACCAGGCTGCCCGCGATCCATGCGGATGATATGCCACCGACACGCGATGGCTCGTTCCAGGCCGTTGGTTGTGTCGCCACGTCGCCAGAGGCTAACGCTCGGGTTAAGGCCATTATGTTTTCGTTGGAGATCGGCGGGCTGATTGGTGTTATCGCCGCTGGTAAATAAGTTTCGACAGGTTGGGGCGTCGCTGCTTCCTCATAGATTAGGGCTACCTGGCATGCATGGCAGGTGGTGTCGGTTGGGGCGACGTCCGCGTGGCAATGCCAGCACCGAGAAAAGAATAGGCATAGTCCCGGCGTCTCGACGGTGAAGCGCCATTGATGATCGGTCCATGGGCCTCGGACGATTGATGTTGCGTTGACAACACCGCGACGAATCTGTCGAACAATTCGATCTAGCGTTACGCCGGGAAATTGGCGCACATGCTCAAGCACGTACCAAGGGCCTGCGTGGGTTTTCATCTTGGCTATCATCTGCTCGCTGAGGTCTTGCTCGCATTCATCGCACATTTGTGCGTTACGGGGGACCAGTTGTCCGCACGATACGCAAGGGGTCGTATCTCCGTGCCAGATGGATTGCCCTAGCGTACTCAAAGGTCCGATACCTTTTCGAGCAGCAATTTCGAGTGGATGATCGCCTGGTGGGAAGTAGGCCTCGGCTCCCGGTTGTAGGTTGGCTGGGTCTATTTGCTGATTTTGCTCGTCTGTCACTGTATCGTCTCCCCGTTAAGGCTACCTATTGTAGGAAGGCTACAAATGTCAGACAACCGATGATTATCGTGGATTAGCCCATTGCGTCACGCGGTATAGTACGCAGAAGGCCTTGGCGCGGGTTAGGGCAAGCTCTATTTTCGTGTCGTCATCAAAACCTAGTTTTTCCGAGGAGATTTCTACGAAAAGCGATGCACAATAACGCTGGATGATATAAACTCCCGTTTTGCGGATGAGATGAAGGAAAAGAGGCGAACTGAAGGATACCATGGCTGAGGCAACGACAAAAATCAAACTGGGGCGTTACGACTATACTTCGATTGAGACGCGGTGGCAGGGGTATTGGGCGGAGCATCAGACGTTCAAGGTGAATAATCCGGGGGATTCGGGCGAAGGTGCCGACAAACCCAAGTACTACATACTCGATATGTTCCCCTATCCCAGCGGTAGCGGGCTGCATGTGGGTCATCCGCTAGGCTACTGCGCGACTGACATTGTCGCCCGGTTCAAGCGCATGTGTGGCTATAACGTATTGCATCCCATGGGATTCGATTCCTTTGGTCTGCCCGCAGAGCAGTACGCCATCCAGACGAATGTTCATCCTGCGGAGACGACCAAGAAAAATATCAACACGTACCGTCGACAGTTGAAAATGTTTGGTTTCAGTTATGACTGGGATCGGGAAGTCGCTACCTCGGATGTGCGATTCTACAAATTTACGCAGTGGTGCTTCCTGCAGATGGTGAATAGCTGGTACGACGAGCAGGCTTCGTGGACCGCGCCCGATGGTGAAACGATTTTGGGACAGGCTCGTCCCATTGCGGAGTTGGAGTCGGCGCTGGTCTCTGGCGTTTGGGGCGTAGATGAATCTTTGAATCTCGTGCGAGAAGCGGATGATGCACGGTTATGCGCGTGGGGTGATCTGACAGAGGCACAGCAGCGAGACGCTGTCGATCGACATCGACTGGCGTTTATTGATGAAATATCGGTCAATTGGTGTCCAGAGCTTGGCACTGTTTTGGCGAATGAAGAGGTGGACAACGATGGCCGAAGCGATCGTGGTAGCCATCCAGTGTATCGCCGGCCGTTGCGTCAGTGGATGCTACGCATTACGAAATATAGCGAACGACTCATAGACGATCTGGACGAGTTGGACTGGCCCGAACCAATAAAGATGATGCAGCGAAATTGGGTGGGGCGAAGTACGGGCGCAGAGGTGGCCTTCCCGTTGGCTGATATGTGGGAAATCAAAGATGGTCAGTGGTCCTGCACGGACGCTGCGGCGGCTATGCCGGCTTCTTTGAATTACGATAGCTTCCCTCATGCGGTACGGGTTTACACGACTCGGCCTGACACGTTGTTTGGTGCGACGTATATGGTACTCGCGCCGGAGCATCCCATCGTTGAGCAAATTACAATAGCTGGTCAGCGCGATCTGGTGAACGAATATATTGAGGCGGCCCGCCGGCGTTCGGACATGGACCGCACGATGGATACGAAAGAGAAAACGGGCGTGTTTACCGGGGGATACGCGATTAATCCCGTCACCGGCAGGCCTATTCCGGTGTGGGTCGCAGATTATGTGCTCATGGGATATGGCACGGGGGCGATCATGGCTGTTCCTAGTGGTGATGCCCGAGACTTTGAGTTTGCCTGCAAGTTTGATCTTGAAATTATTCCCGTGGTTACGCCTACGCCGGAATGGATTGAGCAGCGACTATCGGCTATGACCTCGAAGATCGATCAGCAGGCGCTGGATGGCTTCGACGAATTGTCGAAAGATTGTCCGCAATTGGGCGAAGAAATTGAGAAGTGTCGCCAGCGTAGCCAAGGATTGGGAGAGAAGACTCTGTCGGTGCTGCGCGATACTGTGGGCCTCGCTAAGCTAGCCAATCATTTTGTGAGCAGCCCGCGATCGTGGGGAGAAGCTTTTGCGGGGGAGGGCGTGGCCGTTAATTCTCCTGGTGAATTTGGCGCGGAGGCCATGGTAGATCCTTGTGTGCTGAATGGTCTGCCGACGTCAGAGGCGAAGTCTACGATTATTGCTTGGTTAGAGTCACGCGGGTTGGGACGTGGCGCGGTTAATTATCGACTACGTGACTGGGTGTTTAGTCGACAGAAGTATTGGGGAGAGCCGATTCCCGTGCTGCATGGCGAAGCTGGAGATATTGTGGCCATCAGTGTGGACGAGCTGCCGCTTGAGCTTCCGGAAATGGAAGATTTCAAACCGACACCGGTGAAAGATGGCGATGATACCGTGCCGATGCCTCCGCTAGGGAGAGCCAAAGAATGGGCATGTGTAGATAGGGAAGGCAAATCTTATCGTCGAGACCTTAATACCATGCCGCAATGGGCGGGGTCGTGTTGGTATTACCTACGATTTATTGATCCGGATAACACGGCGCGCATTTGTGATGCCGAAGCTGAGAAATATTGGATGCCGGTCGATTTGTATGTGGGTGGGGCGGAGCATGCTGTATTGCATCTTCTGTATGCTAGGTTTTGGCACAAAGTGCTTTATGATTTGGGGTATGTTTCTACGCGCGAACCTTTTAAAAAATTATTTAATCAAGGAATGATCCAAAGTTTTGCCTATCGCGACGCCCGTGGTTTGGTCGTAGGCCCGGATAAGGTGGATGCCCTTGATGGCGATAAATTTGCTTTGAAAGAAACAGGCGAACAGGTCGAACGCATCGTCGCGAAAATGAGTAAGGGATTGAAGAATGTAGTCAATCCCGATGAGATCATTTCGCAATATGGCGCGGATACGTTTCGGTTGTATGAAATGTATATGGGGCCATTAGATGCATCTAAACCTTGGAACACGCGCGATGTTCCTGGATTATTCAAACTCTGTCAACGCATCTGGCGATTGGTGGTTGACGAGTATACAGGCGAATTTTCTGCGGCGCTATGCGATGACGCGCCATGCCCTGAGTCGTTGCGGGCGTTGCATAAGACGGTCAAGCGCGTGCAAACGGATGTTGAATTGTTGAAACTCAACACGGCTATTGCAGCTATCTTTGATTTTGTAAATATCTTGACCCCGCTTGAAAAACGTTCACGAGCGGTGATTGAGCCGTTTGTACTGGTTCTCGCGCCTTTCGCGCCGCACCTAGCTGAGGAGCTTTGGTCTCGACTAGGGCACAATTCAACGCTGGCCTACGAACCTTGGCCAATCTATGACGAAGCGCTGACACAGGATGAAGCAGTCGAAATAGCCGTGCAAGTTTGCGGAAAAGTGAAAGCCCGTTTGACGGTCCCAGCTAACGCTGGAGATGACGCGATGAAGGAAGCGGCACTGGCGGATGAGCGCGTCGTTGGTGCGATAGCTGGGAAAACGATTCGTAAAGTGGTTGTCGTGAAAGGCCGGTTGGTCAACATCGTCGCTACGTAGCGCAGCGTTTTTGTGGGCTAGAACTGGATAAGCAATAAACGAGCCGCGGGCTAAAACCTGCGGCTCTTGAAGAGATAGGAATTACGATTTCGTTTTAACCAGCGAGCAGCCCATGGCCTTGGAAATTGAACTTAAACTTCAGGTCGAGTCACATGACGCGGTGCGCGAAAGATTGCGCGAGCTAGGTGGCTGCTTTGACGGCGTATATCTGGAAACGAATTTCATTTTAGATCGTCCCGATGGCACGTTACGGCGATTGGGCAAGGGATTGCGTGTTCGGTCGATGGCCTGTGAACAGGGTGAGCCTGTGTCATCGACGCTTACGTTCAAAGGCCCTAGGCAAGCGGGGGCGGTGAAAACGCGCGAAGAAGTTGAGGTGGAGGTTTCAGACGCCGATAATACATGCAGCATTCTCGAATCGCTGGGATATGTCTGCGTATTAACTTATCAAAAACGCCGTGAACGGTGGCGATTGGCGGCTTGTCGCATAGAATTGGATGAGCCACCCTATGTAGGGAATTTTGTGGAAATTGAAGGGGCTGATGAGCCTGCCATTCGGGCGGTGCAACACAAGTTACAACTCGACGCGCAGCTGGAGGTGTCGCCATCGTATGTTCATTTGCTCATGGATTACTGCAAAGCGCACGATATTGTGGATCGAAATTTAACATTGAATGATTAGGTAATTGTATCTGCGTAAATTTCGCCGTTGGGGTATTTAAGGGAGATTGATGAAATGAAGAGTTCTAAGTTCGGTTTGGTTTTGGCGTCTGTAGCTATTGGTATGTTCGGTTGGAATGTTCTAGCTGGCGCGGACGAGAGTGGCAAAAGTGATGCATTCAAACCTGTTGCATCGGTGCATTCGCTCATGGTGGCCCAGGTAGATTATTTCAAAGGGCTAGGCAAACTTATTGACGACCCTGACGCCCCCAAGCGCATGAAAGACATTCATCGCAAGGCGGAAGTGTTGGCTGAGTTAGCAAACGTCAATACGCAGAATAACAAGGCGGCCGACTATCAGGCGTGGGCTGCGTCTCTTCGGGATGACGCTATGGTTATCGCCAAGGAAGCCAAGAAAAAAGGCGATGCCGATGAGGCTGTTTTTAAGGCAAAGTTTTCAAGCATGAAGCATACCTGCGGCGCATGTCACGAGGTCTATCAATAGGTTGCCCGGTTTCTGCCTTTTACCGTCTAATGCCCGGCGATGCCTGGTGCCCATAGGTAGAGAAATTCTGGCGAGGCGTGTTCTAACAGTCCGGTCGCATCGATGTTAAGTAAGTTAATGTCGATGCCGGGCTGGGGCATGTGGGCATAATAGTTTGGTCTATATTCCGCAGGGCGGTGGTATGTGACGACGGACACAGATGTTATATTAGCTTTAGTTTTGAGGGCTGCGATGGTGTCGCGCATGGTCGCGATACGATCTACTAAGCCAACCTCCACCGCTTGGGTTCCCGTATAAACACGACCGTCCGCTAACCCGCGCACAGCAGCTTCATCCAATTTCGGTCGTCCTGCAACGACTACATCCACAAAACATCCATACATATCGTCGACGAGAAGTTGAAATAATTCTCGATGTTGCGGCGTTAGCGATCGAAACGGTGAACCGGCTTCTTTGTTAGGCCCGGAGGTAATCGCTTCGTTTTTGATACCAAGTTTGCCAAGCGTTCCACTCATATCGAACAGTTGCATGATCACCCCGATGCTGCCGGTGACGGTGGATGACTGTGCGACGATGTCGTCGCAAGCACACGCGATGTAATAACCACCACTCGCTGCAACGTCCATCATGACAGCCACGATGGGCTTGCCCGACTTTTTGAAATGAATAATCTCATCGTGAATTAATTCGCTTGCGACAACCGTCCCGCCAGGCGAGTTGATTCGTAGGATGACGGCTTTTACGTTGTGGTCGCGTCTGGCTTTGTCTAACTGTTCACGTATAAGGCTGACCGCATGTTCGCCGGTTCCCATCAGCTGCGGCTTGGCGGAATTCATCAGTACCCCGCTGGCGTGAATGATGGCTATCTTATCACTGGCAAAGAAACTTTCACGACTCAATTCCGTTTCGACAAGTCTGCGGCTGCCGGACACGGGTGTGATTAACAAGCTTGGCGCTTGGCAACCAATGAGCGTGATGCTCGTTAGGGCCATGATGAAACAAACTAATCTGTCCACATTGTTCTTGCTGAAATCGCTCACGTTTGACCTCCTATGTCACGGCATTTACCACATGCGCCGCGCAGGTAGGCGACGTTGATAAGTTGAGCGTAACAGATTTGGATAAAGTCTGCGAGTTGGAGGAAACTCAGTAGCCGCGTTACAGGCCGGTTTGCTTTCGCACAATCATGTCGAAGTTTCGCACCAAGCCAGAATATACGCTCCATACTACAAAACTATAAACGACAGTGGCTATGCACGTGCCGAGCAGGCCAGCCATTCTCGCGGCTTGGATGCCATCCGTGAATTCTTTGGGGCTGCCAAACAAATTGTTGAGATCAACGAGGTAGAATATAGCTGTAAATGGTGTAAACGGTGCGAAAAAAGCGCCCACTTCTCCGCCGCCCGCACCATTCACAATTGCTTGACCTAGCAAGCTAGCCACGATGGATAGCACGATAACCAAGCCCACACTATACATGACCGCTGTGACCGTCTTTTTCGTGACCAGTGAAATTCGCAGGCCAATCACGCAGGCACAGCCGGTGTATATAATGAGTAAGACAGCCATTTCAATTGAGGATTCGATCCAGACCGCTGGGGTTGCGCTGGCTTGGGTCAGGCCAAATAAACTAAACACCAGCAAGAATATCACCGGGCCAATGAGAAGCGGGACGGCGAAAGTGACAAGACCACGAAGCTTACCCCACAGGATATATTTACTCGTGACGAGGGTCGTTAATAAAATATCCATCGTTTTGGATTCGCGTTCTTTGGTCATAGAAGTCGCCGCAGTGTTAGTGGCTATGATGACTGCGATGGCGAATTGGGTGATGATGATCAGCGATAGTGACTGACGGGTGACGTCGGCGCTAACGTATCCCAACATGTGGTAGATGCACAGGGCCGCGCAACCAACGATGCCTGAAATAATTAGTGTCCAGCGTAGGATAGCGCCACTACCGCCGCCTTTAGTCTTCGCTTCTCGCCAGGCCACTGGGTTCACCCACACCGTGCGAGGTGTGCGAGATCGATCTGATGCTGGTGTCTTTCGAAATCGGTCGGTTAGCTTAGTCCAAAAGGTTTCGTCGCTAGAAATAACGCTTCGTCGTACAAAAAATACACTCGTGAGCGTGAGCAGAAAGGCCAGTATAAGTGTCCAGCAAACGTAGGCGGCTGAGGGGTAGGCCAGGGCGAATCGGGCGGTGCTAGAGTATTCAGTAAGCCGGGCGTAATCTGGTGCATGAATTCGGTTCAGGGCAACGTCCAAGGCGAGAAAGGGATGTAGCGGTGTTAGCCAGCTCATCTGTGCGCCCGCGACGTTTGGCGGTGAAGCTTCTATCCAAGTATTAGACCATTGGCCTAGCAAGTAAACGCTTAGCAGGTATAAACCTATCACCAGAAAGAAAGAGAAAATGGTGCCCCGCGTCCCTACCCGTCGCATCGCAACAAAAATAGCGAGTGCGCCCGTAAGCACCGCCGTCGAGCCGGATAGCGCAAAGCTCTCCAAAACTTGTGACGTGGTTACGCCACCGTACGCCATAGTCATGAGAAAAATAGGCAGGCCAGCGATGAGTAGCATGATGACGAAATACAACCGACTCATCAGCGAACCGAACACAATTTGGCTATTACTCAGCGGTGTAGAAAGTAATATGTTAAACGTCTGCGCGTCGCGCTCCTGCGTAATCGCAGCGGCTGTGAATATCGGGGCTAAGAAACACATGAGCGCAAGCTGTGTGATCGAAGTATGGGCGAAAGTTTGAGAGGCGGCTTTGGCTAGCTCTGCTAATGAGCCGCTTTGGTTGCTTCCGCTAAGGATCAGGGAAAACAGTACGACCATGAGCAACGCTGTGAGATACCCCGCGCGAAGCCATAGATGTCGCGTGCGCTTCGACGAACCATGCACGACGCGCACAAGTATCGGATTGGCTGGTATCAGCAGCCACATCCATAGCCATAATCTGTTTAGCACTTGTCCCATAAGTAACGTCGACCCAGCTGGGTATCGCACAGCCCCATGCTGCGGTGCTTATTGCACCATACCCTTCGTTAATTGCATGAACGCAGTTTCAAGGTTGATTGGCTCTTCCTTGATTTCGCGAATCTTAAAATTATTTTTTATCAACAGTTTTGTTAGCGGTGTGAAGTCGTGCGTTTGTTTTTCTAAGTCTACCACGATAGTGCCGTTGTCCTGCGCGACGGACCGTATACCGTTGACACGTTGCAACAATGTGATGGCTAAGTCTTGTTGTTCTGTAACGCGAATGTGTAGTTTGGTGCCGGTTTTGACCCGTTGTAACACTTCGGCGATGGAGCCATGAAATAATAATTCACCGCGCTCGATAATGCCTACGGTGGAACATAGCTCTGCCAGTTCGTGCAAAATATGCGAGCTAATGATAATAGTCTTGCCCATATTGCGAAGTTCTTTGAGAAGTTCGCGAATTTCGATACGGGCCCGAGGGTCCAATCCGCTAGCGGGCTCATCCAATAGCAAAACTTTAGGGTCATGCAAAAGGACTCGGGCCAGGCTTAGTCGCTGCTGCATGCCGCGGGATAGCGAATCGACCATGGCATCTTTTTTGTATTCCAGATCAGTCAGTTCTAGCACATCCCCCACGACCCGTGTGCGTTGCTGCCCGGTAATGTTGTAGGCACTGGCAAAAAATTCCAGATATTCCTGGACGACCATGTCTTCATAAGCGCCAAAAAAGTCTGGCACGTAACCGATTAGTGGGCGAATTTTTCTAGACTCATAACCAACAACATGGCCACAGATTCGTGCTTCGCCCCAGGTTGGTTGCAACAGGGTCGCCAAAATTTTGATGGTCGTCGTCTTCCCAGCTCCGTTTGGTCCGATGTAACCAAAGCACTCACCTTCTTCGAGATTAAGTTCGAGATTGTTCAGTGCGATTAACTTACCGTATCGCTTGGTCAGGTTTATAGTTTGTACAATCAATCGGCTACCTCTACAAAAGATGGTGGTGCTTCATCATAATACTGCGTTATTGCGGCTCAGGCGATTTTTCTATCGCTCCCGACGATGCATGCGACACGGGAATTTGAAAACGGTACATCGTCGATGCGTAGCGGGAATCAGGCTCGATAGGGCGAAAATCGTGGTCGCCTTGCTTTGAGAATAAGCGGATTGGCCCGGCCTCTTTCGCGAAACCGACGAGCATGACATACCCCGGTCGTTTTGGCTTAGCGGCTATCGGTTGTCCATTTTCGACGTCGATAGTTGCAGGCATAGCCGGTGCGCCAGCGATCAACGATTCAGTAAGATCAAGTTGTCGTAGTCGGTCTCGTGAAATGGCGTAAAAGGAAGATGAGCCTCCGAAGCCTAACGTACCTGCATCCTTAGCACTGAACTCACCCACCGTCGAGGAGAGAAGCAGCGCCTGCTGTTCCTGCCCCCGGGCGTATCGTTCATCGGTTGAAGGGCCTAGGCCGATGCTTTGTAGCACCCCCTTGAAGTTGGCAGCCCATTGGTCATGCGCATGGCCAAGCTTGCTCTTTTCGCGAAGTTGAATGGCTGTCTCCCCAGGCGATTGTCCGTAACACAGATCGTATAACATGATACGCGACCCGTCGGAAGGTAGTTCACCGATGTTGTATGTAAACGTAGATTGGTCACGTAATTGGTTCGTCTCGTTGATGCTATCTGTGTCACCAAAATCGATGGTCGAATGAATCAGCAGGCAGTCCGTGAGCAGCACACCCAAGTTATTGACAATAAAACTATCTTCTGAGATCAGGCGATTATTGATAACGATGGATCCGCTGACCGTACCATCAAGCACCCCGTCCCATCGTCCCTCAAATTGTTTCAGTGTACCTCGAATACGCACATTTTGAATCTCCGCGCTGCCTGGCAAAATGCGATAGGTGCCAGGGTCGGCGAAGCTGGTGACACCGGAGGCAATGTCGTTTCTGCTGGGTAGGGGTTTGATCCAGCAAGTGCTCGGTCCTGGTTTGGTCGCCCCGAGTGGATCACTGGGTAACCAAACATCAAGCCGTTTGTCCTGGCTCGTTTTTAAGCCAATAAGAACTGTGGCGTGCGCCCGTTGCGAACCGGCTTCGACGTCTATGATGGATAATTGATGAACTGTTTCGCCGAAGCCTCGCATCCAATTGACGACGACAACGGAGAGCACACTGCAAGCTATAGCCGTGATGGAGAACATCGTCCAACTGTAGCGGCGCCAACCTTTTCGGGTGAGAAAAATCCATGAGCCAAAGGTGGCGATGAAAACATAAGTCAGTGTAAACACGCCCGCGAGCAATAAGTATGCGCTGCTAAACGTAGGGAAAGAGACCGCCCCGGAAATTTTGTCGTAAATGGAAACCGCGTGTGGTCGACCTCGATCAGCGTCTTCGATCGGATGAAGATGAAACAACTTGGTGAATAAGTCTGTTGATTCGCCATCGCCGCTAAATAAATCACGGAGGGTGATACCAGAGAAGATGACATGCCCACGCCCAACCTTGCGCCTCGAAACAATTTCGGTATTCACCGGGGACTCAAAAGCAATGCGCGTCGCGCCATCTCGCAATTCGCCTTTGACAATGGGCACTGAGGATGGAAAAGCGTTTTGTAACCAAAGATCGCCAGTATCAAAACGCGCCTCTGTTTTGGGCTTGCCCAGAAGTTTTTCTCGAACGTCCCAAAGGTTATCAACGACGACAGTTTCGCCCAGTTCCACGGGGAGCAGTTCATACAATTTCGGTGACAACGTGATAGAACCAGCCGTCCTTGACGCAGTGAGAAATAGTACGCCGCCCTGATTAACCCATTCGATGATGGCTTCTAGTTGCCGCTGTGTCATGTCTTCTGGCTTAGCCGCATCCCAAACGATGTAGTCGACGCTTTCCAGCCCGTGCCACAGTTCGGGGACGTCGGCAGGGCTGATATGTCCCACATGAACCTGCCGGCGTAGTTTCTCACGTGTGTCGCTATCCATCAGATTTTGCACCCGACCAGCCGTGCTATTTCCGATGGACATAATCAATACATCGTCGTCAGAAATAATGATGGGTGATTCGGTAGGCGACGCGCGATAGTCAAGCAAGCCCTGTGACAACACCTGGGTGGCCTCACCTTCGACATCAAAAAATTCGACGAATAGTTTCATCTCGCTACGGATAGGACGAGCAGGAACAAATAGCTGGACACGTTGCGCGCCGCTGTTGTCTTGACGAAGATGTATTTCTACCGAGTCAAAACAGGCGTCGCCGTCACCATCTAATTGGGATACGCGAGCCGAACCGTCGAAAGTTGTTTGGTCGACCAGCGATAAGTCGATCGTGACAGGTATCCAATTGCCATTACGAACAGCATGACCACCTGGAAAAACCGGAAATCCAACGTGAGTGACATTCGCTTCGACCACCGCTAACGCTGGGAGGGGTGTAACCCAGGCCAATGCAACGACCGCGGCGCAGACCAAGGATGCGGTGCTTACCTTGGCCCGTCGGTTACATGGTTTCGCGGTGTACATACAAATAGTAACTAATGTATAAGAATCGTCACTCATCAACCCCCACACCGACAGAAAAATGTCGGAGACTCGCTAACGCCTTCTCATTTATCCTGCAGTGTTGCATCGCCACATAGAACAGAGCTTGCGTAAGACTGTCCTATTCTATTCGCCCACGCGAAGGACATCAACAAGTGGTAAATGGGACGGATAGGTATAAAAAAAGGCCTGCAAAAGCAGGCCTTGGTAGGAGGTTATATTTTGACGGCTAAGCCGCGTCGAACGCTTTGACAAACAGTTGACTACGTCTGGTCACCCGGCGCAGCGCCCACAGGCTCGGGTTTATCTGTCTCGACGATCACGCCATCAAGCTGAAGCTTAGCTTCGTCGTCGTCAGACTTAATCGGCGTTACGGTGACAATCACTTTGTTCTTGCCAGCGAATTCACCTCGTAACATGGCTTCCGAGAGCGCGTCTTCGAGATGATGTTCAATCGCACGACGCAAAGGCCTAGCACCGAATTTTTCGTCCGTGCCATGGCTGATCAAGTAGTCCTTAGCTTCAGTAGTGACTTCAAGTGCGTAACCACGATCTTGTAATCGCTTAGCAAGCTTGTTAAGTTCAAGATCCACAATATGGATCATCTCGTCGTGGCCCAACTTGTGGAACACAATGATTTCATCCAGACGGTTAAGGAACTCGGGTCTAAAGTAATCTTCCAATTCAGCCTGTAAGACTTCCTTCATCTTCTGATACGTAACATGTTCATTACGTTTTTGGAATCCATATTCGTCTTGCATCGTAATGCGATGGGCACCCACATTACTCGTCATAATCATGATGACGTTTTTGAAATCTACGTGACGACCGAAAGAGTCCGTCAGTCGTCCCTCTTCCATAATCTGCAACAACATGTTGAAGCAGTCTGGGTGGGCCTTTTCGATTTCATCTAGCAAAATAACCGAGTAAGGTCGGCGACGAATACGCTCGGTCAGTTGACCACCTTCTTCGTAGCCAACATATCCCGGAGGCGCACCAATCAAACGTGAGACGTTGTGTTTTTCCATGTACTCTGACATGTCCAACACAAACAGCGCGTCTGGATCACCAAACATGAACTCAGCCAAGCACTTAGCTAGGTACGTCTTACCCACGCCGGAAGGACCAACGAAGATAAAGCTACCCATCGGGCGATTCGGGTCTTTCAAGCCACTACGACTTCTACGAACCGCACGCGCCACGGCTTTAACCGCTTCGTCCTGAGAGATAACCTTTTTATGAAGTTCATCTTCCAAGTTAATCAAACGCTTGGCCTCGTCACGACCCATGCGCGTAAGCGGGATACCGGTCATAGAGCTGATGACTTCCGCGATGATTTCTTCATCAACGACACCGTCAGCCTCTTTCGTGCGATCGCGCCATTCTTTCTGTAAATTACGTTTTTTGAGCTTGATCGAGTCAATCTGATCGCGAACCTGGGCCGCGCGCTCATAGTCCGCATTCTTCACGGCCTCGTCTTTTTCTGAGGAGAGTCTGTCCAGTTGATGCTCGAGATCTGTAAGATCCGGCGGCTTGGTCATGGACTTCAATCTAACCCGCGCACCAGCTTCGTCCATCACATCGATAGACTTATCAGGTTGCACACGCGTGATATAACGATCAGACAAATCCACCGCATGTTCGATAGCTTGGTCGGTAATACGGACACGGTGATGGGCCTCGTAGCGATCACGCAGCCCCAGCAAAATCGATACGGATTCTTCTCGATTGGGAGGATTAACAATGATCTGCTGGAATCGTCGCTCCAAGGCGGCATCTTTTTCTATATACTTGCGGAATTCGTCCAACGTCGTGGCACCAATACACTGCATCTCACCGCGACTAAGCGCTGGCTTGAGCACATTGGATGCGTCGATCGCGCCTTCCGCGCCGCCCGCACCAACCAACGTGTGTAGCTCATCGATAAACAAGATGACATTGCCCGCACGGCGAACTTCGTTCATCACCGCTTTGATACGCTCTTCAAATTGCCCGCGATATTTCGTGCCAGCGACCATCATCGCAAGATCGAGTACGACGATTCGATGATCCGCTAATATTTCTGGTATCTCGCCCGCGATAATTCGCGAGGCCAATCCCTCGACGATGGCTGTCTTACCAACGCCAGCTTCACCTAGAAGCACAGGATTATTTTTCTGGCGACGACAAAGAATCTGAATGATTCGTTCAATTTCTTTCGCTCGACCAATGACCGGGTCAAGTTTTCCCTGCTTAGCCATAGCCGTCAAATCTCGGCCAAATGAATCTAGCGCGGGTGTCTTGCTCTTACCCTTTTTCCCCGGCTCACCACCGACCATAGCCGAGCTTTCATCAGTCTCTTCGCTGGCACCAAGAAGATTAAGAACTTCTTCTCGCACATCTTCCAGCTTAAGACTCAAATTCATGAGCACCTGAGCAGCCACACCATCTTGCTCGCGAAGTAGCCCAAGCAAAAGATGTTCCGTGCCTACATAGTTGTGGTTTAGATTACGCGCTTCTTCTATGGCGTATTCAATCACCTTCTTCGCGCGAGGCGTCTGCGGAAGCTTGCCCATCGTCACGGTTTCTGGACCGCTCTTGACCAGCTTCTCGACTTCCAAGCGAACCTTGCGAAGATCGACTTCCAGATTCTTGAGCACATTCGCACCAACGCCTGATCCTTCCTTGACCAAGCCGAGCAGGATGTGCTCTGTACCAATGTACTCATGATTAAATCGCTGTGCCTCTTGATTGGCCAGCGCCATAACTTTTCGTGCACGATCTGTAAAACGTTCAAACATAATCAGGCGTCTCCGCCGGCAGCCGGGCGACGTTACTTAGTCACTTACGACAAACCAATTTGTGTTACCGAGTCCATTCTTACCGCGCTCGTCGTATACCTGCGAACCAATCTCAACGTTACGAGGCTACAATCCCCGTGGGATTTTAGCACCCCCATATCGTACCAGCAACTTTACAGCTACATACCCGCGATCCACGCAGATAGAGCGAGTTGCGACGCGTTCTGTCACATCTGCCCTTCAGCCAGAATGCGCCGATCTCATGACAAATCGCGTAGCCGTTACCCCCATATATCGACCAGTTCGCCGCGCGAATCCATGCCTCACACCCATGAGCTAACCATAAGCAACGATAGGGTTTACGTCCGGAACTATCGATTCGCGACGCCAGCCATCGACGTATAGGGAATCTCGCCCTACAATGATGGGCTACCCAGCGTGGACCGAGGCAGGGCCGCTGGGCATCGGTCGATAATTAATTGCGAGCCGCGGGCTTAAGCCCGCGCGGAGATTCGTGAGCGCCTGTCCCAATCGACACAGCCTCATAATGCATTGATACACGCGACATACTAGACCCGGAAATAGTTGACATGCTAAAAAGCTACATCATTTACTTCAAATATCAAAACCCCGGCGACAAAAAGCCCGGTCCTGTCCGCCAGTTCCGTGTCTACGCCAATTCCTACGACGAAGCCAGAACCCTCGCCGACCAGCAGGGCAACTACCCCAACATGGAAGTACTCCGCGTCACAGCCATCTAGTAATTAGCCGCCTAATAATGATTTGTTGATGCCCCTTCTTTCGCTGGGTCTTGAAGGGCTCGGTCGTTCTTTCACCGGCCAAGGCGAAAGGTTGACCTGCTTAAACCATGCAAGCGGCTACGACAAAGCCGTGTATCCATGAAGAGGCTGTACGTTGTCAATAATAATTTCGCATATTTTGTACTCTCCTTCTGGCGTCAGCCCCTTTCCGGGGGGGATTGAAGCCGAGGGGATTGGGGCGAGTAGCCCCTATTCGATCGGAGATGGCGCAC
>JAJDDW010000056.1 GCA_029260115.1 Phycisphaerae bacterium | reverse complement strand
GTAGGGCGGGTTCCACCCGCCGCGAGCTCGATGGTGATTCGGAGGCGGGTGGAACCCGCCCTACGTGATTGTCACTGATACCACTCACGGTGTCGCCCAAGCTGCTAGTGCGGACGGCGGCGCAACAAAGCGGGGCCTTGGCTAAAGTAGGACTCTGAGGCACGACGACGAAGGCGAACACGCCAACCATCACGCGCATAGCGAAGCTCTGTCTACATACGGTCACTAACGTACCCCTCTCGGATCGAGTATTTGTTTTGCCTGAGTCGGTCTAAATAAGAGCATTCAGGCTACCAGATTTGGCCATGGCGAGTCAAGAAAAAAGCAATTCCACCATAGATTAGCCGCCAATCCCCAGCCTGATGACCACTAATCATACTCCACCAACTCAATCTCAATCCCATCCGGGTCAAAAAAGTAGAGATGCTTTCCGGGATCGTATGTCTGCTCAGAGTGTGGCTCTACGCCCATCTCAATCACCCGGGCCTTGACCGATTCGATGTCGTCCACGACGAAGCCGATGTGATTGATACCCACGATATCCATCCGCTGCTCCGCCCGACCCGGCGAGTCGGCCTCCATTAGTGAGATGTACTGACGATCATCTCCAAGATGGGCGCCCTTGGCCCCGGAACCGAAATTTCCTTGCCAACGAACCTGATAACCGAATATTTGCTGATAAAACGCTAATGATCGCTCCAGATTCGACACTGTCAGGTTAACATGCTCTAGAAACATCTCTATCTCCTTATCAATAAACAACTTATAATTACATAAGTATACGCTTATTTAATTATACGTCACAAACGTATTTTGTCAAGCGATCTATTTTGTAAATGGGCGACTTTCGTATATACTAGGATTCGACATGAGTGATATGCCTTTATCAGATGCTAAGAAGCGGTTGATCGATGTGCTCAAACGAACGCCGTCGATCACGGCCTTGGGCCTAGCCGATCGTCTCCGCCTGACCGACGTGGCTGTTCGACAGCACCTTCTCGCGCTCGAGGGGCATGGCCTAGTGCAACAACAGCGCAGCAAGCCGGATGGTCGAGGTCGGCCGGCCGTGCTTTGGCGACTTACGGATCTTGCCCAAGAACTCTTTCCCGATCGACATGCAGAGCTGACGGTGGGACTCATCCAGGCTACCCGGCAAGCGTTGGGCGAGGAGGGGCTTGGTCGTGTTATCAATGTTCGGGCCAAGCAGCAGATCAAGGCGTATCTGGATATTGTCCCTGGCTCAACGACGCCGTTGGGCGAGCGGCTGAAGGTCTTGGCTGACCAGCGGACGCTGGAAGGGTACATGGCCGAGGTCGTGCCTCGGGGGTACGAGGGGTATCTGCTCATCGAGCATCACTGCCCCATCTGCGACGCGGCGAAAAGTTGTGTGGGGTTATGCGATGCGGAGCTAGACATGTTCCGAGCGGTCCTTGGCCCGGAGGTCTCCGTCGAGCGAACCGAGCATCTTATCCAAGAAGGCCAGCGCTGCGTATATCAGATTACTTTGGCATGACTCCATAGTCGCTCGCTAGATTTTTTGATTGAACTCCGGCTACGAACTTCCTAAACTCGTGCAACCCTACATGTTTGTGATCTGATGTTATGTCTTTCGCTCTGGCGAGGGAGGAATCTTATATGCGAGCGAAAAACGCTTCATCACACGTACGTTCTTGGATCATGGCTATCCTTGCGGCTGGCATGCTCCATTCTTCGGTGTTAGCCAACGACTTAGCCCCGTTAAGCGACGAGTTCGATTCGTCATCTAGCCTGACTAACTGGTTGCGGGTTAACGAGACCGAGCAGTGGTTTGCGGATCAACTTGAGGCGTTGGATATTTCGACGTCGGAGGTAGGCCGCATGGTATTGATGCCGCATACGGTGGTGTGGTTCAACAATTGGCGTGGCCCTTTGGTTTATAAAGAGGTCACGGGCGATTTTGTGGTTACGACTGACGTTCGGGCTACCGGGCGAGATGGTAGTTCTGTGCCCCAGACCGATTTTTCGCTGGCGGGTTTGATGATTCGCACGCCAAGGAATATTACCCCCGCTACGTGGACGGCTGGCGGGGAGAATTACATCTTCCTGTCCATGGGGCATGGCAACAACGGCGGTAGCGGTTTTCAGTTTGAAGTTAAGACCACCACGAACAGTAGCTCCACTTTGATTCTCTCAAGCAACGTAGCTGACAATGCCCTGTTGCAGATTGCCCGTTTGGGCGATTACGTGATCGTGCTGAGAAAAGAGTCGGGCCTGCCTTGGGCGGTACATGATCGGTACAACAGAAGTGACATGCCACCAACACTACAAGTCGGGGCGGTTTCGTATACCAACTGGGAGAAAGCGCAGGACTTCACGCCGGCTGTGCACAACGCGAATGTGTTGAATCCGCCGCTGCCTGGTGGTGTGATGGACCCCACGCCGGGCGAAGGGTTCATCCCGGATGTCATTGGCAGTTTCGATTACATTCGCTTCTATCGGCCTACGCTGCCTGCGGGGTTGGTGGGCATTGATCTTACGAACGGGGCATTGGTTAGTGACGCAGACCTGCTCGATTTTTTAGCAGACAATGCCAACATCTCGGCTACGGGTGTACCGACGATTCCGACGGTTTCAATGTGGGGAATTATCATCACGGGGCTGCTATTGGCGATGCTTGGCAGCGTGGTGTTCGGACGTGCGGGCCGCATTGCGATTAATGAATAATACAATGCCAATCAGCCACGATACCTTGCCGGGTGGCCCGCCTAGTTCCTAGGTGGGGGGAGTCGATGATCGAACGGGGAATGCATCAACAAGCCATCGTTTGGTTTTAACCTTTATCATCTTCATTATTACGAACGATTTTATTGTGTCGTGAATGTGACGCTGAATTTATCATCGACTCCCCCATGTCCAAAAAGAAGGACATGGGCCATCCACCGCCAGTTACAGTTTGACCAAGTGCAGCTCAAAATCCTTGACCTTTGGGGGTTGTTTACCCTTCCCCGCCTGAATCGTGAACCCTTCCTCGCGTAGCCTGGCCGTCTGTGCCTTGACTCCACCGGGGAACTTGTCGTTGAGTTTGCCGTCGTCCTTAATCATTCGCCAATAAGGTGTAATGCGTTTCTTCCCGGCTGCGCGATCTTCCTCGGCCATGTTGGCGGCGATGTTTATGAAGATGCCGGTCGTCAGGGCGCAGGAGGCCGTCGCGCCAGCATCCTTGGCTAGTCGAGCACGAATCATCGAGCTAGTGGCTAGCTTGCCTTTGCGAACCTTCCGCATCAGGGCGTCCACATTCCGCGGTTCGGGGATGAGCATGGTTCCTATTCCAAGGCGCTTCTGCATCGGAAGGGGAATGGGCACAGTCTTTCCGTGGCTAGGGTGATCCTTCTCAAGTTTCATCCGCCATGTTTTTCCCTCGGCGTTTTTCCATTTGATTTTGCTCATGATAGTCCCCTCATAAGTGGTTTAATTCTGTATCCATGAAGAGGCTGTACGTTGTCAATAATAATTTCGCATATTTTGTACTCTCCTTCTGGCGTCAGCCCCTTTCCGGGGGGGATTGAAGCCGAGGGGATTGGGGCGAGTAGCCCCTATTCGATCGGAGATGGCGCAC
>JAJDDW010000055.1 GCA_029260115.1 Phycisphaerae bacterium | reverse complement strand
CGAGATGACAAATACGTCCATTGGATTGCAGGAGCTGAGACGGAAGATCTACCTCAAAGCGAAGGCCGAACCGGCCTGGCGATTCTGGGGACTGTTCGTTCACGTCTGCAAGTACGAGACTCTGCACGAAGCTTACAAGGTTGCAAGGCGAAACGGAGGCGCTCCGGGCGTTGACGGAGTAGTGTCCAAAAAAACAAACGCGCCTAAATTGCTCTCTTGCAACGAGTTACAATTCGTCGCGTCACCGCTAGAATCGAATAAATGGACACCTTTCAATCGAGATAGCGAATACTCGTACACAAAACTCCAGAAAGTCTTGGCGGATAGCACCGATCAACGCCGAATGACGATGACAATTATCGATGTCTAGACAGGTTGCTCCGGAAATAAGGGTGAATGGCGTATACATCGCTGGAATAATATGGGGTGTATTCATCCTCGTCGTCTTGAAAGCCAAACCTCTCAGTTTCCGTACCAACTTTACCTCAATCGTTGGGTTCAGGCACGCGCAAAGTGGCGAGTACTCGCGCACAAAACTCCAGAATGTCTTGGTGTTTAGCACGGCGAGTATTCGCGCATGAAACTGCAGAATGTATTGGTTGGTAGCAGGGTACCGCGCCAGTCCTCGACCCTACAAATGATGCAAAGCGGATCAGTTGTCATTGCTTGAACCAACGCAAGCCTAAATTTGCTAGGCGCCTGGTTAATGGCAGCCCAAATCGAAAGGCCCGATTTTTCTTGTCGAAGCAGCAGCCACCGAATTGCATGAGAAAATCTCTGCCTAGGACTACGATTCTTGTTCCGTCGATAGGCGGAATGAACGCAAATCGTAAGGACTTAGTAAGTTGTCTATTTTCTACATGTAGATTAACTCTGTATAGTCTGTCTTCTTTCACTTTGCTTCCATCTTGGCGAAAGTATGAAATAGGTGAATCTGTTTTTTCATTAAGTTCCGTTACGCCTATCACTCTTGGCGACCCACTCCTAGGATAAAAGGTAATATTGCGAATCTCAGGACTATCTCTCTGCATTTTATGTACTTGACCAGGAATAGTGTTATATTTGCAATGCGTGCTACAGACAGCAATATAGCTGTGACTAGTTTGATCATCCCCAAACTCTAGCGAAATAGAAAGTTTTGGGAACTTATCCTGAGTTGAAAAGAACCAACTCATTCTTCTATAACCCAAAAATGCCTGTCCTCATCTTCTTCGTCCACAGCCTTCGTTGGATGGGGTCGATTCAAGTCACCAAGGTGGAAGCTTGTAGGTCCATATTTTTTCTTAACCTTACAAAGCAGTCTATCTACATCGCGGTCGTCAGCAATAACTCTAGTATTGTAAATCGCAACATACCGTTTGTGATTCTTTCGCAAGAAAACAAGATTATGCTCGAACCACTGCTGATCTTGCTGCATTCGTGCATTGAATTCTTCCTCGTAGGAAAGCCCTTGGCTATAGCCATTTCCCACTATAGTATCTAATTCTACAATATGCGGCTTCTCAATGCGTTCTCTCAAAATCACTCCTGAAGGACTGCCATAGGGGGTTGAGTTATTCTTTTCTTCATTGGCAAAATCCTTCAGTTTGTATTCGACATTTGTATTTATAACTTTTTCTATCATCCCTACATTTGTAAATGGTAGCTGACCGCTAGAAGATATGAATTCACCGAGAAACGGATATGCCAAACTAGGAATATTATTCATCTTATTTCACTTCCCTGTTGTTCTCATTAAGCTTTTCAGACCACTTCTGGATTTTTTTTTCTAGTGAATTCAACTCGTTCCTATCAGATTCTGGTAGGTATTCAAGATAAGCAGACATTTCAGAGATCATTTCTGTTAGTGCTTCAAGAAGAGAATAAACGGGCGTGAGAATATCAAATTTGGTTCCGTCATTTCTGTCGAAATATAGCTCAACAAATGGCTCGAAATCCGTTTTCGTACTTGCACCCCCCTTTGCCTTCAGGAATACATTAAGTCGCAGTGCCGCCCAGTCGCGTGGCTCCAGCACTGCGTCGGAATCGAAACGAAAGGCGTTGCCGAAATGCCCATACAATTTCCGAACGAATTCGACCACTGTCACGTCTACTTTAAGGTTGTCTTTAAGAAAAGATGGCATTTTGCTGTGGTGCCATTCAAGCATTACGGTGATGAATCGAGCGGCTTCTTCGGAGTCAAGTAAAGAAGTAAGCTGCCGGAGAATTCTAAGCCGTGAATAGCGTCTTCGTTGTTCAAGATAGAGTTGAAGGAGTTCCTTAATTTCTGTTTTAAGTTCCTGTGTTTTAGATGCTGCTAAAACGACAGCGAGTGCTTGTGCATCAGATTTGATTAGCTTTTGATTCTCAGAGGAAATAGAAGAAGCTAGCGTAATAATCCCCTGATCACTTTGTTCATTAGTCATAAGGCACCGATTCCGGCTTTTTAAGTTCGGCAAGGGAGCCAGGGTTATCCCTGGTTCTATCTATTAAGGATTACGGCAATTCTATCGGATCGACTCCGCCCATCATTATTCTTAAATCCGTCATTTAAGACCATAAGGAATCAATTATATTCTTCCGAAGAGAATAAAGCAAGATATGGGGTGTAAAGGGCGATTATAGGACGACGTTTGTGCCTCCACCGTGAAACGGTAGCAAGATACACTCAAGCAAGAGTATCTCCGGAGCGTGCGACACTCAGCTACGCCAGTAAGACTGACCGCTTCCGAATCGAAGAAGGTAATCCCCGAGGACGGTAACAACATCCACACACTCGGGATTCCGACGATCCGAGAGCAGGGTACGACCACTTTAATACGCTTTTTGGAGGCGCCCAATTCCTGGCAGCCCAAACCATGATGATACATTCCAAGTTCTCCCCGCTCGATTCAACAAAAAGACTAGCGAGTGACTGACGTCGCAAATCAGCGCAGATTTCAAATACTCTGTATGCATGCGGCCTAATCCTCACGTCGACCGTCAAAAATGAAATTGTTCATTTGTTCGCAGAATCGGGTATAGTCCTGTTTCACTGGGGGCGTTTATAGTGAGTCGATTGACGGGCATCGTGAATAGGCATAGAAGGAAATCATGAAAATTTTTGGCAAGTTGAATATTCACGGAAAGGCGGAGGAATTGGATAGATTCCCAGATCAGATCGATTCTAAACTCAGTGATGGATGGACTCGCAACCAATCAGGCGAAAACAGATTGCGCCAAATGGACGATGCAAGGTATTACGGCTTTACGTGTACTAAGCGCGAGGCTCGCCAAGAAGCTGACCTTTGGCTCTTGAGGACGGCTTCAACTGATATGTCCGTCGTAAATATTGTACCCACCACCAGTGGCTCTTTGTCTATCGATGAATACAATTCGCTGCTAGAAGAGTTCTATGAAAAGTTTGCGGAACCAACTGCAGCCGAATTGGGCCTTGATTTGGAGTTAGGGGATTTCGACGTCACACTCGAACATTGGGTGTCAGCTGCCACTTTGGAAAAGCTCCATTCATTTAGTATTCTCGCTAACAAATCAACTGGTTCGGCACATCCCTGTGATGGGGAGCGGTGGTATGACTTTTTGATTGCAGTACACCTTGAAGATTCCAAACTTGATGTGACTAACCTTCAGCGCTGGCTTATAGAAGAGGAGGGTTGGACGGAAGAAATTGCCGATCGCCTCGTCCTTGAATTTGAATCCGCCCAATCGCTTTTGAAATACTATGATCGAACGTGTCCCAGCCGATGAACTCGCCCACCCCCATTGATTTACATGTCGCCGTAGAGCGAATAATAAGTCATCCCGCCCCTTCGCTGCTTCTGGATACATGTGCTTTGCTTGATATTATTCGTGGACCTATGAGACAAGACTCCAATTCTGTCCAAGCAGCCAAGGCAATTCTTGGCCATGTCAAGTCTGTGCCTAGCCGCGTTAATATAGTTGTTACATGCACGGTCATAAGCGAACTAGAGCAACATATAGATAATGTTCAAAATGAAGTCGCGGGTTGGTTGGACAAATTGGCTCAGAATGTGCGTTGCGTTCAACATGCCAGCAAATTCGCCGAAATTCCACCATCCTTGCGAGCTGAATCTTCCCAACCCAAAGAACTAGCAAAGCAACTTAGAAATCTAGTTTTGGAGATCATCGAGGAAGTCATCGTACTGGCATCAGATGAAGTGTGCGGCAGTAGAGCGCATCGCCGAGCCATTGCACGTATTCCACCTGGCACTCTTGGTAATGCCACAAACGATTGTGATATAATCGAACATTACCTTGAACTGTGCCAGCGGGTTCGTAGTAATGGGCTCTCGGAAAAATGCGTATTCGTCTCGTCAAACACAAAAGACTTCTGTAAGGAGCGATCAATCCTCCATCCCGAACTTCGGGCCGATTTTGATACTGTGGATCTTTCTTATTGTACCAATATGACATGGGCGATCGCCGAACTAGGCCTATAGGAACTACATGAGCTCAACCGCCTGTAGGCCGACGTCGCACGATTATGGCCCTGTTGAATAATAGACGGATTTTTGCGAGAATTCGGTGCTGCACGACAGCGAGTTGTTGGATTGTTAATATTTTAGTCCGTCAGATAGCCAATTCCAGGGAGGGAATAGCCGTGAGTGATTTGAATCAAATCGAGATGGTCAGCTTGATGGGTTTCGATGAGTGTGGTTGGGGCAGCGAGGACGATTGAATGTCGATGCGATTACGGCGACTGCAAGCAGATTACCAGAAGCTGCAATTACGGTGCGACAGCAGTCCTTACCTGCTGATCCGAAGCACGAAGGGCAATCCCCCGGAACGCTATGAAATAGCGTTTTCGATCAAAGGCTTATCTCTCGACTCCAAGAATCAGATTGTCGAGGCGACCGACCATGTTGCTGAGATCGTGCTGACCAGCGGTTATCCCCGCCAAGCCCCTCAGTGCAAGATGCTGGTGTCGGTCGTACGATTTATTTTTCGGCCGACGGAAATCCTGCTGGAACTGATCCATACTGTACTGCTATCTGGTATCCGGCGGTTACTGACGGGCCTCGTAGGGAAGTGACCTTTATCGTGCCGCCAGGCGCAGCAACTAAAAAATGCGACATCTTTCAAACGGCTGAAGGGTTAAACGATTTGCAGCAAATCGACCTATTCGGAAAAAGTCGATGATTGCCCTGGGTGATACTCGACAAGGGGCCATCGTTCTTCCCTAGTGCAACATAACCTCATGAAAGTCTTTTGGGTGCCGACCGTTATGATGGTCGGCGAGACAGATACCCAGTAACGGAGGCAGTCATGAAAAAACGACAGGAAGTCACTCAGATCGGAATCGACACGCATCGGAAGTTTAGCCGGGCTACGGCTCGGGACGCCAACGGGAAGGTCGTATGGAGGCAGCGGCTGGAACACACAGATCGAATTGGATTGAGGGAACAGCTTTTGACATGGCCAACCAACACACCGGTTGTACTGGAGGCGACCTTTGGCTGGTGCTGGCTAAGCGACGAGCTGGAAGCCGCTGGCCTCCAACCACATTTGGCGAGTAGCCGTAAGGTTGCGGGGTGGCGTAACGCGCGCGGGATCGCGAAATCGAATCGAACTGATGCCGATTTATTGTCGGAGCTTTGGAAACAAGAGCCGCGCTGGTGGGAAGTATGGCTGGTGCCCCGAAACGTCCGCGATAGGCGGGAATGGATGCGTTATCGTATGTCTCTGGTTGCCTCGCAATCTGGCCACAAGCATCGAATCCATGCGGCGCTTCATCGACATGGAATTGTACACCCATACTCAGACTTGTTCGGATTGTCGGGACGAAGATTCCTGAGTCTACTAGTTACTCAGGAAGACCAACGTTTGTCACCAACGGCGAAGGCCACAATAAGAGGTTACTTAGCGTTACTTGATTACGTTCGTCAGCAAATCGCCTCGGCAACGCGGGCAATACGCGAGCAATTGGCCAAGTCACCCGTGGGTGAGCGCCTTTGCTCGCTTCCAGGCGTATCCATGAAGAGGCTGTACGTTGTCAATAATAATTTCGCATATTTTGTACTCTCCTTCTGGCGTCAGCCCCTTTCCGGGGGGGATTGAAGCCGAGGGGATTGGGGCGAGTAGCCCCTATTCGATCGGAGATGGCGCAC
>JAJDDW010000054.1 GCA_029260115.1 Phycisphaerae bacterium | reverse complement strand
GTGCGCCATCTCCGATCGAATAGGGGCTACTCGCCCCAATCCCCTCGGCTTCAATCCCCCCCGGAAAGGGGCTGACGCCAGAAGGAGAGTACAAAATATGCGAAATTATTATTGACAACGTACAGCCTCTTCATGGATACGTTGCTAGTGGCTTGGGCATGCCCCCCATCGTTTCCTTGTTCCGATCATCGGGGCGGTTTTTATAGGAAAGCGTTGGCCGAATAGGGATTTCTCGCAATCGGATATGGTTTGGCGTAGGATCGTCTATTAGGCACGGGGACGGCAGGCAATAGCCTGCCCTACGAAGAGCAGGCAATTTCGATTTGCATCGGGATTGCTCGCGGCGGTTGGGAGTTTTTTGATGAGAATATTTATTACTGGCGGGGCGGGATATGTTGGTAGCCATTGTGTGCGCGAGATGTGTAACGCGGGGCACCATGTGGTGGTGCTTGATAATCTTACCAGCGGCGGACATCGCGAGGCTGTGGATGAGCGGGCTACGTTGGTGGTGGGCGACTTAGCTGATGCGGAGTTAGTTCGCGGCACGCTAAGTGAAGATCGCTTCGACGCCGTTATGCACTTCGCGGCTATGCTTAATGTGAACGAATCTGTAAGCAAGCCACTGCGTTATTATCAGAATAATGTATCTAACACGGTTTCGCTGCTGCAGAGTATGCAGGCTTGTGGCGTTGGGAAAATTGTTTTTAGCTCGACGTGTGCGACCTATGGTGATGTGACGGTTGCGCCGATTACCGAAGACATGCCGCAACATCCGATCACGCCTTATGGTCGATCTAAGTTGGCTGTGGAGTGGGTGCTTCGTGATTGTGCGGCTGCTTGGGGGTTGGGGGCTACGGCGCTTAGATATTTTAATGCATCTGGAGCTTCTTCAGATGGCACGCTCGGTGAGGATCGCAAGCCGGAATATCATCTTATTCCTTTGATCTTGCAGGTTCCATTGGGTCAACGGGCTGACATTAAAATTTTTGGTGCGGACTATCCTACGCCGGATGGAACTTGTGTGCGTGATTATATCCATGTGGAAGATTTGGGGACCGTGCATCGCTTGGCTATTGAGTCGCAACAGGCTGGCGAGTTTCGATTTTATAATGTCGGGACGGGACATGGTGCGAGTGTGCGAGAAGTTATTGAGGCCGCGCGTCAGGTTACGGGGCATGAAATTCCCGCGATCGAGACGCCACGGAGAGAAGGTGACCCGCCGGAGCTTTATGCTGATCCGAGTAAGGTAATCCGCGAACTTGGATGGCAGCCAGCTTATCCGACAATCCTACCGATTGTTGAGACGGCCTGGAATTGGCATCAGGCACATCCGAAGGGGTATGCGAGCTAGTGTGAGGGATATGTTCATCAGTTTGCCCCGTGATGCTCTGGTTTGGCTTGCTAATTCCTTTGTATATGGCTGTAAGTTGTTTTGGGGTAACGGTTTACAGAGAATTGCGATTGTTTTGGATTAGGGTATTAGTGACGTTCATTGTGTTAGGTCGACGAAATGATTTCGTAGCCACTTGCAAGCTAGCCGTGAGAACTTATACTGGCCTGACTCGCCCGAGTTGGGTGTGATTTTCGTTGGATGTTGTTGTTTTCTGCTTCAGAGGTGCTTTATGTCACGCGTATGCTACTACACTGGTAAAAAGACTCGCGCGGGCCGTACCATCGCGCGTAAGGGTAAAGCTAGATACCTCGGCGGGGCCGGCCGTAAGATTACTGGCAGCACCAAACGTAAATTCAAGCCCAATATCCAGCGCGTGCGTGCAGTTGTGGATGGCAAGATTTGCCGCATCAAAGTCTCGGCTAAGGCGATTCGTATGGGTTTCGTTGTGAAGCCTGTAAAGCGATCTTGGAAGCCAGACCAAGCTACGACTGAAACTGTGGTCGTTTCCTAACGGCTGTTGGTTAGGCTAGCACTACTATCTCCGCTCAATTCAGGCATGGCTAAATCGACGTGGGGTTGTTTTGCGCGCCTACGCATCGCGTGATATTTTCATTTCCAGTCGTATTATGTTCGTAGCATTGTGCAAACTCCCGATGAATCGGGATTTTATTTTGCATGCGGCTCCTCTGGTTGGGGCGTGAGTGTTCTGTACCCGCTGGCTTGACGTCCGAACCCTGCTGCCGCAGAGTTTACATACCTATACGTGTTTGTGTGCATTTGACCAGGGAGGGCATAGTCTATGATTGTGGTGAATACTGAAACGCTGCCGGGCTATCGTATAAATGAAGTTAAAGGCTTGGTGCAGGGTAATACAATTCGGGCGAAGCACGTTGGCCGAGATATGATGGCTGGACTGAAGAACCTCGTTGGCGGTGAGTTGAAGGGGTACACGGAGCTTCTCATTGAAGCTCGACGGCAGGCGTTGGAGCGCATGCTTGCCCAGGCTGAACAGCTTGGCGCGAACGCCGTTGTGAATGTGCGATTTACCACGAGCGCAGTGACGCAAGGGGCGGCTGAGCTTTATGCGTACGGGACAGCTGTCGTCGTTGAGGAGGAATAATTGATGGCCTGGCAATTTTGGTTGCAAGTTATCCCCTTTGTCGTGTTTATGGCATTCGGTGTATTTATTGGCGGCTTCGTCGAACGACGTCATTTCAAAAGGCTCGCGAAGAAAGAGGCGGCGCTGGCTGATATTTTCGTCACAAATTTGAAGGTGTTACCGAAAGGGTGTGTATCGCATCAGTGTAATCTTGTGATGGGTGATGTGACGATCGCTTCGGACTATTTTAAGACGTTTGCCGCGACTATT
The DNA here is from genome assembly GCA_029260115.1 of Phycisphaerae bacterium. GTDB lineage: Bacteria > Planctomycetota > Phycisphaerae > UBA1845 > UBA1845 > JAJRPG01. The sequence goes on along the minus strand of JAJDDW010000054.1, from coordinate 22,932 downwards.
CGTAAGTTGATCGGCGGGGAATTACGCACGTATGAAACGTTGATGGAACGGGCGCGCCGAGAATCACTGGTGCGTATGTTGGAGCAGGCGAGGCAGTTTGGGGCTAATGCGGTGATTAACGTGCGTTTCGGTAGCAGCTCGATAAGCTCGGCCCGAGGTCGCAATCGAGCGGCTATGGTGGAAATGTGTGCATACGGGACGGCGATTTCCTTATCCAAAGCTAATAGCGACAATGATGAGTCACTCTGAAGATAAGCATTCGATAGATCACGAATCGCATTTGCACAAGGAAGGTTTTTCTTCTGATGCTGCGGAGCAGCCAGCTGCGGATCGGTTGGCGGCTGAGCAACAGCGGACAGACCCGGAATTGGAGCGTGCTAAGCATTCTGTTTTTGATGAACCTGTTTCATTTCCACATCGCGCGTCGGTAGAGATTTCGCAAGACTGGCACTGTCGAAATTGTCATTACAACCTGCGGGGGTTAATGACTGGGCATCCATGCCCGGAGTGTGGCAGTGTGGATCGCTATGAGCCGCCGCGTGAAGGTGAAGTGTCATATGCAAAGCTTATAGCGAGTCGTCGTCGCGAGGTGTCGGCGTTCAAAGCATGGTTGGTGGCAGTATGTGTTACGTTCATGGGGTTGCCGTTGGCGATGTTGTTTTCGTTTTTGATGACGGAATATCTGACGTTATTGTTTTTCGGAATGACAGGTCCGGCGCTAGCGGAAATTTCCAAAGTGATGCTTTGTGCTACGTTGATCGAAATAAAAAGCCCATACATTAAACGTCCCGCGCAGATTTATTTGATGTGCATAGGGACGGCTTTGTTGTTCGCGTTGGTGCAGAACTGGATATGTTTGAACTATATATATAGCGTTTCGCCGCGTTCAATGATCGCCTGGCGATGGACGGGGTGTGTGGTGTTGCACATGTTGTGTTCAGGGATTGCGGCGGCTGGGCTGGTTCGCGTTTGGCAGCGCGGGCAGGAAGAATCGCGTATGCCTTCGCTATCGCCAGCGTATGTTTATATGATAGTCGCGTTTATTATACATGGTGCGTTAAACGCTTCGGTGATGTCTATGGGGCTTTTTGGTTGCGGATTTTAGGATACCCCTTCTTCAGGGGGTTTGTATGTTGATGACGGCCGCGCAGGCTGAATGCAGCGGCTCGGTTAGGAGTTTCTTTCTAACACTATTGCATCACTCACGTTCTTGGATAAATGTTAATGCCAATAAGTCGTCGATTTAAGTGGAGGCTGTTAATCGCTTCTAGCGCCTTTACGATTAGCATAGGTGTAACGCTGTTTATCGCGCGTGAGCCTATGTCCACCATGACGCGCGCGTTGTTCGACGATGCCCGAGAAAAATGGCAGCAGGCAGGCATCGTGGATTACGATTTACAGTATAAGATGAATGGCAGCGACTATCACATCGAAGTGCGCGATAGCATCGTCACCGTCGCGATGGTTGATGGTAGGCAGCCTACAAGCAGCAATTGGGGCACCTATGCCATGGACGGGCTATTCGAAATTCTTTTGCTGGAAATTGATAATCAAGAGGAGGGTATAGGCCCATTCGCAGGTGGTGGTAGCGCTTTGATGCGGGTTCGTTTTAATGAGGAGCGTGGGTACATCGAACGATATCTTCGAGGCGGTCTGGGTCGAAATGCTGTTGTCGAAGTTGAAGCATTGACGGCTGTCGTACCGTAGGGTTTGGCTGCGATTAGATTTATGTCGTGATTATTTTTCACATTCCGTGCTTGATTCGCAAGAATGCGGGTGGTTGATAGTTGAGGCAGGTCAACATTTCGCCAGTAGGCGAAAGAACGACCGTGCCCTACCGGGCTATTGGGCAAAGGCTTCGTTCACGATGGCTGTGAAGCAAGACTCGCATAGGGTGACGTCGCAATCTACGTTTGGGTCGAGGCAGACTTCGCACGATGTGTTGGCGTCTGAGAGAACGTCGGCAGCTACTGCTCCGGCGTTTCGGGCGTTTTCGACGAGGGTACGTAAGCCATTGATCTGATCATCTGAAGAGCCGGCTGTGCGACAGGTATCTTCTGCAGAGGGCGTGGTGGTCATCGGTTCGCCAGTAGGTGTGTTCGTCGTAGGTAGAGCGCTGCAGCCACACATGCCTGTGATGGCGATTGTCAAAAAGATAGTTGTCCTCATCGCTATCATTCCTCAAGAAATTATACGCTAAAATTCTCATGTAGATGACTACAAAAGTCTGTCGGCAAGGCGTCGTTCGGGCTTAAGGGGGGAGTGGCGCTGGCTATGTATTCGGCGTGGGGGGAAAACGCCGATAGTATACTATTCAGCACTGGGGTGGGAAGTCTGTGCTGAAAACAAGGATTATCGCGCGTATATCGGCTTTTGGGGGTGGTTGGGCGTCGCGTAGTTGAGCATGGAGGCTCAAGCATAGATGATAAAATTTCGACCAGTTTCTGGATTTTTTCTAATTGCTGCCCTGTGGGCGTTTGTTGGGGTCGGGGGGCTTTCCACCGTATTGGCTCAGGTGCCTCCGGCGTTGGAGTTTGTCCCGGTCCCGGGTACGGACGCCCAGCCTGGTGGTCCTGCTTACGGATTTCGCATTTCAAAATATGAGGTGCGTAACGATCAATTCGCCGCTTTCCTGAATGATGCGCTCGTTGATGCTCAGTCAATGGCACCTGGTCCGCGTAGCGACTATATGCTGTTCGATGCGGCTACGGGCAATATATATATTCATGCGCAGCAAGTAGGCGAGTTGGTCAGTGGGGGTAGTGGTAGTTTGCTGTTTAGTCTCGTGGGCAACGCGCACATCACATTTAATGCGACGACGCATGTTTATGAATTAGAAGCTGGCTTTGAATCTCATCCGGTGACCGGTGTGAGTTGGTATGGTGCGCTGAAGTATTGTAATTGGCTTACGCTCGATGCTGGCTTACCGATTAGTCATCGGTGTTATACCGAAGCGCCCAGTACGAATCTGAGCGGTTGGCATCCTGCAACTATTTCTGATGTTCTTTGGGCGGCTCGTGATTTGAATAATGCTGAGCGTCAGCTTCTCGTCACTACATATCTCGGTTTTCGTTTGCCCATGGACGATGGTGCTTCGATGGCATCGGCGTATAACGAGTGGTATAAAGCGGCGGCTTGGGATGATTTTTCATTTGTGAATTATGATTATGGTTTTGGCCGAGATACGGTCAATGGTGGGGATGCGAATTATAACGCGAGTGGCGATCCGTTCGAGCCGGGTACAACGCCGGTCGGTTTTTATGATGGGACGACGTACAACCCTGGCGGGGGGGGATTGGTTGGGAATGGGGCCGAGTTTGTTACCGTCGCTGATACCAATGCGTATGGGCTGTACGATTTTTCGGGCAACGCGTGGGAGTGGATGCAGGGGAGCGCCGCTAATCCGATATTACGCAGGTATCGAGGCGGCGGACATAATGTAACTGATTTTTTTGTAAGTAATTTTACGGTCACGAACGATATTCCTGCGGCTGCCCGCGGTTGGGTGGGTCTTAGAATCGTTCATGCGGACCCGGGCATTGATCCGTTGGTTGCTCCAGACGAGTCTGGAAAATTAACCGGTCCTATTGGTGGTCCGTTTGCACCAGAGCCTGACCCGCTAGCGTATACGCTCACGAGCCGATCGCATGATCCTATCGACTGGCAAGTGACATCTAACGTGAATTGGCTGGACATAAACGGGGCGCTGACGGCCTCGGGTACGCTCGCGCCGTTTGCTAGCATTGAAATTTTACTTACGACCAACGACGATGCCTTGACCAAACTAGTCGGCGATTTTGCAGCGATTGTGAGCTTCGATGTAGACTTGCAAAGTTTTGCGACGCGCGATGTGGTGCTGAGTGTTTCGGAGGAGTTGGATGTAGCCCCCGTCACAGGCCTGATGGCTTCTGGTCCAACGGGTGGTCCATTTTTTCCTGGCGAACAAATCTATACCGTAACGAATGGCTCCACGGAACTACTTTCGCTTTGTGTCACTTCGACACAACCTTGGGTATTGATCGATGGTGCCGCGACGGTTTGCAGTAGTGTGGCCCCGAGCTTGTCATCGAATTTCACGGTTTCGATTAAGGCTGAGGATGCCATCCTGTTTGCTCCTGGGGTGATTCAGTCTGCAGTGGTTTCGTTCACCGAACAAGTTAGTGGGGCGACGGCGACGCGTGTCGTAGCCGTGAGTGTGGGCTTAGCGCCGCTGACGATAGACATGGCTAGCGTGCCAGCGATTGATATTGAACCTGGCGGTCCGACGCATGATTATCGCGTAGGAGTTTTTGAAGTTAGTAACGCCGAATTCGTGGCATTTTTGAATGATGCACTGTTTAACACAGGCAACGCACGCGGTGCGTATATGGCCCATGATACTGCGCTGGGCGATGTTTATATTAACACTGGACCTATAGGGCAAATCGCCACGACCGGAAGTGGCATTCTCATGTTTGATGCGTCGGACGGTGGACGAATTACGTTTGAAAGCGTTCAGTATCGCGTGGTGCCAGGTAGGGAGAACGAGCCTGTTTCTGGCGTGAGCTGGTATGGGGCTTTGAAATTTTGCAATTGGCTAACACTGCGACAGGGCATGCCAGCGACCGAGCGTGCGTATAGCGAAGGGCCTAACGCGGGGGAGTGGCATCCGGCTACGATTTCTACGTTGGATTGGTGGGGGACTATTGATACGGCAAACAATCCGTCGCCGGTGACTGGCTCGCGCGATTTGAATAATGCCGAACGTAGCAGTTTGGTTGATTTCGCGGGTTATCGCTTGCCCATGGATGACGGTCAGTCGAGCAGCTCTTTGTATAACGAGTGGTACAAAGCCGCGTCGTGGGTCAATGATGTAGGCTTTGGCAGTACGGACCGAGCGACCCAAGACGGTGTGTCGTCGTGTGATGGCGGGGCGGCGATGGCGGACGTGTGGTGGAAATACACACCGACAAGTGACGGGAACGTGACGCTGAATGTGCAAACGGAATCTGGTGTGATTCCCGTTTTATCTGTTCATGATGCCTGCCCGGGTAGTACGTGTGACGAAATTACGTGTAGCATAGCGACAAACCTAGTTGCGCGTGTTATGGCTGATACTGAGTATTGGGTTCGGGTGGCTGTTGATGCGAACCAGTCAACGAAATTTTCGATGACTATATCCGGGCCTCCTTGTGTTGCGAATAATAGCGACGCGCATGATAACTGTGGTAGCGCCCCGTCGATTTGTCCGGACCTTGGCGGGGCGCATCTGTTATACGGGTTTGGCCGAGATGTGGTTAGCGGGGCTGATGCGAATTTTCTCTTTAGTGATGATCCGTTCCTTGATGTTACACCAGTAGGTTGGTTCAATGGTAGCAATAAAATTGATGGCGGTTTGATCCCGACCAACGACAGCAGCAACGCTTATGGTTTGTATGACGTTTGCGGAAACGTGAGCGAGTGGATGCAGGATGTGGGGTCGCTGCCTGGTGAGCGGGCTACGCGCGGCGGTAATTGGCAAAACAATATAGTATCATTGCTGCTTACGAATACTGAACGTGGCATAGATGTGGCCAGTGCCACACGGTCGTTTACTGGATTGCGGGTGGTTCAAAGCGAGTTTGATAGCAGCTTAGCTATTACGTCTGCGTGCGGAAGTGTGAGCGCTAATGATTGTTTGTCGTCCGCGCCAATCGGCGGTGTGTTCGCGCCATCGTCGTTTGATTATTCGCTCAGCAATAATTCATCATCATCTGCCACTGAATATCGTGTGTGTATTGATGCCGGTTGGTTGTCTATTAATGAAACGGAGTCTTGTATTGAAGGGTTGGTCGAGCCTGTGCCAGCGGGTATGCCCGGCGTTACGGCTGACTTTACGCTAGCTTTTAATGATTTGGCCGATGTGCTGCCCGCGCCGGCTACGCCAGCTTTTCCTATGACAGTAATCCCCGCAACAGATGATCAGCCAAATGGGCCGCGATATTCGTACCGCATAGCTACGTTGGAAACGACGAATGAATCGTTTGCTAAGTTTCTAAATAGCGCATTGCTGAGTTTGAGCAACGAGCGTGGTCAGTATATGTATTTCAACTCGGTTACGGGCGATGTGTATATTAACGACAATGTGCTGGGCGAGGTTGGCAATGGTGTAAATGCGCGAACGACATTGCTTTTTAGCCCGGCAGCGAACGCGCACGTGTCGTATGAACTTGACATGAATGCGTATGTAGTGGATATGGGTTTCGAGGCGCATCCTGTTACCGGCGTGAGTTGGTTTGGCGCGGTGAAGTATTGCAATTGGCTAACCATTACGGATGGTCTTGGCGCCGTGAACCGGGCTTATACCGAAGGCGTGAATTCTGGCGATTGGCATCCGGTCACTATTTCAACTTGTGCTTGGTGGGGCACCGCTGATACCGCAGGGCAACCATTGCCGTTGTTCGGCGCACGTGACCTTAACGCGCGTGAGCGCGAAAATTTAATCAATAACACGGCGGGTTATCGCTTGCCAATGGATGAGTTCGCACCTTCGGCTAGTGCCTATAATGAATGGTATAAAGCTGCGGCGTGGGATGAAAGTCTTGGCATCAACCACGACTATGGGTTTGGCCGAGATGTTGCGGCTGGGTTAAATTCGGCTGATGCCAATTTTCTGACCAGCGGCGACCCGTTTGAACCTGAGTCTACGCCGGTCGGTTTTTATGATGGCACGACATATGATCCTGGTGGCGGCGGCACGGTTGGAGATGGCGTTGAGTTTGCTACGACGGCAGAGACTAATGCGTATGCGCTTTTTGATATGAGCGGGAATGTCGCGGAGTGGATGCAGGACCGAGGTGGGGCGGTGTTCGATCCGCAATTGCACACCTTTCGTGGCGGTAGTTTTGAGGATGATGCTGCAAGTGGTGCGCACCTCACCACCGCGCAAAGCGCAGCCCTGCCAGGAAGCACATTGCCAAATGTTGGCTTTCGTATCGTGCAATCGAGGCTCGATCAAGTTGCGAGGCTGACGATTACCGATGTCACGGCTGAGGTGAGCGTGCAACAAGGCGTTCGGTTGATTTTGCGTGAGCCTTTGTCTGTTTCGCCGTTGGTAGGTTTTTCGTCGCAAGGTAATTTCGGCGGGCCTTTTACGATAAGCGACATGCTATACACGCTCACCAGTGAATCGGCGACGGATATGGATTGGGAGGCAGTCGTTAGCACGACCGGCACGCGCTGGCTGGATGTTAATGGCGCAATTAGCGATTCTGGTACGCTAAGTAATCAGGTGCCCGAGCTTGTAAATGTGACGATCAATCGCTCGGCGGACACGCTTTCGCCGGGGACGTATACGGCTACTGTTACGTTTACCAATATGACGACGGGTTATAGTGAAACCCGCGACTTCGAGCTGATCATAGACGAAACGCTGGATGTTGTTTGCGCTCCCACGCCGATGGACGATTGTGTCAACGAGGTGTTTTCAGTTTCTACCGTTTGGTCTTCGACAGCGGTGGTTCAGTCGCGTACTTTCACTGTATCGAATCTGTCCGCATCCCCGCTTGATTATAATGTGTCTACGCTGCCAGCTTGGCTAGAGCTTGATGATCCGCTGTTGATGACCGGGACGTTAGCGGCTGCTGGTGATGTTGATGGCGACGATCAGATCGATATCCTTATTAACACCAACGACGCATTAGAAAACGAGCCTATCGGATTCGTCGAAGACTTAGCGATTACCTTTAATAATGTTACAGCGGCGAGTGCCATTGATCTGCCACTAGAAATAAACGTTCGTGATCCGCTAGATATTGCGCCTTTAGCTGTGGATACCGATCCAAACTACACGTGGACCAAGCAATCCGCGGGCAATTATATGCTTAGCGCGGGGAATGGCACTTATATGGTGGCCGTAGCGTTCCCTGCTGAGATTTCTATTGATTATAATGTCACCGCGGATGTCAATTGGCTAGACCTCAACGGTGCGGCCAGCGTAGCAGACACAATATTGTCAGGATTTTCCCAATCGATTGCGCTGTCGATAAATAGCCTCGCGGATAATTTGGGTGGAGGGGTACACACAGCGACGCTGTCGTTTAATGACATCACGGCTACGAATGTGCAGACCCGTACGATTTCGCTGGTGGTTCCGGGCGATTTGGCGCTGACGCCGCTGGAAGATTACGACATTTTCGCGCCGGTGGGTGGACCATTTACACCTACAGTCAAAATTTTCTCGCTGGTTAATGGCTCAACTTCCGGCAATGTGCCTTGGTCCGCCTCGAGCATGCCGCCCGTACCTTGGCTACGCATTAACGGAGCGGCTATGGCATCGTCCACGTCATTGCCAGCCGGTGAAAGCATAGCGTTGATTTTATCTATAGAGTCGGTGAGTGCGGCTGCGCTGCCTATTGGCACACACACCACAACATTGACTATCACTGGCGGGGTTGGCTCTACGGATATCACGCGAACAGTCACATTGAATATATCGTCACCAAGCTTCACGACGTCGCCGATGTTGGTGGCTAATACGACCGCTCAGCCCAATGGCCCGACTTATCCTTTCCTGATGAATGCTTATGAAACCACAAACGAGGAGTATATTAGCTTCCTCAACGACGCCTTAGCAAACCCCACCAACGAGCGAGGCCAGTATATGTTCGTTGATCAAATTAACGGTGATGTATATATCAACAGTAGCATCAACGGGGCAGTCGGGAATGGCCCGGGGTTGCTCACGACGAAAATGTTTTCTCCCAGTATCGCCAATCACATCTCGTACGACCAAGCGACGAACCTATATTCAATCGCGCCAGGCGTTATGGATTATACGACGCAACCGGTTAGCGGAGTAAGCTGGTACGGCGCAGTGAAATACTGCAATTGGCTAACGCTAGATCAAGGTTTTCCTCCAACACACAGATGTTACGCAGAGGACAAAGCCTCTAACCTTTTCGGTTGGCGACCGGCTGTTATTAGTGGCACGTTCTGGGCATTCCGCGATCTAATAGATGTCGAGCGTGCTGATTATGTGACGAATTATCTAGGATACCGCTTGCCTATGGATCATGGTAGCAACAATACTGTTGCCAGTGATGACATGGCTGATACTTATAATGAATGGTATGCCGCTGCGGCGTGGGATGTTATCGCTGGCGTGAATAGATTATTTGGCTTCGGTAGAGATGTGATTATGTCAGCCGACGCCAATTTCTCGGTGAGTGGTGATCCGTTTGAGGCTGAGGTGCCCGCCACGTCGCCGGTTGGTTTTTATAATGGTACTAGTTTACTCGGTAATGGATCGATAACGGTCACGACGAGTAACGCCTTTGGCTTATTCGACATGACTGGCAATGTGTATGAGTGGGTGCAAGGGCGATACAACTCTACACTGACTCATGCCGCGAGAGGTGGGAGTTGGGCAAACGTTTACCCAAGCTCTGGCATGAATCTGACAGCGCGGCTTCCGCTACCGCCGGGCACGCTGAATCATAGCGTCGGATTTCGTGTGTTGCGATCCGTTAACTCGCTTTATGGCGATCAAGATTTGGATGGGGATGTAGACCTTGTCGACTTTACGCAATTGCAAAATAGTCTAATTGGCCCATATACGGCAGCGAACAAGCAAACCGTCGCCTTTGATTTTGATTTTGATGGCGATATAGACCTGCAGGATTTTGCCGTGTTCCAGCGCATGTTTCTACCTTAGTAGGTTGCAGGATAATGTAACCGTTGCAGGTACACACGAGGTGCGGATCCGTCCGAATTACTATCAATGGTAACAATAAACAAATCGTCATATTCCAGAAGAAGAGCATCCTTGAATCTAACGCCGAGTGACCGAAGCAACTCGGGTATCGTGTTCGAATGGCCACATATCAGGATCGTGTGGTTTTTATGGTGCATGAAAATAGTTTTGGCTAGTTTGCCTGGTTCGGGCGTATACACAGTGAGCGCTATTTTCTTTGCCTTCGCGGTGGGTGCCACTGTATTCCGCGTTCTTGTTGTATCGGTAGTGTAAATCGCATCCAAGGCAACGTCTCTCAATATCTCCTTTAACGCCTCAGCCCTTGATTTTCCAGTTTTCGATAAATCTGCATGGGATTGTTCGCTGGTCTTCTCTGCGTGACGAACGATGTATAAAGTGGCATGCTCAGACTGTTGATGGGACGTATCATTCGTCACCTCAAACGAGCTGTTGAATAAGCCAGACGCTAGCAGTGAAGTCAATGTGAATATTGATAATGTCATAATTGTACGTCGGTTTTTAGGGGTTGGTGATGGTTGAAAATAGTATCCAAAAGTCAATAGCCAATTCTGATACTAGTCCACAGGCCTTTTTGCGAGTTTGATTAATTCATCGGGGCGACTGTCATTCGTTCGAACCGTCACCCGAATTAATTACACTCTTTGTTTTGCCCTTTTTAGAACCGCTCAAGCCATATATGCTTTCAGTGCCTAAATTTGCATTAAGTTCAACGCAGGATTGGGAGACGCTAGCTTGCTTCTACATGCTTCTTGAAGTTTTCAAGAATACACAGCCATCCTTGCCTCTGTTGCTCTACTGAATTTTCGTCCTCTGCCTCAAAAGTCTCAGTGACCTGCACTCCATCTTCCGTCTCAGAAAATTTTATGGTTACGAAGCGCTTATCATTTAATTCATATATCAGACTTTCATTGGAGGAGATGGACGTAAATGAACCTTCAAAGTCGAATCCCATCGAACCGTCCTTTGCTTCCATTCGATATTTAAATCTCCCGCCAACTTTCAAGTCAATCTCAGCACTTGGACAGCACCATTCATTAGTTGCGAAATTCCATTTCTGAATATCTTCAGGCGTTATCCAAGCTTGCCATACTTTTTCAAGGGGGGCGATGACAACCGTTTCAATTGAGATTTTCATTTCTGCATATCCTTTCCGTTCGAACTGCCATGTACCTCAACAAATGTGCGAACCGTTATCTGTTTTTTGTTATCGCAAACTCTGTAGTTCCTTTCACTTACAACGTCCACACTTTCAATGTTTGAAAAACTAAAAATGGTCGGGGCGACAGGATTTGAACCTGCGACCTCGGCGTCCCGAACGCCGCGCTCTACCGGGCTGAGCTACGCCCCGCGATTGTGCAACAAAGATTACTCCCGCCCAATCCGCTGGTCAAATGGCGAGGTAGTCAGCAAGAAATCAAGACGGGACAGCCAGGCTAACCGAGCCGCGGGCTTCATCCCGCGCAGCGCACCGAATCGCGATCAGACATAAACGTAGCGCCTCGCTTGTATATTAATGTCCGCAGGCATACATGCATATTGGCAGGCGTTGATTGTAGCGTTACGCTGCGTAGATACTTTGGAGAATTGAAAATGGCTCATCGAAAAAAGGGTTTTACGCTAATCGAATTGCTCGTCGTGATCGCCATCATTGGCGTGCTGATGTCCATATTGATTCCATCACTTCAAAGAGCGCGTGAGTTTGGACGTGGCTCGGTGTGTATGTCCAATCTTCGGCAACTATCACACGGTTGGCATTTGTATGCCGATGCGCACCGCGACGTATCCGTACCGGGAAGATATGCCAAAGCCCCCGGCGGTAAGAAGAACCCATCCAACTGGTATGAGATTGGTAACGGCAGCAAGTATAGGCCCCGATGGATCGCTGCGATGGGGAAGTTCGTGGGTCTGTTCGCGTTTAATGAACCTAGCACCAACGACGATCGGCAAGACTACGACGGCAAAGTGTATCAGTGTCCTACGGCCTCGGATCGAACCGACGAGCGTAATCATGCCTACGGATACAATCTCCAATTTCTTGGTAACGCCCGCAAGACCCATGGCCGATTTCACAATTTCCCAGTCAACCGTTCGCGCATCAGAAATTTCGCCAGCACCGTATTATGCGGCGATTCGATGGGGACTGCGGCCGGTGTGCCCAAGCGTAGTCGACTTGATTATGACAATAACGGGACCGACTATTTCGCCAAAGGCAACCACGCATGGTCCCTCGACCCGCCCAGGCTAACGGATAGGTCTGACCGAGGCTCCGGCGACGCGGATAGCCCGCGCACCGCAGTGGACCCACGTCATAACGGAAAAGCCATCGTAGTTTTCTGCGATGGCCATGGCGAAAATGCCAAGCCGTTTGATTTGGGATATCGTGTCTTGCCGAATGGGACTTATGTGGATTTAGAATCCGTCAACGACCCTCCCCATAACCGACGCTTTAGTGGCACTGGCCAAGACAATGACCCACCAGATTTGCCGCAATGACACATGTTAATGCTACCAAGTATACTTCACTTTATACTCAATCGTAACTTCGCCATCTGGCTCAATCGTTACAGGAAAGTATATCGTTCGGGCGTCTTGTTTTTCGTATTTGTGTGATGAGTCAAGAATCTGCCAATTGGTCCAACGGTAGAGCGTTTCCTTGGCGATCACTTTCACCGGCTCATCTTTATGATTGCGAAGTTTTATTTCGATGGTCTCTTCCATCCACTTGCGGTTGCTATCAACTTTGAAATCCACCTGTCGCCGTTCGCCGACAACATCGAACGCGCTACCCATCTTGATGAGCACTTCCTCGTCCTTGGGCGTATGATCGATTGTGTCTTCGCCAATGAACTCCAACGAGCCATCAGCCTTGTCAAGTTGCGACACGCGAATACGGCCAGCCGGCAGTGGCATGCCCATCCCGATTTTCTTTTCATTTTTTAATCGTATGTAAATGTCTACTTTCTTATTAGATTGTAAACCAAAGTTGCGATCAGTCATCGCCTGGCCATAATTCCCATAAGACCCACGAGATTGACCCAGATAAACAAGCACTTTTTCGCACGGAACATTGCGGGCCGTAGGGAACAACTCGATCTGCTTAGTCGAGTTATCCGGCAATGTGGTCGCGCGACCTAGTGTGTAGAGATGGTATTCAAAAAAGGATTTTTCCTCGAAGCCGGAGTTGTCCAGGCTCTTGCTCATTGACCTAGCCATGCGCGCTTCCGCGTAAACTCTTTGTTGCGGTTGGGGCGCACGGTTCACATCGCCAGCGATAAGTTTCAACTTAGCATCTTCATACGTCGCGCCGGTTTGATTGATAATGCTAACCCACGCCCCAATATCGAGCATGCCGCTATTGGCGTCTGCGCCTGGAGAAAAGATGATATTGTAATCTGCCCACCATGCGATGCCTTTGGTTTCGTAGCTGACTCGTGTGCGATGCTCGCCGCCGCGCGTCGCAGCTACATCCCAGACCAACGTCGGCTTGGTAATTAGCCCGCCGGGTAATTCGGGAAACTGCACATTCGAGTATCCGCTAAGCACCCGCACACTGCCGTCATCACTTTGCAACACTACGCCACCAGCCGTGCTCAGCAGCTTGCCGGTAAAAGTAGAAATCGCATCGCCATGGGCCTGTTCAATGGTAACTTGTTTATCGATAAACCGCTGCATCAGCTTATCTGTACTCACCAAATCAAATTCAAAATTTTGTTCGAGCACACTGGTCCCGGTCCCGTCGGTGAGCGAGAGAAATGTGACGGTGGTCGGATCAATTTGCGAAGCTACATCCGAAAAACGGATCGTACTGCGACCTTGTGCCAGCGTGACATCTCTTTCCTGTTTCACGATAGCATAGCCAGGAATCATCTGAATCAGGTTAGCGAGATTGGCATAGGCCGCCCGCCGACCAGGCTGATAAATCTCTGGCGGAACCGCACCGGGTTGCGCGCTACTATAAATGGTGATGGCCGTAGAATCCGCATCGGCCCGGGCGGGCGTAGCCACCAAACTAAACGCGAGCGCAGCGAAGCATCCCCATATTAAAAGCCTGAACGAGCCGCGGGCTTTGGCCCGCGCGGACGCAGAAAGCTCAAGGCCTGTAAGGCAATAACGAACCAGCCTAGTTACAACCGATTCCAAATATACGTTATTGATCATACGTTGACTTGTCATCATAGGATTCCTCCAAGAACGATTGATTGAATCGAAGCGCCAGCGGCGAACTTGCCCCTGTAGCAATGTATTTGACACACCGGCCAGCAAAAGGTTCCACCAAAAATTCGTTATCTTTTTCTTCGTACTTACGCCGGGCCAATCCACTCGCAGCCGTTCATATAGGGCCTCAGTACCTCAGGTACGGTCACGGAGCCATCTTTGTTTTGATAAAGCTCCAATAACGGTATCAAAATACGCGGCGACGCGACGACCGTATTATTGAGCGTGTGGCAAAAATGTATCTTCTTAGCCCCGTCACGATAGCGTAACTTCAGCCTGCGCGCTTGAAACTCATAGAACCGAGAAGCCGAGTGCGTCTCGCCGTAACTTTCACGCGAAGGCATCCACGTCTCGATGTCATACTTCATCGCCTGCCCCATACCCAAATCGCCCGTACAGACATTGACGACTCGGTAGGGGAGCCCTAGCGCTTGCAGCACGTCTTCAGAATTTTGAAGAATCTCATCGTGATATTTTTTACTCTGTTCGATGTCGTTTGGGGCGATGATAACTTGCTCGACTTTATCGAAAAGATGAATGCGATACAAGCCATAGGTGTCCTTGCCCGCGGCCCCTGCTTCGCGCCGAAAGCAGGTACTCATCGCGCATAGTTTGATAGGCAGATCAGATTCGCGGAGCACTTCGTCGGCGTAGTAGGCCGTCAACGGTACCTCGGCTGTTCCCACCAGCGACAGTTCGTCGCGCTCACAAAGATAAGCTTGGTCGCGACCAGCCGGGAAGTAACCAGTCCCAGCCATGACCTGTTCACGCACTAACACGGGAACCGTCATGGGCGTAAAACCGCGCTGCACCATCATATCCTGAGACATGCGAAGCACGGCTTGGTGTAACAAGCAGCCCAATCCTTTGAGCACATAGTTACGAGAACCAGCCAATTTGACCCCGCGTTCGATATCGAGAATGCCTAAGTCGGTAGCCAGTTGTACGTGGTCTTTGGGTTCAAAATCAAACGTGGGAATCTCGCCGACTTTTTTTACCTCGATATTTTCCGTATCGTCCTTACCGACGGGCGCACCATCGTCAGCCGGTTGAGGGATGGTGAGCATGAGCTGCTCAAACTCTTCCAGAATCGGGCCAACCTCGTCTTCAAGCTGCTTGACCTTAGGTTTGATCTTCGTCAATTCCGCCTGAACCTCAGTCGCCTCAGCCTGGATGTCCGCCTCAGATTTCCCCTCAGCTACCGCCCGTTTATACCAGTCCGATTTAGGATTTCTCAATAGGCCAACCCGCTGCCCGTCTTCGCGAACTTGGGTACGAAAACCGTCAAGCTGCTGCTGCAGGTCGCGTCGCTTCTGGTCCACCTCGATGAGGCGGTCCACATCACAAGAAATGTGCTTGTCCACGGCTGATTTTTTGACGAGTTCCACATTCTCGCGAATAAACTTCATATCAAGCATAGCTGTCTTTTTCCTTAAAAATACGTCAAAGCTGACAAGTATTTCGCGCATCCACAAGGTAGTGTCAAGTCGTCGCACCCGAACCGCCCGCCACCCCGCGCCACAGCCTGGTGAATCGCTCATGTCGAGACTAAAAAAATGCCGAATTATCGCTATATGTCTGTCACTGCGACTCAATTGAAGGCTGAAGATACGGCTGCCGCCGCTTCTAGCTGTCCGCTAGCTCAGGTGGCTATCCATCCGCTCGGGCAGCATGCGCAGCATTTTAGTTTCGATCGTGACGAGGATGTGATTCACATTCGTCCGCGAAATGCCTTGACGCAGCGATGTTCGATTCGCCCGATGGCGATTTTCCAGAACCGTCGAGGCTATCCAGAGGTTTGTACTGCGATGGGGCGTCTGCACTTCTCCAGTGGCATGACCGAGCCATTAGAATACCGGGCATTCACGCATGACCCCGAGCGAAGGTTGAAAGAGCTATTTTTCCCCGTTGAACCCGCGCCATATGATGACGACTGGATGACCAGCGCCCAGCGTTGGCGAAATTGGGAAACGGTCACCAAGCATCTGCTCAATCGAGCCAAGGTAGATTGGCTAGGATTGTGCGACGACCAAATAGACCAGCTACTTCAATTTCAAAGTTGGACCGAGCCAATCGAACCGTGCGTGCATCACGCCCTGGCCCAGGCTTTTCATGATTGTGGCGAGTGCGTGATAGAGGTCGGCTCGCTTCGTGGTCGGTCAGCTTCGATGTTCGCGATGGCGCTGTATAGCGTAGGCAGTGACGCGCCAATTATTTCCATCGATCCCCACGGCGATCAACCTTGCAACCTCGACCATGTGCGCGTGTCGTTATCTCAAATTGGTCAAGAGCGCCGCCTCATTCAGATCCCGTATACCTCCGACAAAGCTGGGCCATGGATTCGTCCTGAGTCTGCGTCGTTGATTTATATCGATGGCGACCACACGTATCATCCGGTCGTGTCGGATATTAAAATTTACCGCGACCTCTTAGCCCCGGGCGGTTGTATCGCGTTTCACGACTACGGCTTTGGAAAACACAACGGTCAACCAGACCCGCATCCCGATGTCCGGCGCACGGTGGATGAACTAATGTTTGGCCAAGATAACTTTCGGCCGCTACTACTGTCGCACGTGCTGATGGTGTTTGTGAAAGAGGGGAACGGTTGATGTTACTAAGTCAGCATAGGGTAGAGCAGGCTATTGCCTGCCGATGGCGAACGTCAAAAGTGATCATATGGCAAACAATGTTTGGGGCTGAAAATGCACCAATAGCCGTTCGACGAAATGAACGACATGATGGGGGAGCGGTTGGTTTTCAAAGACGGCAGGCAATAGCTTTCCCTAATAAAGGTCAATACTGCTAACGTGACAAGCTTAACAACCACAACCAGTGCGCCTGTCGAAGATGGCGATCGAATAGTCACCCCACACCTTTGGCCTGTAACCGTTCTTGGCGAGGAGGCGCGTTGGTTCGAGGTAACCAGAGACGGCGCGTCGATAAGTATCCAGCCTCGACAGTCTTTGCCGCGCCGTTGCACCCTTCGTCCCGCAGCGATATTTAACCAACGAGGCATTCCAGATGTGAACACCGTCATGGGTCGGCTAGTATTCCCCGCACGGTCAACAGCCCCGCAGACATACCGCCCGTTTTCAAATGATCCGCAGCGACATTTGCGAGAGCTTTTTCTACCGTTTTTCTCGTCACCGCAAGACGATCATATTGTCTGTCCAACGCGATGGCTCATCTGGCAACGCGTAGCGCAGCGACTTTGCGATGTAGCTAAGATCAGTTGGAACGGTTTGACATCAGAAGAAATCGATCAACTCGCCAAGTTCGTCCCTTGGCCCGAACCGTTAGAAGGTTGTCTATTACACGCGCTCATGCAGTCGGTTCATGCCAAAGGTGAGATCGTTGTGGAAATCGGTTCTTTCCGAGGCCGATCCGCTTCCATGCTCGCGTTGGCCTTGCAAAGTGTGAGTAGCGACGCGCCCATTTTTTCCGTCGACCCCCACACCGATCAGCCGTTCAATGCCCAGCAGGTGCGACTCGCAATGTCTCAACTAGGCCAAGCGCGCAGACTCGTGCAGATACCATATTCCTCTGACCGGGCAAGTCGGTTGCTCAAACCGGAATCCGCCTCGTTGATTTTCATTGATGGCGATCACAGCTACGATCAAGTGCTAAGCGATTTTCGGCATTACAAAGAGATTCTCGCCCCAGGCGGCTGCCTCATCTTTCACGATTATGGTTACGGTAATCACAACGGCTTGACAGAAGCAAACCCAGACGTTCGCAAAGTTGTGGATCAGCATGTGATGACGGACGAAAGTTTTAGGCCATTGCTTCTAGCCCAAACACAAATAGCCTTTATCAAACGCAGTAGTTAGCCCGGTATCCATGAAGAGGCTGTTGGACATGCGTATGACGGCAATAACCCGTCATCACAATCCCCCACGCGATTCATTTCGCCTTACCCCCAAGACGCTGGCCGAGTTTTTCTGCGATGTCTAACGGTACGAGTTTAGACAAGTGCTGCGGGTCGTAGTGGCCAATCTCAACAATCTGCCGGATGAGCGTGCTAGAGGTGAGGATGTGTTGCCCGCTGGTCAATAGAAACACCGTTTCAATCTCGCCGATGATGCGGTTGGTCGTCGCGATTTCTAGCTCGGCGTGTAAATCGACGGTGTCACGAATACCGCGCAGGATCACGCCCGCACCGATTTTTCGCGCGAACTCAACCGTCAAGCCATCATAGGTTTGCACTTCGATGTTAGAGAGATCAGCCGTGTGGTCTTTAACCATCTGGCAGCGTTCATCCGCCGTGAACGCAGCTTTTTTGGTTGGGTTATCTCCGACCGCGACGATCAGCTTGTTATATAAAAGCGATGCGCGGCGAATGATATCAAGATGGCCATGCGTTACCGGGTCAAACGAACCGGGGAATATCACAATGTCGTGGGACTTTATCATAACATAACTCCAAAGACCAGCCGCCATTGTAGCGCATTAGGTATAATCGTCCAACGGTGGATGGAAGTTTTATGCCAGGGTGTCCTATGTCCTTCTTTTTGGACACGGGGGAGACGTTGAGGTACGGTCAATGATTGTCGTTGGCAAAAACAGCCTCGAATTGCTTGATAGAAAATTTTGCAGGGGAAGCTTATGAATAATATAACTCGAATCAACTTGATATTGATAGCCAGCATAGTCTGTATCTTGACGTCGTCGTTAGGTTTGCATTCTGCTTTTGCCGACACCACCAAAGTAGAAAAAAGTGCCAAGCCGACGGCAGACGAGGCTCGCACTTTTATGGCCTCTCTGGAAATTGAGTTGCTCGATTTGCTCATCGCCTCCGAGCGTAGCGAATGGGTCAAGTCCACAAACATCACTTACGACACGGATATGTTAGCCGCCCGGGCCAACGAAGCAGTCATGGCCTACGTTTCTGTAAAAGCGGACGAGGCCCGACGATTTGACGGACTGAAGCTGGACGTATCACTACGACGAAAATTCAATCTTCTCAAACTTCGATTGTCCCTGCCCGCTCCCTCGGACCGCGCCAAACGTGCGGAGCTAGCCAAGCTAGCTACTGAGATGAGCAGTATGTACGGCAAAGGAAAATTCTGCCCGCAAGGTGAATCTAAAGACTGCCTAACGCTTGGCGATCTATCGAAGACGTTAGCGACCTCGCGCGATTACGATGAATTGAAAGAAGCCTGGGTTGGCTGGCGTACGACCTCCAAACCTATGCGTGAAAAGTTCGTTCGTTTTGTCGAGCTAGCGAATGAGGGCGCTCGCGAGTTTGGTTTTGGCGATCTCGGCGATCTTTGGAAGTCTCGCTACGATATGCCCCCCGACGAATTCGAGAAGGAGATTAATCGCTTATGGGAGCAGGTCCGCCCTTTGTATGAACAGCTTCACTGTTACGCCCGCACGAGATTGGCCGCTGAGTATGGGGCTGACAAAGTTCCTAGCGGCAAGCCAATTCCCGCACATCTGCTCGGCAACATGTGGAGTCAGGACTTCGCCAAC
This sequence comes from Phycisphaerae bacterium, assembly GCA_029260115.1. Lineage (GTDB taxonomy): Bacteria > Planctomycetota > Phycisphaerae > UBA1845 > UBA1845 > JAJRPG01. The sequence continues at coordinate 3,509 of JAJDDW010000054.1, read as the reverse complement.
ATCTTCGATTTGCTCGCCCCGGAAAAGAAAAGTGCCTTCAACGTGACAGGTATCCTTCAGGATAAAAAAATAGACGAACGAGGGATCGTGCGACAAGCGGAGGCGTTTTTTGTCTCGCTAGGCCTAGACCCACTACCCGCTACATTCTGGGAGCGGTCCATGTTCACCAAGCCCCAAGATCGTGAAGTCGTCTGCCACGCCAGCGCCTGGGACATCGATTGGCTAGACGACCTGCGTATAAAAATGTGTATAGAAATTAACGCTGAAGATTTTACTACTGTTCATCACGAGTTGGGTCATAACTATTACCAGCGGGCGTACAAACATCTGTCAGCGCTATTTGCGGATAGTGCCAACGACGGTTTCCACGAAGCCCTCGGCGATACGATCGCACTATCCGTCACGCCGGCGTATTTCGTTGACATTGGTTATCTCGATAAAATGCCAGCCGACAGTTTGAATCCGCTCATGCAACGGGCATTGGATAAGATCGCCTTCTTGCCGTTTGGTTTGTTGGTCGATCAATGGCGGTTCGATGTGTTCTCAGGCCGAGTAGGTCCAGATCAGTATAACGCCCATTGGTGGAAGCTGCGGACGAAGTATCAAGGCATCGCGCCGCCTGTGTCGCGGTCGGAAAAAGATTTTGATCCCGGCGCGAAATATCACGTTGCGGCTAACGTGCCTTATACGCGATATTTTCTCGCAACCATTTTACAATTCCAGTTCCATCGCGCGTTGTGCGAAATCGCCGGCCATAAAGGCCCGCTACATACCTGTTCTATTTACGGCAACAAAGAAGCTGGTAAACGTCTAAACGACATGATGGAAATGGGCATGGGCCAGCCTTGGCCCGACGCGATCGAAGCCCTGACGGGGCAAAGGCAAATGGACGCCACAGCTATCATCGATTACTTCCAGCCGCTGCTCGATTGGTTAGAAGAGCAAAACAAGGACGCGGTCTGTGGATGGTAACAGTTCGTTTGAAATACAGACGAATAGTCCATAACGAGTGGCTTTCACGTGGCGACTGACCCATTCTTGACCCGCGATCGAGCTACCGACAACCGAAGTTGCGTAACAATTTGCCGACGCTCTGTGCTCGATCCCACCTACCCGTGCGGGTATGCCGCCACTCGTCTTTGAAACGTCAGCACCTTCTTGTTCTGCACCACACCGTCGCGTATCGCCACGCACCGACGGATCGTCTCGTCCGCCTCCCACGCAGCCGGACCACCCATCACCGTCTCCAAGAAAGACACAACCACACGCGAGATCTCCCACGATGCGCTCCGCCACAGCCAACTCGGCGAGTGATCCACCGCGTAGTATACGCACTCCCCAACATCGAACACCGGTTCGTCGAACGACGTCGGTCGCGAAAAGGGAAATCCCATCCCGAGATCACAGCTCACGTCCACCACTAAGCAATTCTTCTTCAAGAACCGCTCCTCTCCCTTCTCCAGAAACATCAGCGGCGTCCCCGTGTCCTGGAGGATTCCATTCACGATCAGGTTCGCCTCACCCAGCGCCTCGCGCAGCAACCGCTCACGCCCGTCCGGCTCCACCACTGTCATCGGTCCACCATCCCTCCCTCGCAGCATCTGCCCATACCTCACGCCCAACACTGCGTTCGCTACCGATGGCGGCGAACGTTCCGTGTACACCGTGATATCGTTTACCCCCTGGGCCTGGAGTGCATAGACGGCGCCACGGCTCACCGAGCCGAAGCTCAGCACGACCGCCTTGAGCGGCGCGCCATAAAAGCCGCTCGTCCCGACAAGGGCCAGAGCGTGCGCCACACCGCAATACCCCGCCATCTCGTTGTTCCGGTAGAATAGATGCGTGCCGCGCACATCCCCGTTCCACGCGTACATCGCCTCCCATGCCAGGAGCGTCTGGCGTCGATCGATCGCCGCCTGCGTGATGTCTCGCTGTTGAACGCAGTGTGGCCAGCCCCACAACACGCCTCCCTCGCGTAGCTCACGAAGATCCTCCGCCTTCGGCTTCGCTAACAGCACCACCCCGCACTCCCCAAGTAGCTGCTCCCGAGTTCGCACGCCGCTGAACCGCGCCGCAAGCTCCACGTCCGACACGCCAAACGGCGCACCATACCCCTCCTCGAACAAAATGTGCTCACACAGGTTTTCCGGAATGAGTCCAAAGTGGTCCGGATGAATCGGCACGCGCTGCTCGTTTTCCAGACGCGAACGGCGAATCACACCAAGCGATAGCATAGACAGTCACTCCTTACCGATGGGCATAGTGCGGGAAAAAATCCGCCGGGCGCCGCGGCCATCGTCAGCCGCGCCCGGTGGGGGGAGGTCACTAAACAGCCTCGCTCACTCGCTCCTCAAAAACCAGCCCTGCCAACTCCAGCTCCGCCAAGATCGGGTCGTATATCGAAGCGTGCGTCGGAATCTGCGCCCCCCTCAGCGACAGCTTATCCTGGAGTAGCAGCTTCACCGCCAGCGCCGTCGGGAGCCCCACCGTCTTCGCCATCGCCGTGAACCCGTCCGGCTCCCCTCGCGTCACAAGCGTCGACGTGATCCGCTCAGGCGCACGTGGCGATCCCGGGTACTCCACGTCGAGCGCGTGCACGAGCACCACCATGTCCCGCTGCCCCGGTTCCAACCGGAGCTTCTTACCTAAAAGGTCAATTAGCATCGCCGCAGAAGTGTCGCCGCGGCATCCCGTCTTCTCCTCAGAGAGTAGCCCGAGCCATTTTATGTTTTGCATGATCCGACCCGTCGGACTCACATCAAGAAACCGCCCAAGTCGCGACTCAATCTTCGGCCCTGACACGTTGAACGGTAGAAACATCTCTACCACCTCCCGATACGTCCGCTCAGCAAGATACGGGATCAGAAGGTGCTCGTTGGTCAACCCCAAACGCACGAACGACGACCACGTCTCAGACCACCCTGGATACCGCAACCTCCCACGGATCATCGACCGAACGTCCCCCCGCCCACACGACTCCATGTACGGAAGCGAATCTCGGTTCGGATACGCCTCTAGAATCCCTACCCCGGGCACGTCAACTTCCCACGTGTGGTGAAACACATGGTGCCACGGCACGATCTTGATGACCCCATCCTCCATGTACTGGGCGCCATGCTCCGACGACATCACCACGTTTCGAGGGTTCCACGTGATCACGTAATTGAACGGGTTCGTCACCTGCTCCGGCGCCGGGATCCCGCTCCCATAGGATGAAAACCCCACGATCTTTCCACCATCTTGGCACACCCGACGAATCAACGACATCGTCGACATGTGGTCGATACCCGGATCGAGACCCAGCTCGAATAAAAGCAGCACATCCTCCCGACGCGCGTCCTCGTCCAGGTCCCGCACCGCTTGGTTGCGATACGACACCGAGAGCATGTGCCGACCCTTCGAAACGCAGTCCCACGCCACCAGGTCCTGGTACTGCGGCCCGAGCATGTTCACCACCAAATCCGCGTGCTCGATCTGCGCCGACCGCACCGTCGCGTCGTTCACGTCGA
>JAJDDW010000053.1 GCA_029260115.1 Phycisphaerae bacterium | reverse complement strand
GTGCGCCATCTCCGATCGAATAGGGGCTACTCGCCCCAATCCCCTCGGCTTCAATCCCCCCCGGAAAGGGGCTGACGCCAGAAGGAGAGTACAAAATATGCGAAATTATTATTGACAACGTACAGCCTCTTCATGGATACTAACACGGTCATCGATCACGGAAAAGACGCAGGGCTACACGTTAGTTTATTGTTGATAACTCAGGAACGTCACACATGACCTTGGCCGCCTTCGAAGCGTTGGATTACAGCATGTCGCCGCTGGGAGAGCTGATCCTGCGCCGACGCGAGGTGCTTTCACTAGACCGAGCCGAGGTATTCGAAGTCAAACTCAACGGTGAGTTCCTCATGTCCAGCATCGTCAATGATGCAGAGATCGCGCTAGCAGAATTCGCCCTACCGCTCGTCGCCTGCGATTCGTGCGACGTGATGGTCGGCGGTCTGGGGCTGGGCTACACCGCTAAGGCTGCCCTAGACGCCGAAAACGTCGCGAGCGTCACGGTGATCGAATATCTACAGAGGGTCATCTTCTGGCACCAACGGGAACTCGTACCGCTTGGGCGACCACTAACGCAAGACGCGCGGTGCAAATTGATTCACGAAGACTTCTTCGCAGTCGTCGGTTCACCAGCGAAAGTAAACGACCGGCCCGCAATACCTCACTCATCCCTATTAGACGAAATTGCCTCGAAGCGGTTTCATGCCATCCTGCTGGACATCGATCATTCTCCGCAGTGCCTCCTGCGAGCCGAGCACACCGCATTCTACACGTCACAAGGCTTAAAACGATTGACCAACCACATTCAACCAGGCGGCGTTTTCGCCTTGTGGTCAGCCGACCCGCCGGAGGATTCATTAACAGACAGCCTGAGTAGCGCGTTCGCGAGTGTGCATATTCGCGAATCGAAGTTTTATAACCCCCTACTCGACGAACAAGATGTAAACTACATCGTCATCGCGCAGCGCGCAACAAGCGCCTAAAGCCTCTACGAACCGGGCGATGCCGTCCGATTTTTTTTCTCGATAGCTTGGCCTGTGCCCACAATTTGGCGCAGGTAATGATCGTCGATGGAATAGACAAGCGGTGCCACAAGCATACCCGCGTACATCTCTCGAAGGCGTTGAGCTTCAAACCAAACGTGCTCGGCCACATCCCCAAAACTGTAACGCGACGCATGCTCATCGAAGTGCGCCTCTGCTCGAAGCCGGTCCCAACCCGCTCGCTCGACCAGTCCCGAAACGAACGCTTCCCGCTTCGCCAATACGTCGACCATACGACATCCGTCATGCCCGATCACGCAAATATAACGCACGGCTGCTACCGCAACCGCGAAGGACACGTCAAACTCAACGTGCGAAAGATTGGCGCCAGCAGACCGAATTACGAACGCAAATTCAACGGGGATTCGTAACTGAAACCGATGATCCATACACATACCGATCAGCAATTCAGGATCTTCATAGCTGCGATACGTCGTACCTAGGTTGTGATAGGCCAGCAGATCACCGACAGCCGTCCCACGATACTCTGGGAGAATATCACGTTCACCATCCACCGTAATTAGTTTAAGGTCTAACTTGCTATTTTCTTGCATAAAACCCACGTGTATTGACTATCGCTCAACAAAAACGCCACACTATTATCCCGTCCAGACGTAAACTTTACCCGGAGATTCATCGCTTCGCCATACTTGTCAAGCAACGGAATTACTTCGCTTACCGACCACGACTTGGACGACTGTGCGGTGTACTGTATGAGCGTAGGATAGGGGAAACGCCGTATGGAATATACTTACCAAGTTACGACCAAATCTCGCCACATGGCACGTCTGAACTAGCACGGCGGCGCGTACGGTCCGTACACAATTTTGAAAGCAGCAACACTTTCGCCTTGGCAAAAACAAAACAGTTATTTTGGGCCTAGTTTGACTCGTAATCCTCGAGATCCTGTTGGCGTTCGCGCAGCTCGGCTTCGGTATCAAAAAGTTGATACTTCGCCTGCAAACGCCAATCGTCCAAGGCCGCACTGGCCTGATCTATATTTGTCTTGTTGGTCCGATAGCGGGCCAAGGTTTCCTCGGCTAATTTGCGCAATCGAGGCTGTTGATCAGCCGGCAGCTGATCGATCTGAGTCGTCAATTCTTCAAAACGTAATCGAAAAGTTTCTTCCGTCATCGCTGCTTCCCCTTTCTTGGCCGACAGCCTCAGTATTGCGGCAGGGCTGTCTGGGGGAATACTAGGCACGCAGATAGGCAAAGTCATCCAATAAATACTACAATTATGAGCAAAAACATGTCACAATTATGGCACTCATGTCATTTAATGGACGTGCTACTCAGATAAAGGTGTATCTCACCGAACGATATAGGACCAACCGCCCGAAAGGCATGACATCTCGTTACAATTCTAAAGCCCCAACCCAATCGATCCACAAAAAGACCACCCGTAATTTGGTCCGCAGCATCCCGCAACATCAAGAATCTTCATGGATTTAGATAATTCAATCGTAAATGGTCGATTCGGCAAAATCGGTAGCTTGGGTCGTATGTTTGGCCAATAAGTTGCCCTCAAGGTCCGGCTTTATACAACTACGGCCATAGGGCGTTAATTATGCGTGCAAGATATGGCTTCTACGCCCAGCTCAGGCACACGAAATAGTTATCGTACCGCGCTACGGACGTCTGAATAAAGGAAAATTTGCCATAGTTGCAGTTTATGGGTGTACTTTCCCTTTCCAAGCGGCTAAAGTTGCATGATTGTACGCTTTTCGCCGGGGGTGGTACCTTGGCCCCGTTCGGGCATTACGCCCTGTTGGGGGGGAGAACGATAGTTAAGCGGCATCAGGGGAAATGGTTCACTTAATTCGACTGCAGGAACAACACCATGCAAAAAATCAGAATGTATCTATTGGATTGTCAGACTCAATTGGTAAAGCTTGTCGCCGGAGTCGTCATGGCCTTGGCGGGAACAATGCCGGCGGCGGTATACGCTGGTCAGATTTGTCCGTTAGCGTCGATTACCACAGCTACGCCAGCAAGCGGTACGGTCGATGCTCGTGCACCGATTGCGAGCAATGGCACTACGCTATTGGGCATCGGTGATGCGACCGACACCATTACCATCACACTGGGTATAGACGACGCAAATGCTGCGGCTATTGACTGCTGGACTTTGTGCGAATCTGGATTTCATAAAGGCGTAGCTAACAGCATTACCGGCGTTACTCAGAATGGTTTTGACTACACTATTACGTTGTTACGCGCGATTACACCGGGCGCAGCGACAGCCATCAATTATGAAGGCGGACCTAGCGTGACTTACTTTTCGAGTCCCGGTAATGTGGATGCTAATGAGCTAGCCACCTTGCAAGACATTGCGGTGCACATCAACATTCAACTTGGTATTACCGCCGGAGCTTATGGATCATTTAGTTCGGATATCGATCACGATGGGGATACGGATGTTGACGATCAAAATGTTCTCGCTGACGTTTTGCAGGGGAATGGCGTATTCGCACCGGGTTGGTTCGGTAGTGCCCTTCCGAGTGAAGACAATGATGGCATACCATTTTGCGTAGATAACTGCCCCACGGTTGACAATAACGATCAAGCCGACACCGACGGTGATAACATCGGCGATGCATGTGACAACTGTCCTCTGGTAGCTAACGCCGCTCAGTTTAACTGCAACTCGAATTGTAGTAGTTTCGCCATTGCTTGCGATGCGATTGGCAATGCGTGTGAACCCGATACTGCATTTCAAGATGGTGATAACGATGGCACCTGTAATAGCGTAGACGACTGTCCCAATGACAGCAGCAAAACCACTGACTTAGACACAGACAACGACGGAACATTGGATTGTAACGATGGTTGTGTAAACGATAGCAACAAAACGACTCCGGGAATATGCGGTTGTGGCATAGCTGATACGAACTCAGACGGAGATAGCACACCAGATTGCAACGATGCTTGCCCCAATGACGCGAGTAAGACTTCGCCCGGAGCATGTGGCTGTGGTATTGCAGATGTTCATACTGACACCGATGGAATCGCAGATTGCAAAGATAATTGCGTTAGCATAGCCAATGCCGACCAAGTCAATGCTGACGGTGATAAATTCGGAAACGCATGCGACAACTGCCCCAATGTTGCTAACAACGACCAAGCCAACTGCAACGGCGACTCCGTCGGCGATGTCTGCGAGGTAGCAGCGACACTACGTGACAATGATAAAGACGGCACATGCAATGGTCTGGACGGCTGTCCTGATGATGCGACCAACGCTTGTTTAGCTGGAAATGACGCTGATAACGATGCCGTACACGACGATGACGACAATTGTGTGGGTGTAACCAATCCAATGCAGCTTGATTGCGATGGCGACGGTGAAGGCGATGCCTGCGAAGCAAATGCTGCAGACCGGGATACAGATGCCGACGGCTTCTGCAACGGCATCGACAATTGCCCAGATGACGCGAACCCGGACCAAGTAGATACCGACAATGATGACGTTGGTGACAAATGCGATAATTGCCCGCTTGATGCGAACGCCGACCAGCTTGATTCCGATAGCAATGGCGTGGGCGATATTTGCCAGCCAACCGATCCACCGCCAACTCAGCCAGTCGATAGCGATGGTGATACGATAAGCGATGATGTAGATAACTGCGTCATGACAGCGAACACGGACCAGGCAGACGCTGATGGCGACGGTGTCGGAGACGTATGTGACAACTGCCCTAGCGATGCCAATACAGACCAAGCCGATGCCAACGATAACGGCACCGGCGACGTTTGCGAAGAAACCGGTACTGGCTCGGGCGGCGGGACGGCCCCGAATCCTTGTGGCGTTTGTGGTGAGGGCATGTCATTGGGCATGATCATCAGCCTGTTCGGATGGATGGGCTTTAAGACGCAGTCACGACGATGGCGGGTGCAGTAAGCAACAAGCACGCAGGCTATAAAAGCTGCGTCGTGCTTATACATAGTTGATAACCAACGCCCGGCTTCTCCAATCAAGGAAGGCCGGGCGTTTTTTCGATATTAATAAATGCTGCAGGTCAAATTCACCTTACGGCCACGTGGCAAGCGCCTTCAGAATCAATGCAGAAGTGACGAGTAAGAGCGGCCTTTGATATAGCATAACCCTGAGCCATGTCCCGCAAGTGAGCTAAGATGATGAGATGGGATCTCAGTTTTATTAGACGCCAACAAGAATCGATCCTCCTGTACGGGGTGCAATAATCTTTCTTTGCGTAGTTAAAATTAATTAAATATTCTTGATCCATGTGCGCCATACTGTTACAATGGGTACCCAGGTGGCTACCTGGACAGTCTCGATTTCGTACTCTAGGAAAGCTGGCGTACCTGCGATTGAATTGGGCGACCAAAAATAGGGGAATATTTCGTGACAAGAAAACTCGGATTATATTGCGCATTTATCATAAGCTTGCTGGCCTTTGCTGCCCCCGCTTCCGCAACCATATCGTTTAGTACGGGCGGATTAGCCGGGACTGGCGTTACGGCTGACGTGGGCATGACCTATCAATCTATCAGTGATACAGCTAGCAGATTGACGATATCGATCACCAACACAACATTATTGAGCGTGGGTGGCTTTGTTACAGGCTTTGCCTTTAACCTACCTTCGCTACATGGTGTCAATTTTACAAGCATCGGTGGAGACATAGACGATGCAGGAAAGCAGCAAACCACAGAACTCACGACAGCCAACGTAAATCCAGGTGATACCGGGTGGTGGACGCGGTTTGATTACGAGGGCATTAAAGCCCCAAATGGTGCGGGACGATTCGATTTTGGCGTTTTGAACCATAGTACCGCAAACGCTTTTATCAATGGCGGCAACGGTAAACCGCCATATATTCTTGAAGGTGACACGACTGATTTCTTCCTTGACATTACCGGTACGGGTTTGGACGACTTTTCTTCAGCCAGCTTCGAATCAGCCATCTTTAACGAACTCTCAACGAGCGGCTCTGCTGGCGCGTTTAACTTTGGTGTGCGATTTCAAGGTGTTGGCCCGGATGACCAGAACTCGGATCTAGCCACGATGACGGTAGTGCCCGTCCCATCAGCCCTAGCCTTAGGTCTAATCGGATTAGCCAGCGTGTCTTGGGTGCGTCGTCGAGCTAATAACATAGCCTAACCAGAAAATAGCTTGCAAGCTGACGGAGTTGTCGCTCTTACTTAAGCGCTCAGCCATTCAAGCATAATCTTCATCGATGCTACGCAGCCGCATGGTCATTCTCGTGCCGGCGAGAATCCATCAGCGACGGAAATGAAAACATTCATGTCTTGAGGGCTTCACTCAAAGCATATGTTCGCACCGATTCGTACCCTACCTCGCGGACTACACGCATATCCATAACAAAATAAGCCCGCACGACTTACGCCATGCGGGCTCATTGATTGATCTATAAAATTGCCGTATGCCGTAAGTGGCACTAGCAATTAACAACTTCTAGAATTCTAGCGTCCAGAGAACCTTGGCACCGAAATCACCAGAAGATTCGTGACCATCTAGATTAATATCTACGGCAAACTTGAGAGTCTCATCGGCGTTAAGGTGGTGAACATAACCAAGCTCAAGCGTCTGAACTCGGGAATCGCCTTCTGTTTCACTGCTCTCGTTTAGGTAGTTGATAATGCAGAGTCCGTTATCGCTTGAAGCATAGTCTAGGCCAATACCAGCACCCCACTGGAACGAGCGACGACCTTCATGGTCTTTTGCAAAAATGGAACCATCATCATCATCGTCATCAACATCGCCATGCTCACCATCGTTAACCTTACCGAAGCCTTCGAGATGACCTCTCCAGCCGTCGCCGAGCGTCTTAGTAAAGTTGAGGTGCAATTCGCCATCTACACCATTAGAGCCATCGCCGGTTGGAAAACGAGCCGCAAGCCAAGCACCAAATGCTGGCATATCGCCATCTTCATCCGAAAACTGATTGAACAGTTTTAGTTCCAGATCGCCAGCACCCATGTCGCCGCCGTCAAACAATACGATGGGGATAATCTCTAGCTCAATGTGCATCGTATCGGTGTAGCCGTACTTGATGCTTGTCGCCATTGAGAAATCATCAGAGTCATGAGATGTTTCCCATGCCGATCCAACTTCCCATTCCCACTCGCCAGCTTGGACATTAGAAAAAGCTTCACGAACATTAAAGAAGCTACTGACTTCATTGTAGCCATTCGTGGCAGTATCACCGCTGCCGCCATCTTGGACTGCTGTCCATTGCGGCTGAAGATGTATTGGAGAAACGACGTCTTCAGCGTTTGCTGACTGAACCGCCAACGACAGACCTAGGACCAATGCTGTTCTAAATAGATGCGTCTTCATATTTTTGCACAACCTTTCATTTGAAAAAACAAACAACCATCCCCAGCGAACCCATGACCGCGCCAAAGCGTATGGATCCTCCGCGCCAAGAAAGCTGCATATCGCGCCCTCATTGGCCGTATTATCGTCCCCCACACTAAAATTTCAACAGCGCAAATAAAAGAATAACCCCGTTTTAGCATTATTAGGGATGCTTCTAACCCCTAAGATCCAAACAAAGAATTCTGGAAGGCGATTTATCAACCATTCCACGCGTATTTTGACAGATATACAACAATCCATGGCTCAATACAGGAGAGGTGAATGTCTCTTTGGCGAGAAACGGCGAACAGCGAGAAATCTCTCTACAGCCAGTAGGAGTCATTTCCAGTAGCAATAGATGGCCATACTCACCTTGGGCGATGAAATGGCCGTCCGCGTAGATCAGCGAGCCGTCGCCAAATGGTAGGTCCAGTTCACGGGTTTTCCCTCCCGTTTCGACCATATCTACCCAGCTTAACGGTTTACGCCATTTGCTCTCACCAGTGGCAAAATCGAGGCACGCCATGGCTGTATTAGATTTACTCATGCCATCCACCCCGTAGAGATAGCCATCCTTGAGGACCGGGGTCATAAAATGGCAACGCATGCCATCCGTGCGCCAGACAACCGAATCTTTTCCGCTTTGCGATGGATCGAGTAGCACGCCCCCCGTTTTGTATGCCGACGAAATGAATACCTTGCCGCCAAAAATCGTAGGACTCGAAGCGTTGCACGAAATGTAATTCTTACTACGAAACGGGAATTTGAAATCGATGTTCCCATTGGTCGGGTCAAGGGCTAACAACCCGCCTGTCGGTGGGTCCGTGTCGCCGCCAGTATACACGAAAAGCTGTGGTTTGCCCTTAATAACGCCCGCGATAGGCGTGGCATATCCTGCGGTCCATTGGGTGCCGGCTTTCCAAACCACGTCGCCCGTCATTTTATCAAAAGCTACTACCGTTGGCCCGCCGGGTGCGCCAACATTAACAACCAGCAATTGGCCATAAATTACTGGTGTTGAACCTACGCCAAAATAATCCTGTGGGACGGAAAACTTTTTCGATGTCTGCAAAGACCACTGCACTTCTCCGGTCAGTAGCGAAAGACAAGTCAACATCCCTTCCACGCCGTGCGTGTAAACACGATCGCCATCAATCACAGGCCCACTTCGTGGACCGTTGTTAAAACCGTACCGGTCTTCGTATTTGGAGGGGTATTGATAGCGCCAAATCCTTCTGCCAGACTCGGCCAGGAGGCAATCCACCGTTTCGCTATCACCGATACGATGGAAAAAGACGAGACGATCACCGCTTATAACTGGCGCGGCAAAGCCTGTACCAGTTTCCATTTCCCAAACAACAGCCGGGCCGCCGCTGGGCCAAGCTTTTAAGAGCGGTCGTTCGTGGGAGATGTTGTTATAGTAAGGGCCTAACCGAGTCGGCCAATCTTCAACGCGAGATTTTTCGCTAAGTGGATTAGGCTTTTTATGAAATTTTAGTTCGGGGTAAACCGTGGCGGAGACTGACGAGGATTGCTTTTTCCCCGCACTTTTTAAACGGCCGTTATCGCCGCCTTCCGCGTGACAAGCTGGCACCGCACAGCATGCCATCATGGCTATGATTAAAATGCCGTAACAGCGCGCACACGCCCCAACAAACCGACACCTTCGATTCATAAACCTATTCCCTCTCGCGATAACGAAGCCAAAATGTTATACGAATCCATCCTATATGCATTCAACAGAGAATAATCATGCACACAGCGGCGAATAATCGCTATTGCCCACGCGAACTTAGATATTATTCGCCGGTTTGTTCTTCATCCTTATTTTTGGGCGCTTCTTCTTTTTTAGCCAGTAGCGCCTTAATATCTTCGGGAAGTGCAAATTGGTCCGGCGCAAGCTTCACATTGGTTTCGATTGAATCCATCGTCATGCGCATGGTTTGCCCGCCCACTTTTTGTGTGGTCTTATGCGAGATTAGAATATCACCAACCTTACGGTAATCTTCGACTAGGACTTCTATAGGCATGTCACCCCCTTGCGTAGTGATGACAAATTTCATCTTTTCCAAAAGACCCGTTACGACATTGAAATATAACGTCTTGGCTGGTCCGCCTATAGGTGTCGCTTTAATTTTATAATATGAGTTATCGCCATCTTTTTCTTCGCCCACATTTTCTACTGAAGAATATACCTTGCGCCAATACAATTCGGAATTAAACAACGATTCCCGCAACACGAACTCCGCTTCCTCGCCTTGCATGACACGTGAGCCAGCCATGGGATTTTTTTCCCAAGCCACTTTACCGTCGGTCCCGCGAACAATTTCACCCATGCCGCCAATTTCCATTTTGACATAGATTAAATTCGGCGCGCTGGCGTATGTAGCCATAGGGCCTTTAATCGACATCTCAACCAATTCCATCGAACCTTTGACCGCATGATTGTGAACGGCCTCATAGGCGCTCTTGCCGCCCGTAACTTCGATGAATCTATCCATTACTTCCGCGCCACTAGGTAGCGACTTCGCACCTTTATCATCACCAGCGAAGCTCTGCGATACACCCATCCCAGCCATCGCAACCAATACAACCGCCATTCGTTTCATTGACCATGTCATCATGCTTATTCCCTTTAGATTATCTGCAGTAACTTTCATCTCACAATTATATTACTTAGTAGACAACGCTTCGGCACGAATCCATGCCACAGCCGCGTCAATCACAATATCATGCCCGTCCAATAGTGTCTCTCTCGTTAAGGCCACTTCTACATCAGGTGTTACCCCATCACCTTCAAGTTCTCGACCGCCTTCAGAAACATAATTGGCAATCGCATATTGAAAACCGTCGCCATTGGGCAACTTTTCAAAAACTGATGGTAATGCTGCCCCCATCGTGCGCGTACCAAAAATACGCGCTCGCCCTATATCCTGCAAACCGCCAGCCAATATTTCTGATGTGGAAGCGGACAGCCCATCAACCAAAATGGCTAATGGGCCTTTGAATGTACGCGGTCTGGGATTGATAACAAATTTGATGTTACTGTCTCTCGTTATCATGGTCCCAAGCTTTATGTTTTCTTCTTCAACGAACCAACCGGCCATCCCCATGGACATGGCTCCGATTCCGCCACCATTGCCGCGTAAATCGATGATCATACCCTTGGCGTCCCAGGAAGAAGCCACGGCTTCGCCAAACGCAGGCATGACGATCATAGGATCAAAGAAGAGGTTAAAGCGAACATAGCGGACCTCACCATCGATGAGTCTTGACTCTATCCAAGTGTGCATCGCTGGCATATTACCAAACTTGATACGATGCCCACGCGATTCAGAAAGCGCTAGCGTCTTAGTAACTTTGCGATTTTCGCCGTCTCGAAAAACCACGTCGACCGTATCCCCGACTTCGCCCGACAGCTTGTTCATGGTAAATCGCACGCGTCGCGTCATTAGTAAAGTTTCATGATTGGGTGCGTCGGATTTTTCTTTATCAGGCATTGATTTAATGTTGATCTTTTTACCATCGATGCTTTCGATTATCCAACCAGGACGCACGCCAGCGATAGCCGCGGGCGACTTAGGGAGGACAGACACGACAACAGCCTTGTCGCCGAGCAAACGAATATCGATTTGCAAATCACCATTGCCACCACCCTCGTCTAAACCAGAAGATGAATCTTCATAGGCACGGGCTGGTACAATTGAAAAGTGAGTCTGCCCTAATGTCGCAATCAATTCAAGCATCGCAGCTCGCGCCTGCTTCGCTGTTCGCGCATTCTCTACATTTGGCCTTAGATTATGGCAAGCATCTTTCCACGCGTCACCGACCGTAGATTGATCCCAGTGCTTTTCGGAAATTGTCTTAGCTATAAAATCATAAGATTCGACATTGCTTTTAATCTGGGTCTGAGTTAGCGCTGCCTGGCCAAACCCTCCGGAGCAGCCTGTCAGATAGGCAGACACGATCATCAGACAAGCCAGGGAAAGGGCGTTTCTAATTTTTCTGCGGGACGCACAACCAAAATTCGTAACCATACCGGGAACCCTCACATATTTAAATCGCACCATATTGGGAATAGACACCGTGTCATGTTACCCGTTTTAACGCGACTGTGAACCCTGACGAGCCATATGTTCCTGTAAACGAATGTCGAAACTTGCGAATCTTCTCTCAGTACGCGAGGATGATAAAGGCCCTGCGTGCCGAATAATAATTGATCTGCGCGAGATCGAACCAAAGTCTTGCGGCAACTTGAGACATAGCCATAAATGAATAAGAGTTTGTACATTCTCGACGGACACGCCCAGATTTATCGCGCCTATTATGCCCCCTTCGGCGAGCTGACTTCGCCGTCCGGTGAGCCTACCAGAGCTACGCATGTGTTTTGCAACATGCTACTCAAGCTGCTTCGTGAGCGCCGCCCAGATTTCCTCGCTATGACCATGGACGTGAGTGATGGCTCTGTATTTCGCTGCGAGATTGATCCCAGTTACAAGGCCAACCGTGAACCACCGCCGGATGATTTTGGCATCCAGGCGGATCGTATCGTATCCATTATTTCGAGCATGAACATCCCGCTCCATCGCATGATTGGCTTCGAGGCGGACGATCTCATGGCTACCATCGTTGAGCAACTGCGCGATGAACCGATCGACGTTTACTTGGTCAGTAAGGACAAAGACCTGGAACAACTTCTCTCGCCACAAACCCATCTTTACGACCCGGGTAAAGACGTTGTCACGGACGCGGCATCGCTATTGGAGAATAAGGGCTATCGCCCGGATCAGTCTATAGACATTCAAACGCTAACGGGCGACGCCACGGATAACATTCCCGGCGTTCATGGCGTGGGTGTTAAAACCGCGGCCAAGTTGATTGCAAAGTATGGCTCAGCCCGCGCGGTGCTAGAGCACGCCAACGAACTAACCCCAAAAGCGGCAGAGCGCATGAAAGCGTTTGCCGATCAGATGGAAATCACGCGGAAACTTGTCACCCTACGTCGCGATGTGCCACTGGATTTCAAACTCGATGACTGCCGCGTTGACACCATCGATCTCTTAGCGGCTGCGCCTACTTTTACGGAATTAGGTTTTAATCGCCTCACGGACCAGCTAGATAAAGTCGCGACCATCATTTCGACAGGACTGCCTCATACGATAAACCCCGACAACGAAACATCTGACCGTAGCCAACTTGGCACCTACACCCTGGTCAACACCGTTGATGCTTTGATTGCGTTATCGAAGGCGCTAGCTAAACAACCATCATTCGCATTCGATACGGAAACGACCGGCCTAAATCCTGTAGCCAATGCCCTTGTCGGCATTTCGATATCCTTCGTAGAAGGCTCGGCCTATTACCTTCCCGTCATGGGCGCAAATGCCGACATTTTGTCAGTTGACGTAGTCGTCGAGCATCTCAAAGGCGTGTTTGAAAACCCGGCGATCCAGAAAATTGGTCAAAATCTCAAATACGATTGCGTCGTGCTTCGGCAAATCGGTATCGAAGTGGCCGGTTTAGCGTTTGATACAATGATAGCTAGCTCCCTGCTTGACCCCATGTCACCTTCGCATGGCCTGGATTATTTAGTTGGACACCTATTACAGCACGATATGATTCCGATCAAAGACCTCATCGGCAAGGGGAAAAACCAAATCACCATGGCTGAGGTGGACGTAGCGACTTGTACGGAATACGCCAGCGAGGATGCGGATTTCACCTGGCGACTAGGTCAGCTTCTCGCACCACAGATGGCTGAGAGCAACGTCGCGACGCTATTTCACGAAACGGAAATGCCGCTGGTGAATGTCTTAGCCGAGATGGAACATCATGGAATTTCTTTAGATGTCAAACTACTGGCATCGTTAAGCGAATCCATGGGCACGACTCTAATCTCGCTGACGAAGAAAATATTCGAACTGGTCGGGCATGAGTTCAATGTCGACTCCCCCAAGCAGCTAGGCGTCGTCATGTTCGACGAGCTAGGCCTGCGCGTGGTCAAAAAAACACGCACCGGACGAAGCACCGACGCCGACACGTTGCAAACCTTGGCCAGCGAAACCGACAACCCATTGCCCAAGCTCATCTTGGAATATCGCGAATTAGCCAAGCTCAAAAACACCTACGTCGACGCATTGCCCAAAATGGTTTGCCAGCGCACGCAACGGGTTCATGCTAGCTTTAACCAGACCGGCGCGATCACAGGCCGACTATCTTCCAGCGACCCCAACCTACAAAACATTCCCATTCGCACTGAAACCGGGCGACAAATCCGTTACGCTTTCATCGCCTGCGACGCGGACCACGTGCTACTCGCGGCTGATTATTCCCAGGTAGAATTACGACTCCTGGCTCACTTTTGCCAAGACCAGGCGCTAGTGAAGGCCTTCGGGGAAGGCCAAGACATTCATCGGGCGGTCGCGGCGCAGGTCAACGGCGTGGCACTGGAAGATGTGACATCTGAGCAGCGCAGCGCGGCTAAGGCTGTCAACTTCGGCATCATCTATGGCCAATCGGCCTTCGGACTGGCAAAATCATTGGGCATTCCAAAAGGCGAAGCCAAGGCGTTTATCGACATGTATTTTATGCGATACCCTGGCATTCGCATGTTCATCGATGATTGCATCGCGCGAACGAAAAAGACAGGCTACGCTGAGACCATCCTAGGCCGACGTAGGCCCATCCCCGAATTGCAATCGCGCAATAAAAACCAACACGCATTCGGCGAACGCATTGCGGTCAATACCGTCGTACAAGGCTCGGCTGCAGATGTCATGAAGCGGGCGATGATCAACATCCACCATGACATCAAAGCTGGCCAACTGGATGCGAAAATGCTCATACAGGTACACGACGAACTGGTATTCGAAATCCCTAAAGTCTCGGTGGATAGCGCCGCAACCCTCATCCGCGAAAGACTGGAAAACGCCCTACCGCTCACCGTGCCGCTAGTCGTAGACATCGCCTGGGGCAATAATTGGGCGGAAGGCAAGTAATCTCTCCCTCATCGCCGAGGCGCGATACGCCATAATCTCTTTATTAACATAAGGTTACAGCTTTCCAGGGTCTTTTTTATCATGCCAACCCTAACCAATTTAGTTTCACCGTGTCAACTATAACAGAACGAGACCAATGGGTGGTCTTGTGCTTTTTCGTGCCACATAATTATGAGCCGTACTAGAAGGAGGATATTCGGATGAATAAACCAAGAACCAAATTGCTCGCCGCGGCCTTAACCATCGGCGCTATGCCCTTAGCGTTATCGGGGACGTGCAATCCTTATACTGGCTCACTCTCAGTATTCCGAGAGAACTACCACAACGACTATTTCGTCGAAGATATTTTCTTTGATGACTACTACTACGAAGACGACTGCTTTTTCTTCGACTGCGGTTTTTGAGAAATTTCGAGTCGTTCATGCCAACAATGGCGAGGTACGACTACGGACATAGCCCGCGGGGTTGTTGAACCATGTCACGGGCGATGCGGACCAAACCAATGTCACCGGTGCTAACTGTGTTGTCGTTGTTAATGTCAGAGCGAATTTCGTAGAGGCTAGCAGGGGGGTTGCAACCTATTAACTGACAGGTGGGTGGCCGAGATAGAATCACATCTCGAGCAGATCG
Source organism: Phycisphaerae bacterium (assembly GCA_029260115.1). Lineage (GTDB taxonomy): Bacteria > Planctomycetota > Phycisphaerae > UBA1845 > UBA1845 > JAJRPG01. The sequence continues at coordinate 26,567 of JAJDDW010000053.1, read as the reverse complement.
AACATAACCTAAATCGCCATTATTGACGGTAATAGGCGAACTGTTGGCATCGCCAAAGATGGCCCATGCGGTGCGAGTTTCATCAGTGATTGACGACCCGCCGATAAAGCAATCAACGCCTGATATAGTTATCTCATACTTGACCGCAGTCTCACCAATCGCGGCGTTGTTACCTGGAAGCGACGGGCTAACAATAAGTACCGCTTCGTTAGGATTCGCCCCGGCTACGACCGACATGGTTATACGCGACAGGTTCTGCGGGTTTCCATTCACATCACAACCGCTAACCGAAACAGCCGCACTACCAACATCAACGGGCACGTCATAGGCGATGATGATTTTGTTAATCCCCGTAGAGCGAGGCTCAGAAAAGCTGCCATCAACCGGGATATCCAGGCCATACTCTGCCCCACCGCAAGCAGGATTGAAAACGCAACCAGGCCCATGCTGCCCAATGGACGTCCACGATGCTGGCTGAGGCTGCGCGCAATCGCACACGTCCGGCACACCGTTTCCATCTACGTCTGGCTCACCGTTTGATATATCGCACACATCAATTACATTGTTGTCATTGCAATCATCGTTTGAAGTAGGTGGATCAGTCAACGAACAAGGGACTTCCACTTCCAAGAGGTATTTGCCGCCCACCCCTGATACTGGAGACGCTAGCGTGATGTAGTAAGTCTCGCCCGGCACTAATCCGTCTACGCACATATCAGACAACTGGCCACATGTACCGCCAGCATCGTCGTTGCAACCAATCGTAACCAGCGAGCCGCATGCCGTTTCAAGATTCGTATTGTCAGTCGCTTTGTATACCTGAATAATAGAATCTGTCCCTCTAGAATCGGTTGTATTGCAAGTCTGGAACCGGGCGGAGGTTGCGCCACTAACGTCCGGCATGGTGAACTGATACCAAACGGAACCCACGGCATTGACGGGGCCAAGTTTGTTACAGCAAAAAACCGGATCATGAGTGGATATTGAGGCTCGCGAGGTATCAACTTCACCAAAAGCTCGACAACTCGATGAGTTCTGGACGCATGTATTCGTTGAGCCAGTGACCGTGAAAATCAGCTCATTAGGTTCGCATTGGTCAGTATTCAATCCGCAAAGTCTCGGACTTCCATCAGCGTTCAGGCCGCAATCACTGTCCACGTCGCAACGAAAAGGCACGCCGTTGCACGTTTTACAAAAGCATTCGTCATTATCCAGAGGAATAAACGGACATAATTCTTCAGCAAGCTCCACACAACTATAATCCCAAATCGCATCGCAGCAATAATTATCATGCCGGCATACCAGATTGCAACAAGCAGGATTATTGCAGCCACCCCCTTCAGTACATACACAATTAATGCATTCAGTTCCATTTGGGCAATTGGGTTCAACAGGCGATAGACAAGAACTTAAGCAGCTAACTTCGAGCTCCTCTTCCAAGCAATCATGAGTTCCAAAATTGCACACAAATATTGGGCACAAAAAATCATCTTGCCCCTCAAAACTACCGGGATGCCAAATAGCGGTCCGCGGCGCACAAATGCCATTGTCTTGGCAGGATTGGCCAGCTAAGCATTCTTCATCATGGGGGAGACATGTATCGCCTACCGTCACGCACTCGGCGCTTGTAAAACAAGTCGCTCCGGAGATTACGCACTGTCCACACACTGTAGGCGGAGCGTTAGGGTCTTCTATGCGTAAGCACTGCTCGTAGCGTAAGTCGCGCACAGTGTCATCAGGCAAACAACACGCATGGCTGCCGCACGGTGGATCAAACGGATTGTCCGCGCAGCGGTTAGTGGCCAAGTCGTTTAACGCCTGCCATCGGCCATTGGGACAACCGAGCACAGGAACACCATCGAAGCACGTGGCCTTATCGCATATCTTAGCCCCGACGCAAGTACCCGTGTTAGACGGAGCGCTGGCACTCACGCAATCGCTATCGGTATAACAAGTCAATCCGTCATGTATACCGCCGTTGCAAGTGCTAAGACATTGAGAGCCTGTTGGACAATCATGACTTGTGGCGCATGATTGATCGACGAGCATACACTGCCCATCCGCGCAATCCTCATCCGAGCCACAAGCTTTGCCGGGCGTAGACCCACCCTCGCAAACCGTCGGAATATTCTGCGGCGGACAACATGCGCCAAGCGGGACACCACCGCGACACTTCACGCGCAGATAAAATATCGCAGGATTCGGGAATGTCTGCGTGCAACTTTCCGGTATGACGCTGCTATTCAGGCAGCGGGGGGCCGACCAAACCATGTTCCCTTGTCCGTCATCTATTATAATTCTAAAAGTGTCCAAACTACTACCAGCCTGCGCATCTCCTGGCCTAAGGATTCCCACGCCATCCCGACTAGGGCTGAATGTCACCCATGGCTGAGCGGGCATAAATATGCCGGGATCATAACGAAATCGTGCGATCTCCAGCTTGTCGCCGCCTGTTCCCATGAATGTCTTGATGGTTCCAGGGAGTCCGTGCATATCCCTCAGCTCTCGAATATCCACGTCCACCGTATAAGGCAGCGTCCCCGTCCCCCGGAACCCTATTTCCAAGGTGCTGATTTCGCACGCCTCATCGCCCAAAGCGAGAGTCAAATCTTCTGCCCACCGATTGCCTTGTCCAATCTCAACAGCTTCAGCTACGTTGCTCACCGCTTGGTAGGCCAGGAAATGAGTTTCGCAGGTGTCCTGCGCAGATACGACAGCGTAAAAACTACCATGTGGATAGAATGGAAAACTACCAAGTAGTATATTGCAGCCGCCGAGACCGGTTGAAAACGAGTCGCCAGAGAAGCCGAATTCTGCGGGATTGCCGCCTAACCAACCTGCATCAGGTCTGTTGAATTGCAGCGAAAGGTAGAAATCTGGAGGGACTTGTATGTCAGGAACATCATCGCAAATTACACCTGCTGCGCAATCAGTAGTCTCTGTAGCCACGGTACAAGGTGTACCATTGAATGTATTACCGCCACAGGTTCTGTCCGGGAAAACAAATTCAATGATGTGAATGATAGCCTTGTTATTATCCAGGCCAGAAATGATTTTGAACGTACCTGGGACAGGGACACCGCTAGTTTCCGGGCAGCCATCGTATAGTCCCATCAGCGCACCGAAAGTGCCACCACCACCTGGTACCCCGCCGTTGACCGCGAGGGTTACGCGTCGTAGCGTACAAGCATCGACCAAGTCAGTGCCAATGTCGTCAGAGATGCGCACGCCGACACCCGGACGTTCAAAAGTGAGTCCGAAAAGATTGCTCAGATCGTACAACGAATTGCTATACACAACTTTTTCACCGGACACGGTCTGCCCCTGAGATGCTAAGGCCTCTGGTAGCGAAAACTCTTTCGTGGTCATGACCGATGGCTGACCACCCAACATGACAACATGAAGTTGCACCCTGACATCACGTGGCACTTGCCCAACAATAGGCAAAGTAGTCGCGACTGGATTTTCTTTGAGGTAATCAGCAAGAGACTGTTCGAAAAGATCAATTTGCTTCACGTCGCTCGGCAGCAATTTGCTTTTGTCGACATCCATGCTATCCGCCCATGCTGACGATACAAAAATCGCCGAACATAGAACCAACCCCCAAGCTACCCGAAACTTTACATTTTCCGTGTAATCCATCGTGAATCCAATCTTTGTTAGAAACCTACGTGTGGATGATCGTTCCCATACCCCTGCTCATCATGGCCTTCGTGAAATTGATCGGTGTCAGACATTGGTCCCCCAACGAATGAAACAAGAACCGCGTGAAAATGTCCCCATGCAAGCCGTCGAATCGCCTAGTCTCGCTTTCAAAAGCGAAGCTCAGCACATCCGATGGCACCCATTATACATGGCCAAGCGTCCGATAGCAAAAAGAATTATCAATCAATAGTGAGAAAAACGAAATGCCTGTTGTGAAATGTAGACGCGATGACTGGAAATTGCCCGCCAACAGCATGCTACTAGCAACCAACCACAACCATCCCAGTTTTATCCGCTGCGGATAGTGTCGCTTCTTTGTCAATGATAACTGTCTTTCCCGCTTCGATGACGAGCATGGTCGCGCCGTGGCGTTGCAAATTTGAAATGGTGTCCGGGCCTATGGTGGGTACGTCGAATCGCATGTCCTGATTGGGCTTGGCTACTTTAATCATCGCCCAACCGCCTCTTGAGCAAAGCTGACCGGCGCGCTCGATCATGCGGTCGGTTCCCTCGATAGCTTCAACGGCGATGACCTCTGTTTCCTTTACCGCGACCGACTGACCTATATCAAGAAGCCCCATCTGCTTGGCAATGTCCCAGCCAAACTTAGCGTCTTTTCGTTGAGACTCACTTGGTTGGGCTTTAGAAAGCACCCCCTCGCCGGCGAAGTGCTCTTTTGTATATTGCGTGCATTCTTGCATGATAATCCCATATTTTGCAAATTCGTCGGCTACGGCTGTCAAGACCGTGTCATTTCTTTTATCCGGAATCTGAAAAAACCAAATCCTAGCTGAAGTCCAATCGGGCAACATTTTCAATAGCCGAAAACGCCCGTACATGCACGTTTTAGTCACCGCGCCAGCCAAAATGACCTGATCGGATGCGGTACGGCGCAGCAGACGAATCCACCGGCCCATCTTGGCTATTCCCGCCCAATAGAAACGATCAGCCATACCGGCTAAGGCAGGATCAGCAAGTCCGCTTAGGCCAACGACGGTTACACGACATCCGGCGCGTTGAGCACCTTCGAGTACCATAAACGGAAACTGCCCCGCACCGGCTATGATTCCAAGATGTATTTGTGAGCTACTCATTAGTTTTTAATACAAAACCGCAGCCGAGACACCGCGCGGGCTGAAGCCCGCGGCTCGCTTAAAAATACACTTACACATTTTTCTTACGTCTTGGCATTTTCATTCACCAGTTCGCGCAATTGTGAAAGTTCTTTTTCCAACTGTTTCACGCGTTTGATCCAGTCCGGCAATTTTCGCACAGCAATGACCGACCGACGCGCTTTGCCAATCTCATCTGCGGGATATCCAAAAACTTTCATCCCCGCTTCAACGTCGTTATGCACACCCGACTGCCCAGCGATGCTGACATCGTCACCGACGGTAATGTGCCCGCCTACACCAGATTGACCTGCTACAGTGACATGCTTACCAATTTTGGCCGAGCCAGCGATTCCCACCAGACCAACAAACATACAATCCGGTCCGACCTTCGTGCCATGACCAATCACTACCACGTTTCCAAACTTCGTACCGCTACCAATCTCGGTCTTACCCAATGTCGCGCGGTCGATCGCACAGTTGGCCCCAATTTCAACGTCGTCGCCGATGACCGTATAGCCCGCTTGTGGGATCTTGATCCATTTGCCGTCATAAGGCGCGTATCCCAGGCCATCTTCTCCGATCACACTACCACTATGGATCGTCACCCGATGGCCCAACACGCAATCGTCGTACACCACAACATTAGGGTACAGGACGCATTCATGACCGATACGCACGCGATCCGCGACGTAGCAACCGGGATAGATCGTGCAGCCATCTCCGATTTCTACATCGGCTGCAATGGTCGCTCCGGGTGCGATTTGCGCATCGCGGCCAATTTTAGCTGACGGATCTATATTGGCCCGCTCGCTAACACCCCACTTCGGATGTCTGCGATAACCATGCAACGCGATTATGGCGACCGTGACTGCTGCGTAGGGGTCTTTGCACCGTAATGCGGAGACGCCGCTCGGCACCTCCACCCCATCTTGAACCACCACAGCTGAGGCTTTGGTCGTGGCTAAGCTGGGGATATACTTGGGATTAGAAAGGAACGAGACCTCCCCCTCGCAGGCGTCTTCGAGCGTATTAACCGCGTGAACGGCCATGTCCGCCCCATCCAACCGGGTCTCAAAGCCGTTGTCAGAACAAATTTTGCAAAGCTCACTAAGTCGTTTGTCAGGCATTCTTGCCCTTTCAAGTGCGATAGTTCAATAGTACAAGGCCTATTCTACGGATCGCGTTTCGACGCTGTCAAACAGACGGGTGTGCATCGCGGCTAAATATTACTCCGAGCGATAAGAATTAGGCCCATCCCACAATTCTCACAAGATTGTCCGCAAGTCTTGGCGACCCGCGGGCTTATGACTACAATGTTTGGCGTCTGAACCAGCCCTGTCGGCGGTTCGTATGGCGGATAGTGCGTTATCTGGCGTGGAAATGCAATATCCGCCGCTCAATAGGTAATATCCTCTAAACAAGAGGTCGACGCGGCCTGTAGGACTTGGCCAGTAAGCTTAGGTCACCTTTGTTTACGAATCAGCATTAGGTCTCTTAGACAGCGAGTTCGTCTGCCTGAATCGCGAGACCAAAGTAAAAACGAAAGAGTAATCGGTGTTTGACGCATTTAGTTTGATTACATTAACCGCGTTCGGTGTCTCTACCCTAGCTCTAGCCGCTTATGGACTGCATTTGTATGTGCTCGTCTATCTGTTCCGAAGGCGGTCTGTAGAAAAACGTGCGCAGCAACAAGAACTCATCGGCCTTTATCAAGGTCAATTGCCCGACGACCAATGGCCTGTCGTGACAAGTCAAATTCCGATTTACAATGAGTCGGACGTTTCAAAGCGGGTCATGGAAACGGTCGCAGCCATGGATTACCCGGCTGGGAAACACGAAATTCAGGTACTCGATGATAGCAACGACCATACATGCGACATCGTAGACAGAACAGCTAGGCGATTGATCGAACAAGGACACGATGTACAAATCATTCGACGTCCGACGCGCGAAGGATATAAAGCTGGCGCGTTAGTCCTCGGCGTCGCAGCGGCCCGAGGAGAGTACTTGGCGGTCTTTGATGCGGATTTCATTCCGCCACCAGACTTTTTGCGTAAAGCGATTCCCCTACTGGAATACGCCCCGGACCTAGCCTGTCTTCAAGGTCGCTGGGCACATCTTAACCGCGAAGAATCCTGGCTAACCGAAGCCCAGTCTTTGGGTATAGACGGTCACTTCGCTATAGAGCAGGGTGCCAGGGCCTGGAACGGTCTGATGATGAATTTCAATGGCACCGCTGGAGTATGGCGAAAAGAAGCTATAGATGATCCCCGAGTCGGTGGCTGGAGTGGGGATACATTAACTGAAGATTTAGACCTCTCCTACCGGGCGCAACTAGCCGGCTGGCGCATTGATTATTGTTTCGACATGCCCTGCCCAGCCGAACTGCCTAGCCATGTGAACGCGCTAAAAAGTCAGCAGCGTCGTTGGGCGACAGGGTCTATCCAGGTCGCGCGAAAACTTTTACCGCGCATCTGGCGATCACCCTTGACCCTAGGAACCAAGGTCGAAGCAACCCTACACCTCACGCACTATTCCGTAGCCGTGTGGATGCTCCTGCTCGCGTTAGTGGCCAGACCTATGTTATTTATCTTTGACAAAGGCCGGGTGTTTGATAGCGATTGGTTCCACGCCGCATGGTATCTCATCATCCTATCAGCCATCGCGCCTTCAGTCACCTATACCTACGCACGATATAGTTTAGGCGGACGCTGGTCGGGGCTTCGCACGATTCCATCCATGTTGGTATTGGGGTGCGGGTTATGCGTCAGTAACACGCTGGCGGTGCTTCAGGGCATGTGGACCTGGGGCGGGGAATTTGTCCGCACACCAAAATCCGGCAGCACGACGACACAAACGCAAATGTCGAGCTACAAAGCCGTGCAAAATAAATTGTGGCTTGTCGAAATTGCACTAGGCATCTATTCACTCATCTCATTTACCGTATTCGCTTCTGGTACACATAGACTCTTTAGCGTGTTCCTATTGATCTACGCCATTGGCTTCCTAGTCATCGGCTGGTTGTCGAAACCCACTACGGCGTCGCCTCGTCCGGCACCTGCGCCATTGGCCACCGTCGAAGCAACAGCCGCAACCAAACCTGGTACATCAAGATAAGCGGTCAGCGTGCCAAACATTCGTGACCAGAGATATACCCCAATTCGTCTCACTGCAACCCGGCAGCGATCATAGTGCCATAAATAAGTCATCTAATAAATCTACCGCCGTATTCATCATCCTTGGCTGGTTAGGATTATTCGGATTCGCAGGAATCGTGGCCTTCATCGGCGGCATCGAACCAGCGGTGCGAACATTTCAATTAGCCTACGCGTTAGGTTTCATCGGATACTTTTTGCTCGCGCTGGTCGTCATGCGCGCTCTAACTAAGACGCGGCTATCCCATTGGCCATGGTGGCTGGTTGGCTGTCTCGCGCTGCGCATCATACTCATCGCCACCACACCCAGCGATGACATCTATCGATACATCTGGGAAGGTCGGATTCAACAAGCAGGCTTTAACCCCTACGCGCACGCGCCAGACAGTCCCGCCCTCGCGCTTTTACAAAACGACGATTGGAAAAAAATAAATCACCCCGATTATCCCGCGATTTATCCGCCCGTAGCCCAGGCGACTTTCCTCCTCGCTGCGACGATCCATCCATCGCCCATGACCGTCAAATGCTTCGTCGTGTGTTGCGATGCCCTGGTCATTTTGCTGTTAGCATCCATCTTACGCGCGCTGGGCCATCTACCACACGGCGCATTGCTATACGCCCTTTGCCCGCTAGTGTTAACCTCGTTTGCGGTAGAAGGTCACATCGACAGCTTGATGCTATTGTTTACGCTGCTAAGCATCCGCGCCGCGCTATCCAAACGCATGAACCTCGCAGCTATCGCACTCGGTCTAGCCATTTCGTCCAAACTCATCGTCATTATTTTAATACCCTGGCTATTCTTTCGATCTAAGCGCGCGGCGATCTTAGCCATGACGGTTTTCGCCATGAGTTACTTACCGTACGCATCAGCCGGCGCGTCATTAACGGAAAGCCTAACGCGATTCGGCGGAGGAACTTCCTTCTTCAGCCTGGGCGAAACGCTGGGCATTTTCGACTTCACCTCGCCGGCCACGAAAATTTTCGTAGCGATTATTATCGCAAGCCTCATCAGCTTCATCAGCTATCATACCAAATCCTACGTCCACGCAGCGTCGGCCAGCTTAACCATTCTTCTTTTGCTGATGCCCATTATTCATTATTGGTATTTAACATGGGTAATCGTATGGGTTCCCTTCGTACGCCAATGGCGTTGGATAGCAGCGGCTGCGGCTATGGTGGTTTATTTTGAAGCCCACGTAGCCCGGGTAGGGACCAGCGCGTGGACTATGCCAACGTGGTCGCCGATGGTCGTGTGGGGATGCTTCGCATCGGGATGGCTGGCTGACGTTGCCATCGCGCGGACAAAGCCATTAAGTGACAATGATACGTCACCATCATAATATACAATCACTGCGTACCAGCAGGTTCCGCCGTTATTGGAATTTTGGTACGGATCAATCCGCCCGGCGCTAACCTGACAGGAATATAGCCATCTTCTTTAATTTGCTGCGTCACGATTTTCACATCAAGCATGACATCGGCTAATCGCTGCAAACTCAGCACCGCGGCTTCGTACAGTCGATCATCGCTGGCCAACAACCCAGCCGTCCCTTTACCCTGCTCAACTTGCTCAAGCACCGTCGCAAGGCTTGTAGCACCTATACTGAGATTTTCTAGCACATCGTTGAGCTTCACGAACGATTGGTTGAGGTCTGTTTCGAGCTTTTCGATGCCCTTATTGACGTTACTCGTAATGCGTTCGCTTTGTATTTTCCATAGCTGCATGGTGTCTTGGAGTGCCCCAGAAGCGTCACGCAAATCGCGCACGGCGATTTTGACATCTCCCTGTACCGCATCATCGCCAAGCACCGCATTGAGGTTAGCCACCAATTGGTCGATGCGTTCAATCGCGGTACTCAAGTTTGGCGTGATACCATTCTCACCCGCCCCCGGCTCGCCGGTTTGTGCGACAGTGCGTGACTCCAACAGCTTCGACAGATTGGTGCCAACAGGTGCCCACTGCTCCGTAAGATTGCCAACATTAACGATCGCCCGATTGACACTGTCCACCATTTCTTTTGAGATCAATTCGCCGATGATACTCCGCATTTCTCCGGGTAAAGACGCATTTTTTCGTGGAATAGAACCAGAAGACGTACCAGGAATAACGATGATTTCAATGTGGCCGGAACCAATGCCCAGCGTCGCACCATATATACGGGCTGTCGACCCACTCGGAATTGAATAAGTATTTTCGATACCAGCAACGACCCGCACACCTAACTCTGGACGCTTAAAGTCTTCAAATTCCAAACGCTTCACGCGACCAATTTCTACACCGTTAAGTAGAACGGGACTCCCCTCTCCGATGCCGCTAAGGTTCGTTACGTGCGTCACGTTGAGTTCCCACTCATTGCCACCTAGCCAACTGGGCGTTTCGCCGAACCAAATCATAAGGATACCTAGCATGGAAAAACCAGTTATCACAAACAGACCAACCCAAAAATTGCGTGCTACTTCGCTCATGTTTTGTGCTTCCCGTGCAATGTCTCTAGCACTTCATCGGAACATCGACCCTCAACAAAACGACGTACTCGCGAATCGTCCGTAATCATCACGGCTTCGGGCGTACCATCAAAAATGAATTTCCCTTTATATATCATGACAATCCGATCCGCGATTTTTCGAACACTGGCCATATCATGCGTCACGACAATACTGGTAACACCTAACTCGCGTTTTAATTTCACGATCAGCTCGTTAATTTCATCCGATCGAGGCGGATCCAAACCCGTCGTGGGTTCGTCATATAAAATAAGCTCCGGATCAACCGCAATGGCCCGTGCCAAGGCGACCCGCTTTTTCTGACCGCCCGACAATTCCGCAGGCCAGCGATCCTGAAAACCACTCATACCCACCATAGCCAATTTCTCAGCCACGGTGGCCTCGATCTCGGATTGATTCTTTTCGCTATGCTCCACGATCGGGAAGGCAATGTTGTCAGCTACGGTCATCGAATCAAACAGTGCGCTGTGCTGAAACAAGAAACCAAATCGACGGCGAATCGGGACCAAATTGCGCTCGGGAAGATCGTCAATACGCTGATCACGATAGTATACCTGCCCACGATCTGGCTTGAGAAGTCGCACAATATGTTTGAGTATTACACTCTTGCCCGACCCGGACTCACCAATCATCACCGTCGTCTCGCCCGTATTGAGTTCGAGATTGATCCCGTCCAACACGACCACCGCGCCAAAACGTTTATGAACATCCACCATCCTAATGAGCGGATCATGATTGGCAGTCGATTGAATCATAGTAAACGCAACAGGCCATGACCTAAATGAGTGACTTAAACCCGTACAGCCCACGATATAAACCGGACAGGAACGTACCGATGAAAAAATCGGTAACTAAAATAGTTATAAAACTAATGACGAACGATTCCGTACATGCCTTGCCAACGCCTTCCGCGCCAGTGCGACAATGAAACCCTTTGTAGCAGGCAATCACGGCGATCGCCCCGCCAAATACCAGACTCTTTGTGAATCCGACCATCACATCCCAACTTTCAACAGCCGACTTAATGTGATACCAGTATGGACCAGACGGGATGTCTTTCAACATGACAGCGACAAACCAACCGGCCAGCGACCCTGCTACGTCACAGAAAAACGTCAATAGCGGTGCGAACAATAGACAGGCCAAAAATCTCGGAACAACCAACTGACGAATAGGGTCCGTGCCCATGACAGACAAAGCGCTGATTTGCTCAGTCACCCGCATCGTGCCCAGTTCTGCTGTCAGCGCCCCCCCCACTCGTCCAGCCAACATGACCCCCGCCAGGACAGGCCCAAGCTCCTGAACGAGCGTCACGGTCACCAGGATACCCATATGGTTCTCAAAGCCCGCCGCGCTAAGTTGGTCAAAGCTTTGGATAGCTAACACTAATCCTACGAACGTGCCAGTTATTAAAATAACAGGAAGTGTGCGGTTGCCAATTTCAAAAAACAACGGCATGGTCCGCGCCCAGGTGCGCCGTTGCAACAGCCCGGGTATGAGCCATCGCAACATTTGCCAGCAAAACACCGCCCCTTGCCCAAAGGCGCCAATAGACAAAGTGATTCGAGCACCGATGGCAGAAAATACATTTAACATCCGTCACCGCAGCCTTACCGTCGTCAGCGACATACTGGAACTGATACCGTATATGTACATCTTCCCGCGCTCTCGACACATGTCAAACCTAGCCACCATCGTTGTCGAGCACACGAACTACCCGTATCATATAAACCATGTTCGAACCCGCACCAGCTGCGTCTATCATTGTGCCCACATTCCGCGAGGCAGCGAACCTTGAATCGCTCATCGAACGCTGCTTTCAAGCGACCCAAGCCGCAGCCATCCAGGCCGAGCTAATTATTGTCGACGATAACTCCAATGACGGCACCGAAGAGGTGATCGAGAAATTCGTCGATCGTTACCCAGTTAAACTTGTCATTCGTAAAGGAAAACGAGGCCTAGCCACGGCCGTGCTCACCGGGTTTAGCCATGCGGTGGGAGAAAAATTTGTGGTGCTAGACGCGGACCTGCAACATCCCCCGGAAATGATTCCAGCACTATTACAAGCGTTGGACGACGACCAATGCGATTTCGCCCTAGGCTCCAGATATGCCCAAGGAGGCGGTATCGAAGAAAGCTGGCCCTGGTATCGACGGCTCACCTCGCGGGTGGCCACCCTGTTGGCTAACCCCCTCGCCCCGCTGGCAGACCCCATGTCCGGATTTTTCGCGATTAAACGTAAGACGTGGGAAGAGGCAGCCCATCTTAACCCGCTGGGCTACAAGATCGCGCTGGAATTATATGTCAAAGGCCGGTGTACCAGACCCATTGAAATACCCATTCGTTTCGCCACCCGCCGGGCGGGCGAAAGCAAACTCAATGTGTCACAGCAAATTCAATACGCCAGGCACCTACTTGGCCTATTCAAGTTTCGATTTCCCCGGGCCTATCGACTCACTTCCGCGATGCTACTAATTACAATCGCAGGGGCGATGATCATTATATCGAAACCGTTATGGCGGGCGTCCTAACATAGCCGTAGTCTTTGACTAAACGAAGGAGAAAATAATCGATGCCAACAACACCCCGACCGCCATCTAACGAACCAGCGATTCGCATCATCATGATGCCCCGCGATACCAACGCCGACGGTACGATATTCGGTGGCGTGATCTTGTCACTCATTGACCAGGCAGCTTACGTCGAGGCCATGCGCCAGGCCCACCATCAATACGTCACTATCTCTTTCAATCAAATCGAATTCCACGAACCCGTTTACGTCGGTGACTTGCTCAGCCTTTACGCCAGCACCACGCGCATAGGCCGAACGTCCATGACGATAGCCGTGCGCGTATGCGCCCGCCGCCGCAAAATCCCAGACTGCAGCGTCAAAGTTACGGAAGGGGAAGTTGTATTCGTAGCTGTAAACAGCTCGGGAAAACCAACGCCCATCATCGCAGAACCCCCAGCATAAACGGCTACGCTTAGGCAATAGATGCATGCTTCCCACAAAGAACAGTCACAACGCGCATACTGGATCATGCGTCAATCGTTTACGAAGCTCGGTTTCGATAGAGCGTGGGATCCACCACGGCCCCCATAGCCTCACGGTCTAAACCGCCACAAAGGAACGCATCGATTTTTTCTACGATCGGACCAGGCTCTTTGAGCATTTCGTTATACCACACTTCGAGCATCTGAAAATTGGGATGAGACTCGACCCACTGATACACCTTATCGAGCTGCTGGGTGAACACTTTCTTAATAATTTCCGGGTCCATATCGCCGCCACCTTTTTGGTTGCGGTCTAGCATGATGTTTTGCGACTTCACAATTTCGTCCATATGCCGCCGCATCATCACCACGCGATATTCGTGATCGTCGGGAAGGTCCAGCAGCAGCACATGCACCATCTTCACAACTTTTCCAGGTGAGTCTGCTAGCCAAGAGGCATCTTCTTTGGTCTTTTTGACAGGCTCAAATTCGTAATAGCCCTTGGGATTGTCGTCATCAGCCACGCGAATATTGTCAGTCAGCGCTTCGATGCCACCTTTATCCAGCATTTGCATCATCATAGATGTACCAGAGCGTGGCAGGCCTGAAACGATGGTTAGAAATTGGCTTCGATCAGTTGTCATAAGAATCCCATCAACTCCGTATTGTGTTTGACAAGCACATCGGGACAAATGCCCCGCGTACCCGCTCATCCTCATCTATGCAAAATAGCTTCCCGCTATCATCGCAGGCTATCCGCGCGAATACCCTAACGGGCAGTCAAAATAACGCAATTCTTTTGTATTAGTTTGTCGTTACCTTACGGGTACAGATTTACGAAAAAGCGCACGAAACCCTCAAATATCATTACAAGGCCAAGATAAACTCTCGCCAACGACCCATCAATCGGTGCTCGACCAGCTAGCCCCTGATTCGCGGCCCGTTGACAGCGCCGTCGTCTCGAGGACAAAATGGCAACAGGCAGCCTTATATAGGGCCATGGGCTATAGGATGGTTATTTTTGTCTATCCTGTCGCAGTTATTAAAAATTTTGTAACCAGTAACAAACTTAACTCAAAGAGGATGTCACATGAAAAGTAATGTCGCCAAACAACTATACATCGGGGCAGCTATCTTAACTGTCAGCATGATGCTGCCCGCGTGCGCATCAAGCTCCGCGCCGGAATGGGGACAGTGGGGAGGCCAAGACAGAAACTTTATCTCTCATAGCACCGGGCTAGCGACCACCTGGCCCGCAGCAGGCCCTAAACAAGTTTGGAGCCGCAAACTAGGCGACGGCTATTCAACCATCCTGGCTGATAGTGGCCGACTGTACACCATGTACCGCAACGAAGATAACGACGTCATCGTGGCACTCGACGAAAAAACCGGCGATACTATCTGGGAAACGCCAGACGTCGCACCACCAGTCGACGGACAAAGCGTCGCGTTTGGCTCTTGCCCGCGTTCGACCCCCCTCATCGTTGGCAATAGGCTATACACCATCGGCGCTTCAGCTAGACTCAACTGTTTAGATAAATCCAGCGGTAAAATCCTATGGACGCAAGATTTGGTTAAAAAGTATTCATTAAAAGTTCCGGGGCACGGATACGGCGCTAGCCCCATCGCCTACGAAAACCTCGTCATCCTACCCGTCGGCGGCGAGGGTCATGGGGTTGTCGCTTTCGACCAAAACGACGGCAGCGTAGCCTGGGAGAGTCAAGACTTTAATTCAGATTACCCATCTCCGATTCTAATTGACCTAGAAGGCGAAACACAGCTCATTATCGCTATGGGTAACAAGCGATGCGGATTAAACCCACAGTCCGGCGAACTAAAATGGCAAGTCGAATTGCCAGATTCTGCCGGGGCAATCATGAGCACGCCCGTCTGGGGCGACGACGGCATTTTGTTTACCTCCGCAGAATACGGCGACGGCAGTCGAGCCATTCAAATCACTAAAAAAGACGGTGAATATCAGGCAAAAGAGCTATGGTATTCCCGCAAAATGCGTGTACAACACGGCAGTTTCGTCCGCATCGGCGATTATGTGTACGGCTCAAGCGGCAGCTCTACAGCGCTATTGGCTGGTATCAATGTCAAAACCGGAAAAGTCGCGTGGCGTGAACGCGGATTCAAAAAAGCCAACTGCCTTTACGCAGACGGTAAACTTATCATCCTGGACGAAGACGGCATGTTAGCCATTGCAACAGCAACGCCTGAGAACATTGAAATTCACTCGAAAGTAAAATTGCTCAAGCCCTACGCATGGGCGACGCCAACGTTGGTTGGCACCAAGCTCTACATTCGAGACCGCGAAACCATCATGGCCCTGGACCTAAGCTAGACTAACTGCACTTGGGTGGCATGGGTGACCTGCTGCTTACCCGTGTAAGATGGCACTCCTATAACGACGATAATAACTCTAAGCCCCTACGGGCGTCCGGCGCAATCAATTGCCGGACGCCCGCTTTTTATAGCCCCTTCTCCCTCATAACTGCGTTAAAGACCGTGTTATCGCACCATCGTAAGTCGCAAAGTCTAACCATGTAGCTAGTCTTAGCATCCGATGAAAGTACAAGGAACTTGTCTAGGAATATGTCACGATGCTTCTGATGCGGCATCCATTATCGGACAATGTGGTGCTTTCTTATACGCAGCAAACTCCGGCGAACGAAAGTGACTGTTCATATGACGGACAGGATTAGCTATTCCCCTATGATAAAGCGCAACCATTCATTACGCTGCAGGTCACTAGTAACCACTGCGTTGTGCTTAAGCCTAAGCCTGTTATCAAGTTGCCAACCCGCGGCGAAAACTACCGAGCCTGCCACAGTGGACATGCCAGTCGCGAGTGGCTGTAGCGCCTTTGCCATTGCTTGCTATGACGAATTAGCCCAGCAGTCGTCCAACATCATCTGCTTCCGCCCCACAAGCCGATGGACCAAAACAGCATTGACCTGGGCACTAGCTAAGCCGCTAACCACCATTAGCGAAGACGATCAAAATGATGCCATCGATCGGGCACTGGCTTTATGGTCAGATGCCTCCGCGCTATCGTTTTCAAAAGCAACCATCGCGGCTAATGCAGACTTAAAAATCTCCTTCGACCAGGGAAACCACGGCGACCCCTTCCCCTTTGACGGTGCGGGAGGCACACTGGGGCATTCGTTTTTCCCCGGTACAAGCCAAGCCGGTGAGATTCATCTATGTTCAGCAGAAGCCTGGACCCTTTCACCCATCGAAGACGGGTTTGATTTATTCACCGTCGTCTTGCACGAACTCGGTCATGCACTGGGTTTGGAACACAGTATCGAAGAATCTGCCGTCATGGCCCCGAGTTACGCAGCCGCCGGATTCATGGAGTTAACTCAGGCAGACATAGCCGCGATTCGTGTGCTATACGGTAGCGCAGACGGCAGCATTGCCCCCATCGCAAACCCGCGCCCCGGCGACTTCGGCAAAGCCCCGTTCAACCTCACTGACATGGACGACCCAGACAGCGACGGCGACGGCATTCCCGATTCTATCGAAGTTTTTATTCTCGACACCGACCCACTAGTCGCAGACAGCGATGAGGATGGCGTCATTGATTTTCAAGAAGTTTTCGTCGACGGCACGGTGGCTAACGCCATCATCCAAGCTGTCACTACAGACACCGACTCCGACGGGCTAATCGATGCCCTTGAAGTACTTTTCGGCACCAACCCAAATAAGCCCGACACCGACAACGATGGCCTATTCGATGCTGCGGAAGTATTTTTCTTCGGTACTGACCCCCTCTTAAAAGATACAGACGGAGACGGCTTACCCGATAGTTCCGATCCCTACCCCACCAATGCCTTCTTTATCGAAGACCCCAATGGACCGCTGCGCGATTGCAACAACAATGATAAAGCCGATGGTCTGGACATCATTGCTGGGACGTCGCTCGACTGTAATAACAACTTCATCCCCGACGAATGCGATTTGACCCATGATATTTCGGACGATTGCAACGCGAACCAAATGCCAGACGAATGCGACATTGAGACATCGTCACTCGATGTCGACGGAGATGGCGTACCCGACGAATGTCTCGATTTAGATTGTAACGGCAACGGTATACCCGACTTTAGGGATTTGCGGGATTTAACCAGCGAAGATTGCAACAACAATAGCCAGCCCGATGAATGCGACATCCAATCCGCTTTCAGCATAGACAACAACGGCGACGGCGTGCCTGATGGCTGCGAGTCGAACGATTGCAATACCAACGGCATCGAAGATGCGACAGAAATATCATTGAAAATTGCATCAGATTGCAACAAGAATGGTATTCCAGACGTATGCGATATAGCTGATGGCACATCCACCGACATCAACGGCAATAGCAAACCAGACGAATGCACCATGGGAGATTGCAATAGCAACGGACTCCCCGACAGCGACGACATCGCCAGCGGCTTCAGCCAAGACTGTGATAGCGATGGCAATCCCGACGAATGCATGGTGCCACCGACCATAGTCACCTTGACCAGCGGCACGCCGTTGATTTCGCCCGCAGACGTCGCGTTCGACCCCATCGCAGCTCAGTTTCTTATCGTCGACCCGTTAGCGAAAACTATCTGGCGGGTGGACCAATTTGGATTGAGCAGCTTGAAAGTCGTAGATAGTCGATTCACTAACATCATTGCGATCGCCTACCGTAAATCGACAGATACGTTCCTTATCGCCGACAAAGGTGCAGCTACCATTTGGGAATTATCGCCCAGTGACAGCGTCACCGTATTCCACCAAGGTAACCCACTATTCGCACCTTCCGGTATCGCTATTTCGGCCAATGATGTCGTGATCGTGTCAGATGAAGGAGGCCCGCCACCAAATTCACCGCCCCCCACCATTTTCCGTATGGTGAATGGCCAATTTAATTTAGTCGCGCAAGGTTTCCCACTGGCTAAGCCATCTGGTGTCATCGAGGATGTATTTACTGGCGACATCATTGTAGCAGATGCTGTGGTGGGTCAGGCATTTCGTATCACAGCTACCGGAAGCGTCATAGGGCTGGCAATTCCACCAATCCCAGGTGCGCATGACCTCATTCAAAATAAACTAACTGGCGATTTTGCCGTAGTCGGTATGAATGCTTTGGTCGCTGTCCCCAAAGACGGTAGCGGAAATAAAATAATTGTCAGCGGCGCCCCCTTTCAAAAACTTTCCGGCATGGCCATTGACGGGGCCAATGCGCGCATTCTCCTGACAGACCCGGCCGCCCGGGCGATCTATACCGTCGCTGGCTCACTGGATTGCAACGGTAACGGCCTACCTGACGTATGCGACATTACCAGTACGTTCAGTAATGATTGCGATCTCAACGACGTGCCTGACGAGTGCGAACTACCATACATCGATTGCAACGTCAACAACATCCCAGACTTTTGCGACATTATCAACGGGACTAGCCTAGACATGGACGCCAACAATGTGCCAGACGAATGTCTGCCATAATCCTAACGCTTGAAAAACAGCTCAAGCACGCAGCAACTATCTTTACCATTGGGCAACGCTGACCATGCATGAAACCCCACAGGTAAGCGACGGCTCACCCGTGGGGAAATAATTCATACACCTTCGCCTAACACTATTTCGACTATAAACAACTACATTAATGTGTACGCTAGTGTTGGGCCAATCTTCCGGGAATAACCGAGTTTGGCCGCGACGCAATAATAGTACTCGCCCTAGCGTGTCGATCGATCACGTTTGATCGCACGAATCTTGGTATCACCAACAACTTGTATGCTCACGGCTGCGCCAACTCCGTAAGTCATTTTCTCGCCGCTTCCATGGAGCAGCATAGTCTCTTGGCCCTGGTCGACCACAAACTGCAGCGAACCTTTCGCATCTTTTGGCACTTCAAAAGTAAATGTAGCTAAGTAGCGCTGTTCATCGGCAGCAACATCGACGCCTTGACCAAAGGTAATAACAGCGAGTCGCTTACCCTTCTGGTCAATCGCTTCAACTACTTGCTCCGAGCCAAACAGAAAAGTCTTGTGCGTTTTATTGATAGCCATGGTAGACAGCGTCAACACTTGCCCATCAGATGCCTTACCAATAAGACAAAGCTGATAGGTACCAATATCCTGAACATTGGTAATGAACGCATCGACCTGTACCGTATCACCCGGCAGCACGTTAAGCTGCTGCGGGGCCAAGGAAATCGTCGGTTGGTCAGTCGTATCCCCCTTCGTCATACCGCTACCAGCCAAGACCAAGAAAACGGCAGCAGTTGCCGCGACAACATTGCGTGTGTTATACATATTTCGATTCATCTTTTTTCTCCGAAAACCAAGCCTTTTGGCTCAATACCAATTACTGAGACAAGCGTCCGCTAACATTACATAGACCAAGCGGACTGACTTTTGACGCAGCCTAAGAGATTCGTCATCCTGATAAGAATCAGGGAATCACCTATAACCTTCCCCCTGCCCAGGAAAAATAGCCGTGTAAAGTATCAAACGAATTATATAGCTAACAATTTTAGACTTATCCTTGTAATTTCACTCCGTGTTGAGGACAATAGCCCATAGTATGGGCATGGCTGAATCAACTCGTATCACATTGCTACTTCGACTGCGTGATCGCTCCGATACGATGGGGTGGGACGAATTCGACGAGCGATATGGCGAACTGCTTTATCGCTACGCGCGAGGACGAGGCGCCAAGCATGAAACGGCTGAGGACGTTGTTCAGGAGGTTACCATGTACCTCTTCAAAGCCATGGCCGGGTTCGAGTATGATGCGCGTAAGGGTAGATTCCGTAGTTACTTACGGTCAGCCGTCGTCCACGCGTTAGGCCGGCGAGCCGCAAAAGAAGCCAAACAGCCCATCCATCTCGATCCACATGATTTTGACTTCATTCATGCGGACAAAGAAACTTCTGCTGACGCGAAATGGGAGCGTGAGTGGCAAATGCATCGACTTCGCTGGGCCTTGAAGAGTGTCGCCGACGAATTTGAAGAAAAAACGCTCGAAGCATTTGAGGTACATGCCCTAGGCGGATTATCAGTCGAAGACACAGCGAAGCAAGTCGGTATCAGCGTCGCCAGCGTCTATCAGGCCAAATCTCGCGTGATTAAGCGGGTAAAAGCCAAGCTAGACGCGACGGACCCTGAATGTGATGTGTAGTTACCGGATGCGTAAACGTCCATATACGAGCGAGCCTGAAATTCATGTAATCTTTCGTGTCAAATCGTTGATACATTGGTCTATTTGAGTATAGATTTACTGTCCCTTTCGATCGGAATAGGCAACTGTGGCCAAGGTGACCAAATTATATTGCCCTTCTTGTGATTCTAGGATCGACGCGACATCTCCAAATTCGGCGGTCAAATGCCATACATGTGGCAGTTCAATGATGAACGCAGACACTCTAGTCTCAGCTACTGCCAATATGGGCGAAGATCGATTCATCGATGACCTCCGCGAAGCTTTCGGTTTTGCCCAGGTGGAGGATGCGGAAAGCCAAACCAGACGCGTATCCATTAACGCCACCTCGCGCGACCGCTCCTGGACGCCCCGACACAAGCAAAACGCCCTGTCAGTGGGTAGCAAATTAGGGGATTTTGAAATCATCCGAGAAATCGGACATGGCGGTATGGGCGTGGTCTATCGCGCCCGCCAACTTTCACTGAATCGAGAGGTTGCTCTCAAAGTACTACCCGACTACGCGCGTCATGGCCGAAGGGCAGTAAGCCGATTTCGTAACGAAGCCAAGGCGGCCGCACGACTCAATCATGCCAACGTCGTCCCCGTTTACGCCCAGGGTGATTACGAAGGCCATTATTTCTATGCGATGAAACTCGTCGAAGGTTCCAGCCTAGACCAAATCATCAAAGCCCAGCCGCAACGATTAACCTCTACCTATGCGTCACTACATGGGTCATCATTTAATCTCTCTCCATTCGCAGCCCCGCGCCAGGCTATTAGAGATAACTTGCCCGCAATTGATGAAGTTCAACAGCCTAAGCCTATAGAAAAAACAGATGATAAAGCTAAATTACCTCAGCGTTCGAAAGAAGATTATCGATATATCGCATCCTTATTGGCTGGCGTAGCTGATGGCTTAGCCCACGCCCACAAGCACGGTGTGATACACCGCGACATCAAGCCGCATAACATCATCCTGGGCGATGATCTTCAAATGTACATTACTGACTTTGGCCTGGCTCACTTAACCAGCGAGCCTCACATGACCATGTCCGGCGAAATCATGGGTACGCCTTCGTACCTATCGCCGGAGCAGGCCGGCGGTTCTTCAAGCAAAATCGACCATCGCACAGACATTTTCTCGCTCGGGGTCACCTTATACGAGCTGGTCACAGGACAACGACCATTCGTTGGCGAAACACGCGACCAAATTATTCAAGCGGTATGCCACCATGAAGTCATCCCCCTTCGACGCACTATCCACAACGTACCGCGCGATCTAGAAACGATCTGCATGCGGGCGATGGAAAAAGAACCGGGACAGCGATACACATCCGCGACTGCTTTAGCGGAGGATTTACGGCGATTCGCGGAAGGTCGTCCGATTTTGAGTCGGCACGTCACCTTTGTAGAACGCGGTGTCAAATGGATGCGGCGCCACAAAGCAGCGTCCCTGGCCATGGCAGCTTGTGTCGCTCTCTTGGCAGTTAGTACCGGATGGGTAGCTAGCTATTCTCTCTCGCAACAGCGGGAAGCGGACCAAAAGCTTGACGGGGCCTACGACTGGCTCGTGCATTCTAATTACCGCAAACCGGATGTCGTCCTTGCAGATATTCAATTGGCCCAAGACATGGGGGCATCGACAGCTAAGCTGCTATTCGTTCAGGCGATGGTCGACATGGGCCAAAGCCAACCGCAGTTAGCCATCGAAAAATTAGATACTTTGCTAGCGGCCAATCCGCAGCATATTGAAGCTATATATGTGAAAGCGTGGGCGTTGTGGCGCGTTCGACAGCCTGACCAATCAAGAAGCATGATAGCCCGTGCAGAAGCTCTTGGTGGCCCAGCCACTCCTGAAGCGTGGTTTTTCCGCGCTTTAGCGATTCATTATGACGACCCGGATAACGCCGCTTATTCCTATCAAGTCGCAAGAAACATAGCTGGGGCTAACAACCAATATTTTCCGCAGGCCAGTTTGAACGTAGCCCGGGCGTATAACCAGATTCTTTTCTCTCGTCGTTCGCTGGAAGCCTTCCAAGAAGCGGAGCCTGTGCTGCTACAACTGGTCAAAGACAGTTTTTACGCAGGCATCTCTCATTATTTGATTTCAATTACCTACCGCTTAGCCGCAGAAATCTATCAGGACGATGGCAACAGCCTTAAGGCCGACGAATATTTTCAGACCTCTCTCTCATGGGCATTGCAAGGCGAAGTAGCCGCACCGGAGGACAACCGCCCTCCCACCGCAGCGGCGACAAGTCTGGAACGACTCGGCAGATTAGAAGAATCTATCGCAGCTAGAGACCGTGCCGAAGCGTTGGCAGTTAACGACCGTCAGCGCTGCGAGGGATATTACTATCGCTGGCGCATGCACTATTGGCTAGGCAATATCGACGCCGCAGCCTTGGATGTACAGCGGCACGCCGCGTGTAACCCTCAGGATCCATATTTTACGCATATATACCCTGCGCTCATTGACGCAGAGCGCGGCGACATGACTGCTGCGCAGGGCCGTATTGATGAGTTAGCCAATCGCCAACCGGCCATCGCTTCAGATTTAATCTTAGCCGCCGCAGGTTATCGGCTGCTAGGTATGGATGACAGCGCGACGACGCTGCTCGCGAGTCGCCTGAACGGGCTAACCTTCTCAACGGACTCAACGATCCCAATTTTTGACCAATGGCAACGAGAATTATATGACTATTGCGCTGGAACGCTGCCTTTTGAAGCACTGCTGACATTGGCGCAGTCTTCGGACACTCCCTGGAAGTTCCTTGGGGAGGCTTATTATCACGCGGGGCTAATGTCATTGGCGTTGGGGAATCGGGCAGAAGCAATTAATAATTTGAAGCAAACTCGAAAATCTTTCGACGACACCGCAGATTTTCGCTATAATGGTGGGCTAGTGCTCCGCAGACTGTTAGACGATCCAACTTGGCCGACATGGGTTCAGCCGTGATTGTCGTTCTGGAGTCATAGCATGTCTGGGCCGCGCAGTAACGAATAGGGGCATTGGAGGGAAGCGATGGAAGCAACAATTTCTAACACGTACAACCGACGCATATTTATGACAGCTGCGATGGTTCTGATGGTATTGGGTTCTTGGATTGCGCCTGTGCGGGGTGGCGGAAAGGGTGCGCCGCTCAGCCCATTAACCCCCCCGTTTTACGCCTTTGATTCCCAATCGCCAACCGTCCTTGCTGGATTAGTACCAACCGATGCTATACTGTTTAAAGAGTTTCCAGATCCAGCGCCACCTAGCATTCTGATTGCGGGCCAACTACTAGGCCTTGGCCAGGTTGGTGATGAGATTGATGCACTTTCTTCAGCTAATGAAACAGTGGCACCGAACTCCCCGATAATCCTATTATTTTCCGTGGACATTGATTCCGTCGGATCAGTCCCGCCAGCCGCGAATTTGTTGGCCAACAGAGTACCGTACAATGTGCAAGACCAGGCGCTAAAAAACCAAGCATCTGGTGATCAATTTATGTCGTTACAATTATTTACGCGTCAAGGACAATTACCTGCAAACCGTGCTAGCAACAACAACACCCAGACATATAACAATTACAATCAAGGAGGCACCGATTTTAACGCCGAACCTCCGGTAGGTTCCGCCTCGGCTGCCAGGCGTGCTGGCCAGGACAACGTCGTAGCCATGGTCCGCTCATCCGTCGACCAGTTTGACGTCCCTCTATCTGGCGTCTATTTCTCCCTGACTGCTGACTCTCCATCCATACCAGGTATCCCAGGAACTACGCGTAGCGGAGCCAACATATACTTCCACCCGAATCCTGCTGATGTCGCTGCTCAGCCGCAACTATTCGCCTCAGCACCAAGCCTAGGCCTAACTGACGCAGACGACATCAACAGCATGATCATCTTTGACTCAAATGCCAATGGCCAGTTTGATGGCAATGACCAAGTTATATTTTCACTGGGCCGGAATTCACCGTCACTCGGCACCCTCGCTACCGGCATGCCAGGCACTCCCGCAGACGTTTTCACTGTTACCGCTGGCGCGATGCCCAACGTAACTCTCATGGCCTCCGCAGCAGCCTTGGGCCTTGCTGAAGGGACGGACAATATCGACGCACTGGACTACTCACCATGTGCCGACGTTGACTTTTGTGCAGAACAACACGGCATTCGCGCCGACGAAGCGCCAGCAGTATCGCAGTGGGGTTTAGTAATCATCGCGCTGGTTATTTTATGTGCAGGAACGGTGCTATCGGCTCGACGCAAAAGGCTGTCAGCTTAATCGTTTTTCGTTGCTAACTCTCATGGCTGTTCCGGCGCGAGCAGGATAGCCATGGCTTTGCGCAAACATTGTTCGATGCTTTTTCGCTGATCGGTTGCAACTCGCAGATAAAGCGAAGGCTCGCCACCATCGCGTCGTGTGCGTGATACCACCGCACTGATTACCTCATGCCCACCATCCTGCAAGGCCTGGAATACACTGGCTAAATCAACTCGGCCATCTGGCAGCGCGACTTCAATACGACGCCCATCCTCTGTTAAGCCCAGCACTTCGTGGAATGCTCGAAGCACATCTTTTGTCGTAATGATCCCAGCTAATTGTCCGGCCCGCATAACAGGCAAGGCGCCGAATCGATTCGTTGTGAGAATCTCAATCGCCTGCTCTATCGTATCGTCGGCCTGAATTGTCACCGGATCAACCGTCATCGTTTCGGCAACGGTTAATCTATCTGGTAAAGTGCGGTCAAAACCCACGGCTGATCTAACATCGCGATCACTAAGGATGCCGACCAATCGCCGACCATTATCGACTACCGGCAGGTGCAGAATTTGGTGCATATGCATTAATTGGCTAGCAGTGGCCAATAGCGCATTCTCCCCCACTGTATAGGGATTATGCTTCATATAATTGGCTACGAACATCCGCTCAGGACTCCTCGTTTACTCAAGACACCTCTTGCAGCAACTTTTTCATATCAACAAGCTCAAATGGTTTTTCTATATGTCGCACCAGGCCAATCTCCGCGCGATCGGTCACCGGCTGAGCAAGCATGTGAATGATGCGGGTGCATGAATTCATATGTCTAGCACGCATTTCTATGAGGTGAGCACCGTCTCCTGGGAGCGCATCAGATACTAATACAGCATCGACATCTCCATTCTCAAACACCTTCTCAGCTTCCTGCATGGTAGCCACTGCTTCTACATCGAACCATTGGCTCAAATACCGGGAGAGTGACCATCTAAGCAATCTGACCGGCTCAACAATCAACAGCCGGCTATGCTCGGACGTTGATTGGCTCGAACCATGCTCGCATCGTGCGTCCGAAAAGTTCATATCCTTGGCTCCGAATTGCCTCTCTCCAAAAAACGTATGCAGAATCCGTGCCAGCTTCAACAGGCCCTCGCCCCACTCCGACCAATTAACGGATATTTTGGGTCTAGCGACGATTTCACAGGCGAAACTATCGGATCATAATAATCATGCGAATATCGAGTAAGCAGCGTGTTACGTGATGCTCAGCACTCATATTGTTAGAAAGAATAATTACCAGTACCTCCAAATAACAACATTTTTTCAGAGGCAGCAAAAATCCTACGAATGGGTATAATGTCGTCGTGTCAACTGAATTTG
Organism: Phycisphaerae bacterium; assembly: GCA_029260115.1. Classification (GTDB taxonomy): domain Bacteria; phylum Planctomycetota; class Phycisphaerae; order UBA1845; family UBA1845; genus JAJRPG01. The sequence goes on along the minus strand of JAJDDW010000053.1, from coordinate 288 downwards.
AGAATATGAAGGCGTACATCGGGTTTGGCGAATCTGATGTCGCACATATCAGGGCCTTGGCCGTGGAATTGCGCCCGGCGGTATCCGAGATTGTGGATGGATTCTACGACGCGATCACACGCCATGATGATCTAAATTCTTATTTCATTGGGGGCGCATCTCAGTTGGCACATCAGCGAACGCTACTAACCGCTTGGCTGCATGAGTTACTCACAAGCCCTTACGATGAAACCTATTACCATAAACGAAGACAAATTGGTGAAACGCACGTTCGTGTAGGACTTGAAC
>JAJDDW010000052.1 GCA_029260115.1 Phycisphaerae bacterium | reverse complement strand
GACGCAGTTTTTTAATGAAGGATGAATTCGGTGGGTTTTCCCCGGATCGCCACTAAACTTCGGTACCTAGCAAAGTGTGCCTCAGTGAGTTTTACTATTCTCTAAGCTATACGAGTCTCATTCATTGTTCGTGGAGTGAATAGCACGGTGGGGTATTCAAGCAATGAATCAACAAGCGTACCCAAACTCTAGTAACTGAAGTCGTTGATGCAGGGGAGACGTAATCAGAATCTCCAGAACTTATTGAACGACTTAGAAAAATATTTTAACGAAAATGATGAACGTCACAGTCACGTAAGTGTTAGTCTCTAATTAACGTAACGACAAAACGGGCGAGAGGTTTGGAACTGTTAATGTCCAGCATGGAAAGCACACCTTCTACGAAGGCCGAACCCGTCAGCGGTCCTTTGACTAAAGCAAATTATTGACAATTCCGCGTTTTCTTGAAATGGCGCATTTCGTCGTTAATGTGTCAGGGCAATACGGCAACGCGACGAACGGCTTCAATCACCTTGGGATGGTTAGCCCCCAAGGTTATCACTAACGTATCAGCACTCTGTCGTAAGAGCGGCTCCGCCTCTGAGAAACGAGACTGTTGTGTTAGGGATTCACCGAGTAGGCTCGCTGCGATCATGGTTTGCCAATGATCCTTGGGCAACTTGGATTTGCGCAGCTCATAGGCTTGGCGCAAGTATGGCTCGGCGGCTGCGGCGTCTCCATTATGTAGCAACAGCTTCCCAAGACCGTATAGGCCATGGGCTACATCAGGATGTTTCTCGCCGAGCGCCGATTGCAGAACGGAAAGGCCGAGGCGCATTTGCGATTCTGCCTCGCTTGAGTCTTTCATCGCGCTGAGTACTTGCGCCAATCCGGTCAAACTCTGCCCTACCGCTTGATGGCTCTCGCCAAATAGACGCCGACGAATGTCGAGGCCCTGGCGGGTTAACAAGAGTGCATTATCGAGATGTCCACGGTCAAGCTGAACGGCTCCCAGATCGTGCAGTGTGTCAGCGACAGAAGCGTGATCACCAGTAATGGCCGAACGTTTTATAGCTAAAGCCTCCAATCCAGTCTCATACGCCTTTTCATATTCACCGAGAATCTGATGTACCAAGGACACATTGTTGATTGGAATAGCGGTTTGTGGACTATCCGAGCCATAGACTCGCTTGGCCATTGCGGCGCATTCGAGGAGGTCTGCCTTGGCTTCTTGGATCTTGCCAAGCATAAGTTTAGCTTCTGCCACGTTGTTAAGCATGATGACGATGTTGGGATGGTCCACTTTGTGGATGCGGCGGTGCATGTCCAAAGACCTTTGAAAAAGTGATTCGGCTTTATCGTAGCGCCCTACCGCAAAGAATCCCTTTCCGAGTCCATCAAGAGAAATGGCGAAGTGGGGGTGGTCGACACCATGAACATGTTGGTCGAGTTGTAGAGCGCGTTCGTAGTAGTTCCGCGACTCGTCCAACGCACCAATCTCACGAAGAACCTCCCCAAGATTGTAATAAGTACTTATGAACGACGGATGGTCCTGCGGTAAGACTCTTTCCTGGATAGCCAGCGCCTGGCGCAAGAACGCTTGTGACTCTTCCAGGCTGCCAATTGCTTTGTATACTACGCCGAGATTCTGAAGCGTCTCGGCAATGTCGGCATGCTCTTCGCCGAGGATTGGGCGCCGAAGATCCAATGCTTGATGGTATAGCTTGAGCGATTCTCGATTTCGTGATTGTCTTGCAAGGATTCCAGCCAACGTGTTCGTGTCGTTTGCCACCAGTAGCGCCGCCTCAGGCTGAACGATCTGTCGAATTCGCAGCGCCTCGCGAAGCAGACGCTCGGCCTCAAGATATTCGCCTTTGTCCTCCAAGAGTATGCCGCTTGCAGCCAATGCATCCGCAAGCTGAGGAACCGGCTTGTCAAAACCGCGATAGACTTTAAGGGCTCCTGTTAGCAATGGTTGCGCTTCTTCATACAGCCCAAGATTACGGTAAGCCATGCCTAGTGTATACTGTAATTCAGCTCTTACCTCCGGTTGATTCTGCAAATCAGTTTGAACGCGCAGGGCACCTCGATCGAGAACCTCGGCCACTGTGATCGACCGGCCGCGCGATTCGCTGGGGTTGGTCATCTTGAACAGATCCACCAGCAGAGAAGAGGTTTGTCGAGCGGTTTCAGCTTTAGCCTCGGCATGTAGTTCGGCGGTAAGTGCTCGACTGTAGAGTACGCTCAACCAAATAGCGCTCCCGAAACTCAAGATGAATAATGATGTTGCAAACACAAAGGAGAGTTTGTGACGAATCATCAATTTGCGCAGTTGATACGCTGCGCTCGGCGGTCTGGCTAGAATCGGCCGTTGGTTGAGATACCGTTCGACATCGGCGGAAAGATCCGAAACGGTTCCATAGCGAAGCTGCTGATCTCTCTCTAAGGCTTTGGAGACGATCGTCTCAAGGTCCCCGCGATAGGAACGGTGGATTGAACCCAGTCGTGGTGCCTCAGTCTCTGTGATGATCTTTGCGGCTTCCTGTACAGATCGATTGGTGACGTCGTATGGGAGTCTGTCGCCGAGCATTTCATAGAGGATCACCCCTAGTGCGTAAACATCTGTGCGTGTATCGATGGCTGTTGCCTTCCCGGCGATTTGTTCCGGCGACATATATGGAACTGTTCCCAACATTTGCCCAGCCGTCGTATTGCGCCCAGTCGAAGAATCGTCAGAACCCGCCAAGCGTGCGATACCAAAGTCCAATATCTTGGGCGCGCCGGTTGAGTCCACCAAAATGTTCCCCGGCTTGAGGTCGCGGTGAATCACACCATGTCTATGGGCGTGCTCGACAGCCCGACAAATGCGCACAAAAAGCGTGAGTCGCTGTTCTGTCGATGGATTCTGTTCCCGTATGTGGGCCGAGAGCGACGCCCCCCGAATCAACTCCATCGCGATGAAGGGGATTTCGCTGTGGTCGCCTTCAGCCGTTCCTGCATCGTAAATCTGCGCGATTCCAGGATGTTGCACACGCGCCAGCACCTGAGCTTCGAGTTCAAACCGTTGGCGCACACGTGCGGAGAGTAGATGAGGTGAAATCACTTTGAGTGCGACGTTTCGCTTGGGTTGATCCTGTTCGGCTTCATATACTATGCCCATGCCGCCTTCGCCAATCTTACGAAGGATCTTATAACGACCAATGCGGCGGTGAGGCTGTTCGTTCGGTCCTTTGTTATGCATGTCGCCGCCGGAGGTATTCGACGCGAGTTCATCTGCCAGTGCCTGCGGTCCTGCGCCGATAAGCGTGTCGGCATCCGGCGAAGTACTGTCGTTGCGCAGTAATTGATCCACCATCTCGCGCAATTCCGTGTCGTGGCCACACCGCTGCTCGAGTAGCGCATCACGATGCGCAATATCCAGGGGGTATGCCTCTTGAAATATGGAGAAGGCTTCACGAATTTGTACGTAGTTACGTTCATTCATGAATCCGCCAACTCCTGTTTGAGCCATGCACGTGCTGTACGCCAATCTCCTTCTACTGTGGTCTTGGAGACGTCCAACACCTTGGCTACTTCTTCAACCGTCATTCCGGCAAAGAACCGCAATTCAACGACCCGCTGCATTCGTGGATCGATCTTTACCAGATGTTCGAGGGCTTCGTCCAGCGCAACGAGATCGATCGCGCTGCTGGGTGTATCAGATGCGACATCAATCGTCACCCGTCCCCAGCCCGCACCTCGTTTGTCGGCCCTTTTGGCCCGGGCGTGGTTGGAGAGAATTTGTCGCATGGCTGTAGCCGCTACGGCGAAAAAATGGATTCGATTGTTCCATTCTGCCCCAGACTGATCGACGAGTTTTATATAGGCTTCATGCACGAGGGCAGTCGGCTGAAGTGTGTGATCGGATCGACCGCCGCGAAAAAGGCTCCCGGCCAAAGCCCGCAATTCAGCGTAGACCAGCGGGAGTAAACGTTGCGCCGCTGTAGCGTCGCCGCTCGTCAGGTCGTTCAGCATCTGCGTCGCGTCAGTTTCGTTCTTTTCTGTCAATCGCTCCCTCCGGCCGTTCCTTCGAAGCCATCCTAGCGTATGTCTGCGCACTCAACAAATGTAAAAAAAGAATTCTTTCTGAGGGTTTGTCTCACCAACCGTGTTTATGGGGTGAGGCGGGGAAACAGGATATCAACGCCAGGGTGACTCCTGGTGCACATGCCCTTGGCCGGTTTTGCGATCCAATGGGAAGACATTAGAAGGAGATCAAAAGCAATGGTAAGTAAGAGAGTACTCAAATACATGTCCTGCATGTTGTTAGTGGCTGGCCCTGGTCTGGTCAGAGGTGCCAGTGAATTCACATTTCAAGGCCATCTGAAGGACAATCAAATACCCTTCAATGGGACGGTTGATATGATGTTCACGCTATTCGATTCCTCTGGCGGGGCCACTCCGCTTGCGCCGCCCCATCCCGTAAATGATGTGTCTGTGCAAAACGGCTTGTTCTCCGTCGAGTTGGACTTCGGTGCGGGTGTCTTTGATGGAACGCCACGCTGGCTGGATATTGGACTGAAAGTTCGGCCAGCGACGACATATACAAACCTTACGCCGCGTAGCAAGATCACCGGGGCGCCATTCGCCCACTTCGCGCCGGGGAACTCGGGCGGATCCACTGGAAGCCTTGATGATGCCTACGACTACGGTGGACCAGGCGCAGGAAAGAAAATTACCGCAGATTCGGGGCCTATTCATGTCGCGGGTCCGGATGGCATGGTGGTTTCGGGTGGAGTCACGGCTGGGGCTGGATTTGTCGGGCATCCTGATGGGCTTTTTGATGTCGAGTCCTCGCGCATCGGGACGTTCGCGCCCCCGACCGTAGGAGTTCGAGTGAAGACGGGGACTATCGGTGCGCTGACGGATTACTGGGCCTATTTGTCCGGCGGTACAACTGTTCACAAGCTCGTGCGCAACACGTCTTCAAAACTGAATTTCGCCGTGGAGACTGATCCGATCGATGGTCGCGAGGTTACGCAAATGACCCTCGACGCACAGGGGAAGTTGGGAATCGGCACATCCATTCCATCCGCAAAACTTCACGTAGTGAATGGCACGGATACCTCTCCGAGTGGTGGCGGTTTTGCTGTCTTTGGTAGCGAGGGTGGCAGCAATATCTCAATCGACAGCAATGAGATCATGGCTCGAGAGGATGGAAGCGTCAGCCCGCTGCACCTGAACCTCGAAGGAGGCGACGTTAGCCTGATCGGAAACGGAGCTGGAAATGTGGGGGTCGGCGTAACGATTCCAAAACAGAAGCTCCACGTAAACGGCGATTATTACGGTCGCGGGCATCTATGGCTTCACGCGTTCGAGGGAGATGGGCAAAGCGGGACCGCTTACATCCAGGCTCGTGATGACTCGTCATCGTCGGCGGTCAAGATGCAATTTCGAACCAAAGTGGGCTCCACGATCAGAGATGTTATGACGCTCAGCGCATTTGGTTACGTGGGGATCAACACCACCACGCCAGGACGGCCTCTTGATGTGAACGGAATAGCACGTGTGGAGGTTCTTGAAATCACCGGCGGGTCGGATCTCTCGGAGGGATTTGACATTCAGGATGAGCAAGCCAAACCAGGTATGGTCGTTGTGATTGATCCGCAAAATCCTGGTCGTCTGAAATGCAGTTCGTCACCGTATGATCGCAAAGTGGCCGGTGTCATCAGCGGGGCAGGCGGCGTCAATACGGGAATGATCATGGGTCAACAGGGATCCTTGGCTGACGGTGAGCATCCGGTTGCCTTGACGGGGCGTGTCTTCTGCTATGTGGATGCGACAAAGCACGCCATTGAACCGGGCGATCTTCTTACCACGTCGTCCACGCCCGGCTACGCCATGAAGGTGTCGGACTACAATCGTGCCGCCGGTTCGATTGTCGGGAAGGCCATGACGGGGTTGTCGTTGGGAGAACGCGGATTGGTTCTGGTACTGGTGGGGCTTCAGTAGGCGCACTGCCAAGGAGAAAATGAAATGACTTCCGAGACATTGATACAATTGACACGACGCAACCCGCTCCTTGTCGCCGCGATTGCCATGGTCATCGCGGCACAAACATCGCTGGCACAAAAAATATCACACGACCGGGCGTCATATCCCCTCGAGATACGAACCGGAATTCAAGCCAACGAGGAGAACGATTTCATCGTCGCCTATCAGGAATGGATCGAATTGGCCAATGTTCCATGGATCATGGTGATGTTTGGTGACTACGACCTGGGCACCGACAGCTACGTCGAATTCATATCTAACGCATCGGGCGAGGTGCAGCGAATCGATGGCGTCACCAGCAAAGATTGGAAACAGCACTCTGCGCATTTGGCTGGCGACTTAGTGAATTTTGTGCTTTATGTGGCACCGGGTGACTCTGGCGTCTTTTTCAATATCGATCATATCGTCACTGCAATGACATTAGAAAAACAACCCGATGCCTCCGGCCCCATCGCCACGATATGCGGCAATACTGACGACAGGATAGCTTCGTCTGATCCTCGCGTAGGTCGCATCAACGGTTGCACAGCTTGGCTGGTATCGACTGGCGTGGTGCTTACTGCGGGGCATTGCACCAATAGCAATGGTGAAATCACTGGTACCATCGAATTCAATGTGCCTTTGTCACTTAACAGCGGCGTTACCAATATGGCTTCGCTGGCGGATCAATATCCTGTGATCCCCAATTCCACCTCCTTCCGAGACAATGGCACAGGTGACGATTGGGCCATCTTCCGAATCGGTGGAGCGGCTGACAATTCCGGGCGTAACGCGTTCATTGAGCAGGGGTTCTTCCGAATGACTACTTATGTACCTCCTGCAGATGCGACCATGCGCGTTACGGGTTACGGATTGGACAATAGGCCTGCCGGCAATGGAGCCGCAGGGGCCGCATGCTGCGATACTAACAGTGACGACCAATGCGAGTTTAATTGCAACAGCAGTTCACGAACGTTGCAGACTGCGACGGGGCGTTTCGACGAACTCTCTGGAAATACCCTGGAATACGAGGTCGACACCATGCCAGGAAATTCTGGTGGGCCAGTGATCTGGAAAACAAGCGGTCTAGCAGTTGGAATTCACACTGCGGGTGGGTGCGGAGACATCTTTGTGGGTGACGAAAATCATGGCACTTATTTTGGCCGTCCAAGCCTTTCCTCGGCTCTGGACGCATACCTGGGTACCAACACTGTGTTTGTGGATGACTCAAACGTTGCAACTATCCAGGTAGGCACGGCGCTAGCACCTGCGCGGTCCGTGATCTACGGTGCAGCATTGGCAACAAGTGGCGACACGTTGCTGATCGCATCAGGAAATTATTCAGGGAACGAAGGAAATGTTGGCGCTCTCGGCGCTGATGGAAAGACACTACGGCTTACCACGAACACCGGCACAGCAATCATCGGTAATTGATGGCTCAATACCTTCCTTACTATTTAGACAGGAAATTATAATGATAAAGCGAAATTGTTTACAAATTGCATTAGAAGGATTCTTGTTTGTAGTCCTTATTATACCAATAGCATCCGCGCATGAGCTGATCTGGTATTCAGCTGACTCGGGTGGCGTCGTCAGAGCTACTGGCGGTCGGTTCGTTCTGTCCGGGGCGGTCGGCCAACACGATGCCGCGGCGCAGCTGTCGAGCAGTATGTGGACCCTCACCGGCGGATTCTACTTCGAAACACCGATTGGCGATTGCGATGAAGACGGCGATGTAGACGGCGTCGAAGATCTTCGTGTTTTTATTGGCTGTTTGTCGGGGCCGCTTGATCCGGTGGCCACTACGTGCCGCTGTTTCGATTCTGATGGCAATGGCGCGATCGACCTAGCGGACTTCGCGGTGGTCCAAACTACGGTGACAACGCCTTGACAATACCGGAGAGCCGTGGGTTGGGGCTCTGCAATCTGACTTGATGTACCTTGATGCGTAGCGTAACCGACATCCTCGATTATCTGTGTGCATTGGTGTCCCCGGTGTCTTGATACGCCTTTATAAAACCGGACAACTTGGTTTTCACTCCTCTGTTGGAGATGACCGTCACGTTGATAGATGATGGCGTGTTTCTGGTGAGTCCACTTGGTATCAGCTCGCCATTTATCCGATTGATGTTTGGGTTTCCTTTGTTGTACGGACGTGCCGCAGCGAGGATCTTCGCGTAGGTCGATATTTGGATTGGGTGCCAACAATATCCCCATCGAATTCGCCAAAGTAGGACAGAAACCTATGACCGAAGGACATCCCGATTTTCTCGTTACGATTGGTACAGAAAAGAGGTAAGCGTCAAATACCCAACAATATAACTCTAACGGTGGATCAGGATTCGGGGAGAAGGTCATGTTTCTTCTCTTCATCGCCCGCCCGTTGGGGCAGGCGAGTGGTACCACGATCGGCTGCTGGCACTATTTTTGGACCTAAAGGGTGACGAGACGCTGCGCGGTTATGATCTGACTGAGATTCAGCTGTTGATGGATGCGGGGAATGCCGTGGTTGATGCGACAGCTGCAGGGGATGGTGACGCGGTCGACTCTGCAAGCGACACGGTGCTCTGCAAGTTTCAATGCGGCTGACACACGAGCTGATGGGGGTACTGACCAAGAAAACTAGAAAAGCCGAAACCAGCCGGGCGCAGGTGGTGCGGGCTACGATTGAGTGGTGTTGCGGGTGAAAGCGAATATATAGTGCTAGCAAACATGGGCTAGAAAGGATCATATCTTATTTGCGCAGAAAATAGGCAGACTATGCAAACGGATGTTTTACACTATAGGTGGCTCTGGCGGATTCCGAATTTTATTATATTTTTTTCAAGCATTTTTTTTTGAAAGGTGTCATCCAAAATAAGCGGTTGAGCGGCTAAGTCACCAATTTGAAGCAAATGCTTAAATAATTTGAGCACGTCGGAGGTAATTGGTGTTTAAGGGCATAGGGTGATGATTTCGCGTGTTGTTTGGGAGAAGCAACACGTCGGATGTGTCACTCCGAAGCTGGATGGTGGCGGTGGGCATGTCCCCCGCCAATTGCAACCACCACCGCTGTACTGGTTTAGCGCGCGATTATGATATGCACCATAATAAACGTGGGTCTCGCCCGGGCAGCGTAGGAACCGGGCGGGGCCATTCTGTTTCAAAAAAGTTTCGGTCGGATGTGTACTGCTTAGCACGATGCAAGCGTTGCATTGTGGCCAGGTGTTTGATAAAATGAACTCTCGGGTTTTACATGATCAGAAATTCTTGTGATGTGTCGAGCCTGAAATGCGTCTATTTACGGGCCGTTCGGTCCAGTTCGTGATTGGTCTCAAATTGGAGGATTGATTGATGATGTACAAGTCTTGGCAACGCATCGTATTGGTATCAGGGTTCGCCGCCATCGCATCTGTGTTCTTACAAGCGTGTGGGCAAACCGCTGATACTGCCGCCAAAACACAGAGTAGTGAGTCTATCGAGCGAAGTCGTGTATCTGGACCCGTGGGGTTACAGGTATTTGTAGAGGAAAACGGACGCATTACCTCTATCGGGTTGGCTTCAGGATGGGGTCGATTCGTCCATAATGACTTGGGCAATCTGGAAACTGTAGTTTATGATAATGGCTACATCGATGCGTATACGTACAACGACAAAGCGCGAGTTATCGAGGTCACTCGATCCAGCGATCAAGCGTTGGTTGAAAATGTGTTCACCTTCGATTTCACGCAAGGGTATGTGACAAGCTGGGACGCAGCTTCTGAACAATACACCGAGCACGAATTAACATGGGGTGCATCATTTTATGATCGACTTGTCACCACAGTATTCGATCATCTAGATAAGTCTACTGTCGCTGCGGGTCTGAATTCTGATCATATTTCCTTTGTCAAGGGCAATTGTGTTTGCCAATATGGAAATGCCTCGAGCTGTGAAGGTGGTAACGGTACGACAACGAATTGCCAGCAACAGGGCGGTTGTGGAAATAATAATCCATGCGTTTGGCGCGGTGCCCTAGCCCAATAATCAGCTATGAAACTTAATACATAGGCATGTTACGAAATCGTAGCACGACCACGCAACTGGCCATGCAGCCCCTCACCGCTTGGTGGGGGGTTGTTTTTGCACAGGCACGTTGCGCTTGGGATACCCCCGGCGTGTGGTATGATGCACTAGGCAAGTCGGCGAGGTTTTCGACGAGGCGGGTTGCGGTATGAAACTGAAACGTATATTCACAATAGCTGTCATTGTGTTGGCATTTGGCATCTATATGAGTTACACGCTGAAAACACCGGCGGACTATCTCTATCGCATTTGCCGGGAATGCGGTGTGTCGGATGTTGATGTGGACGAAATTTTAATCATGTTTCACGGGGCGAGCGAGCCACGCATCGTGCTGATGGACCTGTACCGGGATACGTTTGATGATCCAAGCTGATGATCGCGCCGCCGGCAGGCTCCGCTCCGCTCGGTACCCTCGCTACGCTACGCCCGCCGGCTGGTGTCCCGGAGGTTGAAAGACTAACATAAGAAGTGGTACAACTAACGGGGGCAGGTCAGTGTATCCATTGAGCCTCAAATCGCCAAGAAGCTTTAGGCAGATCTGCCAGCTGTTTTCAGCTTTTACAACGCTGTGATATTGTCATCTGTGCATAATCGCGCGCTTTATCGGGACTGTTCGACATTCAACAAAGTCATATGCCCCTAAATAGCGAGTGCCAAATGTGCCTGAAGTCATTTGTTCGACCTTTTGCCACTTTTGCCACCTGGCCCCAGGGTGGGGACGCAGTTTTTTAATGAAGGATGAATCCGGTGGGTTTTCCCCGGATCGCCACTAAACTTCGGTACCTAGCAAAGTTTGTCTCAGTGAGTTTTACTATTCTCTAAGCTATACGAGTCTCATTCATTGTTCGTGAAGTGAATAGCACGGTGGGGTATTCAAGCAATGGGTCATCAAGTGAACACTAACTTCAGATACTTGAACTTGATGATGCAAGGAAGACGAAATCAGAATCTTCAGAATTGTTGCACAACTTGGGGGAACAATTTCAGCGGAAATGATGAACGACACTGCCAGGCAACTGTCAGTCTCTAAATAACGTAACGGCAAAACGGGCGAGCAAATTCGGATAGTTAACGTCCAACTTGGGAAGCACACCTACTACGGTTGCCAATACCGTCATGAGCCTTTGTATATAAGCATACTATCGCAATTCAACGTTTTCGCAAATTTACCCATTTCTTAGCATATTAACGCGAATCGAAGCAGTATTTTGGCGCCAAGGGCGTAATGACCAAATATTCAAACTCGCGAAACAAACTGAATTTTGACAGCTTATCTGGCCAGCAACTAACTTGCATTGCTGGGCAATATGCGGTGCGTGAAACCCACCCATTAGACTATCAATGCGTGGCCACGTGGACTGCAACACTTGTTGGCCTACTGACGCTGTCCGCGCCTTAAGGGCCGCATGGATTGCTACTGCAGCTTTGGCCGGGAATGAATGTGCCCTGTAGTTTGTCACAAATAGCGATGTTTACTTCAAGGCAGCCCTTGATCGAGCAACAGACCCCCGGTCCGGCGCTACATGGGTTGTTAGCACAGAATTCACCCGGCATCACGGTCCCGTTGTAGGCAACCTCGCATGTGAGCGGTTCCAGTTTCGCGCATCCGCCTCCCGACGGCAGGCAGCATGCTTCCAAATGTGGTGTTCCCCGCGGTCCGGTCATACCAGCGACAAACACCGCATAGTCGTCGCCGTCAATGTCGCCGTCGCCATCCGCATCAAAGATCCCGCAATCCGGCAAATAGGAGACTCCATCACCAGCAACGCAGAGTTTAAGAGCTGCATAGTCATGAAGATCCCTGTCGCCGTCCGCGTCGTAATCATATGGTTTGCAAATACCGCTCGTCGAGAGATTCGCCAGGTAAATCCCCTCGGAGTCGTCGGTAAAGATCACCGTAAACGTGACTTGATTGCCGTATAGCCCCTCTCGCCCAAAACGAAAGCTGTCTACGATCTTGCCGTCCAAGGCGTCGAGCTGGCTGATAACCTTAATTAGCCTTCCCTCGACGTCGGCATAGATGCCAAGTTGTCCGTCACCAGTTCCAAGGAAGGCTAGGTTACCACCTTGGAGGGATAGGTCGAAGAAGCCCGTAAAGTTGCCGCTGCCGCACGGAATGGGTGTGCTCGTATCGGCAGCAACTGCGGATCCTACGCAATCGTTGAAATACAGACGCGGATCCTCCATCAAAGAGTTGTGCGCGACGAATGCCAAATTCGATCCATCATATGACATTAGGTTGTAGAACAAGTTCATGAACCCGCCCCCGCCAGGAATGAGCGTGGTTTTGTCGGCGACAACCTGCAAAGTGCCCGCCACACATGTGTATAGCCCAGAGGCGAAGGTCGAGTCGCGGCCAAAAAAGGCGACGTTGCCATGACGTTGTTGTGTGTTCGGGTTGAATCCGGTGAATCGCCCACCGTTTCCTGGAATAACGGTGGATTCATTGGCCACAAGGGTCAGCCCACCGATACTTGCCAGATAGATACCCTCGAATATCGGGTTCGCCGGGACGAAGCCCCAAATGGACACGGAGTCGCCATCTAGAGACGGTGCGCCAAGTGTTGAGAATGTGTCCCCTGCGCCTGGTGGACGCGTAGACTTGTCGGCCACGACTTCGAGCGTACCGCCAACAGACGTATAGACGCCGCGTTGGGAGATTGTGAGATCGTCGCCGCCGAAGGCTACATCCAGCCCATCAATGGATGGGATGTTAAACCCACCAGTTGCGGGAGCTCCGAACGTGCCGTTGCCGCCGGGTATGAATGAATTCGTATCGGCAATCACTTCGAGCATACCATTGCTCCATCTGTAAATGCCGTCCTGATTCAGCCCTATGCCGCGAAATGCGACGTTGCCTTGACTGAGGGCGGCCTTGTCACCACCGGCAAGTCGGGTGAATGACCCCATACCGTTGGGGATCAGCGTGGCGGTGTCGGCTACCTTAACAAATTCGATTGCCGCCGATGAACTTGCAGGGGGCGAGACTATGGTGTCCAACAAGTATACGTTATTCGTAGGATCTGGGTCGATCTCACTGGCACTGACTTCAATCGTGTTGGTCAGCATCGTTCCGTCTGCGACCGAAGGGGCCACGCGCGTTGCGAAAGCGAAGGTCACGGACTCGCCAACATCAACATCGCCGTCGCCTGCGCCGCAACTTATTTGTCCCGGATTCGATGGATCGCCTATTGGCGTTACCCACGTGGGTAGCGTGTCGATTGTATCAACACCGGTGGCCGTCGATGGACCAGCGTTGGTAACAACGATCTCGTAGACTAGGCGACTTCCCGCAGAAACCGGATTGGGCGTTGCAGATTTCACGACAGACAAATCTGCTCGCGCATCGATCGTCGTGGACTCATTTGCCGCGTTGTTCGACAGATTTGAGTCGGACACGTCTGCCGCAACGGTTGCACGATTCGTGATATTCCCGCGCGTATTGGGATCCACGATAACACCAATGATTACCTGTGTGCTTGCGCCGTTGTTCAATCCTCCCAGATTGCAAATGATGGTATTGCCAAATGGGTTGCATGTGACTTCAGACAATGCCGCATCGTACGTCACGCCAGCCGGCAGTGTGTCTGTCACTATCACGTCGCCGGCATCGGATGGGCCATTGTTGGCGACTGTTATCCTGTAAGTCAACGGCATCCCGGCAATGATCGGATCGATGTCATCATTTTTTTGGATCGATATATCGGTGACGAAATCGAACGTGGCGGTACATGTCTTGTCGGCGTCAACGTCCACCTGAGTAACAGAATCAATTCCGAAGCAACTTCCGCCCCAACCCAAAAACTGTGCACCGGCGCTCGGTGATGCCGTTAACGTAACGTTGACGCCCAAGGCGTACGACTCGTCACAGTCTGACGGACAGGCTATGCCGCCGGGGCTCGAGCCAACCGAGCCCGGGCCAAAGACATTCACGGCCAAAGTGCCCAGTGGGCAGTCGACGCAATCCGTATTCGGGCCAAGCCAACTGCTGGCTAACAATTCGCAGTCGTCGACGGTTTCCAGCGAACAGCCGTCCAATCGGCAACAGGCGCCGATTGTCGGCGGCGGCGATTCGGAACACGGCGTTAAGGTTGCATTCAAACTTCCACCAGACAGATTAGGATGGATTACACTTATGAGGTAGTCGTTGCCGTTGTCGATAATCTCTGCTGTGGCAATGGGCAATGGTAAATCGAACAGGGCACCTCCCACGTTGCTGAATAGTGGCGTTCCCAGACGATTTCCACCGCAAAGATCGACGGCAGTATAGTCCGAATCGGAGGAGCCTCCGCCATCGTGGTGGATCAACGCCACATCTCCATAAGGCGACACCTGAACCGGTGTCAGTGGCAGGGCCTGGTTGAAACCGGGAAAGGTTTTCTTGTGCGTCCCACCGACCAGGTCGAACCAGTGAATTTGCACTCGCTGTGTGGACGCATTGCCTATATCGGCGACGTAGGCAATGCGTTGCGGTGAGACGCCCAACAGTGAGGCTCCATTACCGTCGAAACAATCCAGGCCTAACGCCCCGGCGCATGCCAAATCGGTTAATCCGTCGCAACATAGTCCGGTGTCGTAAAAACCAATATGTCCGGAGTTGATACCGTTTGGGATGCACGCACTGTCAATGAGCGTTAACGTGCCCGGCGGATTGGGGATATCGAAGAAATGCACCATACTCGATCCGCCACAGGTGCTGGTATTGCCATATGCCAATAAAATGCGCCGCGTGGGTGAAAGCCGTAAATTAGTCAACGCGCCTGCTGGCAAAGTGGGTTGGGCGTAACAGGATTCAGTGGAACTGTTCCCATCCAAATCGACGCAAATCTGCGCACCGGGAATTACGCCCAATGTTCCATTGGCGGGGTTTTTCCACCAGGAATTGAACTCATCAAATGCCCCCGGCAGGCTCTGTGCCGACGCGGGCCTCTGGTGGCAAAGCAAGCAGCTTACCGCAGCAATGGACAGCATCGTGGATTTCGATGTCCTGCCAGTGATTGTCATTGTAATCAAGTTCGTTCTTACCCTCATTTCTAGACCTCTTTTGGTTAAACACCTAATACCAATTCTGCTGGCAGTGCGTTCCCGAGGGAACTGGTCGTTCCGGGAGTCCGCCTCTTTGGACTTGGATTGTGTTCTCCCAATAATGGCGGCTTGAGCCTTCCCCTAGTGGGTTCTTGCGGGGCGCTGGCGCTTGCCAACGGGCATCTGTTACGCGAGGATAACCGTCGCGTCCTAGCCAGCCCCCATCGATGTTACCAGTGGTCGCCGAATACCGCTCATGCCACCAGATCAAGGGGACCGGCATCAGCTATTAACCGTTTGGAGTAACGGTAAGCCAACTAACGGCATCTGCCCGGCTAATAGACATGGCGTGCATTGGTCGCGTTGAGTATCAAGGAATCCAAGAAATAATTGAGATTGATCAGATGCCACCGTCTTCCTCTTCTGACATGACACGCGTGCTGAATGACGTAGCCGGCGGCAACGCTGGTGCGAGGATTCGTCTACTTGAAATGATCTACGATGAATTGCATCGACTTGCGGGCGGACTCATGTTGGGAGAACGGGCAGATCACACGCTGCAGCCGACCGCGCTCATTCATGAGGCATATCTAAGGCTCCTTGGCACCCAGACGTCGTCCTGGGCTAATCGGGCGCACTTTTTCGGTGCGGCCGCCGAGGTCATGCGACGTATCCTGATCGATCATGCGCGTAAACGATGTGCGGGCAAACGTGGCGGCGACAACTCACAGCAGGCGCTAGATCCCGATTTGTCTGCGCAATTCGAGAATCCAGCGGAACTGCTTGACGTCGACGAGGCGCTGACAGCGCTTGAGTTAGTTGAGCCTCGCAAGGCGAAGGTCGTCAAACTGAGGTTCTTTGCCGGCCTGGGGATGGATGAGATCGCTGCGGTCCTCAACGTGTCCACCATCACCGCCAAGAGGGACTGGCGTTTTGCACGTGCTTGGCTTGCTGCACGAATGGGTGACCGATAATCAGATGTCAAGCAAGATGTGCCACAGTATTGGCGCGATGGTTGATACTATGTTCCAATCGATCACGCCATGTATGACGGAGACATACGAGTGGATCGTAATAAATGCAGCATAATCGAAGACCTTTTTCATGCCGCGACGGCGTTGCAACCACAAGCGCGATCGGCGTTCGTCGCCGACGCGTGCCCCAATGACCCTCTTTTGATATCCGATGTCATGGCGTTGCTCGCCGCCGACAATATTCGCGACAACATTCTTGACACACCGGCATGCGAAACAGTTCTTGGTCCAAAATCTGCGCGATCCCTCGTTTGCGGGCAGCGCGTTGGCAGGTACGAGATTGTCCGACTAGTAGGATCCGGCGGTATGGGCAATGTCTACGAGGCCATTCAGGACCGCCCGCGTCGATCGGTAGCGTTGAAGATTCTACAAACTGCGCTGGCGTCGGACCATGAACGACAACGGTTCGCCAGGGAGGCGGAGCTGCTAGGGCGTTTGCACCATCCCAACATTGCGTCCATTCACGACGCTGGCCTGCACACCGAAGGCCCGCTAAGCGTTCCCTACTTCGCGATGGAGTTTATCGTCAATGCGAGCAACCTTGTCCTATACGCAAAGG
>JAJDDW010000051.1 GCA_029260115.1 Phycisphaerae bacterium | reverse complement strand
GTGCGCCATCTCCGATCGAATAGGGGCTACTCGCCCCAATCCCCTCGGCTTCAATCCCCCCCGGAAAGGGGCTGACGCCAGAAGGAGAGTACAAAATATGCGAAATTATTATTGACAACGTACAGCCTCTTCATGGATACTTGGATATATACCCACCCGTTATTAAGCATTCGAGAATCTGCACGGCGTTTAGGGCTGCCCCTTTTCTTATTTGGTCGCCGCAGACGAATAATTCCAAACCGCAGCCGCCGGGCTGACTGACGTCTTGGCGGATTCTACCGACCAAACAATCATCCTGCCCCGAGGCTTCAATTGGCATAGGAAAATGGTTAGCTACGACATCATCAATCACCCTGACGCCTGGCGCGGTGGATAAGATTTCCCTGGCCTCTTTGGCTGACATAGGATTCGCAAAGGTCAGATTGATCGATTCGCTATGGGCACGCGGAATCGGCACGCGGACACAGGTGGCGGTGATGGGCAAATCTGGAACGTGGAAAATCTTCCGCGTTTCCTCGATCATTTTGCGTTCTTCCTGGTTGTAGCCATCCTCGCCGATGGGGGTGTCGTGGGAAAAAAGATTGAACGCGATCAGGTGAGACAGCACCTTCGGTTCGACCGGCCAACCGGCTAAAACATCCGCCGTCTGGGTGGTCAACTCGCGCATCGCGGCCTCCCCCGCCCCACTGGCTGCCTGATAGGTACTAACCGCAATCCTTTTAACAGGGTTTTGTTGATGTAATGGCCAAACGACCATGTTCATGATGATGGTCGAGCAGTTGGGATTGGCGATGATGCCTTGGTGACCGTCTAAATCACCTGGGTTAATCTCCGGCACGACCAATGGCACGTCGTCGGCCATGCGGAAAGCGGAGGAATTGTCGATGACCACACAGCCGGCAGCCTTAGCGATTGGGGCAAACTTTTTACTCACCCCCCCGCCGGCGCTGAAAATAGCATAATCTACGCCTTGAAAGCTTTCATCGGTTAGCTCTTCTACAATTAGATCATGATCGTTAACTTTGATGGTTTGGCCTGCGGAGCGTGCGCTGGCTAGTAAGATGAGTTTTTCGACCGATAAAGATCGCTGTTCTAGCAGCGCATAGACCTCTTTGCCTACTGCACCGGTAGCGCCAACGACGGCTAAATATCCTATCTTGACCATGATATTATGTTCGGGTGAGCCGCACAACTCTCGTGCCAAGATATAGGTTATGTCCGGGTGGCGATAGAGTCAATCGCCGGGCACTACGCAACTTTTTTAGCTGTGATACACCTTGATAATAAAATAACTTAAATAGATGAAAAAGGTGCTTGAATCTCATGAACGAGATTGCTAGACTGCCCCGCTTGTGACGTTCTTCACGAACTTCACGAGATGAAAAGTTGCATGCGGCTTCTCATGCAGAATTGATGATGAGGTGTTGCGGATCTAAAAGAAGAACGAGCATCGCGGATGATCCTTGATGCCAGATGACTCAGGAAAACGCTCGAATGTATATCGCTTGTCGGGCGTTGGATTTGAGTTTGGTGGTGCGGTCATCGGCTTTACGCTCATTGGTTATTGGGTCGGAAGCCACTACGAAAAACAGCAAGCTGGCGTGTTGATTGGCGCGGGGCTGGGCATTGTCGGCGGGGGTTACAACCTGATTCGGCAAGCCTTAGCTGAGACAAAGCGGGCGGCGAATGAGCAAAAAGCTCATCGCGACAAAGATGACCCCGATAGCAGAAATGCCCCTTGACGGCGAAGGCTAATGCGATGAAGGCATACGTGCGATTTTGCCTGGTGAGCTTGGCCGTCGTGCTGCTTCTTGCTGGCGTGGGATTTTGGCCTACTAGGCATCTTGGCGGCAGCGAGGCTGTATCGGCAATGCTGGGTGGTTGTGCAGTTTGCTTGGCGGCTTCGTGGTGCGGCGGTTTGCCGATGGTGCTCACGAAAAACATGAGCAAAGCCACAGTCATCAACGCGGCCTTGGGTAGCATGCTCGCTCGAATGATGGCGGCCATGATGTTTGGCGCTTTGGCCGTGTTTAGCGGGTGGTTCGAGCGATCGCCATTGTTGGTATGGATCGGCATTGGCTATGTGGCTATGCTGGTCCCCGATACGTTGTACGCCTTGCGGGCTACAAAATCGCTAAGTAAACAACCGTCGATATAAGCGGTTTGATGTATTTTCATTAGATTGAAGCTATAGGTCACAATATGACTTTTTCTATCCTAGCAAGTGGCAATCCCCTAGATCACGTGATTCAACACGCGATCAAGACGACGCCAGTGGACTTGGAGTCTAAATGGGGGCTATTCGGTTGGGTGCTTGCCCCCGAGGGTGAGATCACGATTCTCAGTGATCACATTACCATGATCATCGTTGCGGGAATTCTTCTCACATTGTTCCTGCCCATGCTCGTTGGCAAACGCCGTGGCTCGGATGAAATCGGCTCCATGGTGCCTTCGGGGTTTGCAAATCTCCTCGAAACTATTTGCCAATATCTGCGTAAGGAAGTGGCTGAGCCTGCCCTGCAACAGCATACGGATAGATTCATTAAGTACATCTGGAGTGTATTTTTCTTCGTGTTGTCAATGAATCTCCTAGGCCTATTACCTATTCCTGCAATCAGTGCCCTGTTCGGCACGCACATTGGCGGCGCCGCTACTGGTAACATTTATACGACAGCTACACTCTCGATATTGACCATGATGATGATGGTGCTTAATGGCTTACGCCTTGGTGGCATGCACTATATCGCTCACTTTTGTCCTGGCCCACTTTGGCTGGCTCCCTTGCTAGTTCCGGTAGAGATCATTGGCTTGTGTGCCAAAATTTTTGCTCTCTCAGTGCGACTGTTTGCGAACATGATGGCGGGGCATATTTTGTTGGCTGTGCTTGTTGGATTTATTTTGAGTGCGTGGAGCAGCATGGGATCGACGGGTGGATTAATCATCGCGGTGCCCGTGGTGCTCGCAAGCGTAGCCATTACGATGCTAGAATTGTTTGTCGCCTTTTTGCAGGCGTATATTTTTACTTTCTTGACGACATTGTTTATTGGTATGTGCGTGGTGTTTCATCACGACGACCATGATGAGTCCCACGCGGCCGCCCATTAGGCGGTGTGACGTCGGACGATATGGAAAGATTCATAATTTCGCCATGCCCGGATAGCCGCGGGGCAGTCGGGTCGTAAGGCATGACAGCGATGGCGAATTGGTTTTACGTTGCTCAATCCCGCAGGGCAACAAAAGTAACAGAAGGATAGTGTATAATGGAAAAGCGATTCTCTAAAATTGCCTTGGCTATGATTGTTTTTGGTGTAGCCTCAATGTTTGTCGGAACTTCATCGGCGATGGCTTCGGAAGATGGCGCAAGCGCCGCTACTGAACACGCCACGTTTCTAACTACTGACGGTGCTCGTAAGCTTGGTGGCGCTATTGGCGCTGGCTTAGTGATTATGGGTGGTGCTGCTGGTATCGGTCGTATCGGTGGTAGTGCCGTTGAGTCGATGGCTCGTCAGCCTGAAGCAGCAGGTAGCATTAGCACGGCTATGATTATTACCGCAGCTATGATCGAGGGTGCGACACTGTTTGCTGTCGTAGTCGGGCTTCTTGCGGTTCTTTAAGAAGATTTTGTACTCGGATCGCACGGGTGGTTAGTCATCCGTGCGATCTATTAGTCTTGAAGTTTTTGTTAGCGAAGAGATTGTTCACGCTCGTGTTAAGGTATGTGAGTCATGGCTAAAGTAATCGTATTCATGGTCGCCTCGCTTGTTATGTCGTCTGTTGCTTTGGCATCAGGTGGCGAAGGTGGTACGGCTAACCCGTTCGCTGGGGATGTTGGCAACGCCATTTGGACGTTGGTTATCTTCTTCCTCGTGGTTATTGTCTTAGGAAAATTTGCATGGGGGCCGATCCTATCCGCCTTGCAAAAGCGGGAAGATTTCATCACTGACTCCTTGGCATCAGCGAAGAAGGACCGGACCGATGCGGAAGCTCGTTTAGCGGAGTACACGACTAAGCTCGATGAAGCCCGGGCAGAAGCAACCGCGCTGGTTGATGAAGGTCGCCGGGATGCAGAAGTACTCAAGAAAAAAATCGAAGAAGACGCCAAAACTGAAGCGGACAAGATGCTGGACCGGGCCAAGCGTGAAATTGGCTTGGCTACGGACACCGCGATTAAAGACCTTTATGATCTTAGCGGAAAGCTAGCGGTTGGTATTGCTTCTAAAATTATCCGTAAAGAATTAGACGGCCAGCAGCATAACCGCTTGATTGCGGAATCTATCGATGAGTTGACCGCCTCGCAGAAGAATTAGCGAACAGTTACGAAGTGGGCGTTAAGCCCCCTCGTATCAAACGTGGATGACAACATGGCCAATGTAAACGACAAACAAATAGCCCTGGCCAAGGTATATTCTAGTGCCATGTTGGTGCTAGCTCAGGCAAGTAACGAAGAAGACGCCCTTTTGGCGGATCTTGTAGACCTTGTCGCATTGCTTGACCGCACGCCGACTTTAGCTGCTTTTTTTGGCGACCCCACGGTGGACAGCAACGACCGCGAGCAGAGTATCGAGCGTATTTTTCGTGGTAAAGCCAGTGATTTAATGATTAACACACTGCAAATACTCAACCGTAAAGATCGCTTGAGTGTGCTTAGTACGATCGTAGATCAATATCGCTTGGCATTGCAGAGTGAGCGTGGCCGGGTGGATGTCCATGTGCGCACAGCGGTCCCGATGCCCGAGGAACTGAAAACTACATTGGCGGCTACGGCATCGAGCCAAACGGGCAAGAACGCTCGGATTGTCGAAACGGTAGACCCAACCATTATTGGCGGCTTGGTCCTGCAAATTGGGGACGTGAAATACGACATGAGCGTGGCATCAAAGCTTGGGAAAATGTCCAAGTTATTGCAACTAAGAGCGACGAAAGAGATTCACAGCGGCAAGACCTATGTGACAGAGGGCAACGGATAGCGGCGTAAAAATGTATCGAACTGGCTATAACAGTTACCGCGTCGTTAGTGACGCAGCATAGACGTTAGGACAAGAGTTAAGGTCATGAAATTCAAAGTCGACGAAATCTCATCAGTCATTACTGAAGAGATTAAAAATTATCGCAGTGAAGTGGACATAGCGGAGGTCGGTACGGTCCTTGAGGTCGGTGACGGCATTGTCCGCATCTATGGCCTGGGCAACGCCTTGGCTAGTGAACGTCTAGAATTCTCCAATGGCGCAGTTGGCCAGGTGTTTAACCTGGAAGAAAACTCCGTTGGTGCGGTTGTTCTTGGCGATTATCTGGGCATTAAGGAAGGTGACGAGGTCCGCCGAACTGGCGAGCTACTGAGTGTTCCTTGTGGCCAAGCGATGATCGGTCGGGTGGTAGACCCCCTCGGACGTCCGCTAGACGGCAAAGGCGACATTAATACGCCAGACCGCCGCCCTATCGAGTTCAAGGCACCCGGCATTTCAGAACGCCAGCCAGTGACTGAACCGTTGCAGACGGGACTCAAATCTATTGATAGCATGATCCCCGTCGGGCGTGGTCAACGTGAATTGATCATTGGCGATCGCAAGACTGGCAAAACAGCCATCGCCGTTGATACGATCATCAACCAAAAAGGCGGCGACGTCATTTGTGTTTACGTGGCTATCGGTCAAAAAGAATCCACGGTCGTCGCGTTAGTTGAAAAACTTCGCGAGGTGGGTGCGATGGATTATACTATCGTGGTTTCCGCCTCGGCTGCGGACCCCGCGCCGCTGCAATTTATTGCACCATACGCTGGCGCGGCGATGGCTGAATACTTCATGTATCAAGAAGGAAAGCACACGCTGTGCGTGTATGACGATTTGAGTAAACAAGCTCAGGCTTATCGTCAGCTATGTTTGCTTCTGAAACGTCCGCCAGGTCGTGAAGCTTATCCTGGTGACGTTTTTTATCTTCACTCTCGTTTGCTAGAGCGCGCGGTTAAGCTTCGCGACGAATACGCAGTCGTGCCTAAGAATACACCGGAGGATTCGACTGATCGTAGTGTGGTGAAAAAACATCCTCAGGGTTTGAACGCGGATAAAGCGCAGCGCCCTGACGATACAAAAAGCTTGTATCACCGGCCGGACGGAAAGAAAAAAGCCCAAGCGTGGCTTGATTCGATGTCGGACAAGGACAATTTCCGCGTTCATTACTTCAAAGATAGCGGCGGTTCTATGACCGCGTTGCCAGTGATCGAAACACTGGAAGGTGAAGTATCCGCTTACATCCCGACCAACGTGATCTCGATTACCGACGGGCAGATTTATCTTGAGCCTGACTTGTTTTTCGCAGGCGTTAGGCCTGCGGTCAACGTGGGTATCAGCGTATCTCGTGTGGGTGGTAATGCTCAGATTAAAGGCATGAAGAAAATCGCGGGTTCGTTGCGATTGGACTTGGCATCTTTCCGTGAGTTAGAAGCTTTTGCTCAGTTAGGTACAGACCTCGACGCAGCCACGCAAAAGCAGCTTGATCGCGGACAGCGCATGGTTGAGCTGCTCAAGCAGCCTCAATATGACCCGAAGCCCGTCGCGCATCAGGTCATCAGCATTTACGCTGGGACGAAGGGTTTTCTAGACAACTTGCCCATTAACCGCGTGCTCGAATTTGAAACGGCTCTGCTGAAGTTGATTGGCGATCAGTATCCTGAGTTTTTCCAGGACATCAACGACAAAGGCGTGCTCTCGGATGAAAACGCTGAAAAGCTCGGTGGTGTAATTAATAACTGTAAAACGGATTTCTTAAAAAACTAACCCGTCCAGGTTAAGCGTTTATGGGTAGACCCGATGTTATGTCGGGTAGACGATCGGTAAGATTATGGCGAATAGAAGACTCCTGGTTAAGCGACGCAGAGCAGTACGCAACATCCGCAAGATCACGCGGACAATGCAGCTTATTGCTACCGCGCGTTTTCAGGCAGCATTTAATCGAGCAACGGCGACTAAGCCATATACGGAAAAGCTAACCGAGTTAGCCGACGATCTTTCTCGCGCAGCTGGTGATGTCGAGCATCCCCTGATGCGTGAACCTCAAGACGTGCAGCGATCTTGTCTGGTTACGATTAGCAGTATGCGTGGTCTATGCGGCGGCTATAACGCTGGCGTGCTTCGCACTGCGGTCAAACATTTGATTGAGCAAGAAGCGTTAGGCATTCAGACTGATATTTCTATGGTGGGCAAGAAGGGTATTAACTTCTTTAAGTTTCTTAAACGCCCCATGGTAGAGCAGATCACGCATCTTGGTGACAAACCGGCTTTTGAAGATGTGGAGCCAATCGCCAATGCCCTCATGGATCGTTTCATCAAAGGCGAAATACGGTCTGTGTATGTTAGCTATGTGAAATTTATCTCAGCCGCGAAGCAGCAGCCAGTCGTGGTGCGCATTTTGCCATTATCGAAAGAAGATACGAAAGATAATGTGACTGAGGCACACGAAGCCCAGGCTTCAATAGACTATGAGTTTTCGCCCGCGCCAAAAGAATTGCTGGACGAATTACTCCCCGCTACGGTTCGTGCCCGTTTGTTCCAATGCTTTACTGACGCGATTGTAAGTGAGCAAATTGCGAGAATGGTCGCGATGAAAGCGGCGACGGATGCGTCAGAAGATATGATCAAGCTGTTAACTCAGCAGTATAACCGCGCGAGACAGACGGCCATTACGATGGAACTATTGGACATCGTGGGTGGGTCTAACGCGCTTAAGTAGTGCAACGTGTTTGTTGTTAATTGAAACTAGCTGATTGAGGCCATGATGCCTCTGATTAGCGTATGGAATGTTTTTTCCAAGCAGGACTGTAAACCATGCAAAGCGGCAATAGTGGCAAGGTATCCCAGGTCATCGGGTCAACATTAGATGCGCAGTTTTCGGAAGAGCAACTGCCTGGTATCTACAACGCATTGAACGTCGATGTCGAACGAACAGTACTCGGTGTTACGACTACAGAAAAGTTGTGGTGCGAAGTCGCACAGCATCTTGGTGGTGGTAAGATTCGTGCGATCGCGCTCGGCTCTACCGATGGGCTGTGTCGTGGTGCCGAAATTTTCGACACCGGCCAGCCAATTACAGTACCCGTAGGCGAGGAAACGCTAGGTCGGGTGTTCAATATGATGGGTGATACCATCGACGACCACGGCGAGTTAAAGACCACGACGCGTAGACCCATTCATTGCAAGCCTCCCCTAATGAAGGATTTGTCCTCGAAAACTGAGATTTTTGAAACGGGGATTAAAGTCATCGACCTCCTATGCCCGCTCGTCCGTGGTGGTAAAACCGGACTCTTTGGCGGTGCTGGTGTGGGTAAGACGGTTATCATTCAGGAGTTGATCGCTCGACTCGCTCGCTTCCATAGCGGTTATTCCTGCTTTGCTGGTGTGGGTGAGCGTACCCGTGAGGGTAACGACCTTTGGCTCGAAATGCAGGAAGCCCAGATCGGTGATACGGGCAAGAGCGTGTTGGACCAGACAGTTATGGTCTTTGGCCAAATGAATGAACCGCCAGGTGCGCGTCTTCGCGTCGCACTATCAGCCCTAACAATGGCTGAATATTTCCGCGATCAAACCGGGGCTGACACCCTGCTTTTTGTTGACAATATTTTCCGTTTCTCGCAGGCCGGTTCAGAGGTTTCCGCGCTGCTAGGCCGGATGCCATCTGCGGTGGGTTATCAACCTACGCTCGGTACTGAGATGGGTGAGTTGCAGGAGCGAATTACTTCCACGAAGGCGGGGGCTGTGACTAGTATCCAAGCTATTTATGTCCCGGCGGATGACTATACTGATCCAGCACCTGCTACTGCGTTTGCTCACCTGGATAGTACAGTGAATCTGGAACGTGGTATTGCAGAGAAAGGTATCTATCCAGCCGTTGATCCGCTGGCATCTGGTAGTCGAATTATGTCGCCGGAGCATGTGGGCGAAAGACATTATGCCATCGCCCGTCGTGTGCAGAAAAACCTTCAACGATATAAGGATTTGCAAGATATTATCGCGATTCTTGGTGTGGATGAGCTTAGCGAAGACGACAAACTCACTGTGGCTCGTGCTAGAAAAATCGAACGATTTTTGTCTCAGCCTTTTTATGTAGCTGAGCAATTTATTGGAATCCCTGGCAACTATACCTCTCGTGAAGATACGATTCGCTCGTTTGAGGAATTGTGCGACGGTAAGTGGGACGAGCTACCGGAACAGGCGTTCATGTATGTGGGTACCATTGAAGAAGCTGCGGAGAAAGCAGCGGCTTTGTCGAAATCGTAGTTTCCGATTGGCAGAATAAGAAGAATAAGTTGCGGGAGGATGAGGTTGTTTTCCGTAAACCGCCCGCAACCAATGAATAGTCTTTAGAAGAGTATCAGTCAGCCATGGCTAAGCGCACAACTTTTCAATGTAGCGTCATCACACCCGAGCGAGCGGTGTTGGAATGCGAAACAACCTCGGTGGTTTTCCCGGCCCACGACGGTGAGCTTGGCGTATTGGTTAATCGCTCAGCACTACTATGTCGTGTGGGCATTGGCGCGATGCGCATTCAACAAGCGTCTGGCATGCAAACTCTTTTCGTAGACGGCGGCTTCGCACAAATCGTCGATAACCGACTGACAATCCTTACCGAGCAATCCAAAAAGCCCGAGGAGCTAAATACGGAAGATGCCGAACAAGCACTCGTAGAAGCCCTGGCGATGGACATGGTCGAAGATGCCGCGTTTACCGCCCGTCAAAGAGCTGTGAAACGTGCCAAAATTCAGATCCGATTATCCAAAGCTAAATAGCCCCTCCCCCCAATAACTAGTCCCACATACCGGTTGAAAAGCTCAACAAGGGCGTTTTTTGCGCCCAAACTACGATTTCACTTCCGTAGGTACTTGTCGAATAGTTTGATTTAAGCTTGCCTCGTAGCCAATTGTGATATATATTTGATATATATTCGATATAGGAGAAAACGACATGAAAATTCAGGAATTCGAAAAATCTGTTAAGAGTGGCTGGACCGTGCTTCCCATCTTGTTGGTCGCGATCATTGGTTTGGGGGTTGCGTGGGTGTGGTGGATGAAGGCACATGCTAATAGTTTATCAGGCTTGCAACTAGCAGCGGTCATCATCCTCTCAGTGATAATTTTCATAACGTGGATTGTGTTGATGACGGGTTTTTTCACGCTGCAACCTAACGTATCCGCAGTGCTTATTTTGTTTGGCAAATATAGTGGCACACTGAAGATAAGTGGTTTTCATTGGGCGAACCCGCTATTCAAGAAGAAAAAAGTGTCGTTACGAGTAAACAATTTCAACTCTGAAACGCTCAAGGTGAATGATCTTCAAGGCAATCCAATCGAAGTCGCGGTGATTGTCGTTTGGCATATTGCTGACACGGTTAAGGCGGTGTTCGATGTCGAGCATTATGAAAGTTTTGTTACCGTTCAGAGTGAGGCCGCCTTGCGTCATTTGGTGATGGGCTATCCCTATGACAATCATGACAGCGATGCCTTATCGCTGCGCGGAAGCCTTGATGAAATCTCTGAGCATCTCCAGAAAGAAGTACAGGAGCGGGTAGCTAAAGCTGGCGTGATTGTTGAAGAGTCTCGTATAAGTCATCTGGCTTATGCGCCCGAAATCGCAGGCGCGATGCTGCAACGGCAACAAGCGGAGGCGGTGGTAGCAGCCCGGTACCGTATTGTTGACGGCGCGGTCGGCATGGTGGAAATGGCCTTGCAAAAACTCGATGAAAATAAGACAGTTGAGTTGGACGAGGAACGCAAAGCAGCCATGGTGAGTAATTTGTTAGTCGTGCTTTGCGGCCATAAAGCGGCTCAGCCGGTAATCAATGCAGGAACGCTGTACAATTAGTTGGCTGAGCAATCTTGGGTCGTGCTATTGGATTATTGACACACACAGTATCCAATGACCGCGTAAGCTGAAGCATGCGGCTCGTTTTGCGTGAGTGATAATAAACATACGAATAAGATCATGGCGGCACGTAAATCATTTTTATTGCGCCTCTCACCTGAAATGATGGAGGCGCTTAACTTATGGGCGAAGGATGAGCTTCGAAGCGTTAATGCGCAAATTGAATACATCATTCGCGATTCACTTCGTCGACAAAAAAGACATGTAAAAGACCAAGACGGACAGCCCCCCGCCTCAAATTCTACGCAAGCGTAAAATAGTTCGGGAATAGATTAGGTCGAGAAACTGATTACCCTTGAAAGGGGTCAGTTGATGCGTTATTAAGCCCAAAATAGGCGTCCTAGTACCGTTACCGCGTCCCACGACTATTGCCGGACAACTTTCGACATTTATTGGTAGTCGTTATACTGATTGATCGGTTAGTCTTATTAATGAGCGACCGCAGGCATGTTCGGTTATCGAATGAAACGTAAGGAGTTCTTGGCTATGATTCGTACAATTTCAATGTTATCTCTGCTGTTGATTCTAACTGCGGCTTGTGCTGCTCAGGATGCGATGGCTGATGCCGTTCCGAAGAAGAGTCCGGATCATATGCGGGCCGTCGAGCTCATGAAGAAAGTCGATGTGGCAGCCAAGGCGGTAAATTCCGCTCATTATACGGCGAAGAGCGAGGGTACTGAATGGCTCAAATCGCGTTTGCCTATGCTTGAAGGTGAAGTCTGGATGGTGGCAGCGACCAAGGATCAGCCTGCGAAGTTTCGATTCGATGCAGAGGTGCGTGGAAAAAATGGTGAAGAACCACGCAAAATCCGCTTGGGGAGCGATGGTAATGTTTTCCATTTGATACGATATAACGAAAAGAAAGTTCACGAAGATATTGACCCATCCGTCATAGGGCAGGATGGCAGGTTAGTGCAAGGACTATCCATGCGTGAATATACACACGCTACGCCGTTTAGTGATGAGATTAATGGCGACGTTGTGGAGCTGAAAGGCTACGAACGGGTAGGGAGCGAGGACTGTCATGTCGTTCACGTAATTTACAACCGTGGCCGAGGCGAAGCTGTTTGGTATGTCTCTAAGAAGGACATGCTGCCACGCCGTGTCGATCGAATTATCACTAACCCGACAACCCAAGAAAAAGGCAAGCAGATTCTTACAGTCACAAATTTAACCGTCAACTCTCCCATAGCTGATGATATTTTCAAGACGCAAGTTCCGGACGGGTTTGAAAAAACCGACGACTTTGCCCCGGACCACCGCCAGATGCAATAGCGTTGTACGCAATCGCGCTGTCGCAAAGCCCTTTTGACCGCTCATGGCCTGCGCTTGATTTTATTCCGCAGCGAAATTGAATCCGTTGCATTCGGCAGCTTGCTGTTTCCTGGTTAAGTTCGTAGCATAATCATACCCTTTACGATCGTGTACTATTTGGGAGATTACTGTTGCGATATATACTAATCGTTTGCGTTCTGATTTTTCATACTGGTTGTGCGGTGTCTCGTGCGCAATCTGATGTTCACGCCTTCATTGGGGCTACACTTACGCCTATCAGCGCCGAGCCTATCGCCGATGGCGTGATGTTGGTTGAGCATGGTCAAATCTTACGCTTGGGCAAAGCGTCTGAGATTACTATTCCCGTCGGGGCTGTAAGGCATGATGTGAGCGGTAAGGTCATCATGCCAGGCCTTGTTTGTACGCATAACCACATTGGCGGGATTGGCGGCGCTGACCGTACCGGGCCTATCCAACCTGACGTGCGCATATTTGATTCTATCAACGTGCGAGATGCAGGCTTTAAGCGAACCGTAGCCGGTGGTATAACGACAATCAATATTATGCCAGGTTCTGGGCACTTGCTTAGTGGTCAGACTTCATATTTGAAATTGCGTGGCGGCAACACCATCGACGATTTATTTATTCGGGACAGCGACGGCAAGGCTATGGGTGGGATCAAGATGGCCAATGGGACCAACTCCCGTCGTGATGCCCCGTTCCCAGGAACGCGTGCCAAATCTGCGTCACTCGTGCGTGAACAATACATCAAAGCACTGGCTTACAAACGTAAACAAGAGGCCGCTAAGGAAGATCCTGCTAAAATGCCGGCCCGTGATATTGGGATGGAAGCACTTGTTGAAGTGTTAGAAGGTAAGCGTGTTGTCCATCATCACACGCATCGTCATGATGATATTATCACTGCGCTAAGGCTGGCGAAGGAATTTAATTTTCGTGTGGTCTTACATCACGTCAGTGAAGGTTGGAAGGTGGCCAAGGAGATTGCTCAATCTGGTGTGCCTTGTTCGGTGATTTTAGTGGATAGTCCGGGAGGGAAACTCGAAGCCCGTGACCTGCTATTGAAATGCCCGGGCATTCTCGAAAAGGCTGGCGTCAAAGTCGCGTTGCACACCGATGATTGGATCACCGATGGACGATTGTTTCTACGCATGGCTGCGATGGCAGCGCGGGCTGGGATGTCACGGGAGGGGGCGTTGAAGGCGGTGACGCTGGCCGGTGCCGAGATGATCGATCTTGGTGATCGTATCGGCTCGCTGGATGTGGGCAAGGACGCGGATTTTATCATTCTATCAGGCGATCCATTGAGCGTTTACACCAAGGTGCTAGAAACGTGGGTCGAGGGTAATAAAGTTTTTGATCGATCGAACACGCAAGACCGCCTTTATGCCGTGGGCGGATACGGGGCCGGTAACGAACTCGAACCATATTTCTGTTGCTTCGACCACGCGGAGGGTCAATAAATGATGACACGCTTAATAACAATCGCCGTAACGACCATCGGACTAAGCCTACTTTCGACGGCTGCTCATGCTCAGGTCGCGGTCCGTGGCCAAACGGTCTACACCATGTCCGGGGCTAGTATTGCCAATGGGGTCGTGGTAATTGATGATGGAAAAATTAGCCAGGTCGGCCCGGCGAATGAGGTTTCTATCCCGGCCGGGTATCTCGTGCTTGATGCCAAAATCGTGACGCCTGGCCTAGTTGATGCGCATGCCACCGTAGGTCTGAGTGGCATGTTGAATTACAAGCACGACCAGGACCAGATTGAACATTCTGCGCCGATCCAACCGGAGCTTCGTGCGATTGACGCGTACAACACGCGGGATGAGCTAGTCACATGGATACGAACATTCGGTGTCACAACCGTACACACAGGACATGCGCCGGGCGAAACGATCTCTGGTCAGACCATGATAGCCAAGACTTTCGGCAATACGATTGACGACGTAACGCTAGTAGAATCAGCCATGGTCGCGGCTACGCTAAGCCCCTCGGCCTTGAAAAAGGGGAAACCGAAATCCCCTGGCACGCGTGGTAAGCAGATGGCTATCCTACGCGAAAAGTTCATCAAAGCCCGCGAATATCAACAGAAACTGGCTAAGGCAGAAGACGATAAGAAGCCCGATCGAGATTTATCACTTGAAATGATGGGCAAGATACTAGATCGTGAGATTCGCCTGCTCATCACGGCGGATCGCGCTCAGGACATAGCTAGCGCGCTGCGATTGGCAAAGGAATTCAATATCGACATCGTGCTGGACTCCGCGGCAGAAGCGTATCTTTTAATTGACGAAATCAAAGCAGCTGGCGTTCCTGTGATTGTCCATCCAGCGATGTATCGCGCAGTGGGCAATCGAAAAAATCAATCCTTCGAAACGGCTGCGATGCTCAAACATGCAGGCATTCCGATTGCCCTGCAGAGCGGGTTTGAAGATTACGTCCCCAAGGTGCGGGTCGTGCTATTTGAAGCAGCGATCGCGGCGGCGAATGGTTTGACGTTTGACGAAGCCTTGTCCTCGATCACGATTGATGCCGCTCGGATTTTGGGTGTTGATAAGCGAGTCGGGTCAATTGAGATTGGTAAGGATGGCGATCTTGCACTTTATGATGGCGACCCGTTTGAATATACCTCGCACTGCATCGGCACCATCATCGACGGACAGGTCGTTAGCGAGACTATACGTTAGTCGCTCTTTGTTTGCAGACTTATCAACCGTGCGTGCTGGGACATGCATAGGATTTAGAAACCTGACGGCGCATTTCATGCACTACGGGTAAGCTGGTGCTTATCCATGCCACCCGACCGTGCCGCCCGCTTATACCAGCCGTACCTCAATAGCGATCGTGGCTGTTCTGGGATAACATCATTTATTATGGTGTCTGATCTCGACAAAACTGATGCTTCTCATTGGCTGCTATTACAGATTGTCATAGCGGGTGTGGCTATCACGTGCTATGGCAACTCGCTACTTAATGATTATTGCGACGACGGCGTTCCGATTGTCGTGAATAATGAACTTGTTCATGAGCCTGGCAGATGGCTCGATTGTTGGACGACTGACCACTGGTATATGTCGCGAAACATTACGCCCAATCGTGATCTTTTGTATCGGCCGGCCGCGTTAACATCTTATCGAATCATCCGATCGATCTTCGGCCCAACCGCCCTGCCGCAACTCGCGTTGAATATTTTTCTGCACGCGCTTATAAGTGTTGGATTAAGTCATCTGGCTCGTCGGCTTGGTGTGTCAGTATGGCTGGCCGCCGCTGCAGGACTGTTGTTTGCGGTGCTACCCG
This sequence comes from Phycisphaerae bacterium, assembly GCA_029260115.1. GTDB lineage: Bacteria > Planctomycetota > Phycisphaerae > UBA1845 > UBA1845 > JAJRPG01. The sequence goes on along the minus strand of JAJDDW010000051.1, from coordinate 11,353 downwards.
TGCATACTGAAGTGATTAACAACGTAGTCGGCCGGGCTGATTTATTGGCGACCCTTGGCGTACTCTGTTGCTTACTTGCACACCAGCGCGTCATTCATAGCCACACGCGCACCGATGTTGTGAGCTGGTCAGCTTTAGCGGCGGTGGCATGTTTTGTGGCGATGTCGGCCAAAGAAAGTGGCGTCTCGGTGGTCGCGATGCTTCCGGTATGCCATATATATTTTTGTAGCACTATGCCTAACCGCCCCCCCCATCGATGGCTGCATCCGTGGCGGTTGGTCTATGTGGTGATTCCCGTCGTAGTCTATTTCACGTTACGATACTATGCACTGGACGGGCACTTGTTTCAAAAGCCCGCACCGACAAAAACGATCAACTTTCTAGTCGATGCACCAGCCTGGCAAAAGGTTTTGGGCGCCTTGCAGCTATGGGGAATGTATTGGGAGAAAACGCTTTGGCCTAAAACGCTTTGTGCGTATTATTCGATTAACGAACTGAAACTTGCGACGAGTATATTTGTACCGAGCGTAATGTGGGGCCTGCTGACACTTGCATCGCTAGTCGTATGCTCCATCCTAGCATGGCGCCGGGGATGTCGAATGGTAATCCTGATCACGGTGTGCCTTATGGCCTCCTATCTACCAGCAGCCAATCTTCTAGTTTTAATTCAAATTTCGTTTGCAGAGCGCATCTGGTATTTACCTTCCCTGTGGGTGTGCCTGCTACTGGTCATGGCAATTGGCCCGCTATTGCGAAGTCGGACTGGCGTTGTTATTGGTTGCATGGTTCTATGCGCGATGCTGAGCCGATCGTGGATTAGAAATAGCGAATGGAAAAACAATTTGACTCTATATACAGCTGCTTACCGCGTGCATCCTGATGGTGTCGTGGATCTACGAAAGTGTGGTCAAGCGATGGTTAATGCCGGGCAAGTGGCAGAAGGTATCCCACTATTGCAGCGAGCTATCGAGATTGACCTTGGTTTCACTGATGCCCAGCGATCCCTTGGCTTGGCGTTCGCAATGATAGGACAGTATCCGGCGGCTCTTCATCATCTTCAAATAGCGAACATGCAGGTGCCGGGGCATCCGAAAACCATTAGGGACTTGAACGAAGTATCTCGGCTGGTGCTAGAATCACATCCGCAGGAGTTAGCCATGCTAAAACTTCGCGCGGATGAAAACCCCGAAAACCTCGACGCTGAACTTATGTTGATACACAAGCTACGCGAACTCAATCAGCTAGAGCAACTTATCGAACGCTTCAAGCTCAAAGAAACGGCCTTTGCGCGCCACGCACAATGGCAGCATGAATACGCGGTGACACACGTCTATCTCGATCAGCGGGACCAGGCTATTGATCGCTATCGACAAGCGATATCGCTAGATGAATCAAATGTACAGCGAATGATCGAATTAGCTATGCTCCTGTTGGAACGGCGAGCGCAAGATGATCTGGAGCAGGCATGGCTTCTGACTGTCAAAGCAAAAGCCATCGAACCGCATGCACCAAATATGCTGATATGTCAGGCGGAGCTATTAGCTTTGAAGGGCGAATTTGTGCAAGCGTACCGACTATATAACGAAGCCATCCGCGCCATACCAAAAGGTACGACCCTGCGCAGAATCTACGAGCAGCGAGCCAAAGCACTGGGAATGAAAGTAACTCCTTAATATGACAAGCGTAGCGCAACAGCTCGAACATAAAGCTAACGCCCTGCTGACCGTCGAAGCCTTGCGCGTGACGTTTTCAGATCATCGAAGATCGCGACGGGTGGAGGCCAAGAGTTGCCACGCTGTTGATGGCGTCAGCTTTGAGATTCCGGCTGGGACTACGTTGGGCTTGGTCGGGGAAAGTGGTTGTGGAAAGACGACGCTGGCCCGCGTAATTATTCGATTGGAACAACCCACTTCTGGTAAAATCACTTTCGACGGTCGTGATGTATTACAAGCGCGCGGTATGGACCTGCGCGATATACGCAGGCAATTGCAAACTGTTTTTCAAGACCCCATTGGAAGTTTGAATCCCCGCATGCGTGTAGAAGACATCGTAGCTGAACCACTCGTGATCCATCATGTGGGCGATCGAAATTTCCGTAGAAAGGCAATGTTGTCACTGCTAGATCAAGTGGGGTTAGATTCTTCAGATGCGAGCCGTTACCCACACGAATTTTCTGGCGGTCAACGACAGCGTATCGGAATAGCTCGGGCAATTGCGCTCAAGCCGAAGATGATCATCTGCGACGAGCCGGTTAGCGCGCTGGATGTCTCCGTACAAGCTCAGATTCTCAACTTGTTGGCTGACCTCAAAGACGAACTGAATTTGACAATGCTATTCATCACGCACAACTTGGCTGTCGCGCGTCATATCAGCGATCGGATAGCCGTGATGAAATCTGGAAAGATCGTCGAATTGGCACGCGCCGAAACCTTGTTTACCAATCCCCAACACCAATATACGCAGGCGCTTTTGAAAGCGGTGCCGACATTTTCTTCCTCATAGCCCCAAATCATCTTCGTCGGAGTCGTGTCTTTGGCTTGTTGAATGTCGATATGGTTGCCTCCCATTCTCGATGTAGACTATGATGTAGTGATGATCGAGAATTATTTGGACATCAATTTTTCTAGGCCACGCGTCGCTCGTTACCTCATGACGATCGTCGTGTTGTCTGTACTCTCTCAACATCCATCCCTTCTTTTAGGGCAGACGCGCGAACTTGGCCATGACGTTAACAAACTCAATATTCGTCACCACACCGCTCACTACGAGCTAGCTGGCACGGTCAGTCAGGAGAAGCTCCTCGAATATGGCCGATGCTTAGAATTTATTCACGCAGCGTATGAAAAAGGGTTCGGCGATTTATTAGACCAACCTTCGACTGATGCGCAACGTCGATCATCCAAGAAAGGTGTTCCACCGCAGGAGGTTGACACGCATGATACCTCGTTGTTTCGTGTGGTCATATTGGGTTCCCAGCAAGATTATAGTGAATTCACACGGGCTTATTTTGGTCAATTCGCGGAGCACACCGCCGGGATGTTCGTGCCTAGCGTTGAGTTATTGCTCATTCTCGACGACGGTCATGCGGAACAGACTTATCAGGTGCTGTTCCATGAAGCGTTCCATCAGTTCGTCCATCGATACTTGCCAGCTGCGCCCGTGTGGCTAAATGAAGGGCTTGCTACGCACTTTGGCACAGCCAGCGCTACGGGTAAAGGCCTTGTTTTCGATCGCCAGAATACAAGCTATTTCAACATTGTCAGCAACGTCGCGCAAGCCAAAAAGCTTATCTCCCTTGATAAATTAGTCCTCATGAACCGTGCTGAATTTTATTGCCAACAGCGTTTACCAGGGCTACCGTATTCGCAACGCACGCTAGCTTACGCACAGGCATATTCGCTCACGGCGTATTTGGTAAACGTACCAAGGGAAAGGGATTTGCTGCAAAAATACATCCGTGCGATTGCCTTGACCACATCACCGCGCGAGGTCGTGCAGAGCACTAAAACATTATTGTCCAAGCGCGTACTTGATCGAATCGCCCCGCATTGGCTAGCGTATGTGCAGCAAGGCCATTGATCGCCTAAACTGGATTTTCTATCCTGGATAGAATCATTCATTATGCGGGTAGTATCACCTACAAAAACGTCACCAGCTGCACTACGAATGCCTTTTCTTTAGGGTAAAAAGCGTGGGTATTATTCCTCGATTATTCGAGCGATGCGGCGTAATCCTCCATAATCGCGGTCATCAATCGTAATATAGCTAAGGACTGACTTTATTGCTTACTCACGTTGTCGCGTGTGGTCGATAATAGATCGGATAACGATCGTTCCCCCACCGGGGCCGGTCAGACATATACGCGGATAACAAAATTCGGCATCTTATACCGTACATTTGTCCTATGATATCGGAACGAAGATAATGCTGCGCGGCTACTCAAGATTAATGCACTGGAGAATGAATCGTGTCTAAAGTCCTCGTAGTCGATGACGTCATTGATAATGTCAAGATGCTCGCTTCTTATCTAGAAGACGAGGGATATGAAGTTGTTACTGCTTACCGCGGTCAACAGGCGATAGAAGTAGCGAAGACCGAATTACCAGATGTCGTTTTACTGGACTTCCAGAAACCGGGCATGAACGGTATAGAAGTGTGCCGCGAACTCAAACGATTTCCGCCGACACGCGATATCCCCATCATCATGGTCTCAGCAAGAGATGACGACGATGCGATCATCAATGGTTTAGATGCGGGGGCACAGGATTACATCGCAAAGCCATATAATTGGCCCATCGTCGCGGCCCGCCTTCGCTCAGCAGTTCGTATCAAAAAAGCATACGACACGATCGACGGCATCAACGCGCAACTTGACCGAGCTATGCGTGAAGCGGAATCCGCCTGTAATGCCAAGAGCGAATTCTTAGCAAATATGAGCCATGAAATCCGCACGCCCATGACAGCGATCTTAGGTTATGCCGATACCCTGCTGGACAAAGATTTGACCGAATCTGAAATGATTATAGCGGTACACACGATACAAAAGAATGGTGATTTTCTTCTTGAACTGATCAATGACATTTTGGATCACGCTAAAATCGAAGCAGGAAAATTGACACTTCACTGCAAATCATGCTCGCTGCTGAAAATCGTAAATACCGTCGAAGGCCTTATGAGTGTGCGGGCGAAACAAAAAGAGATTGGCTTTCATGTCGAGTTCATCAATCCAATACCCAATTTGATCAACACAGACCCCACTCGTTTAAAACAAATCCTAATAAACCTCACGAGTAATGCTATCAAATTTACTAGCCATGGTGACGTGCGCATTGTAGTTCGTCTCGGTGATTCAGTTCTTGACCCTATTAGCCGAGAACAACATGCCACCATTCAACTTGATGTGATGGACACGGGCATTGGCATGAACAAAAATCAATCAAAAAAAATCTTCAATCAGTTTGTCCAGGCGGACTCTTCGACGACGCGACTATTCGGTGGATCGGGCCTAGGGCTATGCATTAGCCGAAAGCTCGCCCAGCACCTTGGCGGAGACGTGACGCTCGCATTTTCGGAACCAGGAATAGGCTCTCAATTCCGTACGCTCGTTACCGTAGGACGAGCCAGCGACTTGCAGATGTTGGATAATCCCTTAGCAGCGAGAGTAGTCCAACCTGTCGCTCTTGTGACTCTGATTGAAAAATCGCTTGACCAAGCCCGCATCTTACTCGTCGAAGACGGCATGGATAATCAGCGGTTGATCTCGTTTATCCTGCGTAAAGCTGGTGCTGATGTTTCCGTAGCCAACGACGGTAAACAAGGAGCGCACATTGCCCTTACCGCCTTGGCAGATAACCGTCCGTTCGATGTGATACTCATGGACATGCAAATGCCAGTGATGGATGGATACGAAGCGACGCGACTGTTACGAGCAAAAGAGTACGTTTGGCCGATTGTGGCATTGACAGCTCACGCGATGGCTACAGACCGTGTGAAATGCACCAAAGCTGGCTGCGATGAATACTTAACCAAGCCTGTCAATCGAGAGAAGCTATTTGATGTGATACGAACACAAATGGCTGCCAAAACAATTGAAGCCGTAGCTGCTCTTGCATAAGCGGAAATGCTCCCACGCCACATCCCTTCGTCTGTACATGGCCACCATACCATTTTGTACACTCATCGGCCTGTATCTCCTTGCACGCCTCTGCTAATATGATCTCGACGATCAGACAACGCTTGTAGTATTTGCTTGACATCGTCGCTTGTAAAACTGGCATCGGACTAAGACACCGCAGGGAGCATTGACTATGATACGAATGCCTTTGGTCATCCTAATTCTAACCATGCTAGGAGAGAGCATTACTGTGACAACACGCGCTGACGATATGACCCCTGCAGTGGCTACTCCGCCGCGTGCAAAGATGATATCCCACCAAGAGACCTACCACGGGCAAACGATGACCGACAATTACTATTGGCTACGAAATCGCGAACAAGAGGACGTTCTTGATTACCTAAAAGCTGAAAATATTTACACGCAAAACGTGATGAAGCCGACCCAAGCGCTACAAGATAAATTATTTGAGGAAATGAAGTCGCGCATAAAAGAAACTGACCTCTCGGTACCCGTCAAATACGGGCCTTATCAATATTATTCACGAACGGAAAAAGGTAAGCAGTATCGCATCCATGCACGCAAGGGGCTTGCGCCGGAGGCGGCGGAAGAAATTATTCTTGACGAAAATGAGCTGGCTGGGAATGCGCAGTACTTCCGACTGGGAACCCAATCTATTAGCCCCAACCACCAGCTCATCGCTTGTGGCGTAGACACGAATGGTTCTGAAACTTATACACTTCGCATCAAGAATCTTGTGACCGGCGCTTGGCTAAGTGACTCTATTCCTAACACCTATTATGGCTTGGCGTGGGGAAATGATAACGAAACTATTTTCTACACCACCTTGGATGACGCTAAGCGACCGGACAAAGTTTATCGTCATACACTAGGTACGCCTCATGAGGCGGATCAATTAGTCTATCACGAGACTGACGAACGGTTTCATACGAGCATCCGTATATCACGCAGCCAGCGATTCATTTTTATTGATGCGAATAGCCAAATCACCTCCGAAGTCAGTTTCATAGACGCCAATCGGCCAAACGATAATCCGCAGATTATTACGACCAGGCGCGATGGGGTAGAGTATTCCGCGGTGCATCATAGCGAACATTTTTACATCGTAACCAACGACAAGGCCATAAACTTCAAGATCGTTCGCGCGCCTATCGACCGCCCTTCAGTAGAAAACTGGGACGATGTCATTCCCTACGACCCGGCGGTGAGAATTCTGCGGGCCTCGGCCTTTCGTGACCACCTGGTAATTCAAGAACGCCACCGAGGATTAAGGGGGCTGCGTACGTACGATTTCAAGAGTAATCGCGCGCACGAAGTGTCGTTCCCCGAGCCGGTGTATACCGTCCACGAGGGAGACAACCCGGAATTTGAGGCGGCATCGTATCGATACGAATATACCTCACTCGTCACGCCACGTTCAATTTTCGATTATGATTTTAACACTCAGACCTCGACGTTACGCAAACGCGACGAAGTTCTTGGTGGTTATGACCATATGCAATATGAATCGAAACGTATTTTCGCATACGCCAAAGACGGGACGCGCGTTCCAGTCTCGTTAGTGTATAAGAAGGGGCTGAAAAAAAATGGCACCAATCCCACGCTGCTATACGGCTATGGTTCTTACGGCATTAGCATAGACCCAGGTTTCAATTCAAACCGCATTAGTTTGCTCGATCGTGGCTTCGTGTACGCCATCGCCCATATTCGCGGCGGCGGTGACCTGGGTAGGCCTTGGTATCAAGACGGAAAGTTTCTTAAGAAGAAAAATACTTTCACTGATTTCATCGCTGCGGCGGAACATCTTATCCACGAGCAATTCACTTCACCCGATCACTTAGCTATCTTGGGTGGTAGCGCCGGCGGCCTACTTATGGGTGCGGTGACAAACATGCGGCCAGACTTATTCAAAGTTGTTATTGCAAATGTACCGTTTGTTGACGTCGTAAACACCATGCTCGATGCATCGATTCCCCTCACCGTTATTGAATACGAGGAATGGGGCAATCCCAATAAGAAAGAATTCTTTGACTACATGCTGAGCTATTCCCCATATGATAACGTAACTGCAAAGGCATATCCGAATATACTCATCACGGCAGGATTGAACGACCCGAGGGTACAATATTGGGAGCCAGCGAAGTGGACTGCTAAGCTGCGAACCTTGAAAACCAACGACAATCGACTACTACTGAAGACCAATATGGGCGCAGGGCATAGCGGGAAATCCGGGCGGTACGAGAAATTGCATACCGTCGCTTTCGATTATGCTTTCATGCTCGACACGCTTGGCATAAAGCAATAGGAGATGATAATTGCTAAAAAATGCACCGGGGGTGGGGGCATCTCTGCCCCCATGCGGTTCCCCAACCAGCATTGTTTCCCGGTACGACTTCTAATAGACGTACCGCGCTTTTTTTTGACACAATCAGGGAATATTCGGGATACTTTTTTCTGTGGCATATATAGCAAACAATGTTGTAACGTCCGGTAACCGCCTCAGTCGTTTGAATGGATAAGTCAGTCAGCTATGTTACGCCAAGGTTTTCTCATTACGTCGTTTTCGCTCGCATTGGTTATTTGTAGTTTTGGCATCTGTGGCATATGGCGCGATGTCGGCTGGCGCGGCCTAATCGGCGAGACGGACCATTATGGCGTGTTGGAAATGGTCGAAGGCAACCTCCGCGTGCTGCATGCTAGGAGGGATGGTAGGCCATACCAGAACTTTAGCTTTGATAGGCGCATCCCCCCTATCGGCCAACTTAGCTTCGGCATCGGAAACAGTCGCGAAGGCTGGCATTACATCGGATTGACACTTCCCATTTGGTTAGTCGTCGTTGTCCTACTCACCCATCCCACGCTGGCCTTTTTCTTTGGACCAATTCGACGCAGAAACAGAAGAAAACGTAACGAATGTGTGCGCTGCGGGTACAGTCGCGAAGGCGATACGACAGGCCGATGCCCGGAATGCGGGCTACAGTGGATATGCCTAACCTGTGGCAAAGACTTGCTCAACCGCAACGCCACGGCCCTGCTTGCTTGTGACTGTCAGCCTGCCGCCATTCCATGATACAACCGAAGCTTGCCCGCCTGATGGTAGATAAATATTACGGCTATAGACTACACAAAATCATCAAATGCCCTAGGATTGCGCCCCGATGACTAAGCTCCCGCTTCAACAACCCGTGCCCGCCGCTAGATCAAGCATTTTTGATCTTACAAGCGAAACCTTGGCCCAGCGATTAACAGCGCTTGGGCAGCCATCTTATCGCTCGAAACAAATACTCGAATGGCTATATGTTCACGGCGTCGATTGTTACGACGATATGACCAACCTCTCCAAACCCTTGCGCATGGTTCTTAGCCAAGAGCTGCCCATCTTCTGCTCAGAGATTGTAGCGGAACAAGAGTCTCAAGACGGCACGATCAAGCTTTTACTGCGCTGGCCTGACGGCGCGACGAGCGAATGTGTGCTCATACCTGACGGGGATCGGCGGACGGCTTGCATTTCTTCGCAGGTGGGATGTCCCGTAGGGTGCGTTTTCTGTGCCAGCGGCCTGCAAGGATTGCAAAGACAATTAAGCGCTGGAGAAATCGTTGAACAAGCCATGCGCATCCGACAACATTGTGATAGCGATACCAGACTGTCCAACGTCGTCTTCATGGGCCTGGGAGAGCCGCTCGCCAATTACGACGCCACCGTTCATGCCCTGCGCACGATCAATGCTGATTGGGGGCTTAACATTGGTGCTAGAAAAATAACCGTAAGCACCGTTGGGCTGCCAACCCAAATAAAAAAACTAGCTGACGAAAAAATGCAAATCACGCTAGCCTTATCGTTACACGCCCCCACCGACGAACTTAGACAAGAGATTATCCCCTGGGCAGACCGCGTTGATATTGCCTCCCTTGTCGAGGCTTGCAACTACTACTTCGAGATCACTGGTAGAGAAATCACGCTGGAATACATTCTGCTGGGCGGATTAAACGATCAGAAGAATCACGCGGAATCATTAGCGAGACATGCAAGAAAAATGCGCGTGCATATTAACTTACTTCAATACAACCCCGTGCCCGATCTTCCTTACCTTCGTCCTAGTGACGATGACAGTGAAAGATTTCTTTTGCGGTTACGAGAATTGGGCACCAACGCACACTTGCGCCGGAGTCGAGGCCGTGACATCGACGCGGCGTGCGGGCAACTCCGACGGCGCAAGGAAGTGCCTGAGTTATGACACTATTGGACTTAGGCATTTGTAGCTGGAGCATCGACCGTCATGACCCCCTAAGCGCGATCAAATTAGCCAGTGATCAGTATGGATTTTCTCACATCCAATTAGGATTTTTTTCTCAAGAAACGATTAACGAAGCGAATGGCAGCACCCTAGTGGCAGCGGCAAATGAACATCAAGTAACGATTGTATCAACCTTCGCAGCTTTTGAACGTGAAGACTACACCTCCATCAAGACGATCGCACAAACGGGCGGGTACATGCTCGACGCCGAGTTTGGTCAGAGAAAAGATGCCACCTGCCGTGTCGCAGACCTATCAGCCTCACTAGGCTGCAGTTTTGTCGCTACCCATATCGGCACGGTTCCCAGCGACGCACAATCCACCGATTACAATAAACTCGTTGAGCGCACCGGACAAATCGCAGACGAGCTACTCCGACGAGGGCAGACGCTACTTGTAGAAACGGGCCGCGAATCAGCTCAAGCGCTTTGCGAATTTCTTGATATCGTTGGACGAGACAACATGGCGATCAACTTCGACCCTGGAAACTTCGTAGTTTACGGTTCGGATGACCCCGTACGCGCATTAGCCTCACTTCGCGGCAGGGTTAAAGGTGTACATATCAAAGACGGATTCGCTGCGGATAAGCCAGGACAAACATTTGGTAAACCGGCTAGCTTGGGAATGGGTGATGCGAGTATCGCGCGTATTGTGAACAAGCTTAGATTGATGAATCCTGCCCTGCCACTACTCATCGAGTGTAGCGGCTCACATAGTAACCCTTCTGGTATCACAGATGCTGCGAATTTTTTGAGATCGCTAATTGAATAATTGCGTCGAGTAAAATCTGCTGGTTATTTTGAATACCCTACGCGGTACATCGAAGCACCGCAGAAGTAGAAGTACTCGCATGAACATTCTGCAATGTAAAGGAATTAGCGAGAAAGCAACCTACCGAGAAATCCCTTCTTTGCCGCATCTTCAGAACCGACGTCCTGTCCGCCGCTCAAAACGAATCTCGTTAGCTTTGCAATGGCTAATCCGACGGGATTGTTGCGATCTGTCGTGCCGCCGGGCTGACCGAAATCGAGTGCCCGGGCCATGAACTGAAAATCGTTGGGGATGATAGCCACAACTGGACGCTTGATTGTATCCACCAGGTCTTCTTTGCTAACCCGACCGGTGTTTGTATCTCCACGGTTGAGTACGATATGAATTCGATCTTCCGGAATACCGTGACTTACGATCGCATCCATATATCGTCGAGCGTTTCGAATACTGGGAACCAGCAACTGACAAACGACTAGCACGCAATCCGCCTGCTCCAAGGCCGCATATTCGTGGTCACTTAGCTTTCGCGGTAGGTCAACGACCACGTTTTCGTAGATGGAAGACAACAGATCAATCGTATGGTGAACGGCTCCGGGGGTAATCGAAGCAGCCTGATCGACTGCGAACGGACGAGCCAGCACCAACACATTTTC
>JAJDDW010000006.1 GCA_029260115.1 Phycisphaerae bacterium | reverse complement strand
CTGGCTAGCGGATGGACAGTTTGGGGCTGGTCCTACGACACATGGTCCAAAGCCGAGCTTGTGGCGCTCGCACTATTTGCCATTTGCGTGATCGTCCATCTCATCCTGCACTGGACGTGGATTTACGGCTTCGTCGCCACCAGAATAGCCCGCCGCTTCAACACGCAGGCCTCCATGGCTAGTAGTATCAAAACGTTATATGGGGTCATGATATTGATTATTGTATTAACCATTCTCGGCGGCATATTGCTAGCGGCTGAATTTTCCGCCTTGGCGCCGATTGAATCCATCGAAGGAGTAATCGCGCCTTGATGGTTGGGTGATATGGGTACGTTCGAAGGCGGAAAGAACTATTTATCGGGCACTTTCATCTAACCATGAGTGGTGGATTGGGCTGATTTGGGGCATAATGTCGCGTCCTATACGCTTGCGGCGGCAATAATCGGGCTTTGTATTATTCGCCCTAGACCTTTGGGGCAGGCGCGGGAAAGATAACTATGAGGGGCACTTCGATTTTTGGGGAACCACAGGTCGAGGTATATCAACCAGCCTTTGGGGGGTAAGAATATGAAACATCGTAAATTGATGAACATGGCATGTGTATCCGCACTTACCGCTATCGCCGCCGTGGGCGCGCCATTGGCCTTGGCTCAAGACTTGGAAAGCGATAGTAAAGTAGGCGCATTCCGTCAGGCTGGTAACTCGCTCACGCTCATCGAAGAGCGACCGGCTGAAACGATTACGCTATATACTGACCGATCAAAGGTCACGATGCCTTCGCATACGCGCTGGTCGTATATGTGTGGTAGCGATACGACTCATGCCACAATCGGCGAACTTCAAAAGATGGCCGAAATCGCCCGCGGTGAAATCGCAGGACTAGCCTTCAAACCCGCTACTGTGATAAGCACAGCGGGGAATCCCAGCCCTCAAGGAGGACTAAATATTATCTTCGAGTCGCCATGCCCCCTACCACCAGAAGCGGCGGCGGCGTTGGAGTCTGCGGCTACTTATATTGAATCACAATTTGGTAATCCTATTGAGGTACGAATTCTAGTTGCCTTTGTAACACTGAGTCCTGGAGTTATCGGTAGCACGGGCAGTGTGTTTTTTAATGTTAGCTACCCATTCGTACACGACGGCTTGATCGCATCCAAAGATGCAGACGACTTCATTCAGGATTTTTTGCCAGGTGGCCTTACGATACCGGTTCGGTATTCTACTGCTGCCACAATAACGAATGTATCCAACATACTCATGACCCGGGCGAACATAAGCGCGGGCATTGGTCGCCTAGATGGCCGGGCTGCACTTATGCAATTCAGTTCGACATTCCCCTTTGATTATGATCCTTCCGATGGAATCGACCCTGGACAAATAGATTTTCAATCTGTGGTCGTACACGAAGTTGGTCATGCGCTAGGCTTCACCTCTGCAGTTGATATCGTCGATATACCCGGCGTAGTTGATCCGGTGGACACCATGGACCTGTTTCGGTTTGAGCTGAACGATGGTCCGAGCAACTATAATCCAGACACTCTTGCTGAATTTTCGACAACGCCAAGAAACGTGGACGTTGGTATTCCAGCCATATCAGATGTGTTTGCTCCTGGGATATTTAATGGCGAATATCAGATGGAAGATGCCAGTCCTCAACAAGCCAGCCATTTCCGAGACAACTTAGGCATCGGGATTATGGACCCCACGTTTGCGACTCAACAAACTTTTTTTCCGAACTTTTATCAAGTACCAGACTTAGCTGTGCTTGACGCCATGGGCTGGGATTATCCGATTGTCAGGACACCAAGCGGGTTGCCGGTCGGTGCGTGCTGTACGGGAAGCGGGTGTGTGGATGGCTCATCAGAACGCGCTTGCGAGGATAATATATCTCTCTTTGTTACATGCTTCGGTGGTCCAAACAACACCACACCACCAGCTTCATGTTCCTTTTTCGACTTTGCACAGGCGGACCTTGATGATGATGGCGATGTCGACTTAGCAGACATTAGTATCGTTCAAAACGAACTCGGCGTAACAGGTGGGTTCACTGGCAGCTTCTTGCAAGGCTCGGCGTGTAGTAGTGGTTTCTGCGCAGGTATCACTGCAACTAATTCATGCGATGTGGCTAGCACTTCCGGTGGCTGCAATAATATGGACTGCGCTCAAAGCGTGTGCGCATTCGATTCTTTCTGTTGCACCAATGCTTGGGATGGCGACTGTGTATTGAGGGCTAACAACCAATGCTCTCTCAATGACGATTGCGAAAATGCAGCCATTGCGATTGACGGTATCACTCCCTACAGCACTTCGTTCGCTACAACAGATGGTGAGCCTGATTGCTTAAGCGGCGACTGCTTTGTCGGTACGAACGATGTATGGTTTGACTATCAATCTACATGTACCGGCTTTATCACCGTCAGTACCTGCAATAGTAATTTTGACACGACGGTACAAATTTATCAGGGCACAACCTGCCCGCCAACTATACAAAGAGTATGTGCGGATGATGATACTAATTGCGCCAAGTGTGACATCAGCTTTACGGATTGCACTGTTGGTATACCAAGCACTTGTGGATCTGGGCAAGGCACTTGTACAACCGTTGGCGTACCCAGTACAGCTACTACTAGCGCAATCGATGGCACGCATTATCTAATTCGGATTGGCGGATGGGGTGGTGCGTTTGGATCCGGAGATATGACCATCACCTGCAATTGATTAAAACGGTTTAGCCTTACATTCTAGATCAATTTTAGCTGACCAGGGTGCAACGTTAGTCCGACGGCGTTAACGATGCGCCCTTCCCCCACCCTTCGGGCATACCCGAAGAATGGGGTACCCACACGCCCTTCGTTTGCAACGATGACGGCTTCGCTTACATTTTACATGGCTAATGCCTAAGAGGAACCGCCTATTCGTACCGAAGCTATCCATGAAGCAAACGCTACAAACCAATAAGCCCTTCATCATGGCTATGCTACTTGTCTTCGGGCTTGCGCTGGCTTCGCGTACTATTTATGTACATCAACTGACCGACTCTCCCCTGTTAATTGTTCACATGGGCGATGCCAAAGTCTTTGACGAATGGGCACAGGAAATCGCTGGCGGAGATTGGTTAGGTAGCGAAACGTTTTATCAAGCGCCGTTGTACCCCTACTTCCTAGCGACGTGCTTCACTGTGTTTGGCTATGACTACGACATGGTACGCATCGTTCAAATCATTATCGGGTCGCTTTCATGCGCGCTACTCGTCATGATTGGACGGCAATTCGCTTCGCTTCGCGTGGGCGTTATCGCAGGCATGATCCTGGCCTTGTATCCCACGGCTATCTTTTTCGACGCATTAGTGCAAAAGTCTGTGCTGAGCATGTTCCTCATGTGCGTATATCTAGCTTGTATGGGATACAACTTACATCGACTACGACCGCGCATACTCATCTTGGCTGGTGGTGCACTGGGCCTGGCTTGTTTGACGCGCGAGAATCTGCTAGTCGTACTGGTTATTACCATAGTCTGGCTATGCATTTATTTTAGACCTCAGGCATGGCGTCGACGGATGCTGGCTAGCCTTAGTTTTGTGCTCGGTATGGTCATCGTGCTCGCGCCGGTAGGCGTGCGCAACTGGTATGTGGGGAGTTCGATACTGTTAACGACTTCGAACGTTGGTCCTAATTTTTATATTGGTAATGGCGATGGTGCGACGGGCATGTATCGAGCGCTGCGTCCATATCGTGGTGACGCGGAGTATGAACGGCTGGACGCGCGCGAGATTGCCGAGGACCAAACCGGGAAATCGCTGACAGATACGGAAGTGAATCGTTATTGGCTGAGTCGCACGTGGCAGGATATTGCGTCATCGCCGAGTCGTTGGGCCGGACTATTGGTTCGCAAATGGCGGATGTTTTGGAGCCCGACGGAAATAGCAGATACGGAAAGTCTGGAGGCTTATGCCGATGCGTCCGGGTTACTCCATGCGCTCCACACTGCGTTTCGCTTCGATGTACTCTTATTTTTCGCGGCGGCGGGCGTGTGGGCTTCTCGACGAGATTGGCGACGGCATGCATTGCTTTATGGCAACGTGCTCGCGATAGCTGTGAGTATCACACTATTTTTTGTGTTCTCACGTTTCCGCCATCCAAGTTTACCGATTGTAGCCATCTTTTCTGCAGTTGGCATCGCAAACTTGGTAGATTGCGCCGTATCGCGAAAATTTGTTAGTTTCCTCATCGCGATATCGATTGGCCTGGGTACATTTTTTGTCGCTCGCATCGGTGTGGTTCCCGAAAGCTATGTACCGGCAGCTTATACTTTCGCGAACGTAGGTGAAACGCTGACGAAAGCGGGTCGTTTGGATGAGGCGTTGGTCTATCATCAAAAAGCTTTGGCGTTGTCGCCGAATCTTACGCAGGCGAATTTTGGCATGGCTGTCATTGAAGGGCAACGTGGGCAATACGCGGTGGCGGCGGAAATTCTCAAAAACGTGGTGAGATCAAATCCAGGTCATGTCGATGCACATTATCTACTGGGGCTTGCTTCTGTGAAAACGGGCGATATGACGCTGGCTCTTGAAGAATACCAAGCAGCGGTCCGTTTGAAGCCGGATCATGCGAACGCGCAAAACAATTTGGCGACGGTGTTGCTCCATTTCGACCAGACAGAAGATGCCATCGAGCATCTTCGGCAAGCGGTGGACCTTCAGCCGGACGATGTGCGTGCGAGGTTTAATCTGGGCATACTGTATTATCGACAGGGTAAGATGGGCCTAGCTTTGGAACAAATTGAGCAGGTTCTAGCGCTTAGCCCGGACGATTCTGGTGCGCGCCAGCTTTATGAAGACATCCTCGCTGCTAAGAATCACGAGTAATTGCTGTTATGTTCGCGTGATTCTCCGCCTCCGCTTTCTTTTCGAGCTGATAATTCGTGACGAAAACTTACGACTTGGCCCCACGCCCTTGGAGGGCTACAATCTCAGCCGAAGTCGGACAACACAATCGTGAATTGATGGAGTAAGGCTATACGTGGTCGAGCAAATGAATAAACCACAGGTATGGATATTGGCCTCTTGTATGCTGGCATTGCTGACGTCGTGCGCGTCGCAACAGTCTTGGCAAACGAGGTTGACCGCTGACGATCCGGCTGAGCGCATTCGCGCGGTTCGCGAGATAGCTAATGCGGGAGATACGAAACAGGCGCCGCAACTGGTGGCTCGCCTCGAAGATGAGGATAGCGCCGTTCGCTTTTACGCCATTATGGGATTGGAACGACTCACTGGAAAACGACGCGGGTACACCTATTATGGCACACGTCATGACCGGGCTGCGGCTGTTCTCAGTTGGCAGCAATACTTAATCGAAATTGGGGCTACGCCTATATCAACAAACAGTGAAACATCTGCGCACAACGATACCGCGACTCAGAATCGCACTGTGACGCATTTGCAAGAAGAGGATAAGAAAGAAAATGGATGATCTAGTCGAAGCCGTCGTTCGTAAGGGCGAAGTAATCATTGTACGCGTTGTCGGTGAGATGAATATTAATTCAGCACCTAATTTTCATACGCGGGTACTTGAAGAATTTGCAAGCGCTCCGCAACATGTGGTGATCGATTTAGGCGGTCTTACGTTTATGGATTCTACGGGAATCGGCACGCTGCTAGAAATCATGCGCCGCCTAACGCGGGCGGGTGGGAAGTTATCGCTGGTGAGGCTCACTGACTTTATCTCAAATGTGTTCGATGTCACCAAAATGAATCAGGTGTTTTCTATCTACGCCACTGAAGAGGAGGCCTTGGCTGCGTGAGCGAAACTCCCTCGGCTAATTCAAATCGACCGCCATCGCTGGCGGTGCGCACTGTTTCTTCGATTGGCGAACTGGCGGAACATCGGATCAACAAAGCGCATGATAGCGTCAGCAGTGTCGGGGGGATCATTCTCCTACTCGCTCAAACGCTTAGCTGGAGTTGGCGCAGCGTCTTTGAGTCCGGCGTTCGACTGCGAAAAAAGGCTATTATCGAGCAGATGGTGCGCATCGGTGTGGAAAGCATAGCCATCGTCATGATCGTCCAAGTATTTATTGGATGCATCCTCGCGCTGCAAATTGCGCCGACCTTAGAGAAATATGGTCAGATTGGTAAAGTAGCTGACATCGTTGCCATAGCCATTGTGCGAGAACTCGGCCCCATGCTCACCGCAATCGTGTTGAGCGGATTTGCCGGTGCGTCAATTGCGGCTGAGATTGCTGCGATGGTAGAATCCGAAGAAGTCAAAGCCTTGCGCGCTCACGCGCTAGACCCGATTCATTTTTTGATTGTGCCGCGCTTTTGGGCGTCGGTTTTTATGATCGTGGGCCTAGCTGTAATAGCCAATGTCGTGGGCATGTGCGGCGGGCTTCTCACGGCATGGGGCGTGCTCGACATCGCACCGAGCGCTTACCTAGACGCCACCCAGCAAGCGTTGGTCTTGCCAGACCTCATCACCGGATTATTCAAGGCAGCCGTTTTCGGCGGATTGGTCGCTATGATTGCCTGCTACGAAGGATTAAACGTGCGAGGCGGGGCAGCGGGCGTTGGCCGGGCGACGACGGTTACGGTCGTCAAATCTATCGTCGCGATCATCGGTACGGACGCAGTGTTTACCGCAATTTTCTTCACATTGGGTTGGTAAAAAAACGTTTACTCGTATGACTAAGACTTCTTCACCATCCGATGCCACGCACGATCGAAACACGATCATTAGCGTACGCCATTTGCGAAAGACGTTTACAAACTCAGCCGGGATCGATGTCACGGTCTTGGATTCTGTATCTTTCGACGTAGCTCGCGGTGAGACGCTGGTAATCATGGGTGGTAGTGGCTGCGGCAAAAGCACCTTGCTGAACTGTCTGATAGGCGAATACGAATTGGACCTGGGGGAAATACATTTCCAAACTAAAGACCTAATCGCCCCGAAAAACCTCACCACCATGTCTGCAGACGAAAAAAATACGCTACGAAAGCGATTCGGCATTTTATTTCAAAGCGGCGCGCTGTTTAATTCGTTAACCGTCGGTGAAAATGTGGCGCTTCCGTTGTCAGAGCATTCTAGCGTTAAGCCTGAAGTCATCGATATGATCGTGGCCTTGAAGCTGCAGCTTGTGCATATGCTGCCCCACCGCGATAAAATGCCTTCCCAACTTTCTGGTGGCCAAAAAAAGCGAGCAGGACTAGCCCGCGCTACGGCGATGGACCCGGAAATTCTTTTTTACGACGAGCCGTCTGCCGGGCTTGATCCGGTTACCTCCACGGCGATCGACGAACTGATGATGGACTTATCAAAAAAATTAGCCGTCACCAGCATCGTCGTTACCCATGAGATGGACTCAGCTTTTCGCATCGCCGATCGCATAGTCATGCTTGAAAAAGGGCGGGTGCTAAAAATTGGCACGCGCCAAGAATACGAAGTGCTCCGAGATGCGGCCCCTGCGACGCTGACGACCTACGAAGATCAACTGATGAATCAATTTCTCAATGGCTATAACATTGGACCGCTGACCAACGCTGACGGTCTTAGTGAATTTGAAAAGCTTATTACCGGATAGGATCGGACCAATACAGATGGCGAAAAAACACGACACTTTTCGACTTGGCGTAGCTGTAATTTTCATGTTCTCGCTATTATTTGCGTTGATCATGTTCATTAGCAGTGGCCAACTTAACGCGCCGAGCACTACGCCCTTGCGGGTACGCATCGCGTCCGGCGGAACGATTCCCCAGCTAAGCGTAGGTTCGTTCGTTATGTATCTAGGCCAAAATGTCGGGCATGTGACAGCCATCGACTTTGTCGAAGACGTGGACCCTATTGACCCAAGCATCACAGACCGATCTTTTTTGGAAGTCAATGCACAAGTACGGGCTGACTTGGGACTGCGCAAAGACTGCCGCATCACGGCATCAGGCCCTCCCCTCGGCGGCAAAGGTACGCTGGCTATTCTCAAGCGCGGTAGCAACGCGACCGCCCAATCTCAAGACCAGCCAATCTACGCCGATGTCCGTGGCTTCGACGCTGCGCTCGACATGATCGCTCGCGAATTTAATCCAAACTTGCCAGGGGCATTGCTTGGTAGCCTGAAAAAACAGCTAAATGTTAAAGACAAAGAATCTTTGGTCGCTAAAATTCACACATCACTTGACGACCTTAACGACATGACACGGTCACTCTCGACAGAGTTATCTCAGAAAGTAGACGGACGCATCCTACAAAAAATCCACGCATCACTCGACAAATTAAATACTGGTTTGAGCGATGTTTCTGCCGTGGTGAAGGAAAACCGTCAGCCTATCAAGCAATCCGTACTCTCTATGGAGAGTGCCATGGCTATTTTTGATAAAGACATCGCAACCGTACTCGCTGCGGAACTCGAGATAAAATCAAAATCGGATCAAAGTCTACTCACCACCATAAAAGAGGCCTTTGCTAAACTTAATGAATCAATGACAGAAGTGAAAACTTTGTCAAAAGAAGCCAAGGACGTGGTCGTACTCAACAAAGATCGCATTGGCGAGATTGTAGAAAACGCCGTCCAGGCTAGTGCGCATCTCAAACAAGGCGTCAAAGACATCAAAACACATCCTTGGAAAGTGTTGTTCAAACCTTCAGACGCAGAAAAGCGAGAGTTGCACATTTTCAATACCGCACGTGAATTCGCCGACGCAGCCGCCGGGCTTGATGACGCAACTTCTCGGCTGCAATCACTGCTAAAAGCTTACGACGGGACAATTGCTAAAGATGATCCGAACCTGCAGAAAATCAATGATGCACTTATCGCGGCTTCTGAAAAATTCACTAAAGCAGAGCGGTCGCTTTGGGACGCGATGAAAGTTCCCTAATCCTAAGTCGACAGTTTTGTTTCTCGCTCAGGATTGGTTCGGCCCGATCTCGTACAGGCCCCAATGCCTAGCGTCCACACGCAGCCCATCACCACCCACCAAGGCCAGGCGATGTATATAACGCCACTTCTATCCTGAATATATTTCAACAATGCTAATCCAATAATTGATGTTACCATCGCTAGGCAATTCAACAGGTCGCCGCCACGCGATTTCGTCAACGTACCGAGCAAAAATACGCCCAACATCCCACCAAACATCAGACTTACCCAGCCGAAAGCCTCCGTCAACAAATCCTCAGCCCCTGCGAATGCCATCGCAATGGCAGCAAGAAGCATGCCAAAGCCAACTGAAAACCATCTAGCAGCCCGAAGATAGTGGTCAGCCGTGGCGTTTTTCTTAAAATACAGGCGGTAGTAGTCCGTCACGGCAGTGGACGATAAGGAACCTAGTGCAGAATCCAAGCTCGACATAGCCGCCGCGACGACCCCCGCAATAAGCAATCCCTTCAAACCGGACCCCGCGCCTATAATATGCCCTATAAAATAAGCGAATACTTCATCGGCGGGCTGCTGCAATAACACGGACGCAGTTCCCTCGGCATAAACATATAACAAAGCCCCGATCAGCAAGAATAGACATACAACCGGAAAGCCAACAAACGCATTAAATATCAGCGACCGCTGCCCTCGCTTCAAATCGGGGCAGGTGAGCATGCGCTGCGTCAAATCCTGGTCTGTACCCAAGGCGGCCATATTCTGCACGATGGCGTGAATAGCTAATACCCAAAATAATCGATCGTTATTGAAATCCGTCCCCCAATGCATCACACGTAATCGCCCAAAATCAATAGCTTGGTCTACATTGTCAGCGTAAGTGCCAGGTATGGATACGAACAAATAAATAACGGTAGCCAATGCCCCAGCCAAAAATACCATCGCTTGCAGGGCATCTGTCCATATGATCGATTTGATGCCACCAAAGGCCGAGTACGCAGTGACAAGCCCTGTCACTCCCAGCACTACCCACACCAAGGACCAATCGAAAATCATAGCCAGCGCCATCGACGCCGCGAGAAGCCTGATGCCGCTTCCCACGAGCCGAGAAGCAAAAAACATAAACGAAGCCGTCATCCGAGTAGCCGGGCCGAAACGAATGCCGAGGTATTCATAAACGGTTGTCACATTAGAGCCATAAAACGCCGGCAATAAGATATATACAATGAGCATCCGCCCCACGAACGCGCCCGCGTAAAGCTGCAAATACCAGCAATTTTCGTGAAAAGATCGGCCGGGGACGATCAAAAATGTCAGTGCGCTAACTTCCGTCGCAACGATAGACAGACCTACGATGAGCCAATGTTGCTGACGCCCACCGAGAAAAAAATCGTGTGTAGTCCGTTCTCCCCTTCCCACCCAAAAACCAGTGAAAGCAACGCCAACAAAATATACGACCAATACTATGACATCCGCAGCACCCACAGTTATAGTATCCTCGTATCATTAACCATTAGGATTCTCGCACTTCGTTCGCTACGCGCGTGATAGCCGCGTGAATATCAGCCAATCCCGTTTCTTTATTTCGCCCGCGCCAACAAACTTCGTAGTCCGGCCAACATGACATCAACGCATCGGCCCAAGCTTGTCGTTCGCTTATGTCAGGTTTGGTTAAACCAGATCGACGTCTAGCCTCCCACAGCAAACGCCGCGCAGCCAATTTGTTCACTCGACAAGCTACATCTAGATCACGAAGGTCATCACGGTCTAAGTGCATCATAGGCGGCAATTTGTTCCCCAGCATTACCGCAAGCGCTGAAGCTTCTATACAAACTTCTAATGCCTTTTCAGTAGGCAATAAAACCTGCTCAGTTAGCGTATTCGTCGATTGCCATAGTAGTCGCCACGTTTCGCATGACGTTGCTATTTCAGTAGCTCGTCGCAACGCAGCTACAAACTCTCGTCCACTCTCATCCGTACTAGCATGTGAGAAAATCGCATCAAAGTCCGCGCCAGTGACATGATCGGCATGCCACGCCAGAGACGCCCCCAACGTTATCCCATGCCACGAACAAGCCAGTAAATTAAAATGGCCATGATCGCCCCAATCGGTGGTTATAAGGCCCTGAGCGCCACCTTGCTTTCCTATCCGCGCAAACGTTTTAATGTTTCGCTCGGCTAAATTCATCGCGTTCACAATACGTTTCCACCCAGACGTACCTGGACAAACGATCGTCTGATACCCGTGATCCACAAAACAAGCCGTAGCCTCATAATCCGCCACATCGTCATAGCCCCAATGAAGGATGGCTACGTCATTGGGCAATTTACTGCAGGATGATGGATAATTACGTAGCACATCGCTCCACAGCTGCACACGCCGCCCCTTTTTTTCACAAAACTTAGCCACGCCGGATACATGTCGAATATAAAGGTCCATGCGGGCTTCGTCAGTCAATGGTTCTCGCCCTCGCCCTAAGTCCCACGGTTCATCTCCACAAATGTTGACGACTGGACTAGAAAATGCCGCGAGAATGTCTGTCCAAACATTATTGACTAATGCACACGACTCGGAGTTGCGCACGTTGAGTGTCAACCCTCTCGCCCGCTGAGGCCAAGCCATGTCGAACCAATCGGAATCCGCCTGGATTTCAGCCAAATTTCGATACCGCGGCTGCGAGAGTATGCGACCCATGTGCCCAAGATTAGCCACGGCTGGTACGAGGTCGATGAATCGCTCACGGCAATATTGATCCAGCGCACGAGTATCATCCGGGGTTAGTCCATCCTGCTCGGCGCAGATTTCCGGGTCAAAAGAAAACGCGAAGGCATGCTCAATATATAATTGAAGCTGGTTGATTTTTAGCAGCGATAAGCGATCGACTAGATGTTTTAGCGTAGCAAGCTTCGGAACTTTCCCGCGCGTTACATCATGCAATACGCCCCGCGTTACAAAGTCCGGCTCATCCTCAATCTCACAGCAGGGCAACATGCCTCCGGAAGACACACACAGTTGCTTAAGCGTTTGTAACCCGTAATAACATCCAACAGCTGCGCCACCCTCAAGCCACACGCCGCCATCTGAAATTGTCAGCTTATACGCCTGCTCAGCCAATGCAGCATTGATACCGACAACAAAACTTACCTCGCCACTTTTCGTCGATGGACCATTTTTCGACAATTGGGATAGCCACGTAGCGACATGCCTCACCACACGTCCGTCGTCAACCTTGATGTTCACCGGCGACTGCGACGAGACAAAACATGCGCCAGGCTGACGCGTAACACGTCGCGGCTGCGGCAATACGAAGATGTCCTGCGATATTGGGGCCTGAGGCATGACCTGAGTCTTACGGCAAGATCAATCCAAAAACAACCACCTCGCAGCAAACTCACCCGCACTAGTCGCGAGCCTATCAGCAGCTATGATAACCCGCATGGGACGACGAGGAGACAAAGCTGCATTATACGAATCAGCCAGCGAGCCAACGTGTATGCGCGAAGCGATCGAACGGCGGTGGTATGACCGCCTTACAGCCATGCCCCACTTGGCGACCTTGGTCACCGCAGACCTCGCCCAGCACGAGCCTTACCATCGGTGGATGCATTACAAACAAGGCTTCTCGCCCGGATTGATAAGACTTTTCCTCAAAGAAACTACCTCTATAATCAGCCCCGATG
>JAJDDW010000050.1 GCA_029260115.1 Phycisphaerae bacterium | reverse complement strand
CCTGCGCCTCGGCGGGTCACTTCGGCCCTATCATCATGCAAGACGCTGATAAGCCCCCGGCTGAGCTTCCTATGGAACCGTGTTTTCCGCTTGGCGTAGTTGAGGACACGACGTTCCCACCCACAACTTTTGAGATCGGAGCCAACCCGGTCAAGCTGCTACTCTATTCAGACGGCGTTGTTGAAGCCATGGACGAGCAAACTCAGACTTTTGGCCACGACCGCATGATCAGCGCTTTGGCCAACGGCCTGAATCAGCAGCCCTCGGAGATCATCAAAGTGTTGCGTAAAGCAGTTTCCCAGTACGTGGGTTCCGCTGAACAGAGCGATGATATCACCATCCTCACCATAGACATTCCATAACACGCTCATTCTTCCCAGACTCAAAATTGCTGTTAATAGTCCTACTATGGCCTTTATCGGACGGCGTTCGGCAAATGGTCGTCAGGACTACCGCAAGCCTAGTCCCCTAATCTGCCGATAACCCTAGCAAAGTAATACAGGTGCGCCAGGACGCGCCGCTCTATGTCTAAGGAATGTATCCATGAATTTGAAAAATCACCAACGGTGGCTCATTGTCGTAGTGTCGGTCGCATTAGCAGGCGCGGGCGTGTACTCCATCGGATGTAGCGGCAATTTTACAAGCGGTAGCGGCTCCCTCTCGGGCAGCGGCTCTACATCGTTTGGCAGCGGAAGTACGCGTAGCTTCTTCCAAGCTATCCAGGTGGACCCGAAAAGCGAAGACTCTGCTGGGCCTCAGTTTGTCGTGGGGGCAGACCTCAATGGCGATGGCTTGCAGGACTTAGTCTCCGCGTGGAATCAGTCTCAGCCTGTGCAAATTCATCTACAAGGTCGATCAGCGACAGGTTCGATCACGTTTGAAACGCTCACGCTGGCCGGCAGCGTTCCTGTCGCAGCGGTTTCAGGATTAGCGGTAGCGGACTTTGACGCGGACGGTCGACCTGACATCGCTGTGATGGCGAAGGAAACACTGCTCTCTGGCCCGGGTTGTCTCGATGCTGAAATTGCTAGCACCGGCCTGAGCGGATCGATCATCATTTACCGCGGCCCTACTGACGCGACGCAGTCCAACCAAGCTTTAGCTTGGGACGAAGTGCAGATCGGCACCTCTTTCCTCCAAGGAACACTCGCAATGACCGGGCTGCCAGAAGATGGCGGATTTACCGAGATGGCTGTAGGTGATATGGATAACGATGGCGATATGGATATCGTCGCAGCTTGGAACTCAGATTGCGGTACTTCCGGATCAAACGAAGTACTGATATTTACCAACGGTGGGCCATTCGATGTACGCGACGGCACATGGGCAGCCGCTAGCATTCCAGATTCATTCCCCAAAGGAACTTCCGTCAAAAGCATCGCATTGGGCGATATCGATGGCGATGGCGACCTGGACGTCGTAGCGAGTTCGCCTGGAGCGCCGACTTTCAATGTTCGGTGGTACCGTAATCCAGCGCTAGATATTTCCGACGATTTCCATATTACTGACGGCTCTTGGCAAACGGGCCTTGTCGCACAAGTGGCTTCTATCGCGGATATTGTTCGTGTTGCTGACATTGATCGTGACGGCATCTTGGATGTGGTTATGCGTTCAACCGCCGGTCAAATTATTCAATGGTTCAAAGGCCCAGCCGGCCCGACGACCTCTCCCCTACGAGCTATCCCATGGCAAGTGTTCACCCTGGCTGAATTCACCGACCGCGCACCACAAGCGCTATCCGTGGGAGACATCACGGGTGATGGTCAGGTAGAAGTGATCGCGACGGCTGACGGCGGTTTAGCCTGGTTTGATTCGCTTTCCGCGACCAGCGTGTTCGATCAATGGGGTGAAACCATCATCATCGACGACGCAACTACCATACCGACTGATCCAGCAGCTCCGCCTACAACCCAACCAACGAGCGCTACCTTTATGAACTCAATCTTGATTACCGACCTAGACGGCGACGGACGAAACGATCTAGTCGTCCCTATTGATAGAAGTAGCCTATCGGGATTGACCAACGACGTTTTGGTATGGTTCAAAAGCACGCGATAGCTTGAAAATGGAATCGGGCTTTACGCTGTAGCGAGAGCATTATTCACGAATGCGCGCATCCGTTCCGTATCTTTTATACCCGGGCTTTTTTCGACTCCGGAACTAACATCGACACCCATCGGATTCACCTGCGCGATGGCCTGTGCGACACTTTCCAGCGTAAGACCACCAGCCAATAGCAACGGCGGCCAGGCGTTCGTCTTGCCCCGTGCGATAGCCTTTCGTAGCAGTGACCAATTCGCCTGACGCCCTGTGCCACCTAACTGCCCAGCCACAGAAGCATCTACCAATATATAATCAGGCAGATCGCCCTGACAAGAAGCGAAGAAGTTGCAGACTTTCTTTAGATCGACTTCGTTACCTAAAGGAAAAGTAGTGATGCTTTCGAAGTGTTTTTGACGAAGATGGCGAATCGTTTCAGGCAAAACCTCGCCGTAAAGCTGCAGCCGACGAACACCAGCGCCTTGCAATGACAAAAGCAGGTTATCTTCAATCACCCCCGCAGTGCTTGTAACCAAAGCGACCACGCGTGAAGGGTCATCTATGGCATCAAGAATGGGGCTGGCCTGCTTCCAAGTTAACTCTCTCACGCCCCCGACGAAATTTAACCCAATCCAATCTGCACCAACAGCCAATGCCTCGAGGGCGTCTTCTTTGTTTGTGATGCCACAAATTTTTACGATCATGAATACTCCTATCAGGCTATGCGATCAGCGTACATACCGCGTCACATTGACGTAACCCAGCAGTATATCTTACACTCCGTTGCAGTGTTTGTTGATAGACGTGTACTAGGCCTGCAATTTTTTTATCAGCGCCTGTTTTTTCGAGATACCCAATGAAAAATTTGTCAAAATTATCTTGGCTATGCGTACTCCCCCTTCTACTGTCGTTAGGCTGTCAATCGGGAAACAAAGCCGCGACTCACGGCATTACGATCTACCTGGACGGCGCGGGTAATTGGGGCGGCGGTGCGGAAGAAATTAAGCATGGCTTGCGCTCCGCAGGCTATAAAGGTCTCGTCGAACAATATCTGTGGACCACATCATTCAACCCTTTGGTAGACCAACTAAATATCGTAGCCGCTAGGATTCGCGCGGATGCGCTTGCAGGCCGCATTCAAAGTTATCGAAAACAATACCCCGATACCCGCATCCACCTGATCGCATTATCGGCGGGAACGGGCGTTGCGACCTGGGCTGTTGAGGCGTTGGATAACGCAACCAAAATTGATAATCTGGTCCTATTGGGCGCATCTTTGTCTCATGATTATGACATGACACGGGCCTTGGCTCACATGGACGGCAAGATTTACGTTTATCATTCACCTCATGATAGTGTGCTTGAGAAAGTGCGCATCATCGGCACGATCGACGGTAAGCGTGGCGTTGACTCGATAGGCTACGTGGGCCTAACAGCCCCCAAAGGCCTAGACGATCGCGTCGTCAATACTGCATGGTCCCGCGATTGGCTTCGATATGGCTGGACCGGCGCCCATTCAGATTGCACTAACGCCGTGTTCGTACAAAAAGAAATCTCCCGCCATATTCTCAACAACGAAACAAGAGAAACCACGCCGGAAAAACAACTAAACACACGCTAGTACATTTTTTTCTGGGTAGCCGTCTTTCCCGCGCAGGCGGGAATCCAGTGCGATGCCATAAACAAAACAAAACTGGATTCCTGCCTGCGCTGGAATGACTTGGCGACCCAAAGGGGGATACGCGGGTAAATCGCATAGCGAACCGCGCATCTTAGTTCGTATATCAAATCACGAATTAGTCTGCACGGGTCGTCGTCCGAAAATGGATAGCGTCACCAATTTCCAAGGGTCAGCTTCTTGCAGACCGGCTTTTTCCGCGACCCATCGCATGATTGGAAGAATAGCCGTGTGGATGAATAATGCGTAAAACATGGAGTAGCGCATTTCGTAATAACGCATCACGCCGTCCATGACCGCGATTGAAAATCCCCACCACAAGCGCCCGCGGGCAGTTGGCGGAGAGGCCTTGGGGTCTGGTAACATGGAAAAAGTAAACAGCGCAAACTCAGCGCCGGTCATTGGTCCTAGCGTGAACACCGCCCCGCCTTGACCACCAGCCATGCGGAGCATGGACATGAACACGTAGCCCCCCACCCAGGCAAAAACCAGCCCAAGTCGCTTAACGCGCACCATCATCACCAGCCCAATCACCGCAATCACCACTGACACGCGATAGTCAGCACCCCACTGCGAGCCCGGCGCGATGGTCGCACGACCGTGCGTAAACAATAGGGCCATGACCAAGGCAAAATTGGAGGGGTTGAAAAAATGCTGCTTGCTATTGCGGATAAGATATTTGGACAACACGCCCCAGGCAGGAGCAATGACAAAGAGTCGCCAGTCGTAACTCTCCAGCAACAGACCAATGCTCAATGCCGTTTGATAGGCACTCAACGGTAAAATGAGTTGCCGCATCACGACGCCAGCCAGCACCATATCCAGCAAGCATGCGACACCGACAGCTAAGCCAAGTTGAAATAGATCGCGGTTAAAATAAAACGTGGTTTGCCCAAGCACAGTCCAAAGCGTCAACGCAACAGACATCATCACCCGCGGATCGCGCCATGAGGGTATGATAATTCTAAACGGACTACGCGCTGATTGAATCGTTTTATCCATCATCAATTCCACATCATCGCTAAATCCGTCATGGGTTGATCCATAGCCGCTCTTGCTCGGTCTAATTCTTCTTCGAGCCGATCGATAATTTCTTCATCCCCCCAGCTATATCGCCTGCGAACAGGTAACTGAATATCATCTTCATGACTAAGATTCTGTGCAATCTGCCACCAAGATCGCGCGACGCCTAACCGACCAGCTTTGACATAGGCGTCACCGAGCGAAATAGCTAGCGTAGCTTGCAATCGTTTAGATCCGGTGCCTAATGTACGCCCTATGGCTATGCACCGTCCGATGTCCTGAGCGGCGGCGTCTGGTGGCATTTTTTTAGATTCTGGCCAAACCAACCGCGCAGGCCGATGTAAGTAATTCAACCCGCGTGCAAATAACGCTGGCACATACTCACCGTCGCCCTGCTCAATAATCTCGGTAAGCAGCATGACTGATTCGACACTCGACGGTGCTTTAATCTCCAGCGCAGGGAACAACAACATATGATCCACCCAAGCCAACGCCAGCTGCAATTTGGTTTCGCGGCTATCGTGCTGCGTCTGTATATGCTCCAGAAATGTGATTGGCTTACCGTGCAAATAATCTGGGAATTCCGGAGTTAAAATGCCTGCTAGCTGAGCACTGAGCAAAAAAGATCGCTGTAATTGAAATATTTCCATGCGATAAGCGTTGGCTAAGACCATATTATCGGGGTCATCACTTAGACTTTGCTCCATCATAGCCACGCCCTCAGCTTGATGACCTTGTCGTATCTCCGCAATTCCCTCACGCATCAACTTTATGGATGCCGAATATGTGGCACTATCGTCATCACTAGCGTTATGAATATATGCGTCGATGTCATGCATGGTTGAAAGATCGACTAACCCTGATTTCTCAAGCGTAACATCTCTCGAAATAGATGGCAGATCGAGCAGTCCCACGCGCGACCAAGCGAACACTGCAGTCATTGCCAGGGCAGCCACGCCTAACCCGGCCAATAGAGAAATACGAAATGGTCGTTTGGGTTGGGGATTCATGATGTAGTAAATTTGTCATCACCTTCAACAATACGAACCCGGCTATTACGCATTTTCTCTGCTTTGGGAGCATCGAAATTTTGCACCCGTCCGCTGGGCCATTGCACGCGAAGCGATTGCACCGTCACATTTTTACCAAAACCAAAATGAACGGCATGCTCGGACTGCGATGAAAAACCCATCCCGCCTTGCACCTCACGCATTTGCTTGCCGGCATTCGTAATTACCGTAACCCGCGCACCGACCGCATCTCTGGTCGAGGCTAACAGCCGCGAACCTACGCTCATAGGCTGATTAGGCCTACCGACTAAATCTAAACTAATAAAGGTGTGATCATGCAACTTCGCTTTCGCGCTTGGTTTACCCG
This sequence comes from Phycisphaerae bacterium, assembly GCA_029260115.1. Classification (GTDB taxonomy): domain Bacteria; phylum Planctomycetota; class Phycisphaerae; order UBA1845; family UBA1845; genus JAJRPG01. The sequence continues at coordinate 23,477 of JAJDDW010000050.1, read as the reverse complement.
AGCTATTTACATAGTAACAGGAAGGCGCTCCCTGATTTGCGACATACATATCAAGCCAGCCGTCCAAGTTGAAATCGCCGACGGCTATCCCACGACCATTGTACAAATCACCAATGCCCGCTCTTTCAGCCATCTCGACAAACGCTGGCGTAGTCGCATTTTCATCTTGTGATTCAACCTGCATGAACAATCGACCACGTTCATAGCCCGAAAGATCACGCTTCCCCATCACCGGCCAATCGGCCGCGTCAGCCGTTTGGTTCTTCGTCTGCGTCACCATCTCTTGAATGGCGTACCAATAGTTATGGCTTGCATCACCAGTCACAAATCCGTTAACCGTGTAAATATCGAGCAGACCATCGTTGTTGAAATCAGCAAATTTTCCGCCCCAACCCCAACCACCGTCGTGCGTGCCTACTAGCTGAGCAATATTGCTATAGCCTCTCCCACCGGGTGACAAGGGATCGACACGGCTGAGCCAAAGCATATTGCCTTCATCGGTTTTGTATCTACGCTCAAGAATGTTGGTCACATAAATATCGAGATAGCCATCGTTGTTCACGTCGCCCATATCGACGTTCATGCCCTTCCACCAATCATGACCAATACCCGGATGCCCCTGAGGATCGACCACGAGACGGAAACGTGGTGTGGACTCGGTAGCCCCGGTGTTCAGGTAATATTCATCAGGACCAAAATCATTGGCTAGGTATAAATCGGGCCAACCGTCGTTGTTGAGATCACCCGAGCCGACGGACAAGGTCCACCCGGTAAACGTCAATCCAATTTTCTCGGATACATCCTCGAATCGGCCATCACCGAGGTTGCGATATAATATATTTCTTCCGCCATTGTCAGCGTGGGTAAAAGTCTCGTGCATCACACGTGTGGTCACCGGCTTCCAGAGATTGTTGCGCACTAACGCGCCAGTACTTTCGTCCGTCACACGATCCGCGAAATAATTTCCCACCAGAATATCTAGCAGGCCATCGCGATCGTAATCTAAGAATGTCGCGGCGTTGCCATAAGCCCAAGCGTCGACGCCCGCCCGCGAACTAATATCTGCAAACGTTCCATCGCCGCGATTTTCAAAAAGGGTGTTAGGCTCTGCCCATTTGACAACGTACAAGTCGAGATCGCCGTCGTTATCGACATCGCCCCAGATGGCGTGCATAGACGCCCCCTCAGGATTGCCACAGCCCACGCCCGCGTGATCGGTCACATCTTCAAATGTGCCATCACCGCGATTGCGAAACAAACGATTTGACTCGCCCCGCCCAGAATTGGTTACATAAAGATCAGTCGCCCCGTCGCCGTTATAATCACCCGCCGCTACAGCCGCCCCCACCGATGAAAGCCAGGGCATGATATTTTCAAAAAGATCCGATAGTCGAACCATAGAATGCACGTTCAGGCAGCCCGCATCCCCAGCCTTCTCAACAAACGACACCTCGACAAAGCGACCTTTTTCCGCCCGTGGCGACAGCCAAACATACCCCGCAGCTAGGGCGATAGTCATTAACATGGCTCGAATAAAATAAATCATATAGCGCTACGCCAGTTACGAATGAGGTATCAGGGAATCATCACGTAACAACTCTCCCTGCACACGTCAGCCTACCAGAAATAGACGTAAAAATGAAAAGTTTGACAACAACACTCAATTATTTGGCCACATCGTCTATATTTAAGACAATTTCGCCCAAACATACCCATCGCGAATTTGTGCTTGGTAGCACGTCACACGGGCACGATCGGAATGAGTACAAACGCCGGTGGTGAGCTCAAACTCCCAATGATGCCAAGGACAATCCACCGTACCATCGCGAATTTCGCCACCGGACAAGTTGCCGCTAGCGTGTGGACAAGAGTTATCCATCACAAACACCCGCTCCGGCGAATCAAGCAGAAACACAGCCAACTCGCGATCGCCATTTACGACGAACGTTCCCTGCCCCACCTGACACCGATCTACCGATATGAGTTTCGTCATTCGATTATCTTAGATGCTGATCGAAGAATTTCACCATCTGCTGATAATAGAGCAGCCGATTACCCTCTTTCGCAAATCCGTGACCTTCGTCAGGAAAATAAAGTTCTTCCACCTCCACGCCCCGCTTTTTCAACGCCACAGCTACCTGCATCGCCTCACCCACAGGCACGCGCGGATCGTTCAGCCCGTGGGCTAACATAAGCGGTGTCTCGATGCGATCCACTTTATAAATCGGAGAAACAGACTTCAAAAATTCCGGATCGCTTAAAGGCCCATACTCTACTTCGCGAAGTTTGCGACGGTACGATTTGGTTTGCTGCAAAAAAGTTTCAAAGTTGACAATGCCGACGATGTTACAAGCCGCGCCATAAATTTCCGGCGCTTCCGTGATCACAGCCATCACCATAAAACCGCCGTAACTACCGCCCCAAGCTGCCACCATTTTCTCTTTTGTGTAGCCCTGATCAATCACATACTTCGCCGCCCAGATGCCATCATTCACGCTCTTGTAACGATTCTTATAATTATCCGCCTCGATAAACGCCTTACCATAACCGCTAGAACCCCGCACATTCGGCGCGATAATGCCATAGCCTTGAGAAAGAAAATATTGAAAAGCTTGGTTAAAACTCGGTCGAAATTGCCCTTCAGGCCCGCCATGGTACGAACATAGAAACGGTATCTTTTGACCCTTGCGGTAGTTCGTTGGTAGGTACAAAAAGGCCGGAATCTCCTGCCCATCGAAGCTGGTGTAATGGACAAGCTCGGGCAATCGAAATTTTGAAACATCCACGCCCTGCGTATCCGCCGACGTAATCGCTTCGCCACCCCCCTCTGCTTGACGCCAATTCCAACGATACACAATACCCGGCGTATTGGCATTACTCAGTGAATAAAGCAAGCGGTCGCCCTGAAAAACAATGTTACTAACTACGCCCTTAGTCATCGGCGGGCCAGACATTGGTTTCATGTTGGTCGTATCACGTAAATGCAACACACCATAACCATCATCGTTAATAACAACGGCTAAGACACTTCGATCATCATTTAGTCTCGCACCGTCGGCATGTTTACCGCTTAGTTCCGCCAACACCGGCGTCACACTTCCAGTGGACAAATCAATTGCGTGTATGCGTTTGAGATCGCTATGATAATCTGAATTGACGAAAAACCGGCGCTCATCCGCAGCGTAACCTACACCAGAAAAGGACCACTGTTCATCCTGAGGCGTAATTTCCCGTATCTCATCCGTAGCCAAATTCACCTCAAATAGTTGAGAATACGATGCGGAATTGTACTTGCCTATGACCAGCTTAGTACCATCTCGATTAAAGTCGACAGGATAGAAATACCCCTTACCCGAATGCACTTTTCGTGACGTGCGACTTGCGACGTCGTAGAGATACACATGAAAATCTGATGGCGAATCGTCATTGGCTCGATACGCAAATGCTTTGGAATCCCGCCGCCACGTCACACTGCCATAGACCACACTGGGATTTTCAAACAAAGGTTCTAATTTTCGCTGCTTGGTGCTCATCAAAAACAGATCAGCTTGCTCACTCCCCCCCGTGCTGGCGGTTATACCAAGCCATTGACCGTCATCGCTAAGCGAATATCCACCGATGCCATCCTCAAACGATGTCAAAGCCACGGGATTACCGCTGGCATCATCCACCGCGAACAACTGCCGAATCCCGTCTGGGTTATACGTATAATACACCGTGTCATCACCGGCGACATTTACCGATCTAGGCCAGCGCATTTTCACGTAAGAATCAATACCCGGCCCAGCGATTCGCCTGCTGGCGCAACCAGAAATCCCCATAAAACCAATGCTAATCAACAATGCAACCTTCGCATTGTGACAAGTCGATGACATTTTTCGCATATCCATTCTCCGATGATAATCAACATCCATTATTATTGCTTATCGCCGCTTAACACGTCTTGGCTGATAGTACACGTTGCGAGACTTCAATAGCTTTATCTATAGCCGCAGAAGATACATCAAGATGAGTTACCGCCCGTACCCGCTGCGGTGACACACCCATCATCCACACGCCATCCTCATGCAAGCGATCGCAAACTTGTTGAGCCGTACCAAAGCCTGGGTCGATGTCGAAATACACGATATTCGTTTCGACCATGTCCAAATCGATACTTACACGGCCCGTTGCAGCCAAGGCTTCACCCAATCGCTTCGCGTTTTGATGATCCTCAGCCAATCGCTCTATGTTATGATCTAGCGCATAAAGCGCAGCCGCAGCAATCACACCCGCTTGACGCATGCCGCCACCGAACATTTTACGAAATCGATGCACGCGTTGAATCATCTCCGCAGAACCAGCCACCGCCGAGCCTACCGGAGCGCCCAATCCTTTGGAAAAACACATTGACACCGTATCAAAATACTTCGCACAATCCGCAGGTTTATAGCCTTTACCCACGCAGGCATTCATCATACGCGCGCCGTCAAGATGCATGCTCAGCCCATGCTTATCAGCCACTTGCTTGATTTGTTCGATCGCGCTAAGCGACCAACATGTACCCCCACCTCGATTGTGTGTATTCTCGATTACTACCAACCGAGATTGAGCAAAATGAGAATTCTTGGGTCGAATCACCTCGTCAACATCAGCCGCGACATACTGCCCGCCCCTGCCGGGCAACAATCGAAGCAAACAACCAGACAACGCAGCTGGCGCCCCCGCCTCGTAATGGTAAATATGACTATCCTGATGAGCGATGATTTCGTCACCGGGCTGAGTCTGTGCCCGAATAGCCGTTTGATTAGCCATCGAACCCGACGGCATAAAAATAGCCGCCTCTTTTCCCATTAGCTCAGCCACGCGATCCTGCAGACGATTAACCGTGGGGTCATCGCCAAACACATCATCGCCAACCTCAGCATCAGCCATCGCCTGACGCATCGCGACACTCGGTTTAGTTACGGTATCACTACGTAAATCGACTGGTGTTTCATTACTCATGCTTGCCTCTCAGAAATTACAACCTCAAGTCTGTCACCGATTATTCCGTCTGCATCATTTGGTGGCGCACTCTCGATTCAACCTGAAGCACATTGTCGCCAGCTAATTTGACCAGCGTCAACAGGTCCGTCATGGAGGACACTTCCTCCACCTGCTCATCCACGAACCACTTCAAAAAGCTTTGCGTCGCATGGTCTTTATCTGCAATAGCCGCTTCCATCAATTCACCAATAGCTCGAGTCACAGCCACTTCGCTTTCCAAGGCCGCTTCAACAATTTGCTGAACCGTCTTGCAATCTCCGCGGGGCTTAGGTACCGCTTCTAACTTAACCGCGCCACCAACTTCTTGCACATAGCCAAGAATTTTCAGGGCGTGCTCACGCTCTTCCGCGTATTGCTGCTGAAAAAGCTGGGCCAATATTTTCAAGCCCATGCTGTCAAACGTACAGGCCATTGAAAGGTATTGATAAGCCGCCGAAAACTCCAGCTTAATTTGACCATTGAGCTTATCGCACATTGCTTGCGAAATCATCATCGTATTATTCCTCTACAAAAGTTCGTGCAACGAATGCACACAAGTTTCAATCAACACAATCGCGTCGATTAGGAAGATGATAAGGAACCGTAGCGCATCCGTCCATGCATGAGTAAATTATACAAATGGCGCGCATATATCACTAAATGAATGGCCTGAGTTTATACCAACTCCATCTGGGTGGCATGGGTATATCCCGGCTCTGATGGGAATCGGAGTCGGGACTAACCCGCGTCTAAACAAACCAGAATCAAACGAACAACACAGATCGACCTAAGCCACATCTGTTGTCACAAACCCCGCATCATCAATCGTCAAGCCATTGCCCGCAGGCTGAACGACATCATTGAGCCAGGCGCGCGCTGGCCCTACATCATCAAAACGCCGCATCCCCAATAGCCCGGCGTCCTCATCCGAAATATTTCGCGTCACCAGCGCCACCCGAACACCGCGCGATTTTGGATCAGTCAAATGTCGCAGCTTCACCGCCTTATGGTCCCCCAACTTGTAGCCGTCTTGCGCCACGGCCTGAACCGCTTCTGCGTAACTCTCGCATCGCCTCAACAAATCAATAAACGCATCATCGCCAATACCATCCGGGCAAGGCGCGTCGAGTATTATGCCTCCGCCATCGCGCACGGCTCGATGATTATTCTTCAAGGCCTTATCAGCCTGATACATGCTTCGCCCCAACGGCAGAGGAACGCGAAGTTCTAGCCAATCGACCGCCGCTTCAAGCTTATGCACATAAACTTCCTCCACTGTCGGTAGCAATTCATATAGCGTGTCAATTGGGTCACCCACGGCTACGCGCAACAGTTGCTCGCCGCTTACGATTTGATTCACCGCGACAATGCGTTTCCCAGTCTCCTGCAAACTGCGAACAGCCTTCGCAACCCCTTCAAAAACAGGGTTTCCATCCAAACGCAACACATCTGACTGAGGCGACAAAGCAAACGCATGATTACGTTGAATATCCGCTCGCCCCATACAACCGATGCTCACCGTCTTGTGTGCTCCGGTTAATCCCGCAAAATAATGAGGCTCAACACTCCCGATTGCGATGATAGTCTCACTTTGAGCTACCCAAGGATGAATGTGCCACTCTCCAAATACCTCGAGCCGGCTATCGTCTCGTCCATCGTGCCAATGAATATCTAATAGCGTCAGTCCAGTGTCACTCAAAGTGTTACGTTCAAAGGCGCGCTGCTCCTCGTCGGCGATAACATGCGTTCCCGTTGCCACCAATATTCGAAACCGACAAGACGCGCCGCGCTGACCAAGCCACTGAGAAATAGCTAATAATGTCTCGCGTGTCCTGGTAGAACGGTGACTATCGTTAACAACAATGAGCACAGGCTCATCATTGCGCCCCGCCCGATCTAGCAACGCTTCCATGCCAGAGTACGTTGCAAAAACGTCACGCAGTAACGCGTCCGCAGCGCTGGTGACTGGCACACCTTTCGGGCCGATGGTTGGGCAAGATGTAGGAACAGCCATGTGAACTTTCGTTGTAAAATATCCACAATGCATCGCACATTATGTCATTCGGACGATCTTGCACTCAGCCACGTGCGAAGTTTCTGAAAAATCATTTCAGCCCGCTGCTCAATCGCATGAAAACGACTGTTAGCCATATCTTCGGGGGTAAATAGACTGGCGACAAATCCCGCACCCGCGCAACCAGCTTCCAAAAAATCAATAAAATTTTCGGGATCAACGCCTGAAGTTGGAAAAATACGCAAATGAGGCTGCGGCCCAAGCACCGCACGCACAAAATTTACGCCTCCCGCCGGCGCAGGAAACAGTTTCACAAAATCTGCCCCGAGTCGATGGGCCCGCTCCATTTCCGTTGGCGTAGACGCTCCAGGAATCATAGGCACATCCAGCAAAGCTGCAGCCGCTAACACCTCAGGGTCGCAAATCGGCGACACCAAAAACTGAGCACCAGCCTCAACAGCCTGTCTAGCCTGGTCAGCGCTCATCACCGTACCCGCCCCAACCGTCAAATCGGCATTTCCCCTGAACGATTCGATCAACCCCAAAGCATTCGGCGTGGTCAGCGTAAACTCAACCAACCGAAAACCGCCTGCGACCGCCGCCTGCATCGCTTCACGAGCTAGCGACTCATCCTGCGTCCGTACGATCGCACTGAGCCGGTTCTCAGCAATGACAGAGGCTGTCTTATGTCTTTGTGTTCGATTCATACTTATGTCTCCATCAATCCCCTAACAACGCATTTAAAGTCATTATGGCTGATCTGGCTACGTGCGATAGTTCAGATTGAAACTCCACTCATAGGGGGTATTCCCCACTGAGCCGAGAACTTGACACGGCAACAGGATAAATATAGCCTATGGTACAAAATATTGACTAGGATACATGTTAATGCCAGATGAATATTATGACGAAAAAACTACATCGACTCTCGAATCGTTTTCATGATGAGATGGCTAGCGATTGGCTTTTATTAGCCACCGGTTTGCTGGTAACAATAAAGGAGAAAGTCAGTGGGAAGAGATAACGCACGCTCCATAAAGCTCTCAACTGGTCAGTACCCTCTCTGCCATCGAGCAACTCTTATTTATTGTTTGGCAATCTCAGCACAAACAACCCATGCCATATTCGCGCAAAATTTGGATCCCGTACCGCCATCCGCCATGGATAAACCACTTGTGACAGATCGACCCGACTTCACAGAAAGCACTGAAGTGATTCCTACAGCTCATACACAATTCGAAATTGGGTACACATTTACTTATGATCGAGAAGATGGCCAACGTCTGCGAAATCATACATTCCCTGAAGTACTTGTCAGAGTCGGCATAGCCTCAGACTTCGAGCTGCGTATTGGTTGGGAAGGTTATTCAATCTCGGACGAATTATTTGATGAACCAAACCGCAGTGGTCGACTAGAGTCGCGAGAGAATACAGTGCAGGGTTCAAATGATCTCTCACTAGGGTTCAAGCACAAACTCTTAGAACAAGAAGGACTACTTCCGCATTTTGGAATTATCTCGGCGATCAGTGTCCCATCGGGAAGTCCTAGTTTATCTTCTGGAGATGTCGATCCATCGCTCGTTTTGTTATGGGCTTACGACGTCAATGATACGTTGGCGATTGCAGGTAATGTTGGTTTTGCTGGTATTACAGAAGGAAAAGAACGATTCCTCCAGACTTCTACCTCCCTTAGCTTGGCTATGTCTCTGACGGACCGAATTGGGTTCTACATCGAATACTTCGGTTTATATCCAAGCAGCATGGACACTGATGATGCTCATAATATAAACGGTGGATTCACATATTTGATCAATAACGATTTCCAACTCGATATAAGGCTAGGTGCTGGATTAAACGACCAAGCTGATGATATTGTTGCTGGTATTGGATTTTCGCTGAGAATTTGAAAAAACTGAACTGTAATATTTAAACATCCGGATGGACCGATGCTTAATAATAAATCCCATTGTACGATAAGACATAAACTGGAAAAAAAAACGAGAGACGAACATGATAGAACAATACAATAGAAACCTTAAGAAAATAGGACCTCTTCTTTGCCTCTTCGGATGGGCCTTGCTTTTTATAATGGCTGATAATTCAACCGTTCATGCTGCTCCCAAAAAATATCCTTTCAAAATCACGACCACCACCGGGATGATTACTGACATCGTCCGCCAGGTCGCTGGCGATCGAGGGCAAGTAACTGGCCTAATCGGGGAAGGCGTCGATCCGCACCTCTACACGCCTACGCGCGGAGACGTCGCAGCCTTCTTAACCGCTGACATCATTTTTTACAGCGGCTTGAAGCTCGAAGGAAAGATGGCTGACACGCTGGAAAAAGTCGCGCGATCGGGCAAGCCCGTCTACGCCGTAACGGAATCAATTGCCCCGTCCTATATTCTTGAACCACCGGAATTCAAAGGTCACCCCGACCCCCACGTCTGGATGGACCCTACAGCCTGGCAACAGGCCGTTGACGCCGTAGCTCGGTTCTTGTCAGCCTACGATTCAACAAACGCCGCGGTCTATCAATCCAACGCCGCGCAGTACAACGCCCAACTAAAAAAACTTACAGACTATGTTCAAGCATCTATTGGTACGATTCCCAAAGATCGTCGTGTGCTCATTACTGCTCATGACGCTTTCAATTATTTTGGCAGAGCGTTCGATATTGAAGTCAAGGGTATCCAAGGCATCTCAACCGAATCCGAAGCTGGCTTACAAGACATCAACAACCTTATCGATTATATCGTCGAACGAAAAATTCAGGCGGTGTTCGTCGAGACAAGCGTTTCAGATAAAAACGTACGAGCCTTAACAGAAGGCGCAGCCGCTCGTCATCATAAAATGATTGTAGGCGGGACACTATTTTCAGATGCGATGGGCGCGCCAGGCACCTACGAAGGAACATACATTGGCATGATCGATCATAACGCCACGGTTATCGCTCGCGCATTAGGCGGAACCGCGCCAGCCAAAGGCTTCCAGGGAAAACTCTCGCAACATTGAGCATACATCAAGGCTACAACTTATGAACTCAGAACCTGCTGATCCCGCAACAATCTCCGACGCAGTTAGTGCCGATCCAAAGGCACCGCGTCCTGTGCGTGTGGCTACGGGTGACGAACATCCCGTCACATCCCCCCTATCCGTTCACGATATGACGGTTGCCTATCACCGAAAGCCCGTCCTTTGGGATGTCGACTTCGACGCCCCAGCCGGCAGCCTAATCGGCATGATCGGTCCTAATGGTGCGGGCAAAAGTACGCTACTCAAAGCGGCGTTAGATTTGATACCCAAAGCATCCGGGCGGGTCATGGTCTTCGGAAAACCGTACCGTCAACAACGGCATCTCGTGGGTTACGTACCGCAAAGAGAAAGCGTCGATTGGGACTTTCCCGTCAACGCCCTCGACGTCGTAGCTATGGGCCTGTATCGCCGCATTGGTTGGTGCAGGATGGTATCGCGGCGCCACAAGCAAAGTGCCATGCAAGCCCTCGAACAAGTGGGCATGGCTGATTTCGCCAAACGCCAGATTAGTCAGCTCTCCGGTGGCCAGCAGCAGCGCGTCTTTCTCGCGCGGGCGCTCGTGCAAGATGCGTCGCTATATTTAATGGACGAACCGTTCGCCGGTGTAGACGCAAGCACGGAAACAGCCATCGTAAACATTCTACAAACACTGCGCACAGCTGGGAAAACTGTTCTCGTCGTCCACCACGACCTACACACCGTGCGCGACTATTTCGACCAGGTGATTCTTCTTAATATGCGCATCGTCGCTCATGGCCCGACGGACGAAATATTCACGCCGGACAATCTTAAGAAAACATACGGCGGACGTCTCACCCTACTAGATCGAGCAGCCCACGCAATTGCTCGACAAGGGGAAACGTAATGCCCCGGCCAAGAATTTTTCTCTGCTTGCTTACGCTGACGTTATTCGCTTGGCCAAGTTCGGTCGTGATGGCATCAGATATTTCATCTATCCAAGACACGAGCATGTCACTCCCCTCGTGGGACATGCTACTGCGCGTATTGCTACTAAAAGATTACAACACGCGTGTCGTCATGTTTGGCACCATGTCGCTAGGCTTAGCCGCTGGCGTAATTGGCACGATGATGCTACTACGCAAACGGGCATTGATGGGCGACGCCCTAAGTCACGCGACGCTTCCGGGCATTGGTCTAGCTTTTATCGTCATGGTCCAGTTCGGCGGCACGGGGAAATATTTGCCCGGCTTGCTACTTGGCGCAAGCCTTTCCGGCGCGTTAGGGCTAGCCTGTATTATGACCATTCGACGCTGGACCCGCCTAAAAGAGGATGCTGCATTGGGCATTGTGCTAAGCGTATTCTTTGGCCTGGGCGTCGCCATATTGGGCATCATACAGAAAATGCAGACGGGTCAGGCCTCGGGACTCCAGTCGTTCATATATGGCAAAACCGCGGCCATGCTCGCCCAAGACGCGAAGATGATCGCTGTCGTCGCACTATTCACCGTAGGGATTTGTGGGCTCATGTTTAAGGAACTCAAGCTACTCTGTTTCGACGCCACGTATGCCCAGTCACAAGGCTGGCCAATCTTACGTCTAGATGCCATCATTATGGCCCTAATCATCATCGTCACCGTCATCGGACTGCAAGCAGTTGGCCTGATTTTAATGATCGCCTTGCTGGTGATTCCTCCGGCCGCCGCACGCTTCTGGACAGAGAGACTCTTCCCCATGATTCTCATCTCAGCGGGTATTGGCGCAGCCAGTGGATTTGCTGGTGCGGCTTTTAGCGCACTGCTACCACGACTCCCCGCTGGCGCTATCATCGTAGTCGTAGCCAGCTTCATCTTTGCGATGAGCCTACTGTTCGGAACAGCACGCGGTATCGTCCATCGGCTAATTGACCATACTAACTTATCGCGCAAAGTCGCCCAACAAAATCTGTTGCGTGCGCTTTATGAACGTTCAGAAGGATCACGGTCGCTGTCCAAACAAAACCTCTCCCCGATCGCATCCGCAACATCATCTTCTTTTAAACGCCTGCTAATAGCACGATCTTGGTCGCCCCGAAAACTGCGACGCACGATTCGTCATGCGATTAGCCAACAGTTAGTACGCTCAAGGCAAGACAACCGTTATTCACTCACCAGAAACGGCCTTGCAGAAGCACGCCGGGTCGTACGTAACCATAGGCTGTGGGAATTATATCTGATTCATCATGCGGACATCGCCCCCAGTCACGTGGACCGTGGCGCGGATGAACTGGAACACATTTTAGGCCCTTCCATGGTAGACGAATTGCTAGGTTTATTAGCCGTGAAGCACCCAGAACTAGCCGTGCCGCCTAGCCCGCACGCGATTAACTCTCGTAGCGCCATAGGCATAGCGGGAAAATATCGCCCTAAAACAGGGAGTTCAAAGCGCACGTAATGGACTGGACATCACTAGATACCTGGATTGTCATCACCGGCGTACTGTCGGCAATGTCCTGCGCGCTGGTCGGGAATTTCCTCGTACTTAGAAAAATGAGTATGATGGGTGACGCCATAAGTCATGCCGTGCTTCCCGGACTAGCTATCGCGTTTCTCATCTCCAGTAGCCGCGGCAGCATAACCATGTTCATCGGCGCGGCTATCGCGGGCCTAATCACTGCGTTGTTCACTCAGTGGATTCACAAATTTGGTAAAGTAGAAGAAAGTGCCGCCATGGGTGTCACCTTTACGGCACTATTTGCAATCGGTTTAATCCTGATCGTCCGAGGTGCAGACAAGGTCGATCTCGATCCCGGCTGCGTACTCTATGGTGCAATCGAATTAGTACCGCTCGATACGATTACTTTCCTAAGCCTTACCCTACCCCGAGCCGTGTGGATTCTCGGTAGCGTCATGCTGATTAACATTTTATTCACCTTGGTCTTATACAAAGAGCTTCGTCTGACATGCTTTGATCCTGCCTTAGCCACGACACTGGGAATCAATGCCAACGTCATGCACTATGTCACCATGACACTGGTAGCCATCACTACCGTAGCGTCATTCGAGAGCGTAGGCAGCATACTCGTTATCGCCATGCTCATCGTCCCCGCATCCGCCGCCCACTTATTGACAAACCGTTACGGACTGATGCTGGCTATGAGTATGATATTCGCTGCCGTATCAGCCGTGCTCGGTCATATATCCGCGATCACCGTGCCAACATGGTTGGGATTCGCCGATACCAGCACCGCGGGCATGATCGCCGTCGTCGCAGGTCTGCTTTTTACTTGTACAATGTTCTTCGCGCCACACCAAGGCATCCTCAGCAAAGTCTGGCATCGATTAAGATTATCCCTCCGCATCGCCAGCGAAGATATTCTGGGCAAACTTTACCGCTTGGAGGAGTCAACCAGCGATCAGCCAACGCTTGCACAATCAGCAGTATTTCCAGCCAACAAATGGATCAGTCGATTGGCTCGTGCAGACCTAGCCCGTACGAGAAAAATTACCCGCGAGAACAACACATACCGCCTAACAGAACAAGGACGATTCCTAGCGATGCAGTTGGTGCGATCCCATCGCTTGTGGGAAACCTACGTCGCGAAGCATTTCGATCTTGAAGTGGACCATCTGCATGATTCAGCAGAACGGACGGAACATTACATTACTCAGACCATGCAGCAGGATATGATAGAAGAACTTAGCCATGTGAAGACTGACCCGCACGGCAAGAAAATTCCCGACCAGCCATCAAGCGAAGACAGTATAGTTGACCCCAAGCAGAAAGGCGGGCAAGCATGACCCAAACGGATCAACCACAACACCACAGCACCACAGCCGGCTTTTCACGTACCCGACAAGACCATGCCAGAGAACTAGCTGAGGACTACGTCGAGTTGATCGATGACCTCATCACCAACTTAGGCGAAGCCCGATTGGTCGATATCGCGGCGCGCATGGGCGTCACCCATGTCACCGCCAACAAAAGCGTCAGCCGCTTACAACGTGCGGGCCTGGTCAGCAAACGTCCCTACCGATCGATCTTTCTCACCCCAAAAGGGCAGCAATTAGCCGCCCAAACCCGAAGACGCCACGAAATCGTCCTAGCTTGCCTGGGTATCCTGGGCGTCCCTCATGAGCAAGCCCGGATCGACGCGGAGGGTATCGAACACCACATCAGCGAGATTACGCTCAACGCCATGGAAAAATTTATCCAATCTCACTCGACGGAGTAATTCGCACGATCGTTATTCTCGCGAACGTCGGAATCCAGTCGCGACATCATATACCTTCGCATGAAGCAAGACTGCACGCCACGGCATGCCCGCCACAAAACAAATCACATGCCTTGCAGGGAAGCGGTGGCCGAACGATAATCTTACCCGACCGCGCGTGGAGTCTACAACATTAACGCTTGGAAAATTCCAGGCAGACAGGGGACTTACGATGCCAAATATTCGAGCGATTCTGCAACGGAAGGGATCGAGCGTCACCACCGTTGACCGTACCGCAAGCGTACTAGAAGCGGCTAAGATGATGAACGAAAAGCACATCGGTGCTGTTATCGTCAATGATAATGATAAAATCGTAGGCATCTTCACCGAGCGAGACATCCTCCGCCGCATTGTTGCTGCAGGCCTACCACCAGGAGAGACAGCAGTGGGAGACGTAATGACATCACCCATGGCTTGTTGCACCAGAGACGCAACGCTGGCGGAGTGTCGCTCCATCATGAGCAGCAAACGCATACGCCACATTCCCATCGTGGATGATGGCCAGTTGTATGGCATCATTTCCGCTGGCGATGTCATGGCGAGTGAGTGCGAAGAGCAGCAACTTACGATAGAATATCTCCACGAATATCTTCACGGACGTACTTGAGCGGATGAATGATCGGTGCTTACTACCGGCCCAGTATTAGTTTATCTTCGCCTTAATGATTTGGGATTATAGCATGAGCTTTTCGTCGCCGACAACTAACGCCACGGGCAAGTCCAATCGGCTAGCCGCTTTCGTATTGCTGCGGACTAGGCGGGCGAATTCTCGTCACACCACCTGCAATCCGCGGCTATTGACGCTATATATGAAAATGGGAATCGCGTTCGCCATGGCTATTAGTTGTCTTGGTTGCGTAAGACGATCAATTACGATCACCACCGAGCCAAAAGGTGCATTGGTCTATTTGAATGACCAAGAAATTGGCCAGAGCGATGTGACGACGGACTTCATTTGGTACGGCGATTACGATGTGGTCATTCGCAAAGAAGGCTTTGAAACGCTCAAGACGCATACACAAGTCCCGGCTCCGTGGTATCAGCTCATCCCCGTCGACTTCTTTGCTGAGGTGCTTTGGCCAGGATTCATACACGACCACCACGATCGTCATTTCGTACTCGCCCCAGATAAGAAAATAACTTCTGACCAACTAATAGACCAAGCCAACCTAATCCGCCGTCGCGCAATAGAAGGAACAAACTAGAATCGAAAATAAAATGAGCCGCGGGCTTCAGCCCGTGCGATGTAACGAATGGTATGGCGCACGGTTTAATACGCTTGTGTTAATCCTATCATGGGTGGCATGAATAGGCACTAGCATATCCGTGTCTTTAGAAGCCATTGATTTGATAAATGTTGATCTCGTCGCATTCCTCGATGGCCGATGGCTCTTAATTGGTCGATGAAAACCGCTGCCAAGCAAGCCCCGCCGCCCCGATGACACCTGCGTCATAACCCAGCGATGCCAACTGAATCTGAGGAAAATCCTCATACAACGACCACGACATAGCGCTAAAATGCTTCCGCACGCCGTCAATCAATTGGTCTCCAGCGCAAGACAAGCCACCACCGAGAATAACCCTAGCCGGATTAAATGTGTGTTGAATATTGATACATGCGACAGCTAAATAGAAGCAAGTTTCTTCCCACACCTGTTGACACCAAGCGTCACCATCGCGAGCCAAGGTCGCAACCGTTTGTGCCGTAATCTCGTCACCTTGAGTATCCATTGCCTTCAGCGACGACGCTTCACCAGTTTCTACCCCTTCCATCGCCCGCCGAACAACAGCCGACGCGGAGGCATATTGTTCCAGGCAACCATGTTTGCCGCACGTACACGCCCGACCGCGAGGCTCAACCACAGTATGGCCAATTTCTCCAGCGTTTTCATAATGCCCGCGAAGAACCTGTCCGCCTAGAACAACCCCACCGCCAACGCCAGTCCCCAAGGTGAGCAGCACCATATCGTGCCCATCATGATTATTTCCAGCCCAGTATTCTCCGAACGCCGCGGCATTACCATCGTTATCGAGCACCACTGACTTTCCAAGTATTTTGCCCAACCGATCGCGCAGCGCGACGTTTTCCCAGCCAACAAGATTCGCGGCTTTGATTATTACGCCTCGACTAGTACTCAAAGGCCCCGGCGAACCTACCCCCACACCAATAACAGCCGAGTCGTCCAGATGCGCATCTGCTAAGGACTGCCGAGACAGTGTCACCATGGCGTCAATGATCTCGCCCGGCTGTTGCCCTGCTTCAACAGGCTGCGCGGCCCGAGCGACAATCGCCCCAGTCGAGTATACAAGCGCGACTTTAAGGTTGGTTCCCCCCAGATCAATGCCAATAGCTACATAGTCACTCATGCCCCCATATTCCTACTAGCTAGTGGGGGAAGCTCGATACGACGAATCGCCTGCACCGGCGGAAGGGCATCCAGAGCATCGCGAACTTCTTGCGACATCGGCTCATCCAGCTTGAGAACCATCAGTGCGCGACCGCTACGTCGACCAAGTACCATGTCAGCGATGTTGATCCCCGCATCGCCAAGCGCCTTACCCACAAGCCCAATCACACCGGGCGTATCATCGTTATAGATAAGCGCCATCGCGCCAGAAGGCACCAGCTCCATCCGGTATCCGTCAATCGAAAGAATGCGAGGCCGACCATCGCCCCATACCGTCCCTTCGATCTCATGTTTTTGCGAACGCGTTTCCACGCTCACATGGACCGATTCCATTTGATTTGACGTGAGCGAATGCGCAACATGATCCACCCGAATCCCACGCTTCTGCACATGCTCTTTTGTATTAACTAAGTTGACGCGTTCTTGCAAATGCGGACTAAGCACGGAGGCCACGAGCTGGGAAGTAAAAGTTTCTGCGAACTCCTGCAGTACTTCGCTATACACCGTCACACGCACGTGCTCAACACCCTGGGCACACCACGGAGACAAAATCGCTCCCATCCGCGAACTCAAATCGACGAACGCCCGCGCACGCGGCGGCATCGTGCGTGGCATGCCCGTCACATTCACAGCCGACCGAATTTCGCCACGAAGCAAATACGCCAACAACGACTCCACCGCATCGACGCCCGCTTGCCGCTGGGCTTGCTCCGTTGAGGCGGCTAGATGTGGTGCGAGCACAATACTATTCGCTTCCAACAACGGACTTCCGCTTGGCGGCTCATTTTCGTAAACGTCGATAGCCGCCCCACCTAGGTGCCCCGAGTTTAACGCATCAGCTAACGCAATTTCATCAATCAACGGGCCACGGGCACAATTTACTAATCGAGCACCCTGCTTCATCTTGGCTAACTGAGGCTTGCCTATCATATGTCGCGTATCTTCAGTCAACATAGCATGAATCGTTACGCAATCGACGCGCTCTAGTAGCGTATCCAACCCATCTATCATGGTGACTTCGCCACCAAGCGATGTGGATTGCTTCACGAATGGATCATAGGCGACTACGGTCATACCAAATGCTAGCGCACGCATAGCCACTGCCTGACCAATGCGCCCCAAACCTATAATACCCAGCGTCTGGCCAGCTAGCTGCTGACCTTTATAACCAGCACGATCCCACTTACCACTTCGCACATGGGCGTGGGCATCCGGCAAGCAACGATACATCGAAAGCATCATGGCCATTGTGTGTTCAGCCGTGGAAATAGTATTGGCGTCTGGCGTATTCAGCACCAGCACGCCCGCAGCTGTCGCCGCGTCAAGATCGACATTATCCACGCCAACACCCGCCCGCGCGATAGCCATCAGGTTGCCGGGAATAGCCAACGTATCTCGCGTAATGCGTACCGCGGATCGGATAAGAATCCCGTCATAGCGACCGATGCACTCAGCTAACTCCTCAGGCGATAATCCCTGCTTTATGTCATAGGAAACGCCGGGCGTCTTATCTAAAATCGCCACACCCGCTTCCGCAATTTTGTCCGCTACTAATACCGTTAACATCGCATACCTCTTCACGTAAAAAATCTTGTTCGTTGCAGGTGATTACACAAAAACCATTCCGACGTAACCAACGGAATCCGACGGCTCGCGCCCTCCGCTTGCCACAAAAACCTCGGCGCTACTCGTATGGGCTAACACAGAGGCAGAAGTCGCACCAATCCTCTTGACCGCCGCCAGTGTCGCAGCCACCGCGCCGCTACTGCACGCATTCTTATGCGTTTGCGCCTCAGCGACAACACGATCGCTGTGCATATTTTGCACCAAATCAATAAAACGTCGATCATTCACCAACCTAGCCCAACGATTCCCCTCGCCGCCTACGCCTTCCGGAATATATCCATAATTAGGGCCATAATGCGTCAAGTCAGTCGTCCCTACGATCATCGCCTTATATTGGTAAGCTTGCAGCGCTCGCCCCACCGCATCGCCAACAGCCTCAGCTTTGGATCCGGGCATAACCATAATGGGCACGACCCGCGCGTAGGGAAACAGCGACGCGACAAACGGCATCTGAACTTCAAGCGAGTGTTCCTGCTCGTGGGCGAAGACGTCATCCACAATCAGATTCGTCTGCCCTAAAATCCGCTCAGCCAATCGTCCGTCCACCGGAACCGGACCAATCGGTGTCTCCCATTTCCCATCACCGAACATGGCTGCGACATCAATCGAACTTCTATGCACGCCCCCGAACATCACAATCACATCAGGCGCAAAAGATTCCGCTAGTGTCGCAAATACAGCCGCAGCAACCGACCCGCTGTAGGACCATCCAGCATGGGGCACAAGCCCGCCGAATAACTTTTGAGAAGAAAAGTCTGCTCGACACGCATCCGTCAATAGCTCGCTCATCGCCTGACGGCACCGATTCGCATCGGATTCATAAAACTGACCGGCTACCACCGGATCGCGGACCCTCATGACACTTAACTCCAGAGAGTTTGCCTTAGCCAATGTGAGATCACATACGACTGATAGGCATGGACACGTACTATGTACATCGTCGTCAGCGACGCACAACTAGCGACGACTATTGATATGCCTTACGCCCTATAATGACAAGTGCTTTTGACAATACGCCTTCGGGCAGATGGCATGAGTTAGCCACCGCGTACCAATCGTATTCGATGCTAAGTCTCATATTTAACTAGAAATGCATTTTTTTGAACGAGAATTGGGACTATGAACACTCATCAATAGAAATGCTGGCCATCCAAACAACAAAGGCGCCAAACTGAGCTGCCCACAGCCAACGCCAACGGTGGGAATGTCCACTTCGTCATCAGAAAACAATGGCCGAATAGGCTCCACAATCACAGGATCCACCGCGACCTCCTGGGCCACGACTTCATTTGCTATTAGCCCTATCACGCAAAAAGCCATTATCAGCAGTGGTTTCATGCGCTTGCCCATCGATTATACCCCACTCTCTCCCAAAACAGCCACGCCATGAATGCTCCAGACATTCTATACCTTTAATCAGCCAAGCGTCGACCACAATAACCCCACGACTAGGCCCCAAAATAAGGCCATTCAAACGTCATTGAAAACAGTTCCTTGCCAAAGAGAATCTTTTACCTCAATGTCCGAATACAAAAGCGAGAGATTCGTGAACCCCGTTGGAGCCGAGCCGTGGAAGATATCTGGTTAATCGTCGCACTGTCCGGCCTAGCTGTCGCCTGTTGTGTAGGCGTGATGCTGACCGCCCTCAGGCTACCCGGCACTTGGCTAATCGTGGCCAGTGGCTCACTCTTTGCTTGGTGGAGTCAATGGCAGCGGATCACCGTCACCATCATCCTCGCCGCTATAGCCATCGCCGCCGTCGCTGAAGTTGTCGAACTTTTCATGTCCATGTTCACGGCAAGAAAAGCCGGCGCCAGCCGCAGGGCATCTTGGGGCGGACTGATTGGTGGCATCGTTGGTATGCTCATCCTCGCTGTCCCCGTTCCCATCATAGGCCCGATCTTTGGCGCACTACTAGGCTGCTTTGCCGGGGCAACCATCGCAGAACTCAGCGTAAAACAAGACTTTGTTCAAGGCACGAAAGTGGGCATTTTCTCGGCGATGGGATTTGCACTCGGAGCCGCAGCAAAAGTCGGCTTCGCATTAGTCATCGCAGGACTGTTAATTTCATTCGCACTGCAATCGCCAGACATACCATAAGCTATTCAGATTTGAATTACATAGCCACTACTTTCTCGTGGCTTTGTTTTCTTCGGTCGGGGTGATGCTGAATAGCGACATTACACTATTAAGTCCGCACGGTTCGCTACGTTTGTAATGAACCACAAGCCTTTTCAGCCGATCCGATCCTGAAATCGTATATGTCGTCGCCTCATGAGTGTCTTTAGAAAGAAAGCGATCCAGCACTTCGTACTTCGTTGACTTACTCGAAGCGCTCGCAGGTTCGAGCTTGTAATGAATCATCCGCGGATTTTCTTTCCACACGCCTTTAGAAATAGTAGCCCCACCACCATTACGATTGTCAAACCACACGCCTTCGAATGCCTGCGCAGATTCGTTCCATACAAATGTACCAACCGCCTTGTATAACTCATCTCCGCTTTTGGTCGTGTAGCTGCGTTCGATAGCGTATCCATCCAATACCCAAACGACCTCTTCCGTGCCCTCGACCGTCGCAATGATTTGACCTAGCGCATTGTAATGATGCTCCGTAACCGACCAGACCCCAGCCAATTGGTCTAGCACATCCCACATCGGGCCTTCGGGATACCCATCATCCATCGCTCGGCGTTTGGCATGCTTCGCAGACGTAGTCTGTTCAGACTTATTTTCTTGTGCGGCATGCTGAGCAACCAAAGGCCCAACAATCACCCCGACACATAGCGCCCCCAATAAGCATATTCGCGCCAGTCGCATATCCCTCATCTCCATCGTCCAAGTCGTCCATCAGAGCCGCACGGTGCAAGCACGTGGGCCTCCTCGCCAACTCAACCATGAACCAGCGATGTCGCCTTCTCTAGGATATACGCTTCTCCCACGCCGACGTGCGTAAATACTTCAGCCGCAGTAGCCGCGGATTTTGGCATCCGACGAGCTGTCATACCGTGAACACGGACATCCCCACACGCCGCAGCCGCCTCAGCTAGCTCAGAATGTAAACCACCAATGTAATTATCTTCTACGGTCAGAATCGTCCCGCCAGCAGCACGAGCAGCCGCGAGTATCCCCTCAGCCTCCAGCGGCATGGCATAAACATCGAAGACATTACAATTCACGCCCTGCCCCGCCAGCGTATCCGCAACCTGCAACACGGTATGCAGCATATAACCGCTACTCACCAGCGTCAGCTTATCGCCCTTGCGGAGCTGCTTGAAGCCTTCCAACCCAAATGACTCGTTAAGATTATACAAAAATGGCGCGTCTGGCCGATGCGTTCGCATATAGCACATGCCATCCACATTAGCCATCAACTCCACACATCGATAAGCACTAATCGGATCGCTAGGCTGAAACAGACGACAACCAACCCGGCCACTACCCGTATCCACACGTGTCAAACTTCTAAAATAAGCTACGTCCGAGACAGCCATTTGTGACGGACCATCCGCCCCCAGAGAAACCCCCGAATGCGAACCGACAATTTTAATATTAGCCCGAGAAATCGCCGCCATATCAATCTGATCCGCAGCTCGAGCAATAAACTTCGCAAAGCTACTCGCAAAAGGAACCTTACCCGCCGCAGCCATCCCCGCCGCTGCCGTGACCATATTTTGTTCTGCAATTTTACATTCAAAGAAACGATCGCCATGATGCTTTTGGAACATGTTCGCAAACGTCGAATTGCTGACATCGCCATCCAGGCAAACCACCCGCTTATCCACATCACCAAGTGCCACCAAAGCGACACCATACGCAACTCGCGTCGCTAGTTTTTTCTTTTCCAGCACAGCCTCAAGACCCGCACGTTTAAGCGCGTCCTCAAACGATGGCAGCGTCACCCTAACAGGCCCGCTAGACCGATTGATCGCCGACGGCGCTTCTGGCGACCACGTTGCCGTCGCAGTCGCACCAAGCTTTTTACCCGTTTCAACTAACTGTGCGCAGGCTTCTTCGAGCTTATCTTTGGGGATAGGCTTTCCGTGGAAATTGCTCCCGAGCATCATCTCCACACCCCAGCCCTTCACCGTCCGTGCGATGATCGCCACCGGCTTATTCACCGTGCCAACCACATCCAACGCCGTAGCAATCTCAGCCGGGTCATGACCATCAATCTCAATCACATGCCAACCAAACGCCTTCGCCTTAGCTGCCAAAGCATCCGAAGATTGCTGCAGCGAAACCGAATCCGCCTGACCATGACCATTGCAACTAAATATTGCACAAACATTATTCAGCTTATGGTCAACGACAAAATCAGCCGCCTCCCAAACCTGCCCTTCACGAGCCTCACCGTCACCGATGACGCAATAAATTTTCTTATCGATACCGTCCAACCGAGCCGATAGCGCCAGACCAGACGCAACAGAAAGCCCCTGCCCCAGCGAACCGGTAGCCGCATCGAAAAACGGGAATCCCTCAGCCGGGTTAGGATGGCCATCTAGCAGACTCTCCTGCTGACGCAACTGCCACAAGTCATCAACCGTAAGCTTGCGTGCCGAGGCCTTGTCAGTTCCCACCACCCCGCCAAGATCAGCGTACGCCGCATAAACCGCTGGTACCGCATGGCCAATCGAAAGCACGAAGCGATCATTGGCCAGGCTCCACGGATCATTAAGATCGTAACGCATCGTGCGGTACATAAGTTGCACCACAATATGTGAAATCGCTAGCGCACTAGATGGATGCCCCGAACCCGAAGCCGTCGTCATCCGCATCATATGTTGACCCAGCTCAATCGCTTTGGCGTGGGCGGTCTGTACATCCGTCAAGGGTGTCTCCTCCGAAATAGGTGGCGTATCCAACTGCGTCATCAAAAGCTCCAAATGAGAGTAAACCCTCAATCGTTTCGTAGCATCACGATGCCAAAACCACAAACCATCCACATGGTTCGCCAGCGTCTTAACAGGAAGATTAGCGAGGTTATGTAACTGGTTCAAGCCGTGAAATGATAGAGAATGATTTCAACGATAATTAGCCCTGTGAATCGTCCACTTCTCACAGGACAAAACAAGCGACTCTTACAGAACCGCGCCCGTGAGGAAGCGGCCTCTTCCCAACCCACGCACACAAGGAAACAGCCTCATTCTTCAACGCACCCCGCCGCTTCCTCACGGGCGCG
>JAJDDW010000049.1 GCA_029260115.1 Phycisphaerae bacterium | reverse complement strand
ATAGCGAGGGTGTTACAACGAGGGCGCCAAGCGAGGGCGGGAACAAAGAGAGAAAAAAAGCAGAAATATTCGAACGATGGGCTAACATTGTATGTAGTCGGTGGGGGCGAACTGGCTCCATGCTACGCCGACTGAGAGACCACTACGAATCTCACGCCCGTGAGGAAGATAATAGAGCGGAGATTCGTGAAGATTTGTCTAGTTAGTCTATTAGGTTAGTACTACAGTGCCACTTAGTCCTTCGGAGGTCATTCGAACACTAACCAACCGCGTTTTCGTTGCCGAGAACGGCGTTCCAGAAGCCTCGGAACCTTATGTGGCGCAGTTGTATTAGGCAGGTCAACCTTTCGCCAGTAAGCGAAAGGACGACCGTGCCTTACTGGTCTGGATACCCGCCTTCGCGGGTATGACGTAGAGTTAGTTTTGCCTGTGCAAGTAGGCAAAGAATGGACACCCGCCGTTTGTGACGGGTGTCCCTATAGTTCCGGCTTATTTTCTTCTTGTGTAACTAAGCTCTATCACTTTGTAATTATCGCCGGCGTGCAGGTCGATAATGGAGAAGGTGAATTTGTCGTCGCCATCTGGCGTCGAAACATATTTCACGGTTCGGCCATGGACGTTGAGTGGTGGTTCGTCCATTTTGCCGTACATGGTGATCACGCCGGTCTTAGGATGGCGCGCACCGGCCATTTGTAATAGCTCGGTTCCCATGTTGGAGTACCACGTGCTGACATAGAGATTTTTATAGTTGTCATATCCCATCATGCCTACGCCGAGGTAGGGCATGCCCATCATCGTTCCGGTGTGCTCTTCCATAAACCAGTTTCCGCCGAGCACGGACTTGATGGTAGAGACTCCGGTCGATTCCATAGGTGGTGAACCAGGCCCGCCCATCCACATTTTGGTGGTGGTATCCCATGTGCCTACCAATTTTTGTAAATGCTTGTGGGCTTCGCCCGGCTGCATGAGCTTCATGTACTCCTGCATGTGAGCCATATCTTCGGCTGACATTTCGGGCATGCCTGCTGGCGGCTTACCGCCTGTATCCTGGGACAGGACACGGCTCGTCGCCACGGCACAAAGACCAATCGCGATTAGAGCTATCCAAGACTTCTTTGACTGCATAACGTATCTCCTGATTCAACGGGGGGTTGTTCATTATAAGAAACTCTGGTGCCATTATTACGGTACATGCTACCCTATTCAATTGAGGGCATCCCCTCATATCGTCTCCCCATCTCAATTTGATGAAACATGATGCCTGTATGTACGGGCAAAAAACGTCGTTAGATCGATATACTGGCCTCGATAAACCCAAGTGCTCAGTCGTTATCGACTTTAGTCACGGTTAATTCGCGCGTTGATACTAAAAGGCAACTTAACACTAGCGAGACTAATATGATGGCTCCCAATGCCCCAATGCCGCCATGGTTGTTGACGATGAATTCGTCTTGCATCTCAGTGAATTCTTGATAAAGGCTGCTGAGGTTGGGGATCCATTTCACGGTTACAGCGCGTATCTGATGCGTAATGCTGTATACGTGAATGCCGACGGGCAAATTGGCTAGAAACATTTCCACGATCACGGCATACATGATGGAGGCCATTAATGGTCTGGATGCGACCAAACTAATTAGCACGAAAATGCTCAGGTATGACGCTACTGCAAATGGAGTGACGAACAGATAAGCTAGCAGCTCACTGAAAGGCTGCCATACTTGCCCATGAGGTTTGCCCAACGATTCTACGTTAACACCAGCGAAGGTCGCGATATATTGGATGAGCAGCGCAAAGCACACCATTATAGTGAGTAACAATACCATGGCGGCAAACTTGACCAGCAAGACTTTCGATCTCTTTAGTTTTCGCGTTAAGAGATAGGCCAGCGTTCCTTTTTCGGCATCAGCACCGATTAACGCATTGCCGTGTAGCATGCACATCAACGGGAGGATCATCATGAAGATAAAAGAATTGACTTGTATGTGATAATGATTCCACATCTTGTTGGCACTCTGCGTAGGGCTGAGTATGCGGGGTAGCAGGGTCAATCCCACAGGCAAAATTAACAAGAGTAGTGTGAACCATATTTTTTTTTGGCAAAATGTTTGGCGGATAGTGAAGTTAAAGAGTGCTCGCATGGTATAGGCCTTGTCGTGTGGTTCTAGTTAGCAGATGAGTCGGCTGACGCACCGTTTCTGTCGGTTAAGTATCCAAATACGGCTTCGAGATTTTCGTCTGCTGGGGCGATTTCACGGACGTTCATGTTGCCAGCGATTAACAAGTTGTGTATTCGATCGTACACCATGTCCGGCTGCGTTGTTTCGACGAGCAGAGTGTCAGGCGATGGCACACGCAATCCAGATACTGCATCTAAGCTTGAGAGTGCTGAGGCCAAGTTTCGTGGATGGTCGAGTCGCACGCGAATGATGTGCGGTCGGTGGTGCATTTGACGTCGTAGGCTACGTAAGTCTCCTGTGGCGACCAATCGACCTCTAGCAATCATGAGAATCTGTTGGGTCATACCTTCCACTTCGTGTAGCACATGACTAGAGACAAGGATATCCACTTGATCGGCTAGGCCTCTAAATAGTGTTGCTAACTCCGACCGGGCGACGGGATCGGCCCCGGTGAATGGTTCATCCAGGACGAGCAGTTTGGGCTTATGAACCAAGGCCTGCGCGATCTTGATACGTTGGCGCATGCCTTTGGAATACGTGCCGATGGGGCGGTTCATGTCGCGGGTCATGTCTGTGCGTTCAATGGCTTCGTCGGCGGCGAGGTTGGCAGCGCGACGATTCATTCCGGAGAGTCCGGCTAAGAAGCGGACGAAGTATCGGCCAGTGATGTTCATCCAGAAAGGATCGCCCTCTGGGCAATAGCCGATTTGGCTTAGGACATGCGGATTGTTCCAGGGTGGCTGAGAGAGAACTTGAATAGCACCCTTACTGGGTTTGATCTGTCCCATGATTAGGCCCATCAGCGTGCTCTTACCTGCGCCATTGGGACCAACGAGCGCGGTAATACCGTGGCCTATAGTTACGGTTAAGTTATTCAGCCCAAGGACTTCGCCGTACCACTTGGAAATAGCATCTAGTTTGATGATGGACATAGATAATCAATCCAGGCATTCAAGCGGAAGCAGCCGATTTTGCGAAAGTCAAAATTCGACGATAACAAAAAGCACTCGCAACAAGCGTGACGCTTCCTAGTACAATAGCGGGATAAAATGGATCAATCGGATGGGCAAGCGCATCGGCGAACGCTTTGGGGGGTATGCCAGACTGTTGCCAGGCTTCTCTCAGATTGAATAATTTTTCTGTCAGCATCACGGCATTATCCATTAACGAGATACTGCCCAGCCAGCCAGTGACTCGGTCTGTCGGGATGTTTTCAAGAACAATGGCCTGGGCCATGGCAGGTAGCAGGCACACGGCCAACCATCCCACAGTTACATAACGTGAGTCGGAAGTTATGGATGAGAGGGCCAACATAATCATGCCACCGATCAACATAACCCCCAACGCCGCAATGATAATGTTGAGTCCTAGCGCCAACGTCTGACCTATACTGGGTAAGCCGCTTGTTACCATGCTGCCAAGGATGAGTGCGAGAAGGTTGGGTAGTAGAGTCACCGAGGCGATAAATGTAGCGGCTACCAGCCACTTTCCCATCAGGTACGTTTTCGCGTTGATGGGATGAGCGAAGTAGATTGTCAACGCATGAGATTTGATATCGTTAGCAATGAGGCCTGGGCCTATGCGAGCGACAATAATCATTACGACGAAAAGCTCGATTCGGATGGCGAAGGCAAATACGGATTGCCAAATGACTTCGCGCAACTCACCAAGTTGAGACACGGCAGAAAGATCTACGCCAAGAAACGTACGAGCGAAGGCGTATAATTCACGTGCTTGGGGCTGACCAGCGAGCAATTCGAGCATCGACAGCACATAGAGCATGATGCATATGCCGATTACGCTTGCGGGACCGGCGAGGAGCAACAGTTTTATGAAGCGACGGTGATATTGCAATCGTACGCCAGTGACCACGATGGCCATGAGGCCACTGATGGGCGAAGGTTGTTTATGCCGACCTGGCCAGCGCTGATACTGATGGTTTTCTTGGCTCACTTGGGGGCACCTCGGTCATCCTGACTACGAATGGCAGCCATGAATCGCTCTTCGAGGGTACTGCGTTGGGGGTGCAGGCCTCGTATTTTTGTGTTGGCATCTTGGGCAGACAACAGTATCAGATTTTGTTGGTTGGCTTGAGGCAATTCTACTCGCAACGTGCCGTTGCTTCGGTCATGAATCGCTACGTTTCGTTGACTAAGTTGAAGGCAGAAAGCATCGGCATTTCCTGCGTAGTCGACGGTATATTTTGTGTCGTGTGGCCGGCGCATATCGGCGATGTTGCCACTGGTTAGTAATCGCCCGCCGCCCATGATGACCACCCGCTCGCAGACCTGTTCGACGTCGGGTAATAAATGGCTGCAAAGTAGTACGCTGATGCCAGCTTTTCCGAGGTCGGCAATGAGCGCAAGCATGGAACGTCGGCCATCGGGGTCCATACCGTTAGTAGGCTCGTCCAAAAGTAACAGGTCGGGGTCGTGGACCAATGCTTGGGCCAGCTTGAGCTGCTGCTTCATGCCAGCGGAGTATTGTTGGGCGGGACGGTAACGAGCTTCGTTTAGTCCGACGTAGTCAAGCACTTCGTGGGTTCGTTGCATGGCGTCTGCGAAGTTCATACCGACGAGTCGTCCGGTGTAGCAGACGTATCCGGTGCCGGTCATGCCGGGGATGAGGCAGTCATTTTCTGGCATGTATCCGATGCGAGAGCGGATGCGGGGCTGCTGGCTTGCTACGTCAAATCCGAGCACTTTGCCAGAGCCAGAGGTAATAGGCGATTGCCCTAGTAGGACGTTAATCAAGGTGCTTTTCCCGGCACCGTTGGGGCCTAATAACCCGACCACACCGGGTTCGATGGTGAGATTTATGCCGCTCAGGGCGGTGAAACGTCCATAGCGTTTGGTGAGGTTGTTGGTGAATATGACTGGAGCCATGTAGAGATCGTTATACTGTACCAAAGCGCAGACGGCGGTTACATACGCCATCACTCCCGCCCTAGCGTCGTATTCGAGCCTGAATAGGCATTATTTTCAAGTGGACTATCTTTGTTTATATGAAAAGATTTCGTGGCAGGCATTGTCCGGCAGGTTGTCTAAACTAGATTTTCGACGCGCAACGCCGGAATTTCAACGATTTAGCCAGCCGATGGGTGGCGTTGTCGATCATAATACGATCTAGAATATGTATACAAAGCAAAAGCCGGTCCCGCGATCAACGCGAAACCGGCTTTGCTATGCTTAGCCTATTAAGGCTTCTTAAAAATTACCGAGCTCAAGGCGTTTCGTGGACGCTTTCTACTGAGAATAGCGTGCCATCTCCGTGACAGAACATGCATTGTTCATCGAAGGTGCCAGGCGTTGTCATCATATCAGCATGTGCGGCCGTGGTGGCGGCATCGTGACATGACGTACAGGCCGACATCCAGGTTCGCATGTTTGGACGAACAGGTGGTGTTTTCCAATCGTCATTTGCATGGCACACTTGACATTCGGCAGCTCCACCTGGCATAGAGGAAATGAGCAAGTGGCTGAAGTCATCGATCCCACCAAAACCATTCAACTCATATGGTAAATTCGTGAGGTTCTGGGCATTGTGGAGCTTGTGGATCATGATTCGGAAATCCACACTCTCGGATGTTCCGCCATCTTGCGTACCAGCCGTATGACAGGCAAGGCAGCTTTCGATACCTTCACGTTGGTTGCCGTGGAAAGCCAACCTACCGTGACATGCGTTACACTTGTCAGTTGTGATAGTCCCCGCGTATGGAACAACTGGCGAGTCAACACCGAAGGCAAAGTCGAATGTACCCGTCATAACCGGCTCACTTGCGCCAGCGATCGGCGTACTACGACGCCCGTACATCACTGCTGTGTAAGTGCCATTATCAAGCACCGTACCCGCAGCAGTGTACATCTGCCCCCAGCCTTCAGCGAATGGGAAGATCTGGTCTGCTGGCGCTTCGCCAATGGTATTTAGCTGTGCTGGATAATATACCGGGAAGGGCTGCACATATGTATAGGTATATGTGCCGTCGACACTATAGTTGTCCTTCCAGTGTGCAGGATCAGGAATGCAAGTACCCAACGCGTCATCAAGCACAGCTAAGTCGCAATCAGTGCTACTAGAACAGGAAATGCCAGCATCAATGCCTGCACCGCAAACTTTAGGACCAGCATAGTTACCGTTACTCCAGAAGCGCTCTTGTGGGAGAATGGTCTGGATTTGAGTCGTTGGTCCAGACACGATAGTTTCCATGCGATTTAGAATACTGGAATCCCCCGGTACAAGTTGCATGGGGCTTGTCATTGAGTCTGACAATTTGAAAGTAACCTCAGGCAAATCTCCAGGCACGAAATAGGTGCCACCGCCACCAGTCATACCCGTGACGCTGACAATCTCAACCATCGGGATAGTACCTTCCTTGGCTGGTACTGTCGCATGTTGGTGGGCTGCGACTGCGTCAAAAGGTGCACCAGCCGCATGACATGTAGAACAACCTGTGTCGTCAATAAAATCATGGGTAATGCCACCTGGCATCACACGATACATGGGGTCACTGAGTTCCGCTTGCGTAAGCAGTCCGCCAGATACCGCTGGATTCGATTTATCTAAAATCGTTCCGGTCGTGAAATCAATGTCCTCATGGCAACCACCGCAGTTTGCTCGCGTGATATTCGTATAAATATCTCCACCATCAGTTGCCCCGCCATGACAGGCATCGCAATCGTTTACGCCCATAGGGATGACAGGGAAGCCAACATCGGAGAAATCGATCACGCTGGCATTGAAACCTCGAATAATATAGCGATAAGGGTCAACGCTATTGGCGGTAGCGCCAATGCTTGACAAGTCATGACCACGGTGAATTTTGTGGATCATGTCGCCTAATTGTATCGTTACACCAACCGTACTGGCCGGATTCGTGGCTCTATCTTCGCCACCCCTGGTGTGACAGAGCACACAACCCGTAACCGAGAAACGATTGCCGCCATGAAGTTGCAGATCGTTATGGCACTGGTTGCACGCATTCTGGGTGACTATTTGCCTAGGATCAATCGCTGGTGGTGCTAGCGCGTTGTCTGCGACGACAAAATCAAGCGTAGCGTCACTGGCTTTGCGTGCACTACCAAATACACGGCGGGTTTCGATCCCAACTGTATAAGTCCCTTCCACAAGTGGAAGTCCAGTCATTTCACCGTCAACAAGATCAGGTGAATCATTTAATGGCGCGAGATACACGCCTGGTAGCGTAGGAAGCGAATAGGTATAGGAGCCATCCATGTTTTGTACAAAGTTAGCAGCTGTACCATCTTGGTAAATCACGAGCTGGTAATTGGTCGTAGGACCGGAAATGTTCACACGCAGACGGTTAAGATCCGCCATCGGAACCGGCATACCAGCGCCATCTTCAATCGTGAAGTCGACGGAGAATGGATTGCCTACAACAACTGGGGCATTGCCATTCACCGATTGAATCGCGACTTCTGTAGGACCAAATCCACGCGGAGTATATCTCAAATCGGCACCCAGTACGTCATCTCCTGTAAGCTCAAGAATAGTGACTTGCAGCAAACCAACGGCGTAACCCGTATTCTTGATGCCAAGGTCGCCGGAATTATCTACATACTCATAATTCCAGATTGCGTCTCGAACCAATTGTTCGTCTGGAGGCACGCAATTTCCAGCGGCATCACCAACAACCAAATCATCACAGTCCGCGTCGGTCGCACAGGCTAGGCCATCACTGAGACCGCCTACACATACCGCGTTTGTATAATCCAGGCCTGATAGATCCCAATAAGGATAATGACCGAGGAATACAGCGCCTTTAACTTGAATTTCCGCGAATACCATGTCCATCAAGGCCTGCACTTCATCTTGAACACCTTCGATTGTGCCGTCTCCGTCGTAGTCGCCGTAGGCCGTGCGATTGATGCTCGTCACAGGGTTTGATCCGCCGTGACACTGTGCGGCATTGCATGAGTTGGCGATGTTTTCAAATCCGAAATCTGGATCAGCCGGATCGTGTACCTTCATATTAAAGCTATGACCACCAACTTTACCCGCACCAGGCATCCCCGCAGCTGGGCTAGGGGCCATGTGGCAGTTCATGCAAGTTACACCTAAGACCGTGTGCTGCGAGTTCGTCAACACATGTCCAAAATCTTTGCCATTAACGCCTTCGAGCATTACGCCGCCAAGAGCATAGTGAGGCGTAAGGTTGCCATCGTCAGGTGCGTATCGACCGTTATGACATGCCATGCAGGTAGCCATCGCACCTTGACCGGTCAAAGTCTGGTCTGGGCCTTCAGTTGGTAATGTTACGTCATGATAAATCCGCAACAAAGTATCATCCTGAGCCGTACCGTGTGCAGCATGGCAAACTGTGCAATCGAGCACGCGGAACTCGCCACGCTGGTCTGCAGGGGCGATACCCTTAGAGGCATCGATAAAGCCGTTACCAGAGTGACATTGCCTACAAGATGATCTATTTGGTAAGGCCCAGTCGTAATGACTCCACGGGTCAGCGGACTCATCCGCATGGCCAGCGTGCAACCATTCGCCCACTTCCTTATGACATTCTGCACATAACTGACCTCTATTTTGGCCCGCGCGAAGATTCGGCGCACCCGCTTTACTATTGTGTGGCTGGTGACACGTACCGCATCGAATATCACCATTGTCCAAATGATATTCCATTTCGCTTGGACTGCCGGCGGTTGGGCCAGTGGAGATGCCCTGATCAGCTGGAACGCCAATTGGGTGAGTGAATTTCAATTCAGGATCCGCCATTGGCATATTGGTCGCGATACCGCCAGGCGTATGGCACGATTGACAGAGATTCGCCTGTCCCTCAGCCGTCAACATTCCACCAGGGAGTCCTTCCATCGAGTGGCATCGGCCACAAGCATAGGTCAAATCTACGAAGTGAGGCGGGTCGATGAAGGTGTTCACGCTGAGCAAGTTGGTATGGAAACCCTTAATCATGTCTTCGGCTGTCGCGCCGTCAAAGTGTTCGGCCGCAAGTTGGAGGTCGATCTCATCGACCACACGGTCCCGGTTTAAGTCTAATCTTACAGGGTTTTCGTTCGCTTCTATCGCCGCGACAATTTCGAACGGATTATCCGGCATGACTACGATATTGTCTCGCTGTCCACGGAGTTTGATAGCACTAACCGTAGTGTCTATTGAAATTATAGGCGATGGTGCCGCATATGTGACATCATAAACTTCAACGGTGGCGTTGTTGGTGCTAGCTACAAACAATGTATCCGAAGCTAGGTCGAACATGAGATCGCAAGGCACACGTAGATTGCCAGGATTCACGCCAAAATTTAATAGCGGTAAGTGGGCTGGATCAATTTCGTTACCACCCGCATCAAATGTTCGCACCGTACCCATGAGTGCATCTGCGATATAGATGTTGCCCAATGAATCGACGGCTAAACCTTCGCTACGCGCAAACCATGCAATCTGTGACGTATTCGTAAACAGGATTCGATAGCCAAACTTAAACAGTAGTGTGCCAGCTGTGTCGAATACTTGTACGCGGAAATTATCGACATCTGTTACTATGACATGGTTTAGGTTCGTATCGATAGCTACGGATTGTGGAGATTGAAATTCGCCGAGCGCGGACCCTTGCGCTCCCCACATGCGTGCCAACGACCACACGTTAAGAGCGACCTCCTCGAATACGATGATCTGATGTCCCGCTGAGTCCACGACGTATAGCTCGCCATCAATCGGATGGTAAGCCATATCGTTAGGTCCAGCCATGGTAAATGGCGCTGGATTAACTAAGCCCAGCAACACGAATCCCGCATCGTACACCCCCACGGTACCGTCGGCGTGCGACACAAACACGCGGCCATCGGTGTGCGTGGTGATACCGATCGGCGTTGCGGGAATGTCGAACATCGCTACGAATGCGCCCAAATCGTCATATTCCACAACCCGATTCATCGGCGGATCGGTGACGTATATGCCCCCACCATTGATCGAAGCTATACGAGCTGGATAGCTTAGATTTACCGCATAGGTATCGACGTGATTGAGTTGCGGGACCTGTCCTAATGTCGCAGACGACACAGCTACGAGAAGTACGGCTAACATGATTGTCTCTCCCATTTAATGGCCAAGCAGAAAGACACGACCGCAACGTTTTTCTCGGCAATGCTCTCCACAATAAAACACTACGCAAGAAGCGTGCCGCGAGTTATCAGCCATCCATATGGTAAAACTCCTATCCAGACCATTGCTCGTTACCCGTTTATTCATAAGCAGTTACGGCATTTACAGGGCCAACGGCGACTACTTGGATTTACGCTAGCCGTGCAATTAGTTCTCAATTCCAAGAAGTGTTTCAGTGACAATCTCGGTTGTGGGAGACGCGGACCTGGCGGTGATCAAAAGCTTTATTTGATAGATCACATCGTGTGGTTTAACACGTTAGTGAAATTCCGTTTTTAATTTACGGCATGACCTCGTGGCATGGGGATGCCCCAGCTTACCCGTGTCTTTCGAGGGAGATGGTTGCCTCAAGTCGCGGCCTAGATCGAGCATGAAATAGGTAGTCAATTGGACGATGGATATAGCGTAGCAAACACCTGAAAGGTAGCACGGTCTGCCATGTCGACGTCGCCGTCGAAATCGAAATCAAACGTAGCGCAAGCCAAGATTGATGACACATCCGGGCCTTGCATACATGCAAGAAAATCACTGAAATCGAATAGGTCGACATCCTGATCCAGATCGCTATCGCCGAGTAAATTGGCATCAACGGTCAACACTGGCTTTGTCGCAGGATCGCTATCCAATGCGTCAATAAACACTTGGTTGATAGCGTTTGGTGTATCCGGATCAATCTGAAAACGAAAACCAGCCGCGATACCGCCGCTTGATAGTATGTCGTTCACTTCACGAGACACATCGACTACATACCTCGTGGGCGATTGAAAGGCTACCACCGGAATGGATGCTACCTGCCGAATCGGCGGCGCAGCATAATCAGCCACATCTTCGACTAGATTAGCCATGTATGCGTACACATGCACGTCGGTTTCAGGCCTGGGGAAGACCGGCGGACCACGCAATGTAAAAGTGAGCGTTACAGAAAACGGCGGCATTAAACTGATGCCGCGCAGGTCGAATTCCCAAACCAATCGATCTTCGATTGTGTTGGATGGATTATCAAGGAGCGTGATGGCTCCTTCGTAACTTGTATTGTTGAAACTCCAATCCCAAGCGTCCGGTACGCCGTCATACACATCATTTCGGCCATCGGAAATGGTACCGTCCGCGACTGGTTCCAGGGCTGTGGCGAAGGGCGTCCCATATGCCAAACACACGTAAAGTGTAGTCATAAAAGGCACATAGGTCCGAAACCATTTGCGATGAGACGACACAAACTTTGCTAAATTCTGGTACACGATCAATCCTTTGGTGGCAGCGTGGATGATTCGCCACGACTATCGCCTGATTGCAAATAACGAAGCTGTGCCTGGTGCAGTACAGGCGTGGAACCCTCCGTATTGCTGTATATTAAATCACGTGCAATCAGCATGCCAGAAACATCAAGACCGCCAATAACTGGTGCCGGTGTAACAGGACACGGTGTATCGTTAGTGCCCACAAAGTCCGCTTCACCAAACGCTGCCCCATGGGCATGGCAGGTCTGGCATGCATTACAAAAACTGTTGAAATCATAGGCGCTGAGCCAATCCTCATGGCATGCCTCGCATATCCCGTCATAGGCCGGTCATTAGTCTTAAAAAAAAATCATCATGTGTGTTAACATTGGTGCCACGATAGAATACCCCGTCTGGCTTAATCCGTACTACGGCCTGTCCGTCAGATAGCTCAATCCTACTCACGTTGTTAGTGGCCACGAACAGGCGACCGACCGCATTTACCGCGAGTCCCGAAGTGCGCGGCATCCATCCCTCACTTATCCCGCCGGGTAAATACTTGATGCTATATCCGAATGTAGAAAGAAAGATGCCCGCGCGCGTAAACACTTGCATACGAAAGTTGTCTTTATCGGCTATATACATGCGATCGATTGCCCCATCGACGGCTATGACTCTAGGATACTTGAACTCGTCAAATCGGTCGCCTCGGGTGCCAATGATCATCGCCAGTGATTCGTTCGCTTCAAAATTCATAGATTCGATCCGCACAATCCGGCCTGATCGAGGTTCAGTCATCAGAACATGTGTAGCATCGATCGCCACTCGACCTGCGTTGTCAATATTCGTTGTCCATGTAGCGATATGAGCGGCGTTGGCAGTTTGCAGCACGACAGACAGAAAAACAGCGATAATTATCAGGCTAGAACGCATACGGCTACTTCTCATTGTGAGCATTTACGTACTTTCACCTCTCCTAAGCACGCATAGGAGGCAGGCAACGAATATGCCGGGATAGCGAATCAGCTAACTATTTGTGTATTAGCCATGGGAAAATGGCCATAACACTGCCCATGGGCGAGTCCAACAAGAAAGAGGGGGTGTTTGGATATGGAGAATCGGGAGAGACGATCACCTTGCAATTCTCACTTTTGATTGGGGCCGAGTGGGCGATTTCCCACTATTGAGATTTTCTGGCTTGCGAACGGACAAGAAAACGCATTTCCAGGCAAAGTAAAGCATCTGAGCTTGGTCAACTTTGAGACCATCCCGGCAAAAACAGTTGATATCGTACAACTTTCTATAGAGATGTTTTGGGGCTTGGGGATTCGCGACAACGTGCCGAATCTCTGCGGATACGACTATACCAATGCGAAGAATACTATTTCTCACCGCTACCTTTGTGCTCGTTAACGGCATATCCCAAGCCGAGCGTCCGGCAGATATGTCGTCGCTTCCAGATCGACTACGACGCGGCCCAGGCATGCGTAATCACCAAGTGGGCATGAAGCCCTCTAGAGCGGTCAAGATACCAGACGGCTGGCCAGTGGCATCTGATGGTTCGATAACCTGTCTGACTTGCCATATGCAAATACCAGATTTATCGGGAAGAAGCGCGCCTCATTTGCGCGAAACCGATCGCAATAACCAAGCAGAGTTTTGCTCGAAGTGTCATATGGATGGCTCTGATTCTGTTCAAAGTTCGCCACATTGGTCGGTCATGAACCGCGCCCACCAAAGCACGAATCAAACCAGCGATTTTCGTTCAAACAGCTTGATGGATAGTTCCTCGCGACAATGTCTAGGCTGTCATGACGGCGTTAATGCCTCAAACGCAAGCAGCGGGCATGCCAATGGTGCGTCAGCAGGTTATGGAAGTAATCGAGGTGAACACCCGGTGAGTATGCGCTATCAAAAGCAACGGTTAGGCAGCCGGCAAGTTTCGCTACGCCACCAAAGCCAACTACCAAAAGAAATTTTGCTTCCCCAAGGCCAAGTTAGCTGTATTTCCTGCCATGATCTTTTTTCTTCGACAAAGGCGCGATTGACAATACCGATTGAAAAGTCAGCTTTGTGTTTTGCCTGTCACCCCATGAACGAATAGTCGTGAGTCATCTCACTTGTATTAAATCAATTCACTTGATCTGTACGCAACTGATCGAAAAATAATGTCACAGCAGCATCGATTACGCCCCGTGATGCTGTTTCGACCGCGTTGACCGATTCGTTACGAAACTCAGGGCATCCCCCCAGAGAAAGCGGCAAGGCCATGAGGATGGCTAGGACGGCTATTTTCTGTTTTATACCTGAGTTAATTTTCATATCGAAGTCTCCCTATCTGGTCGCTTATCAGCCATTGTAACGCTGCCTACCTAAGTCCCTGCAATTGCCATTCCGGAATCCGCTACCGTCATCGAAAGCCCCCCATGGGCAAGCCATCTAACGCGCGGCACGGAACTTGCCACTATGGCTTCCTGGATGGGTCTAATTGGTCGTTTGGCTATTTCCGCTTGCGACCAGGAACGGATCGGACGTCATGACAGGGCCAGAAAACACCATATTACGCCAACCTGAACCGACCACTACCAATGGTGTTTCGCTTCCTATCTTGTCCCCAGTCGATGCCCCATCAACGAATACGCCGATCTGCCAAGATACTACGCTGGGTTCGTTTTCGGGCGTGTCTGCCTCCCAACAGTCACAACAAGCGCCGCAATACCTAGGCCCTTTACTGGTGATTACTGCCTTCGCCGTATTTTTTGTGCTTTGGGAAGTTGCTCAACGTCGCATTTTTCCTGACCTATCGATCGGCATGAGACATTTCCTGCTCACCATGCGTGCGGTGACGACGACTGTGCTAGCGGGCGGCATGGTGTATATCATCATGTGGCAACAGCAAGTCAGATTATCAAACACGGCCAAGCAATTGAGTACAGTGCTAGCCTCTTACAAGACGGACGGTTCACCGCGGGCAAGATTTGAGAACCCTTATCTCGTTCGCTGTCGAGACGTTCTCGGCTGCACGAGAACCCAGTGTCCGGTTTATAATACGCCGGGCGAACGTTGTTGGCAGATCGTTGCACTAAGTGATAACGCCGTCGAATGTGGGGCACCAAACGTAACTTTGGAGCAATGTCAACGGTGCGAGGTTTACCGCCAGTCTTGTCCAAACGAGATGGCTGAGCTGGGTGAGGCGTTTAACAATTTGATGTTTTTGCTTGATGAAGAGTCTGCCCAGGTTGGACGGATGCGTGCTTCGATGGTTGAGAAGGAAAAGATGGTAGCCATCGGTCAAATGGCCTCTGGTATTGCACATGAAATTGGCAACCCCTTGTCCAGCATTTCATCTATCGCCCAGTTGTTGAAACGCCGCAAAGTTATCGCGCCCAATTGTGAAGAGTTGGGGCTTATCGAACTGCATATTCAGCGTATATCAAAAATAGTTCGGCAGTTATCGCGCATCGCTAGACCTGGCGACGATCTATGGGAAAGTACTGACATTAGGCAGACACTCGAAGAAGCGGTCAAGCTTGTGGCTTTTGATCGTCGCGCGCGCAATGTCAATATCTCATTCCCAGATGCGCCGACGTTACCACCTACATTTGCGATGCGTGGCCAAATGCAGCAGGTATTTATTAATATGCTATTGAACGCACTGGATGCCATGCCCGATGGTGGCGACCTCGAAGTGTCTGGTAGAAAAAACGGGCGCAATATACACATCCAATTCAAAGATACGGGTTCAGGAATTCCGGCTGAGATAGGACGCCGCATTTTTGAGCCTTTTTTCACCACAAAACAAGCGGGTCAGGGTACAGGTCTGGGATTGGCCGTGAGTTACGGCATCATTCGTAAACACGGCGGGTCCATAGATTTTACGAGTAACGGAAGCGGTGGAACGGTCTTTACAATCGAATTACCTATTTTGCAGCATCAGCCTGGAGGTTAATATGCGTCAGTACACTATTTTACTAGCCGACGATGAAGATACACTTCGCAAGAATCTCGCGGAGGTTCTCGACGCAGAAGGGTTTGATGTCATCGCCTGCCCCAACGGGACCGAGGCCTTGCGGGCGCTCAAGTCGAATTCGATTGATGCTATCATCACCGATCTTCGTATGCCCGGCGTGACCGGTATGGAGCTTATTGGACATGCCCAAAAACTTGCGCCTGATGCTGGCATCATTGTGATCACCGCGTTTGGCGAAGTCGAAACCGCCGTCGAAGCGATGAAAAGTGGCGCGAATGACTATATTTGTAAGCCATTGATTTTCGATGAGCTTATTTTTCGGCTGAAGCGACTGCTCAATCAAGACAAGATTGTTAAACAAAATAAACTGCTTCGCGATCAAGTTCGCCAAAAAAATGGTACGGAAATGATCGGACAATCACCGTCTATGTTGGCCATCAAGGACGCCATAATACGTATCTCGCAAACTACCAGCAACGTGCTAATTTGTGGTGAAAGCGGCACCGGAAAAGAAGTGCTAGCTCGTGCGATTCATTATGGTGGCTTGACATCGCAAGCACCCTTCGTCGCGGTTAATTGCGGCGGTCTTGCGGATTCTTTGGTCGAAAGCGAATTGTTCGGCTATCGGCGCGGCGCATTCACTGGAGCCAATAGCGATCACACGGGATACTTCGAAGCCGCGGATGGTGGCACGCTTTTTTTGGATGAAATTGGCAATCTGCCACTCAAGAGTCAGGCCATATTACTGCGGGCAATCGAACAGCGAGCCATTACACGCGTTGGAGATAATCGTTTACGCCCCGTCACCATTCGCATTATTGCGGCGACCAATCGTGAATTGGAAAAAGCCATTGAGGCTGAACACTTTCGCGAGGATTTATTTTTCCGACTGAATGTCATTAGGTTGACAGTTCCACCGCTTCGCGAACGCAAAGAAGACATTCCATTATTAGTCAAACATTTTTCGGATAAATATGAACATGAACTAAATACGCAATGTCCGGGATTTACGCCTGAGGCTTTGGAGGCGCTGGCTAACCATCCCTGGCGAGGGAATGTGCGTGAGTTGGAAAATGTTGTCGAGCGAGCCATAATTTTCTGCAATGATCGCCCCATTGAGCGACAGGACCTGGGATTCGCCATGAGGCCATCCTCCTCGACGCCATCATCTGGTTGCCAGGAATTACGAGCCGCGACACATGCATTTGAGCGTCAACATATCCTAAAAGTGTTGAATCAAATGATGCATAACAAAATGGCTACGGCTGAGTCGCTGGGCATTGGCCTATCTAGTTTGTATCGAAAAATGGAAGAATTAGACATCCCACGCGATCGGCATCATACGCCGCCTTTGTCTCAAACAGTGTAGGGGAGAGTCATGAAAACGTATCATCATATATGGATCACCATTGGCATTGTCAGCTTATTGGCCAGACCCACCATCGCGCAGCACAGTAATCATGGCGCTCATCCGATGATGCCCGACCAAAAGCTATTTGTAGCGTGCAAGTTGATGAACTCAGAAAACGTTGCACCAACACACGTTGAAATTGAATTGCCAAACCATGATATACCCGTGACTTTTTCGCAAAAGATTGCGTTACCATGGTTAAGTGACGCGCTTGAGCTGACAAACTATTTGCCGCTAGCGCAGCTTGACCAAACGGTTGTTGAGGCGGATGGTGATGGGCAGCCGGCGATTTATTTGTCCATTGATGGTCCTTCGCAATCATACCAACGCTGGCTCATGGCTAACGATATGGCGCGAAACCGCTTGGTGAGTTTCATTGGTACATGGCGATTTATGGCCGTGGATAGTCCTTCAGAGCGTGATCTTCTTTGGGAACAATTTAGAACGGAACACTCTCGCGAACCGTCAATTTATGTGAGCGGTCCTGATGGCCTGCCGCGCGAGACTGTGTTGGCTACTGTTGGAAACAAAAAGCAGCTTAAAGCGTTTGGGATTACGATCGAAGTCAAAGCGTTTTATCCACACTTCGCGATGGATAAAGATGCCAAGTCGCCTAAGAATGAATCCGATAAGCGCATAAACCCGGCGGTTTTGGTGAAAATTACAGCAGGAGATAAGCAAGAAAGCCGGTGGGTATTTTCCAAATTTCCAGACTATATGTCGCAATCCACTGACCGATTACCCATTGAGATTAAGCTGGATTGCCCTGTTCAGACCAAATCTCAAGCGCCTGATTTTGTCATCGTGACGACAGGGGATAAACGACATGAAGTTTGGTCTCGCTATCTAACGAAGGTCGATCAGCAGACGCTTAAAAAAGATCAAGCGGTCGCTATTGCCGGGTCGAGCTATCGATTTCATATTGGTCAAGCGTTTAGTAGGGGGAAGTTGGTTGAACGATACGTGAGTTCGGACAAATCTGGCGCGGTTCCGGCGTTGTGTTTTGCAACTAAGTTAATGATTGGTCATTCGTCACCATTGTGGCTAGCGTTGAATGAGCGACGCGTCGTTGACACCAAAGCAGGCCCGATGTCTATAACGTTTATGACTTCTTCCGCGATGCCGCCAACGGGAGGGCATCACTGATGTTTTTCCAGGCGGTAGTGGTGACCCTATGCTTAGGCCTGAGTGGCGAAGTGACCCCGCCTACGCGCCTGGAAAGTGGTCAAGGCTGCGCGAGTACGAATTGCCATGGCGGCTTTGCTAAAAAAACATTTGTTCACGGCCCGTTAGTAGAGGGGGCGTGCGATGCCTGCCATGAACAGGCCGATGAGACAAAGCATGTGTTTGAGTTTGCAGCGCAAGGTGCTGCGCGGTGTGTTGACTGCCATGATGAAACGCTAGAGTCGATCAAGCATTTGCACGGGCCGGTGGGCGCTGGCGATTGTACCGTCTGCCATGATCCCCATAGCTCGATGCACGAGAAACTTCTGCTTAAACCGGCTGAGCAGCTGTGCGTGGCATGCCATACCGATAGGCAAGAGATGATAGAAGATGCTGAGCATGTGCATGAACCGGCGAAAGCGCAATGTATGGCTTGTCATAAGCCGCATGGTGGGGCGACGGCTATGATGCTGACCGCTAGCGTGCCGGAACTGTGTTTAGAGTGTCATGACGACATGGCCGACCAATTAGATGACGCGCTCGTGACACACGGCGTGGCTGTCTCTGGAAAAGCCTGCCTTAGTTGTCATCACGCACACGAATCTGAAATTGAAAAACTGCTGATCGTAGAGCCAGAAAAACTGTG
This sequence comes from Phycisphaerae bacterium, assembly GCA_029260115.1. Classification (GTDB taxonomy): domain Bacteria; phylum Planctomycetota; class Phycisphaerae; order UBA1845; family UBA1845; genus JAJRPG01. Next base: position 30,465 of record JAJDDW010000049.1, on the reverse strand, counting down.
TATGAGCTGTCATGACAAGGACATCAAATTGGAAAGCCGGACATTGCCGAGCATGGCGGTCCATCTAAAAGATAATCTCCAACACCATGGCCCGGTCCAAGAAAAGGACTGCATGGCCTGCCACAATCCTCATGCGAGCGGCTTTGTTTCATTGGTGGCGAGTGCGTATCCGCAGAAGTTTTATGCGTCTTATGATGAGGAGGCCTACGAGCTGTGCTTCGCCTGTCATGACCTTGAGGCTTTTGAGGAGTCGGAGACGGATGAGGCCACCCAGTTTCGTAACGGTGAGCGAAATCTTCACTATTTGCACGTCAATAAATCCGGTAAAGGAAGAAGCTGTCGGGCTTGTCATGATGTACATGCCACGATTCAACCACACCATATAGCCACGTCGGTTCCGTTCGGCCAGTGGCGCATTCCGTTAAACTATCAAACATTCGAGAATGGCGGTTCATGTCAACCGGGCTGTCACAAATCCTACCGGTACGACCGTGAGGAACCAGTCGAGAACATCATAGCCATCGAAGCGGAAGCGCCGCCGACGAATAATCAACCTACCGGCAAAAAGAGCGAGGCATCAGCCAATCCAAAATAGCGTGTAGCTGGGTATAATCACGCCAAGTTACGGCGGGTTGGTGCCGATCAAGCATTCTTAATTACGAAAATAGAAATCTTCTCATTCCTATTAACGGGAATTTCCGGCGTCATTTCTCAATGAGTGCGGTCCTACACTCCTCCGACAGAGCTTATTATCATTTGTAACTCCTTATAGGGTAAATATTTACGTGCGCGTGCCAAATAAGACAGATTAGGTCATACGATTTTGGGACTGTCTGGCACGGAGGATGTCTAGTTCTTTTAGTGTGATGGAAACGGAGCCATCACGGCCACGCCTGAGAGGTGATGCATTGGGTGTCGCTCGCGTAGCCCGGGGATTTATTTAAAAGCGCACCGCAGCGCAAAAGGAGGCTAGGATCGTGAAACGTAATCTATTAATCGCAGCGACATTAGTGGTGGCTATGCTCGCAACATCAGCCTTTGGGCAGATTATCCCTGGCGATTCGACCACGTATCCGTCAGTCGGCATCTTGAATTCGCCGCATAATCTAAACAATTATCCTGGTGTTTCCGTACCGGGAAACCGAGTATGTATGCCATGTCATACGCCACACAATGCGAGCGTTGCTGGAGAGTCGGGCGCATTGTGGAATCATGCTGTCACAGCAGAAGTATTTACCATGTACAGTAGCACCGCGGGTCAGCCTGAAGCACCAAGCAAGTTATGTTTGAGTTGCCACGATGGTGTCACTGCTATCGATAATTATGGCGGCGTAACTAGTACAGGTATAGTTATAACTGGAAGTGCAAATCTTGGCACTGACCTATCTGACGATCACCCAATTGGCATCGCTTACCCAACGACGAACCCGAGTGAGTACAATGATCCCACTGGCTATTCCCCAGGTATTGGTGGTGGCCCTGGTGTACAACTCGTCTCTATCAATGGGCTTGATCGAGTTGAATGCACCTCCTGTCACCAAGTACATAATAATGGTTTAGGGAACTTTCTACGTGTTCCTATCCAGGAGAGCTATCTCTGTTTGCAATGTCACAATAAGTAGGGTTGTTGCCCCCTTGTGAGTCTTCGCCAGTAACGCTGCGGTACGCTGGCAACAGCCTGACATAGTAACCTACTTCAATCAACGCGCACACCACTACGGTGTGTGCGTTTTTTTTTGCGCGCGTTGCGGCACACTTCTTGCACATAGACTTGGCAGTAGTGACAATTGTTGGTAACAATTGCTAGTAGGTAGCTCTTATACTGATTGTAATTAACGATGAAGGTGGGCCAGGATCATGAATACTATTAAGCCAAGCATATGTATGGTAGCTGGACTCCTCTTAGGCGTGTTGGGTTGCCAGAACGTTGAAAAATCAGATAAGGAATGGCTATTTTTCCCTGCCCCGCCTGAGAAACCTCGCGTCCAATTTCTAACCTGGGCCAGTGGGGCTGAGCAGGTCGAGCCTGCTCGGGATTCATTTGAGTCGTTTGTGCTGGGTGATGACCCAACAGCCGACCGGCGCCTAGTTAAGCCTTATGGCATAGCGGCCTTAAATGGGGTGGTCTACGTCTGCGACACGAAAGGGCTCGCCATCGTCCGGCTGGACTTTAAGGAGCAACGATACTCGATTTTTGGTGATCGAGGGCCTGGGCGTTTGCGTAAACCTATCAATATTAAAATAGATGAGTTAGGCTATAAATTTGTGGCTGACCCGGTTCGCAAGCAAGTTGTCGCATTCGGGCCAGATGACCAGTATGTCACCGCTTATGATATTCCAGAACCCTGTCGACCGGTTGACGTTGCTATTTATGGTAGCGAATTATTCGTCCTGGATAACGACCCGACTTGTCAGATTGTCGTACTCGATCGCACGAGCGGAAAAGTTCTTCGAACCATCGGTAAGCCGGGTGGTGAGCCTGGGGAATTTAAGATTCCCAATAGTATTGATCTCGACACCGAAGGAAATATTTACGTCAGCGATACACACAATTGGCGGGTGCAAAAGCTCTCCCCCAAAGGCAAGCCTATATGGTCTAAGGGGACGCCTGGTTATCTGCTGGGGCAATTCGGCCGGCCGCGCGGCATTCGTATAGGCCCGGGCAATATCGTTTACGTGGTCGACGGGGCGACTGAAATAGTGCAGATGTTTAATAGCGACGGAGATCGGCTCATGCGTTTTGGCGGGCCTGGAAACGTTCCCGGCGCGCTTGGACTTCCAGCATCCATAGCTATTGATAAAACTTCCATCCCATATTTCAAGAAGTATCTGCATAAGGATTTTAAGGCGGAGAGCCTGCTATTTGTAGCTAGTCAGTATGGGCAATATCTCATCAACGTGTACGCCTTTGGCTCCTTTCCTGAGGGGTACAATTATGCCGCATCGAATATCCGCGAGCTTCCGAGCACGGCCGATGAGAAAAACATTGGTCCGATCGATGGAGCGCCCAAGCCAAACCCAGAGACAGGGGCTGCCGACGGGATGGTCCCAGACAGCGCGGCAGCCGCGGAGGAACCAACGCGTGGTACGGGTGGGGGTGTGGACTAATTTAGTGATGCATGAGGAGCAGGCTATTGTTGGGCAGACACACGCGCATTTCGATGATTGTAATCTTAGCTGCGCTGCTGTTGCACATCGCTTGTAGTCCGGCCAATCGATATCGCGTGTTGACGTTTTTTTTTGACGGCGTGCCTGCACCCGGTTCGGTGCCAAAGATTGGCTATGCGCGCACGGGTGGCGACGTGTCTATCGAAGATGGTGACTCCGAGGCTGTTACACCAATTGTTGCTTTGATCGCCCATGCCCCGTTTCGAGAAAACAAATGCGGCAAGTGTCATAATCCAGAGACTGGCGGGTTATTTCGTTCGGTGGAAGATGGCTTGTGTCTGACTTGTCATGCAAAACCTCAATCGCAATACACCTACGTCCATGGCCCGGTGGCGGTAAACGCTTGTCTTTCTTGCCATCATCATCACACTTCCAAGAACAAACATTTGCTACTTAATGACGATAGCACGATGTGTTTCCAATGTCATGACCGCGATGATCTCGGTGAAGGGCCTCATCACCAAGTGGACGACGCACGATCTTGCACGACGTGCCATCATGCGCATGGCGGTAGTAATCGCTTTTTTCTCAAGCCCGGGCAAGGAAGTGAACCTTGACTTCGAACCGGGGAAAATTTACGCATGATGTGACCGATCAACAAACGTACCGAGCAGGTCGAGACTTGATGAGTGCCCGATGGTTGGCGCAGGCTTGTTTGTCTTTGCTGATGATTGGCAGTCTGAGCGGATGCTTAGTCGACCAGAAGCCATCTCGAGGTGTCAAACGGTTTCAAGTTACGCATACTGATGGCTATCTAGAATATGTTGCCAAACAGCGAAAAAACGATCAGCGATCAAAAGTTGGTGCTGGCACAACGAAATCTAAAGAATCCATTTTTGAGCAGAATATTCACTTAGAGATGGATGGCTATGTGTACCATCCAAATTTTCTTGAATTCTCTGCCGCAGGTTTATTTGGATTACTACAGCAGAATTTTGAGGATACGTTTGGTGATCGGACGCGGACCAGTAACGAACAGGGGACGGCTATTGAATTTGATGTTTCAGGCCAGTTTTTGAAAAAGAAATCGTATCCATTGTCTGTCCATGCGCGCCGGCACCGTACGCTTCAACCGCGTCCGTTTCAATCGAGCCTGGAGGTGACGTCCACCAACTATGGCTTTCTCTGGCGCGTCGTGGACGAAAAGATGCCTACCAGTATACAGTTTTCCGACACTGATATTCGACTCGAACCACTGAGCAATTTTGAGGATAACGGAAGGCAAAAAAATACCCTGTTTCGTTTCGATACGGAATATCGTTTTACAGACAATCATGTGTTGTCGTTTAACTATGAGTATAGAAAAACCGAGGAAGAGCCGTTTGGTCTGAACTATGATACGAACGAATTTACGTTAACAGATAAGCTAGAATTCGGGCCACAACACAAACATCGTCTCGAGTCTGAGCTAAATTTATACAAACAAAAAGGCTCGTTCGATATTGAGCGATTTCGCTGGCGGGAGATATTGCGACTCAAGCATGATGAGGATGTAAGGTCTTGGTATCGGTTTGAAGCCATCGACCGCAAGCAAGGAAACTTGGCCGGGGTTCCGCCTATTGAAGAGAAGTCGTATTCGATTAACGGTACGTTCGAACGTCGTTTTTATGAGAGCCTGGTATCGCAAGTCCATGGGTATGGCCAATGGCAGGAATTTAATTCCGGTCTCGATGTGAAACGATATGGCGCTCAGGTAAGTTTAGATTACCGCAAGAAAAATCAATGGGGCACACTGTTTTCGAACTATCAAGGACGCGCGCAACGTGAGGATCGGCAAGGAGGCGAACAGCTTGTTGAGATACTCGATGAGCGGCATACGTTCGTCGATCCGATGCCCAATGTGTTAGCTAATACGCGCATACAAATCAGCTCCATTTTTGTCACGGCCGAGGATCGCACCACGACATTTTTCTCCGGCCGAGATTTCACCGTGCGGCAGATTGGTGACCGATTAGAGTTGGAGCGTGTTCCAACGGGGCGCATCTTAGATGGCCAAACGGTGTTGATTGATTATCTTTTTCAAATCGGTGGGTCGTTTACGCTTGATACGGTTAGCCATCAATTCGGCATTCGCCAGGATTTTAATATGGGCTTGGAGCCGTATTACCGATTTGTTAAGCAGGATCAGTCGGTGGACCCGCCGTCGGTGAGTGGTGTGACACCGGAGGACATCACCGCCCATATCGTGGGTTTAGCTTACGACCGTGATTCTCTTCGGCTAAATATTGAGTATGAGGACCGCGACTCCACCATCAGCCCATTTGTCGCGCTGCGTGCTAACGCGAGCCTTCTGCGGCGGTTCAAGAAGGGGGCGACGGGGCAGTTACGTTTTCGGTGGTCAGACATCAGACAGTTTGACCCTAACCCGCGCGATCTGAAATTCTTTACGGCTGAGGGCACCTATCGATATCCGATCACACCTAAATTTATTGTCGAGACTACGGTGCTCTTTAGAAAAGAAAATGATTCACTCAGTGGAAATGATGAAGGCGTAGATGTAGACTTTTCGTTGGAGTGGAACATTCGCCAGACTGAAGTTAGGCTAACCTACGAATATGGAAAATTTCAGGACGACTTCGCCGACAACAAACAATCCTCGCTATTCTTACAAATACGAAGGTCATTTTGATGAACATGCCAGCTAAGATAGTTATCACACTCATCTGTTTAAATGCGTTTGGCTGTGCGACTGCACCGGGTCGAATTTTTGAGCCGCCTAGCGTCAAGCTAGTTTGGCCCGCGCCGCCGGAACAGTCTCGCATTGCCTATGTGGGGCAGTTGAGTAGTTCAGAAGATTTGAAACCGGGGCGAAAGTTGATGCAGGGCGTTGTCGAATTCATGGTAGGTAAAGAGGCCTCTTTGCCGCTGTATGGCCCACGTAGCGTGTACGTTTCGCCTGACGGTACGAAAGTTTGGGTTGCTGATCCGGGGGGCCGATGTTTGCACTTATTTGATATGAAGTCCCGGGGGTATAAGAAAATCGTTCAGCTAAATAACACTGCTTTGCTCAGTCCCGTCGGTCTGGCAGCTGGCCCTGGTGACACCATGTACGTGTGTGACTCAGAGGCCATCACCATTCACCAGATTTCTACGATCGATGGTAAGCTCATCGCTACGGTCCGTTTACCTGAGGAGTTGCGTCGTCCATCAGCGCTGATCTATCGCGCCGCGGCCCAAGAACTCTACGTGGTCGATACCGTCGCGCACGATGTAAAGGTGCTCGATCATGCAGGCCGGCTGAAACGAATTCTTGGTGAGCGAGGTGCTGGGCCAGGCCAGTTTAACTTTCCATGTGCTATTGCGGACGACGGGGAAACATTGTGGATTGCGGACGCTGGTAACCAGCGGGTGCAAGGCATGACTGGCGAGGGAGAACCCGTTGTATCGTTTGGCCAGGCTGGAGACGCGCCTGGCGATCTTGCTTTACCGAAAGCGGTGGCTGTTGATCGCGATGGTTTGGTTTATGTCGTCGATGCTCGGTTTGAGAATATCCAACTGTTTGACCGCTCGGGCAGGTTGCTCCTTTTTTTAGGTGCGGAAGGTCGCGATGCTGGCGCGTTCTGGCTACCGTCGGGCATTTTTATTGATCGAAACGATCGCATGTGGGTTTGCGATTCCTACAACCAGCGGATTCAGGTGTTTGATATTTTGCATGATGAGAACGACGTGAGGAATTTAAGCAAATGAACATCAACTATGATAATCAGCCCCCTCGAAATTATGTACGTCATCGATCAGGTATTGGCCTTACGTGCACGCCTTTCGTTTTCGCTTTTGCGTTACTGGTAGCAAACGGCTATGGGCAGGATCGCATTGCCAACACCGTACACAATTTGTCCGCCGGCGGGCCTGGTACTATCCGCGCAGCTACCGAGCAGCAAATTTGCATCTTTTGCCATGCGCCGCATAACACCCAAGGGCTGAAGCCGTTGTGGAATCGTCAATTGTCGATGTCCAATTATACCATTTACACTTCGACGACGTTGGACGCTCAGCCGGGCCAGCCTACGGGTTCGAGCAAACTTTGTTTGAGTTGTCATGATGGCACGATTGCGCTGGGTAGTGTATTGAGTCGGGCGGACCAAATTCGTATGCTGGGAGGGGATTTTCTACCGGCTGGTTTGACCAATTTAGGCACTGATCTTTCGGACGATCATCCGATTAGCTTTTATTATACCTCTGGTATTGCAGCCTCAGACCTACAGTTAAAATCTCCACAAGCTATTTTGTCTGAAACCAAACTCGACGCGACGGGGCAGTTGCAATGTACTTCTTGCCACAATCCTCACAGCAACACCTTCGGAGACTTTTTAGTTCTGGATCCGCGTTTTGGAAATTTGTGTACATCCTGTCATCAGATGAACAATTGGGTTGGTTCTTCGCATCAGTCGTCAAGCTCAGCCGTCACTGGCGCAGCGCTGAACGATTGGCCATTTGCGACTGTCGCTGAAAATGCCTGTCGAAGTTGTCACCGTTCGCACACCGCCGGCGGCAAACAGCGCTTACTCATTAACGCGGCTGAGGAGGACAATTGCCTCAACTGCCACGACGGTTCCGTGGCTAACACAAACATCCAAAGCGTGCTCAACAAATTTTCTAGCCATGATCCGCGCAACAAGCAAGGTGCGCACGATCCAGCGGAGGGTGTGATTATAACCCAGGCTCATGTGGAATGCGCCGACTGCCATAACCCCCACGCTGTAGCGCCGCAAGGCCCGACTACGACATATATTCCTATTGGTGAGACCTTGTCGCGGGTCGTTGGTGTGAGTATTGGCGGTACGTTGCTCGATGATTCACAGCATGAATACGAAGTATGCTTGAAGTGTCATGGCGATTCCGCTGTGAATACCAATTCGCAAATTTTTCGACAAGCGCAGACAAATAACTTACGACTCCAGTTTCAGCCTGGTAATCCGAGTTACCACCCGGTCGCTGCTCCGTCGCCTAGTGCCGATACCGTCAGTTTGGTCCCAGGCCTGCCACAAGGGTCTCGTTTACGATGTACGGACTGCCACAATAATGACAGTGGCCCACGTAACAATGGCAGCGGGCCTGATGGTCCGCACGGTTCTAGTCATGAGTATTTGTTAGAGCGTAATTATACCACCCGCGACGGTACGTCAGAGTCGCATGCGGAGTATGATTTGTGTTACAAATGTCATCGCCGGTCGAGCATTCTCGGCGACGAAAGCTTCAAAGAGCACCGCAAGCACATTGTCGAAGAGCGAACGCCTTGCTCTGCTTGCCACGCCCCGCATGGCGTCAGTCAGACGGTGGCTACCGGTTCTTCTGACCATACACATTTGATCAATTTTGATACGACTATCGTGCGGCCGGAACCAGAGACGGGCTTAATGATCTTTCGAGATAACGGAACTTTGGCCGGTAGCTGCACGCTCATTTGCCACGGCGAACAACATCGCAACGAAAGTTATCCGTAACGCATTCCTTGCTATGATTAAGGCTGAATTCATTAATTCTGCCTTAGATCAAGAGCGGTCAGAAGATGCAGAGATAGCGGTAGGGGAGGGCGTTTTTACCTAGTAGCGCCCCATGTCTTATCAAAGATCGTCCCCCCTATGGCCACTATAGCTGCATATGGAGACTGTCAGCTAGCCTACTGCATTTCGGCTCATAACGCCCGGTTTATTACGTCTCACTGTACTCATATGCCACCTATAAAACTGTTTGGCACGCCATTTGCCATGTTGATTAGCGTTAGTGTAGAAACGAAGCGGACCGGAGTGAAATATCATGAATGCACAATCAAGTAATTCTTGGCGTCACTGGATTCGGGCTATCGGATCGCTGTGGATGGCTGCTGTACTGTTGGTCTTGCTGTTATTTACGCTGGCTTGCGCTACAGCTATGGAGTCCATGAGCGGCACTGAGTCGGCACTGGAGAATTTCTATCGGGCCTGGTGGTTTAAGGCGCTACTGCTGCTGCTGTCTATCAACGTGATCGCAGCCATGGTTGTGCGCTGGCCATTTTCTAAGCGGCAGGTCGGCTTTATTCTCACTCACTTGGGCATCATCGTGACACTGGTTGGTGCGTATGTCACTCAACAATGGGCCGTGGATGGGAAGATTGGATTCGCTGAGGGGCAAACGGTTGCCGAATTCAGAAATACAGAACAGCTTGCATTAACGATGACGAATCAGTCTTCCAAGCAGCGAACGATAGCGTATCTTGACGAGGCGGTGTTCGATGGCAAGGAAGTTGTAGACCATCAGACTGCGGACTCCGTTAGCATGGATGGCGTATCGGTAGCCGTACTTAGATACCTGCCAGATGCCGTGGCTGTTCAGCAAATACTGAACGACAATCCGCGTCCTCAGCCAGCCATTGAAATTTCACTCGATCATGGCGACCACGCAGAGAAAACATGGATTCTATCTGGCCGTCCTAAACAGGTCCATTCGACAACCATCGCTTATCGAGAAATCACCAATGAAATTGCCTTGGCGAATTTTCTTGGTCAGAAAACAGAAGACAAGAAAGACGCTGACAACGCGAATTCCCTGGGTAACATTTTGATCGAGTATGCTGGGAAAACTTACACTTTCCCCTTAAAGGATAGCTTGGATTCAGCCCTGCCTATCGGTGAAACGCCGCTGACATTTCGTGTCATTCGATATCTTCCACATGCCACTGTCGGCGCAGACAAAAAACTGACCAACGTTTCGCCTCAGCCAATTAATCCCGCGATTGAAGTTGAGGTCATCAGCCCGAATGGTACAGAGAAAAGACTCGCGTTTGCCAAGTTCCCAGACTTCAGTTCGATGCACGGAGATACGACCATAACCGACCTCAAAGTTACGTTCGTCACAACGAGCCAAGATACGCCTAGTGTGCCGATTGAAATTGTGCGAGCGCCTAAAGACCAGTATTTTGTTCGATTTTCAACCCAAGGGAATGCTACCACCGTTCACCCGTTAGTGATGAACACCGCCTTGCAAACGCCTTGGCCCGACCAAGCGATCACCTTGTTAGCGGGGTATGATCACGCACGTCTCGAATGGAATATGAATCCCGTAGCGCCCATTCGTGAAAATAAAGAGCCAGCTATCCAGGTTAAAATTTCCACAGCTACTCATAGCAGCAACATGTGGGTTCCAAAACATCGCACGATGCCGTTGTCTGTAAATGGCAAGCCGTTCGAGTTAACATTTAGCGATGAGATGATCTCGCTAGGATTTAATGTGGCGTTGAATCGTTTCCATATCGGATATTATCCAGGCACCAGAAGGCCTCGGTCATTTGAATCTCATATTACTTTGACTGACGACACCGGCATGTCAGTGAATCGTGTAATCAGCATGAATCACCCCATCTCTTTTGGGCGGTACACATTATACCAGTCCAGCTATAAACAAGACGGTAAGAACACATACAGCTATTTGAGTGTGGCTAACGACCCAGGCAAGGCCGTTACATTTGCTGGATATATTACGCTCATCGTAGGAATGATCGTCGTATTGATCGTGCGTATGTCTGAAAGGCCCCGTACTTTTGTGAGTCTTGTTGTGGGCGCTAACACGAACACTAATACAAGAAAACCTACGGCTATGGGCTCGAGGTCGAATGGCACCACCGGGCAGGGTGATAGTACCCATGGTTTTGATCCAGCTGATCGAAGTGCGAGAAAGCCTTCAAGGCGCGACATGAAAACATCTAATAACGTAACCAGGCTCGGTCTAATCGTATCGTCCTTCATGCTGTTAACCTCAACGGCCTTGTCGGTTGAGCTGCCCCAATCACTAGACCTGACATCCATCCGTGGTCTGGTCACTCAGCATGACGGTCGCTGGCCACCGTTGGACACGCTGGCTAGAGATCGTGTCTGGAGAGTTACCGGTAAGGAATTTTTCCAGGGACATGATCCGGTCTTAGTATTTCTCGCGTGGAATTTTGATCCACAGTCCTGGATGAATGAGCCGATAATTAGCATCGCCAATGCTGAACTGCGAGGCGAGCTTGAACTATCATCCAATAAGAAAATATTTTCTTTCCGCGAGTTAGTCGAACATCCTCGGCTCCGTCAGCTGACCGATGATCTTTCAAGGCGTGATCCATCAGCCAAGATGAATCCGCTCGAATCGAAAGTGGAAAGTATCAATGAAAAACTGACGACCCTGCAAGAAGTGTTCATGGGGGGCACGATTCACGCCTTACCTCATCCTACAGACGCACAGGGTGCATGGACGTCCATCGGTCCCGCGTTCGGGCAAGCGGCCCAGGGGACTTCAACCCAGCAAGCTTGGCTGCAATTAAAACAAGCTTTTAGTAGCGACGATGCGACTGCTTTTACACAGGCCTCAAAGCAATTGATCGCTCAGTTGCAAACATTGCCCGCTGCTTATCATCCATCCGCTGAAAAGATTGCGGTGGAATTGCATTATAACCAACTTCAGCCCTACCAGCTTTCATGGATGATCATGCTCGCTGCGACGATGTTAGCCACGCTGGCTATGTGGGTGCGTAAGCGGTGGTTCGATGGGTTGGTTGCTCTTGGTTTAATCTCCGGTTTTGCCGTGCTGACCTATGGATTATGGTTACGCTGGGCGATAGCTGGCCGAATCCCAGCATCCAATATGTTTGAATCATTACTCTTCCTGAGTTGGGGCATGGGTTTATTCGCTATCTTCGCCATGATCGTATTCAACAACCGCATGGTCCCATTGACGGCCTGTGGCATGGGGGCGCTGGCATTGCTCCTAGCTGACTGTTTACCTATGAATCATTTTATCCGTCCGATCCCGCCGGTATTAGCCGACACGATTTGGATGTCTATCCACGTACCCATCATCATGGTGTCGTACTCCGTGCTCGCATTAGCTATGCTCATCGCACACGTGCAGGTAGTGGTCATGTGTGTGGCGCCGAAGCGAAAGGATTGGTCCGTTTCATTGGACGCCACGCACTATTGGTATGTCCACGTAGGTTCGATTTTGCTACTCATCGGTATCGTCACGGGTAGTATGTGGGCTGCATCTTCGTGGGGTCGCTACTGGGGCTGGGATCCCAAAGAGGTTTGGTCGTTGGTAGCCTTTTTGGGGTACATTACCATTCTGCACGTGCGCATCGATCACGAAGTAATTCCTCGTTGGGTCTACGGAATAGGTTTCCTTCTATTCGTAACAGTTTTCGCCTTGGCCATATCGCGCATTGGTTCACCAAGCGGGTTGAAACTCCTCGCTTACACTGCTGCGGCCTGTGCGCTGGGTATCTTTGTTTTCACCCACGGGGCATTTGCGACAGCCACTAAAAGCATCATGGCCTTCTGGCTAATCATCATGACCTATGTCGGCGTAAACTACGTACTCGGCATCGGCCTACACAGCTATGGTTTTGGTACAGGCGCGGTCGCGCATTATATGTTCATGATCGGCGGTTACGATTTGGGATTGGTCGCGTTCTGTGCAGTGATCTACCTTTGGCGAAAAGGGCACGTTAGTCCCCTGGCTATTGGTCAGCCAACCGGATCCATGCTCAGTTAAGTTGAATAAAGATATCTGAAGCGAGGTGCTGGTGTAATGCGAGTGTCTTTGCTGCAAGTGTGCGTGGGCGCCGGACCGTATACATGTACGGTCGGCCCCAACACTGAGTATGTGAGAATGGAAGTCTGATCGTTTTCCGTTGGAAGTCCCACTCTGAATTCCCCTTGCAGCAGCGCATGAGATGGACAGGAGGGGGCCTAGTTGCCCCGGAGTCCTGTCTAGTGCGCTTTCCCGTACGTCTAACTGTTCCCGCTTCTATGCGATTTATTCTTCGAGGTGAATGTAACGATCTTGAATTCCGTCCTCACCATCGTTACCTCTTTGTCCTTCCCCGCCTCGACCAGCGTTGCCCAGATTGATTATATTTTCCGAACGGGCTGAACTACTAGTTGCGTCCTCGATAATACCGATTGAAGCACCGCCACTGCCACCGCCACCGCTACCTCCATCGCCACCTATGCCACCCTGGCCGCCATCACCACCAGCCCCTTGACCGCCAAACCGCGCGCCGCCACTTCCGCCTGCGCCGCCGCCGCCACCTGCTCCGCCCAATCCGCCGTTTCCACCACTTCCACCATTACCTGTCGTAAGTGAATTTCCCTCTATGCGAATATCAACAGAATTGATAAGGGAAATGGCAAATGATCCACCTCCGCCGATTCCGCCGATGCCACCCGCGCCGCTACTTCCTCCAGCGCCGCCGCCGCCGCCGCCTGCGCCGCACGCAAATACAAGTGCGCCTCCAGCGCCTCCTCCGCCACCTCCGCCAGAGCCTTGATTGCCCGGTTCTCCATTTACGCCAGATGAAGCCACAAAGTCACCATCATTCGAGGTTAAGCCACCGATCGCACCTTGCCCATCGTTCCCGTTGATGCCATCGCCGCCGTCTCCGCCGTCTTGACCACGCGCGCCGATGGAAGCACCCATACCTCCAGCGCCTCCGTTTGCACCTCCGCCAGTGGTAGCATCAAAACCGCCGGCAGCGCCGCCTCGTCCACCGCGACCACCTCCTGAACTGACCGAAGAGCTTCCACCTGCACCTCCGTCATTGTTAGGAGGACATACCGAAGCATTATCACCCTTACCTCCCTTACTTCCAGTATTGCCGTTTGCGCCATCGCTTCCAGCCGCGCCATTGTCTCCATGCCCTGCGACGATATTGTTGCCCGAAATCTTGACGGATGCGCTATCGACAAGCCTGATGCCAATCGAATTTTTTCCAGCTACACCATCCCCAGCAACGATGGTAAATCCATCTACCGTGACTGAAGATATTTCTTCACCCATCATGGCTGTCGGTCCACCGACGATTGTAGTCTGAAATGTTTGTGGGCATTTTTTCCAAGTTTGTGGATCGAATCCGCCCTGCAAGTCTACGTTACTGCGCAAGGTAATAGTCTCGCTATATACACCTGCCGCAACATACACCGTACCTCCACCGAAAGATTCTGCCTGATTGATAGCTTCCTGGATTGTGGCTAGCGGGTTATTCTGTCCGCCTAGGTTAGAATTATTTCCCTTGCTGCCGTCAACAAAAAAAGAGTCTTGGGTGTCTGATACTGGGGCTGCGTTGCATACGCCACGGCCCGCACCACCATCGGGTAAATCGGGTATATCGATACCACTTCCGCTGTTTGGCATTGCCCCACATGATGCTAATATCAAGGGTAAAGCCAGAATGATGATTTTTTGTGCCGTATTACCAGCGCCAAAATAGTGTTGAGCGTGTCTGCATTTCGTTGTCATTTTTTTCTCCAATTCCTGTGCCGGACCCACTGTTGATGAGTGATCCCACGGTTACCAGGCTTTCCAATCGGGGCTTTATGGGACCATTTCACGAAGGACACCCTTCGAGTAGAATGACGTGCCCGAATCCGCCATACGATGCTTCTGGTAATGGCGAGAAGTACCCATGTAACTCCTATTTATTTGTTGGGATTTTTTTGAGGTCACCGTGTCAGAGAGTCAAAACAACGAAATTACTGAGATTCTGCAGCGGGTTCAGCAAGAAGGGGACACCGGCTATGAGATGTTGTTGCCACTTCTTTACGAAGAGCTAAAGGGGCTGGCAGGCTCATACCTGCGGCACGAACGTCAAAATCATACATTGCAGCCGACAGCGCTAGTCCACGAGGCGTATATGAAGCTCGTTCATCAGCCGGGGCAGAAGTTAGAAAATCGGCGACATTTTTTGGCCATCGCTGCCCGCGCCATGCGGCAGATTCTGGTGGATTATGCCCGTGGCCAGAAGGCGGCCAAGCGTGGCGGACAGGCGCTTAAATTGACGCTTAATGAAAATATGACCCCGTCGACTGAATCTGAAATTGATCTCATATCGCTGAGCGACGCGATCACCGAGTTAGAAAAATTTGATGCTCGAAAAGCTAAAGTGGTAGAGATGAGGTTCTTGGGTGGCCTGACACATCGTGAAATTGCTTTAGAGTTAAACATGTCTCATAAAACAGTAGAAGCCGATTGGTATTTCGCTCGCGCTTGGTTGCGACGTGCGATGGGTGGAGATTCGGATTGAAGCCAGCAGATTTTGAGCAAGTCGCCGCACTGTTTGAACAGGCGCGTGTGCAACCACACGAAGCGCGAGCAAATTTTCTTGACGCAACGTGTGCGCGCATGCCTGAGGTCCGCGCTGAAGTGGAATCACTGCTTGCTCACCATGATGACGAAACCGATGCGTTGGCCGGTTCTGATGCTGCTAGATTCGTGCAGCAGGTAGCCGGTCAATTGCTTGAACAAACAAATTCAGCATCAGTATCTATCAAAGAGAAGATAACTGAGGCATCTGAATCATCAATGCCTACTGTAATCGGTCCCTATTCAATTCTTTCGAGAATAGGCGGCGGGGGGATGGGGGTAGTCTATAAGGCCTTGCAAGAAAATCCTAAACGCACGGTAGCGCTAAAGGTGATTCATGCAGATATTGCCTCCGTAAAACTCGCACAACGCTTTGAATTAGAAGCGAATCTACTTGGCCAGCTTAAGCATGTTGGTATCGCTCAGATATTCGAAGCGGGTACGGCATCATCTGGCAATTCAGATGTGCCTGGGCAGGCTTACTTGGTCATGGAATATATCGACGGCTTGCCGCTAACGCATTACGCCAAAGAGAAGATGCTTAGCATTGCGCAGCGGCTTGAATTATTTTCCAAAATTTGTGATGCCGTTCAACATGCACACGACCACAATATTATTCATCGCGATTTGAAGCCCGCGAACATTCTTGTCGACCAAGAAGGTCAGCCGAAAGTGTTAGATTTTGGTGTCGCGCGCGTTGTGAATACTGAAAATCCAATGACTACGATGCACACGAATATGGGGCAACTTATTGGCACGCTACCATATATGAGTCCAGAGCAGGTCTCGGGCAATCAGCTTGATCTGGATGTGCGTTCTGATGTGTATTCGCTAGGCGTATTGCTTTATGAACTCTTGGCCGATTGTCTACCATACGTCTTGGATCATCGGTCCATTCCGGCAGCCATTCGCACGATTCAAATCGTCGAACCTACACGACTTGGTTCGCTCAAGACCGGTTATCGTGGCGATGTGGAGACGATAGTTTCCAAAGCCTTGGAGAAAGATAAATCGCGTCGTTATCAGTCCGCCGCAGCGCTAGGCAACGACCTTCGCAGAAGCTTACATCACTTACCGATCGTCGCCCGACCGAACAGCATGATGTATCAGCTTCGTAAATTTTCTCGACGAAACAAATCATTGTTTTTTAGCATGATTATGCTGTTTGTTGTTTTAGTTGCGGGGATTGCCATTAGTTTGTCACAGGCAATTCGCGCCACGCAAGCTGAACGTTTGGCGAACGAGCGATTAACGACGGCACTTGAAGCCAAGTCACTGGCTGAGAATAAACGGTTAGAATCTGAGCGGCAAACAGCCATCGCCCAGGCTATTAATTCTTTTTTGAATAATGATCTGCTTGCCGCAGTTGATCCTGAAAACACAGCACAGCGTGAAATTACAATGAGAGAGGTACTCGATAAAGCTTCCATACGTATTGAAGGGTCTTTCGAAGATCAGCCCGCCGTCGAAGCTGCCATTCGTCTGACCATTGGGAGGACGCTGAGCAGCCTCGGTGACTATCAAGCGTCATTACCTCACCTTTTGCGAGCCATGGGATTACTAAGGTCGTCGGTTGGTGAAATGCACCCAGATACACTCGTCGCCATGGGCATGCTCGCGCGTCTATATGATCAGCTAGGGCAATACGAAGAAGCTGAAAATCTGTATCTCGAAATTATCAAAAAACAACAACGTAATAAGAATGTTGATAAACGAGCCAGGCTAGTGGTTTCTAACAACTTGGCGGCTTTATACTTGTCCCAAGGGCGTTATGAAGAAGCTGAAACATTATATTCAGAAACACTGCAGGATAGCCTACAAGAATTTGGCGAAGAAGATTCGGGTACTTTGCAAGCCATGCAAAATATAGGGGCGATGTACATTACCAGGGGAGACTATGACAAAGGTATGGCATTATTGGCCGACGTGATGAAGACGTTGCGACTTGTGCTAGGGGAAGACCACCCACAAACATTAGCCGTACTGCACAATCACGCCAGTCTTCTCGTGAGCAAAGGGGAATTTAAGAAGGCCGTTCCCTTGATGGAAGAATTACTGATCCGCAAGCAGCAGGTGTTAGGTCCAGACCACGCTGATACGTTACGCGTACTCAACGGATTAGCAACCTGTTATGCAAATCTCGGAGATCAAGATAAAGCGCACCAGCTGATGGCTCGATCGTTAGAAATTCAACGACGAACCCTCGGCGACAAACATCCCGATACGCTCCGATCGATGAACACCTTGGCCGGCATTTATTTGCTCAGCGAAAAATATGATAAAGCAGAGCCATTATATCGGGCCTCCTTGGAAGCGCGACGAGAGCTTCTTGGAGAAGACCACATAGAAACAGCGGTTTCTTACGCTACGCTCGGCGCATTATTGAATAAACAAGGTCAATTCGACGAGGCGCAGGTAAACACGATGAAAGCTTTGGTGACGGCAAGAAGTATATTGCCAAGCAATCACTTCTATATCGGTGCGTTCCTTCGCTATCATGGCCATAGTTTGTCAGGACTTCAGCAGTATGAAAAAGCAGAAGCTGCGCTGTTGGAATCGTACCAAATTCTCTCGACCACCCTAGGCCCAGACCACGAGCAAACCGTTGGTACTGTCAAACTACTATGCGATTTATATGAGTCATGGGATAAAATCCAGATGGCTAAAGAGTGGCGGGCAAAATTACAAATAGAATGACATGTCAATTGTTCGCGTTAGTTCCGCGAAGTTGTTGAGAGGTATGAGCTAGTATTTTCACCTCCGAATAAAGCTAGGCCGCTGTATCACGCTCATCTTCTGGATGCACGCAAACAAGCAATAGCCAAATTTCCGCTCAAAATCATGGGATATTTTGTCGCTGGCGGTACAGACCTGCTTTGTCCGGCTGGTCGGTGGCTACGTAGAAATCAATTATGCGCTGCAGTGCATTATGCGTGTAGGGGGCGGAGGTTCCTTTCGCTATTTTGATTTGTTCGTAGCTGGACAGCAATAGAGGTTCGGCACTTTCGTATTGCCCCAAGCTGGTTAGGCAACCTCCGATGAGTGTTTCAAGCCCGGCGATGCGCCAATGATCGTCCTCGACTAAGGCCATTCTCATGCGCAGCGCATCCTCAAAAATGGGTAAAGCCGTATCGCAATCTCCCTTTGCTTGATACGAAGAGGCCAGATTTTGCAATACGATCGTAACCCAAAAATGCCCTTCGCCAAGCGACTCTCGATAGATATCAGCCGCGTCTTTGAAGAGTGGAATTGCTTCGTCGTATCGACCGGCGCGTCGAAACATTCCGGCCAAATTGTTTAACGTCGTACCGACATCGCGATGTCGCGGTCCCAGCGCCTTTTTCTGGATGGCCAGCGTTTCACGATACAAAGGTTCAGCCGCTTGGTAATCACCCTTGTTTTCCAACAATGTGGCAAGGTTGTCTAACACGTTCGCTAGATCAGGGTGATCGGGATTGAGGACGCTACGCGAGATAGCTAAGGCTTCGCGGTACAGCGGTTCAGCCGCATCAATTTGACGACGTTCTTGCAACAATGTGCCATAAGCAACCAGTGCGTTCACCAGATTGGGATCGTCCTCGCCGGCGTTCGCCCGACGAATATCAAGGGCTTCGCGCAACAGTGGTTCAGCCGCGTCGTATCCTTCGACGGACTTTTGGTTCAAGAGTTGTAGACCAAGGTTGATAAGATTGGATGCCAAGGCCGGATGAGATGGGTCCAGTGTTTCACGATTAATTGACAAAGCGTCACGGTAGCACTTCTGGGCCTCTTCGGCTTGCCCCATAGATTCTAGCGTTATACCCAGTGTATGATACGCGGTGGCCACTCTGGGATGTCGCGGTCCCAAATGCAATTTCCATATTTTAAGCGCACTTCTAATCGCGGTTTCGGATGATGCGTAGTCGCCCTTGATCCAAAGTATTTGTGCGAGCTGAGCGAAGCACTCGGCCACTTGCGGGTGGTTATCACCCAATAACTTACGGCGTAGTTTGCCAGCAGCCCGTGTATGGTTTTCAGCCTGATCGTAGAGTGCAATGCTGGAGTAGGTGTTGCCAATGGTCAGATGGAGCGTAGCTGCGACGTCGGGATTATCGCCTAGCTCTTTGTCGATGCGTTTGGCTGCACTATCGAGGACTTCACGTAACAGCGTGACATCGCGACCCCGCGCTATCTGGGGATTGACCGACCCGAGCGCGTCTTGGAGAAATCCGCTAACGCGTTGTGCAGCAAGTTTCGCGCGGTCCGCTTGGATGTAGAGCGCGCCACTGGTAATAATTCCGCCGAGTAGGGCGAACGTCACGGCAGTGACAGCGGCAACCACTAGTTTGTTGCGGGCAACAAATTTTGCACTACGATAACGAAACGTGTCCGGCCGGGCGAGAACAGGCTTACCCTCACGATGGCGTTGCAGATCATCGGCAAGCTGCTCAACGGAAGTGTATCGCCGTTGGGGATCCTTGCGCAGGGCCATGAGTATGATGTTGTCTAGATCGCCGGATAGTCGTCGCGCGAGGTGTTTGTCAGCTCGCCTGTGCATTTTATCGGCTATGTCCTCGGCGCCATTATCAACCTTTAATCCGCTAGTGATCGACCTCGACTTAGCGCGGGTAACTGCGACGCTGGGTCTGGTCGGCGGTTCTTCACAAATCACGCGTTCGATCGCTTGCAAGGAGTGGCTGTCCGCGTCGTACGGTCGTTGGCCAGTTAGCATTTCAAAAAGAATAACGCCCAATGCGTATACATCGCTAGTCGTAGTGATGCGCTGGCCACGTATTTGCTCGGGGCTGGCGTAGGCAGGGGTAATGAATCGCTGACTGGGCATGGTCACGTCGACGGTATGGGCCACGCCGTCGGGGTCTAATACTTTGGCGATTCCGAAATCGAGTAACTTAGGCACGCCATCGCTTGTGACAACGATGTTGTTTGGTTTGAGGTCGCGATGGACGATCAAGTTTTGATGCGCGTACTTGACGGCTTCGCAAACGGTATCAAAAAGCTGCAAACGTTGATCGACGCTCAGGTGATGTTCGTCACAATATCGATCGATGGATTGGCCATCAACGTATTCCATCACAAGGTACGGCAGGCCTGTGTCAGTAGCGCCGCCGTCGATTAGCCTAGCGATGTTGGGGTGTTCTAAAGTGGCAAGCAGTTGTCGCTCACTGCGAAATCGACGAAGAATGTCGTCGGTATCCATACCGCGCTTGATCAGCTTGATAGCTACTTGTTTTTCATATTGATCGTCGTCACGGACTGCGAGGTAGACCGCCCCCATACCTCCGGCGGCTATATACTGAACGAGCCGATAAGCGCCGATACGTCTGCCGATCGGGCCATCCGTTTCGTCGCGGTTATCGTTAAGCGGTTCGTTTAAACGAAAGTCGAATCCAAGCGCCGGGTTAGCCAGGAAGTCTGTCGCGTTTTCGTCGCCGTCGAGCAAATTATTTACAGCCTGCCTAAGCGATTCGTCGTCTGTCGATTGGCGGAGGAATGCTTCACGCTGCGCCAGCTCAAGCCGGCTAGCTTCGTGAAACAGTTCTTCGATTCTAGCCCAACGGTCAGGTTCCATGGCGGTCATCTCGGTTAAGCTCGTTGAATAGCCATGCCCGAGCGACGCGCCAGTCTCGCTCGATCGTCGCGTGGGAGACCCCAAGTACTTCAGCCGCCTCAGGAATACTCAGCCCAGCGAAATAGCGGAGTTCGACAACGCGACTCTTGCGCTCATCGGTCTTCGCCAGCAGGTCCAATGCGTCATCGAGGCCGGTCAGATCAACATTTTCCGTACCGGTTGATAAATCTGTATGTTCGATGGCCGTTCGTTGGCAATCTCCGCCTCGCTTAGCTGCGTTCGTTCGTCGTGCATGATCGACCAAAACGCGGCGGATAGCCGTAGCTGCCACAGCGAAAAAATGCGCCTTCGATTGCCAGTTAACTTCGGTTTGCCCAACCAGCCGGAGATAGGCCTCGTGTACTAACGCTGTGGGTTGCAGCGTATGTCCCTTTCGTTCATCGCGTAGATGAGCAGCGGCGAGCGAGCGCAATTCGTCATAGACCAGTGCGAGAAGCTGATCCGCAGCCTCCCGGCGACCGTCCACGAGATCAGCTAGCGCGTGTGTGACTTGGCTGTGTGAAGAGTCCATGCCTACCCATTCTGCAAAAAAAACTTTCAAAAAAATGAGGGGATCACGAGCCGGTCTACGCGTTCCCTTATTAGTGAGTCATCTTTGGTGCTATGCCGCATATGACTGGCCCCATTCTGTTCGGTACATCATAGCAGATGTCGGATGGGGAGGGGAATAATCAACGCGCCGATGGCCGGAGTAACGTGATTATCGGGTCAGGGTGCTATAAGAATCGAATATTTGGCAACTCTTGCGTATAGGCAAAAGACGAAGGGAAAGCCAATTGGGAACTTGGTAGAGGAGAATACGTAATGAAAAAAACAACCATAACACTCATGCTTGGTATAGCTATACTATCCGCACAAACCGCTGTCGGGGCAAATGTCGCGTCCGCACTATTCACTTATCAAGGCCAATTGAAGCTTAGCGGCGTTCCGGTTTCGGACCTGTGCGATTTCGAGTTCACGCTCTGGAAACACGAAACCAGCGTCATGCCGGCTGAACAGGTAGGCCCGACTCTTACGTTTGATGGCGGTATTGGCAACCAGCCAGCCATACTGGTTGACCGAGGTCTATTCACCGCACCGCTCGACTTTGGTGCGGACGTCTTTGACGGCGATCCGCGTTGGCTGGAAGTCGCGGTTAGCTGTCCGTCAGGCGCTGGCGTTTACACCATCCTTGCGCCGCGAGACCCTATCACGATGACGCCATATGCCGCTCAGACGCGCGGTATTCATGTGACTGAAAACGGGGATGTCGGCATCGGTACAATTAGTCCTGTTGCGCTATTACATGTTGAAGGCGTTACAGGTGATCAGCTACGGGTGGGCGACAGTAGTGGGATGACAGTCACAGGACAAGAAGACGTCGGCATTGGAACCGATCGGCCAAGAGCCAAACTCGAGGTAACAACCACGACCAACGGCGCAATTTTATCAGCGACTGGTGTTGGCAATCCGATTCTCAATGTAGAAGGGATTTCAATTGACACGTTGGCGTCTATAAAAGGTACCGCTAGTAATACGGTACTATCCATAAATGGTCGAGGCTTCAACCTACTAAAAGTGCAGGGTGAAGGTTTTGATCACGGAAATCACATCGCACTATTCGATAGCACCGGCACGACGCGCGCTGACGGTATTGCGATTAGGCTCTCTAACGATCATACGAACCGGGAAAACAATTTCGTCACCTTTCTAAATGGGCAGGATTTTGTGACCGGTAGAATCGAGGGCTTCGATTTGGAATCCGGTGACTGGGTTATTCCGCCGCCGATGCCGAATATCGGCGTCACCATCGATCCCGCTATCACGTATAATCCAAACTGGCTGAATCCTGGTTCGCTGTCAACCGCAACGTTTAATAAAGGAGCTTCGCCGTCGCTCTCGTTCAGTGCTGGCGCGTTGCCAACAGCCACGTTTACCAGAGGCACATTACCATCCCTTTCTGTTACTGGTGGGGCTTTACCATCGGCCAGCTTTAGTGCAGGACAATTACCATCCCTGACATTTAACGATGGCTCGTTGCCAAGTTTCACCGCGACCAATACAACAATACTCGGTGTTAGTGTTATGACCGGCTTTTCCTGGTCTGCCGGGTCATCGCCATCAGCTACCTTTAACGACGGCTCGCTTCCATCATTGACTTTTAACCGAGGCTCGTTTCCCAACATTAGCTTAAGTGCTGGTTCACTGGCTACATTTCAGTTTTCTCGTGGTACGTTGCCCTCCGCAGTTTTCAATAAGGGCACACTGCCGTCACTCTCCTTTAGTGGTGGATCATTGCCTTCTATTTTGGCACCTCCAATTAACGTCGGCAATCCGACTATCGTCTTTGATTTACCCACGCAGCTAGAACTCGATGCCCTCTATTGCTGGGCCATAGAAACAGGTCATAGCGACTTTATTCAGCTAGACCCAGTCAGCATAGCCGTGACTGCTCTCAAACAAGATGTCATTAAACGATGCAAAGATGAGGGTGTAACCTACGGCTCTAAAGGCGCAGACTATGCCGAATGGCTGCCGAAACTTAATCCCTCCGATCGATTCCAGTTTGGACAGATCGTCGGTGTTCACGGCGGAAAAGTGAGCCTGAAAACCGAAGGTGCAGAACAAATCATGGCTATCTCGCGTGCACCGGTGGTTATTGGAAATGTTCCAGCCAAGGAAGACGAAAGTAATTTTGTCACTGTGGGTTTCATGGGGCAACTTCCAGTCGTTGTTCATGGACCAGTAATCGCTGGGGATTACATCATCCCATCCGGCAAGGAAGATGGCACTGCGATTGCGGTTTCCCCTGACAAATTTCAACTGGCACATCTTGGACGCACGCTAGGCCGCGCGTGGTCAGATTCTACCAATGACGTGTATGGTCTGATTAACGTAGCTATCGGACTCGACGGTCACGAACCGAAGATTATTCTGACGCGGCAGCAACAACGCATCGAGGCTCAGCAAATGCAACAGATTGCGCTGGCCGCCGAGAACGCACGACTGTCATCGCAACTTAGTGCTACGAACGCCAAACTAGTTGCAATGACTGCGGCTATCGAACGTATCGAAGAGCAATTATTCGCAGGACAAAACTGTCACCAACCGGCGGAAACGACAGTGTCGGCCCGCTAGCAGATATAGAGACGGCACGCAGAATTCATAGGAATTGGTGACGAGCCATTATGTCATAAAGTTGACACCGTACTACTGTAAGGCATGAGAAATGAAAAAGACTAAACGCATATTAGCTACGACATGGATGACGTTGGCTTCGTTCACTCTGTTAGCGTCAGCCGGCGAACCCGATTACAAAATCTCTCGGCAGACCGTCGATGGTGGCGGCGTGATGCGTAGCGCTAGCGGTGCTTACGAGCTATCCGGAACCATTGGCCAACATGATGCAAGCTCCATGGCTGGCGGCATTTTCGAGCTGGCCGGTGGGTTCTGGTATGGTCTAGCTGCCACAGATTGCAACGACGATGGCCTCGTTAGCCTCAGCGACCACGAGACGTTCGTGTCCTGCCTACTTGGACCGAATGGTGGCCTCGCCGCAAGTCCGTGTCCCTGCTATGACGTGGATAATGACGCTAGCGTAACGCTGAACGATTACGCCAAGTTGCAAGCTGGATTCACAGGACAGTAGCAAATCATTAATGAGTAAGAATAAAAGCATCTTAGTGCCACCCACTGACACCTCATAAAATTTGTGTTTTACTTGCGCCCTCGTTGCTATCAGCCCTCGCATGTACGTCACATCATCGATATTTGGCTAGCCAGGAGCTCGCGAAGTCCAGGGAGGCCTTATACGCTGTATCTTGGTCGCCGCGCCAGATACCAACCTTAAACGATGCTGATTTTGGCTAATTCTACACCCCAAGTTGCAGTTAGAAGCTGACGATGCGACCGTGTCGATCCTGTACGAATCTCGTTTGCCGGATCTGGCTGCGTGAAGTGAGCGGTATTTATTAAGGTGGCGGAGCGAGATGTTCGACACTCTATCAAATTTCATCATAGCCGAATGCAATTATTTCTGATGTTTTTGGCCATTTGAAATTCGGAACATCATGAATTCAGATGCTTTCTTTTCGCCTGAACAAGCAGATAATCATCGAATTACACCAGCATATGTCCGGATGACATTAATCGTAGGGACAGCCCAAGAAGTCGCCCGTCCAGTGAACTATAGGAACCTGTGAGCGCCAGCCGCAAATCATTCCTTGAGGTCCTCGAGCGCTTTCTCCGCCATTTTGAAGCCGGGTTCCCGGCGGAGACTATCCTCGTAGGCCGCTCGCGCGTCCTGGGTCCGCCCCAACTGCTCGAGCGCGTTTCCTTTACGCCAGCATGCGTGAGCTACCGATTGAATGTTGTCGCCCTCAGGTTCGGCAGCGATGAACTCGTCAAGCAGCTGGATGGCTCGCTCGGGCTCGTACTCGTTCTGTAATCGCATTCTCGCCTGGGCGTAGAGTGATCGGTAGTAGGGCTCATCCTTCGCGGCGCGACGTGCGGCCTCATATTCGGTGTCCGCGACGTCGAAGCGTTTTTCCTCGGCATAGATATCCGCGAGCGAAACGTGAAAGCTGTTCTCTTTGGGATACTCCTCGATGCTGGCCAGCAAGAGTTCGATAGCCCGCTCCGTCTCCTTCATCCGCTGGTAACATGCAGCGCGCAGTTGTTTGCCGAGAACTGGATCGCGTGCCTCGATCTCTCCAGACAATTCAATCGCGCGCTCGATATTTCCCATTGGCCAGGGGGCCATGTTGGTGAACACCAGCATCGTCCGCGCCTCGGTATCATCAGGGTTGAGTTCGATGACACGCTTGAGCTCCTCCTTGATGAACCCCAGTTGCCCCATCGCACTGAACATGCCGCCGATGTTCTGCATCTCGCTGAAGATCTTTGCGCCCAGCGCTTTCGCATAGGCGAGGTGTGCCTCGGCGCTGTCTGGCAAGAGAGTCACCGCTTTGAGGCCGTAGTCCACTGCCGCTTCTACTTCCTTGAGCTCACGAGACACGTCGCACAGGAGAATGCAGGCCTCACCATCGCGGTCGGATTGCTCGATGACTTGTAAGAGCTTCTCCTTGGCGGCCACGAACTCCTTGCTTGTGATAAGCGCCTCAGCCTGGTCTAGGAGCGAGCCACCGTAAGCGCCGCCTTCACCCTCGCGCGTGCCACCGGCCGTGAGTTCCTTCCCTGATGCATCGATGAGTTGAGTGGTAGGATTGCGCGAAAACCAGAGGAAGAATACAACCGCAACAACAGCCAGACCCAGGACGGAGCCAATGAGGAGCTTCACGAAAGTTCTTGCACGATTCTTCATATACGCACGCTAAAGGGATCTCGGCATTCGCACAAGGCAAGACCTCGCCTCTGAACTGCGCTCCGGGTGCGTGCCCTGTGGGTAGGAGGCGTTCGCATTCATCCGTCAGTCGAATCCGCGGTGCCACCAAGTCTCCTACGGGGCACGGCGGCAGCGCTTGAGATCATGCCTACAGGTCAACCTCCGCTAGTTTCAAGTCGGACTCCGGTGGTCCAATGGTGACGATCCTGAGGTAGCCATCCACCGTGACGATCTCGCCATCATTAAGCGCTTCGCGCGCGGAAGAAACTCTGTTCACGCAAGGGATGCCGAGCTCGCGAGCAATGATCGCCGTGCTATCTGCCAAGACCTTCTGCGGTCAGACGCAGGTCGTCCGCCTTTTGTGCTGCACGGGCATGTAGGAATCCGTTCCACTAGCCCAGCCAGTTGCTCATCCGTGAGTTTTAACATCATGCATGATCACATGTCTCTCACCAGAAAAAGTTTTGGGATAGCCACTACACACTTTGTATTGAGTGATTTACGCGCTTTCGCTGTGGCATCAGATAACATCCAAAGACACCATTCACACCCCTTTGCCAGGAACTAAACGTTCATTGACATGAGCAAGAATGAATATAGTCGCAGGCTTGAGGATTCGCGCCACTCTCTCCCCTACGGCAGCAAGTCAACGATTTTCACGTCGGCCACTTGTATGTTGTCGCTACCGGGCAACGAATAATGCAGCTTGACCGTCTCCGCAGAATTTAGCCACTCGGCGAATGCGTTTGAGTGGTAAGCGTCCCGTGCTGGTTTACCGTTTATCTGGTGAATGATGCTGCCTTCCGTGATTCCAAATGATTCAGCGCTTGACGTGGGGTACACTGACCGCACTTCCATGGTATTACCTTTACGTTGCAGACTTAGCCCAAGTAGACGTTGCCCAGGCGGCGTAATCGTTTCGTTCGATTCCCGCGCGAAGCGAACACGATTGTTTTGTATGTCGAACGTGACGACGAATTGTTCGAGGAGCAGAGTTCCGAGGACCATACCCGTCCCGAGAACAGGACTCTTACCCATTGCAGCCATGGAGACGATTGGTTTCTCAACGGTGCAGCTTCCGATCTGGAAGGACGTCCCCACGCGGGCAACGTTGCCACGGCCACTCGACCCACCCACGCTGAGGGATTGCGTACCCGTGACTGGACCTTCCACTATCTTGAGTTGTTTAGCCTGCGCCTCAGGCATCCTAATCCAACCGCAGAATCCTGTATCAATCATGAATGGGAAGGTCTTGCCTGCAATTTTAACTTCGATTCTCGGATGGCTACCGGGCGAGCCCGGCGAGGAGAACGGAAGAATATCACGACCGTTGGCTACCGGTAGCGCTCCCTGGCTAAGTTGGATTCGATTGCCTTTGTAGTCGTAGGTCAAGAGACATTCCGAGAAAACGTTCATCCCCACGATACCGTCTACTCCGTCTCCGAATGGTAGCTCCACGCCAACAGTCCAAATCCCCTCAAACCGAGCGCCTCCTGTTTCGAGCGATTTGACGTATCCGAGCGAACCGGAAACAGGTCCGCCGGGTGTCTGCAACTGCACCACAGCGCCTCCCATTGAAAACCCGGGAGGATCTGGAAGCGCTAACTTTTTCGCCAGCGCACTCTGCAATACAAGCCCTGCCGCTCCAGTGTCCACGATGAGTCTGAACGGTCCTTGTCCGTTGATTTTTGCGTCAATCGCGGGAAGCCTATTCCAGCGATGCATGTGCAATTTGACGGTATCCTCTTGAAATATGGATTTCTCTGGCGCGGGAAGGCCGCGCCGTTGCGGTTGAGCGCGGGCCACGCCTAATAGTGGCAATACCACGGAACTCAACAGAACGACGAAAAATCGAATTTGATGTTTGTACATACTCAGCATGGCTGGTCCTCTCTTCAATGATAATAATTCCACGATTCAACTTAGCCTTTCCAATTCGTTTTAATCGATGAGCACGAAGCTATTCTGGAAGCATGATGCGACATCAACGCCGTTGATCTTCAAATCGAATGCGTCCGTTTTTCTGATCAAGTGTCATCCGAAGATCGCGTAGGATGCCCGTGCCGATGTTTGCAACACCAGGGTCGTCGAGCAGGCTCACAAACGATAGATTGGGTTCTTTAATAACATGGCCTCCGACCTCCACATTACCGTCGAGGGTAGCGGCGAGAACGTCAAACGTGCTGTTCGCTGTGCGCCCGCGACCAACTACCACCGGCTTGCCCTTTAGTTTGAATCGATCTTGCATGTTCGTAGGTAGCGCTACCCCACCCGGCTTGCCTGAATCGATATGGGCGTCGATGTCGATCCCGCCAACGCGCAGTCGCACTGTCGGGGACTTCTCCCCGTGAACGTCTAGCCTCAGGATGTCTACGCCGTTGATCTCTGGTAGCTCGCCACGCTCCAAAATCATTTGCTTTTTTCGCAAATCAAGCGTCATCAAGCAATCACCGAACAAACTCAATCCGATAATCCCGCGTGTGCCTTTAAGGGCCTGAGCGATTTGGGGGGGCGGCTCCAAAGAGATCGCTTCCACACCAGTGAACACCGCACCCTCGATCGATAATTTGTCGATTCGGTGGGTGTCCGCTTCGAACGCATTCGGGTTTGAAGGATCACCAATGTGCGACTTTCCAGTCGATGTTAGACCAAGCTCAGACGCGAAGTCTGCATTTAGAACTATACCGCTTGTCCCCGTGTCAAAAATAAAGCGGTACGGACCTCTATCGTTGATTTTCGCTTCGATGACCAAGAGCTGAGCCTTGGTGGATGCAGGAACGATGATGGTGGTACTCTGGAATTCTGTTTTTTGCGGCGCACGGATACTGTCGCTCTCATCGGCGGCAAACGTAGTGAAGAGCTGCGCGTACGCAAGACCAACGAGAACCAGTAGCTGTAATCGGTTCATTCATGTTCCCTTCTAGCTGTTTGTGGCGTCATCCGGCTCAAGGCGTATAGTACGCTTCGTACTATATCATTAGACGGAGTCAAAGTGGGATTACTGTCAATATATTTTTAGAATTATTCGTAATGCCAATAGCAGGTAGATGGAATCGTTCTGATGATACCAGAGACAACAAGCCTATCCTAGACTAATTTCGATAGCCGGCAGATGTCAAGACATGCCTACCCGTTGGCCGAAGGAGTATAGTGGTCATGATGATGGGGCCGGTAGTGGCCACGCCAACGATAAAAGAGCTCAAAGACTTCCACGGAGAGATGATCCCGACGTAGTACGTCCAGGTTATTGGGGAGATGCAGGAACAGTTGTTTACCATCACGGATGTTTCGTTTGAGCCCATCAACGAGTCCGCATTCGAACCGCCAGAATCGATCACGGCGGTCGCCAAAAAGTAGCGACATCTTCCAGGAGCATATGTATTTCTGCATCCTTCGACCCGGTAGGAATCAACTATGAATCAGATCAGCGAATTAGAAGCGGCGGTGTTGTGTGTGCTACGGCGAACCGGAGGATGTACGCCCTACCGCGTACGGACGACTTTGGCCAAATCCCCTACGCCCCGGTTCAGCGGAAGCGCGGGGTCCATCTACCCGCTGATTCGTCGGATGGAGGAGCAGGGATTGGTTTCAACCCTCACCAACAAGACTGGAAAGCGTACACATCGAATTGCCAAGACAACAACGACCGGCGTCCGCGCGCTGCGCAAGTGGATCCTCACTCCGGAATCGAGGGATTTCGGTATCCCGTTCGATCCGATCCTAACACGAGTCGACATGCTCGCTAGCGTCTCCGTCGCCGACGCACGAACTTTCTTGGTCAAAACCATAGAAGGGCTCGAAGCAAGTCTTAGCGAGATGAAACCGGCTCTTCGTGTACTAGCCAATGCCAACCCACCGTTCAGCGTTTACGCGGGCCGATGCTTTGCATCTGTGTTGAGAGCCCGTATTAAGTGGTTGCGGGCGTTATTGTCCGAAGTTGCGTAACGCACCGTTGTCGCTCCCGTTTTTTCCGTATTCTTTGTCAATAAACGACTTATAGGTTGTGGGCAATTGCGTGATTCAAAGCCAGGCCGGACGTTTTTGCTTGAATCGTGTAGGTCTTTCCTGTAGAGTGAAGGCTTGTATTCATTCGGTATATGGGAAATGTCGGTTTGTAGACCGAGCGGAGGTTATAGGGTTATGAGCCGATTAGTTAACTTGTCACATGCACACATGATGTTGGTACTCATTTGCAGTTTCGCTTCTTTAGCAAACGCTATGGAGCCTAAACTGCTCGAAATTAGCCACCGCC
>JAJDDW010000048.1 GCA_029260115.1 Phycisphaerae bacterium | reverse complement strand
TGCGCCATCTCCGATCGAATAGGGGCTACTCGCCCCAATCCCCTCGGCTTCAATCCCCCCCGGAAAGGGGCTGACGCCAGAAGGAGAGTACAAAATATGCGAAATTATTATTGACAACGTACAGCCTCTTCATGGATACTCTATCGTGAGTGGCCCGCTGGGCATAACGGTCGACAGTGTGACCGGTGTGGTATCGTTTATTCCCACGTTGGATCAGTTGCATTATTCATATGTGGTCAACATTAAAGCGACGAGCATCTTGGGTAGCGACGAGCAGGTATCGATGGTCACAGTGGTCGACACCAGTCCGCCATCCGTCCCCCTCGGCACAGATGTGGTTAATCTGACTACGAGCACCGCGACGCTTGTTTGGGATCCTGCGACGGATAATGTTGGTGTTGTTGGCTATGAATTGTGGTACTACCGCAAAGTCAATCGCTTTCAGGGTCACTGGGTACGTGCCAACCCTTTGGTTCCGGGCACCTCAATTGTTGTCAGCGGAGGATACTCTATATATGGCCAGAAATATGCGGTGAAATCAATCGATTCCAGCGGGAACGTGTCGGGCTTAAGCGCGACGATGTCTTTTCGTTTCGCCACCGCTCCCACACTTACACACTTCCCCGCTGACGAAGTCTTCACCGTCCAGGCTACAACCGAAGGCAGTTATCAGATAAACGCCAATGGAAATCCTGTGCCTACGGTTGATTTGATTACGCCTCCAGCAGGGATGGCTATCAGCGCCAATGGCTTAATTTCTTGGACGCCTAACGAGTCGCGAGTCGGTACAGGTTCGGTTACAGTTCGCGGTACTAGCACGGCTGGGACGTTCGATTTAGTTGTTAATTACAATGTCTTACCAGGACCAGATGTTACCCCTCCGTCATCGACCCCGACACCCTTGGTGACTTTCGTTACACACGTAGGCTGCGACCTTACCTGGACCGCAGCGACGGATGACACGGGTGTGGCGGGATACTTAATTCAAGGGTTACAAGATGGCATTGGCCAGACGTTATTTACGGTCGCAGATGTACCTGCACCTGCAACTACATATACCATCGCGACACTTGTGTTTAATACCGGATATGACCTGTGGGTCACGGCTTACGACGCGGCTGGCAACATCGCGCCGATTGGTAATACGGTTGGTGCCAGACTCGTCACGGCCTCATCGCCAGTCACGCCGCCCGTCGCGACCGCGATTGGTTCTGTGAGTGTCGTTGAAGGTAGCGCCGTGGCCACAGCGGATGTCGTGACCGTATCCGATCAAGCAGATTCGCCAGGCAGCTTGCTCGTAAGCATTCAAAACGCCCCAATTGGCCTGACAGTTTCAGTTGTCAATAATGCCGGAACAGTGTCAGCCACAGTTACGGCGTCTTGCGGCTTACTTGCTGGGACACATATCGTTACGCTGCTCGTTACTGATAGCGACGCACAAACGGCGACGGCTGACTTCAGTGTTATTGTGGGAGCGAACATAACACCGACGATTGGTGCGTATACACCTGTCGTCATACCGGCCGTCGAATCCACGACGGTGTCTCCATTCACCGCTCCTGCCGACGGGAACGGCAACTTATCAAGTGTTGTGGTCGCTCCCACAACCTTACCCATGGCGGGCACCCTAGCCATCGATCCAGTTACTGGCGTCGTGACCATAAACACGACCATCGACACGATCCCTGGTGACTACAACGTGACAGTCACGGCAACAGACACTTGTGACGCGACAGCGAGTCAGGCCTTTATTCTGAATGTCGCGCCTTGTACAGCGCCACCGGCTGCGATCACTCCCCTGCCTGCAGATTTGACGATTGATGTCGATTTTGCACCTATTTTGACGTGGGATGGAGGCATCGCTGTGCCGAACTGCCCGCGTAGTTACGACGTATACTTCGATACAGTTAATCCGCCATCCACATTGGCTGGCTTAAACCTTGCGACGCCGTCGTTTACAACTGCAAGCTTGGTGGACGTAACTACCTATTATTGGCAAGTCGTATCAACAGACTGCTGCAGTTCGACGGCTTCGGCGGTGTGGAGTTTCAAAACACGCGGTATTCCTGCACTCTCGACAGATGTGACCTGTGTAGATTATACCATCGCGCCAAACACGGTGGGCTCAACGCAGATCACCTTAACCAATGTTGGCACAGGGGCAACGACCTGGGCCGCTTCGGATTTACCGGCCCCCGTAGCTGCAGCGGCGTTAGCCTCTGGAAATACGAAGAATTTGGCGACCAATCCATTGGTAAGCAAAATTAACGTAATCGATTGGGATCAGCCTCATGTTGCGGACACACTGATTGTGTCGTTCAAAACAGCTACACCCATACCGGCGCGATCAGGAATTAGGCTAGGCGCAGGCCGTTCTAATTCTAGCAAACGAAGCCAAGGCGGTACCACCAAGACGTTGACGCTTGCCCAAAGAAATCAACTTCACCTAGCAACCGGCACCACGTGCATGTATTCCTGCAAGACGATTCCAGTAGACATTGTTCGTGTGACTGCGGGGGTTGACCTTCGTGCTAAAGCGGCTGAATACGCTGCGATGCCGGACGTGGATTTTGTAGAACCGAACTATATTTGGCATGTGGATGCCACGCCAAACGATCCAGGCTTTGGCACGCTCTGGGGGATGAATAATACTGGGCAATTAGGTGGGGCTATTGATGCAGACATCGATGCACCGGAAGCATGGAATGTGACAACAGGTAGTCGCGATGTCATCGTCGGTATCATTGACACTGGCGTTGATTATACCCACCCAGACTTGGCTCCGAATATGTGGACTAACGACCTCGAGCTTAACGGCGTGACAGGCGTGGACGATGATGCCAATGGCATTATTGATGATATTTACGGCGCGCGATGGACGAGTCGCACAGGCGCGGTCACTAATGGGGATCCTTACGACGATCACTACCATGGTACGCACGTAGCCGGAACTATAGGCGGCGTGGGGAATAATGCGGTCGGCGTAGTTGGTGTGAACTGGAATGTCCGCATCATGGCGTTGAAATTTCTTGACGCTTCAGGTGGAGGTGTTACTAGTGATGCTATCGCGGCTATTGAATATGCGGTGGCCAAGGGCGCTCATTTGACGAGCAACTCATGGGGTGGCGGTGCGGCTAGCTTGGCGCTGCAAAACGCGATCGATGCGGCTGGTGCTGCAGGACAATTGTTCATAGCGGCGGCGGGAAATAACGGTAGCAACACTGACAGTTTTCCAGCGTACCCGGCTTCTTATATCTCGCCCACGATACTATCCGTAGCGAGTATTGATAGATTTAACCAGCGATCGTCTTTTAGTAACTATGGGCTAACAACGGTAGACCTTGGAGCGCCAGGAACTGATGTATATAGCTGTTCGCCAGGCGGATTATATCGCACGCTAAGCGGCACTTCGATGGCTACCCCTCATGTGAGTGGTGTCGCAGTCTTGGTATTGTCTAGAAACCCGACACTCACGGCGTTAGAACTAAAACAGCGACTCATGGACACGGTAGAGCCAATGGCTGCGCTGGCCTCGAACACCGTCACGGGTGGACGCGTCAATGCATATAACGCCGTTGCAGGTTTGCCGTGGGCCACTATTACCCCATCTAGCGGTACGTTACTTCCAGGTGCATCGGTATTCATCACGGTTACCGCAGATGCAACGGATTTACCTGACGGATACTTCGACTCGGGCATTATTAGTTTTCTCAGTGATGCCCCAACCGGCCCTTATGATGTTCCAGTTAGTTTGAGCGTCGGCACGGGACCAATCTGCTCGTTAGATTCCCAATGCGACGACGGCTTAATTTGCAATGGCTTAGAAGTGTGCTTGAATAGCTTCTGTAGAAGCGGCGTCCCAGTAAATTGTGACGACACAGTGGCATGCACCACAGACACATGCTTAGAACCATCCGGACTGTGCCAAAATGTTGCTAATGATAGCGCTTGCGATAACGGCCTGTTTTGCGACGGAATCGAAACTTGCGATTCATTACGTGGCTGCCTTGCAGGCGTAACGGTTGATTGTGACGATGGCGTAGTTTGCACGGTCGATGTATGTAATGAAATCACGAACGCGTGCGACAACACAGCTAATAACGTGGCGTGTGATAACGGGTTATTCTGCGACGGGGGCGAAGTCTGCGACGCGATACTGGGATGTGTCGTTGGTACGGACCCATGTCCGGGACAGCCATGCGACGAGCTGCGCGGTGTTTGCTCAGGCTGTGCCCTCGATACCGACTGTGATGATGGCGTTTTCTGCAACGGTGCGGAATTCTGCGATGTGACAGGCGCTTGTCAAAATGGCACGTCGGTAGTTTGCAATGATGGCCTCGGTTGTACGGTGGACGAATGCGATGAATTGACATCATCGTGCGTGAGTACGCCAAACGACCTGTTGTGCGATGATGGTATCGTGTGCAACGGCGTGGAAATTTGTGACGCCACGCTAGATTGCGTTTACGGCGCGCCAGTCGATTGTTCGAATCTTTCGGATCAATGCAATATGGGCGTTTGTGATGAGTTGCTGGCCTCATGCGTTGTGCAAGCGGCCCCTAATGGACAGGCCTGTGATAACGGAGACGCCTGTCCGGGGGACTCTTGCCAGGCGGGATTCTGTGATCCAATAGCCTGTTCGCCCACAGGCCCAGCCGCACCAACTGACTTGGTCGGTGACTTCTCAGATGCGGCGCAGTTGACTTGGACCCCGATTGAAGACTCAACAGTACCTACCGTTAACGTCTATATCTCTGATGTGTCAGGTGGGCCCTATACATTGGTTACCTCGTTGAAAGCAAGCGAGGATAATTTTGATCACGGTGCAACGGAAGGATTTCATTGTTATGTCTTAACAGCGGTGGATACTGCAAATGCAGAGTCAGCGAATTCAAATGAGGTCTGCGGCACGATCATCTATTGATTAGCCGTATTGTTGACCTAGACCGGTTCCAACCGGAGGGAGGGTGGCCAATCGTCGAGCCTGTTAATCGCAGCTCGGCGATTGGCCCACTTTTCTGATGGCTCGCCAGATGCTTGCCTATCCGTTAGACTGCCCGCCCTTGTAGTTACGGAGAATTTGGCATGTCGTATACTGATCTTCAATCATTCATCAACGACCTCGACGAACGAGGGCAACTTAAGCGGGTTCGTGCGGAAGTTGATTCTATTCTGGAGATTAGTGCGATCACCGATCGCGTTAGCCGAATGCCCGCAGCTGGTGATACCGCCCCGCCGCACACCGACCCAGTCCACGGACAGCAAGGTGGCCATGCTTTGCTGTTTGAAAATGTCATCAGCTCAGACATACCCGTAGCAATAAATGTTTTTGGTAGCTATGAACGCATGCGGCTGGCGCTGGGTGTGCGTAACTTCGAGGAATTTGCAGATCGTATTCAAGACCTTATCAAGCCACAAATGCCCACCGGGCTGCTAGATAAAATGAAAAAACTGCCCCAACTAGCCAAGTTGGCTAGCTTTGGCCCTAAGGTCGTTAAGCGGGGGCAATGCCAGGAAGTTATTCATACGGACGGCGCGAATCTGCTCGACCTCCCCATCATTCAATGCTGGCCTTATGACGGGCAGGCTGGATTCGGAGCGAAGCCCGCAGACGCGATAGGCGGTACAGGAAGGTACATTACTTTTTCTGGCATCTATACCAAAGACCCCGACTCCGGCGAGCGAAACGTCGGGATGTATCGTGTGCAGGTCTTTTCGGAAAAGCTAGCCGCGATGCACTGGCATATGCATCACGACGGAGCGCGACATTTTCGTAAATATAAAAGCCGGGGCGAGAAAATGCCGCTGGCTATCGTACTCGGCGGCGAGCCTATTTTACCCTACGCCGCGACTTGTCCGCTCCCACCTGATATGAGCGAATTGCTTTTTGCAGGCTTCTTAAATAACGGAGGTATCGATTTGGTGCCCTGCCAAACGATTCCGATGGAAGTTCCCGTCAATGCGGAGATTGTGATCGAAGGGTGGGTTGATCCTGAGCAAACATTGATCGAAGGCCCATTCGGCGATCACACCGGTTTCTACTCCTTAGCTGATCGATACCCCGCCTTTCACGTGACAGCTATCACGCACCGCCGTAATCCTGTATTCCCGGCTACCATCGTCGGCAAGCCGCCGCAGGAAGATTATTATCTCGGCAAAGCGACGGAACGCATATTCTTACCCCTGCTGAAAATTCTCATTCCCTCGCTCATCGATTATTCATTGCCGCAATTCGGTGCGTTTCATAATTGCGTATTCGTTAAAATCCGCAAGCACTATCCGATGCAGGCCCGCGCAGTCATTAGTAGTATTTGGGGGGCGGGGCAAATGATGTTCGCGAAGATGATTGTCGTAGTGGATGAACATGTTGACGTTCACGATGAGCAGGATGTTTTATTCCACATGGGCGCTAATGTAGATTGGCGCCGCGACACGGTCATCGCGGATGGGCCATGCGATGTGCTCGACCATGCCACGCCTTACTATGGCACGGGCGCTAAAATTGGCATAGACGCGACTGAGAAAATTGCTGGCGAAGGCGTTGTTCGGGAATGGCCAGAGGAATTACATATTAGCGATGAGATCAAACAACTCGTTGAAAATCGCTGGAGCGAATACGGTTTTTGACAGGGAAACGCTTTTTCTTGGCCAGCGCTTAGGCCATTATCATCTGAATCTTCGTCCCATGGATCAGACCCGTCACTACATTTTGTGGCATCGTCCACACCCTCACCCGACTGAAAGACGCCGAAACTGTTACCGCCCCCGCGCCTTAGAGATTACTTTTTCATTTTGTCTGAGGCCCATTCCGCCCGAATAAAAATGAACCCGCAGGGTGGTTACACCTACGGGCTCTACAATTTGAAATATTTGGATTTAGCCAATTTGGCCACTAGCCGCGCAACTTTGACGCGTCAGCCACTACCGTCTGCCCCTACTATCAATCGTCAGGCCACGCATTTTTCCTAACGGTAGATCGTCCCGGCCAGTATTCACGATCATTTTCATGGTCATACCATCATTGTCGAATTCCAAGGTGATCGCAGACTTGTCCATCTGTACATTAGTCACTACGAGTAATTTCGGATCAACGCCACTCAATTGGCCAATACTTTCAAAAACCCGCTGCCCATCATCACCTTCGTAAGCTTTGAATAGATAGGCATCTCCGTTACCATCATCAGCCGATACGCCATACAACACTAAATCATAAGCCACCCCATCGCCGTCAACCCAACTATGTATGATGTCAGCCACGTCGAGTTCAAACGTGTCGACGTGTTTTGGAAAATTTCCTATCCTCTGCATCGTTGTACCTGGTCTGGGATTGCCTAACGTCGTGGTGGATTCTACGTCGTCATCGCCCATCTTAATTTCGATAGTCGTGTTCATATCCTCAACAGTGGCGACCTCATTAGTAAAAAACGTATTGTTGCTCGCGTTGTCCTCTACGCCAAGCTGAATTTGATATAGAGTGGCCGTTGCAGCTTCCTGTACGGCGTTTTCATTATTTAGATTGATGTGATCTATCTGCATCGTTGCAGTCTTGCCATCTCCTAAATCCAAATTCAAAACAGATGGCTCATCTGTTTCGCTAATTTTCTCGACAATTAAGTCTTGAACGACTTCTTCTCCATCAGGTCCAACAGTTCTTAGCGTCACAAAAAATTGCCTGATGCTTTCCGTGCCTCCGACCGCCGCAAACGCCCCGCCGCCAGCCAAGATGGCTGCCAGGGCAACAATCAGAATGCGAGACGTACCCATAATCTTATTTGATCTTTGTTGATGAAAACTTCCCATCAGTTTCTCCTCTAATTTATGTTTGTGTATCGTGCGCGACCATTCTTGCGATCGCACAGTCGATAACATTTGGTCTACTGGGTCTACCTTGTCGTGCACGATCCTATCCTTCCCGCGAAAGTTTTTCGCGTATGGCTTTTCGTCCACGCGATATCAATGACTTCACTGTTCCTAATCGCCAGCCAGTCGCCTGCGACACTTCTTCTAAAGATAAATCCTCAAAATAGCGCAGCGCCAAAACCGTCTGGTACTTTGGCGACAGCTTCAGCAAGGCCATGCGCGCCCGGTCCGCTTCAGCTATCTCACTAAGTTGAATATCTATCTCGCCGTCACCGACGATAGACTGATCTTTCAAAGGTAAAAAACGTCGCCGTTGGTGCTTCGCCCATTGGTTGACCGCATTGCTAGCCAAGCGATACAACCAAGCACGAATAGGAACACCGCGATATCGAAATCGCCCCAATGTTCGCATAGCCGCCAGAAAAACATCGCCGACGATATCTTCCGTAGCATGCACATCACCCACGCGCCGAAAAACATATCCAGCGATAGGCGCATAGTGACGCTCGTAGATGAGGGCAAATGCCTTCGGATCTCGCTTAGCCTGCTGGATGAGCATCGGCTCCGATTCGTCCACATTCACCCAATCAGCATGACTCGCTGCTATTGGCAATTCCGTCACGATCACTCCATTCCACCAATTTTGCCACGTCCACAGATCGTTAGTATAAAGGAGGTTACGCGGAAAAGGTTGCACAGAATGTGATAAACCTGTGTATAGCGATGTGGAGACTTTTTTTTACACGATCTCGTCCCGACAATATCAATAATCATGGAGGATTTGCCGTGAAACGCATTAGCTTGTTAGTCGTCATCATAACCATCTGCGCCGGGGCCGCATACGGACAACGCCCCGCCGTCATGCCTAACATACCCTCCTGGGCAAGCCACGCCCGTTGGTATTACATCAACGTCCCGCTCTATAGAAATGGTGACAAGTCCAACGACCCAACCGACGGAACAACGCTGGCGATGGATTGGCCAGACCTTGGCCTCGAACGCGAGTTTTCCTATCCCCCAGCGAAACGCGACAAACAGCATGAGGGCGGTGACTTATCAGGGGTCATCGACCGGCTACCATATTTACAGAAACTCGGCATCAACACC
The DNA here is from genome assembly GCA_029260115.1 of Phycisphaerae bacterium. Classification (GTDB taxonomy): domain Bacteria; phylum Planctomycetota; class Phycisphaerae; order UBA1845; family UBA1845; genus JAJRPG01. Next base: position 42,691 of record JAJDDW010000048.1, on the reverse strand, counting down.
TTGCTCCTCTCGCCAATACTCACCAGAGGTGGCGACGGCAGCAGCGACCTTTTACCGCTTCGCCATGTAGACCCCAGCGTCGGAATAGTTAGCAAATCTTCTGACGAGAATAATAAGACGGACAAAACAAAATTCGCTTTTTCACCAAGCGACAAACTATTACTTTCGCTAATTAACAAAGCCCACGAACTGAACATGCGCATCGCTATCGAAGTAGATTGTCAAGATCGAGCCAGCCCAACCGGCGATGTAGAGAGTCAAGTTGAAGAACTTTATCGTCTCATGGCTAGGTGGAATGACCCTAACCAAGACGGCAACCCCAAGGATGGTATTGATGGTCTAGCATTTCGAAACATCCACACTCTCTCTACGCCGGTATTGTTTCATTGGTTTATCAAAATGAAACAAGACAACATGAAATTACTTACCATCGGCCCAGGGAAGGAATCGCTTTTCGACACGCAAATAAATTATCACATGGGCAACGCTATCACTCATTTTTTCCGGCCTGACAATACGATTTATACCGCGAAACTATTCATCGAAGATTTAGCCACTGCGAAAAAGCGATATGGCCCACGTTCGCTTGATAACACCATAGTCCCGATTAGCGCAAGTCGTCATGGCCGAGTGCGTAGCTTTTATCAATCAATAAAATACGACGACAGCCTGCCCACCGCTGACGACTTTCGACGACTGGCAATTATCTTTCAATTCTTCTACAGCGGCGCGCCCATGATCTATTATGGTGACGAAGTTGGTATGACAGAAAGCGAAAATCGCATTCTTACCCAGGCTATGTGGTGGCAAGGTTCACCACCAGCTAGTCAGGCAGGCGCGGGCATGCAGGGTGAATTTTTTGCCCTTCATAAGCTGCTCAATATGATGCGGAATAAGTATGCGCCAATCGTTGGCGGCGACCTGTCGATCGCATTAGATGATTCAAAAAACAAAGTCCTCGCGATTTCTCGGAGCAAGTCTACGGAGCGAATCGTCTTGGTACTCAACTACGGCACGAAGAAACAATTGGTCAAGCTGGCATCGAATCACCCCAAGCACAAGCTGGCGATACTCAGCCCGCAGATAAAATCCGCTGAAGCGAATCCATTTACAAGGCGGAAGGCCAAGAACATCGACGCGTCAAAAATCCCACAATTTCGTTTGAGTGGGGAACAACAGATATCAGCCGCTGACGGCAGCTTGTCTTTTTGGGTGAAGCCTATGTCCATGCGTGTACTGCTCGATGTTGACGCCAAGAAATAGTAGGCCCGTCAGGTAGTAGCAAGTCTGGATTCAGGATTATTAACCGACGCCCGGCTACTATATCGAGCGATACAAGCGCTTATTGGCATCACGAAAACCGCTGCGGCCATGGTGGCATCTATAGCGATCCAGACGAATTGAAGACGGTCTAGCGTTGGTGTCATGAGCGCCACAAAAAACGCTTCAGCCAACCACACGGTTAGGATGAGTGCGCACACACTTCGATTTACGCCGAATAAAAAACAGACTATTAAGCCAAGTATCGGCCAAGCGCTTCCTAGCCATCGAAGGAAATGTAATCCTGCGTCGATCGGTTGTCGCGTCAGGTAATATCGTAAATTTCTCCAAACGGTTTCGCCACCAAATGGCGATTGCGTATTGGCCGCTACCTTCATACGGTCTACCAGGGCAATCGATTCATCTAACGGCATATGCGGATGGCCCCAATACGCATACCAATACGTTTCAGCGTCTTCATCGTCTACCGAAGCTGCGTGGGCGAGCCAGCCCTTTCTGCGTGATGGCGAAACCAACGATGGCGCAACGCCTTGAGGCTGACGTAATAAATGTCGTAGGCCATAAGAAATAGTATGACGCGCGTAGGCGCCGAGATTGGCAACGACCATATCTCTACCAAACTCAGCCATCAAATCGTCGTAGGTCCACTCGTTCATGCCGCCATCGTGAATAGCTCGGTATCGTGCGATCCATACGTCAAGCGGGCTGCATAAAAAAGCGTCGTCAACCGATCGATCGGGTAACCAGCGCAGCGCCCCAGCCGTCGCCACGGTGTTGGGCAAGCTCACGCCATCATAATAGCGCATGCGCAGTGTTAATAATGCGCCGACGGTGCCGTTAGACGGTCGCCAGCGGTCAGACAGGACGCCGTTTAGATTGCATTCAAATGCCACGCACATGGCAATTGGCCCCCCTAATGCTACCAGGGATAATACGAGTTTGCGGCGATCGGCTCTTAGCCGATAGACAAAAAACAAACACATCGCAGCTATGATCGGCGTCGCGTTCCCGCGCGTTAGCCACGCTAGCCCGAGCATGAAACCTGCGCCAGTTAGCCAGCCAACGTATTTTTTATGCGTTAGTCCTGCAGCTAGGAGCAGTATTCCCATCGACAACAGCAGCACGAACAATGGTTCCGACATGATGCGATGGCCAAAGATAGCAGTTTGTAACTTGGCAAGGGTGATGGCAGCGGCGAACCAACCGAGTAAGCGTGAGTGGACCACCCGCCCGAGTCCGTAGGCGATGAGCGGTAGCAGCGCCAACATGCCGTGCTGAATGACAACCACCGGCCAACCCAGTTGACCGAATGCAAGTAAGACGGCCGCGAGAAAAAGCGAGTAGCCTGACTTGCGCATTTCGAAGTGCGGCAGGCGCTCGCCGTGGACCAACGCTTCGGCGGTATCGACGTATTGCGCGGAGTCGGCACAGATTATCGCTCTTCCCTTTTGCGCAGAAAAATGGGTCATCTCAGCGAGCAGACCAAAGGCTAGGATCAATCCACATTCGAGCAATGTGACCCACAGTCGATTCGATCTTAATTTTTTAGAACACTCATCCATCACTAATAGAACGTCTCCGCTGATCTCTGCTGTAACCCGCGCGAAGGGATCGCGCCCCCTAACAAAGATTATTATCGGTCATTTGCGGGCAATTCTTGCTACTGACGGGAGGTGCGCTAGAAGCCGCGGGATACCCACTTGAGCGGGTTTGACGTTAGATATGATGGTCGGGCGTACTCTTGCCTTCTAGATCGGCATCTTCTTAGGATCGCATACCTACTAAAATCGAAAGTCCGCGCGGGCTGAAGCCCGTGGCTCAGGGGCAAGTAAGTTCGGGAGGGCTGAAGCCTACGTCTCGGTGATATCTACACTATTGGCTCAAATGGAAAATGCGGCCTCGCTTTTCCTTTCCGGTGTCGTCTTGTGTGGTGTGGTCCGTTTCGTGGACCTCGAAGCCGAGTTTTCTGGCACGTTCGGGGAAATGATCAGCTACGCCTCGATAGGGGTCTGCAATCATAGCTACTCCGCCAGATTCGAGCATCACTTGTAGGCATCGTAACAACGGTTCCTGATCGATGAGTTGATAGAGCACATCCGCAGCCCAGATGTGGCGATATTTTTTGTCTCGCGGCGGATGATGCCATTCGAGAAGACCGCTTTCATGCACTGAAATTTCGTTCAATGTGGCGTTGTATTGTAAGAATTCTATGGCAAGCTCGTCGCAATCGGTGGCGGTGACCACCCAACCCGCTTTGGTCGCTGCGAGCGAAACTAGACCTAGTCCGCAGCCAATCTCCAACGCCTCCGCCGCTGGTCCGACATGGCCCGACAATATCTCGTGGGCCAAAATTTTGGACGCAGGCCAAAGCTCGATGCCATAGGGTGCGCGATCTTCATCGATAAATTTCTGAGCAAAATCCGGCTCATCGAGTAGTTGGGAGGCGTCAGATAGACAGGCTAACTTTAACGAAAAACCGTCTAAAGGCACTTCGCGATGGACAACTGGCAAATCTCGGAAATAGGCTTGTCCTTTTCGCCAACTAAATAGAGAGGATGGTGGTGTTGGGTCATGCATTTACGTGGCAACCTCTGCGGTACAAAACTGTATGATACAGTGTTCAAACGAACTGGGAAATCCTATAGTATCTGCAAATGTTGGCCGTTATTACAACTACGGCGCTCCATCGCTTGATGACCTGGCGAGCATGATAGGAAGGTAGAATAAAATTATGCGCGAGTTCTCGTTCCCCGCGATTATCCTTGGCGTCATTATAGGTGCATTGTTAGCTGCGGCTAATGCTTTTGTGGGCCTAAAAATCGGTATGACCATCAGCGCGTCGATTCCCGCAGCGGTTATGTCGCTGGTGATCATGCGCACGCTGCTCAAACGCAAATCGATCCTCGAAAGCAACATGGTTCAGACCATAGGCTCGGCCGGCGAGAGCGTAGCGGCGGGTATGATTTTTACGATTCCCGCAATTTTTATCATACAGATGGATCCGGCGCAGAATCCGGCGTATTTGTCCATGGTCATTTGGGGCGCTATCGGTGGCTTGCTGGGCGTTTGTTTTATGGTGCCCCTGCGACATGTGCTGATTGTCAAAGAACACGGCGTGCTTCCCTATCCGGAAGGCGTGGCTTGTGCGCAGGTGCTAGAATCTGGGGAGCGAGGCGGTGGTTCTGCGTCGGCTGTGATCTGGGGTGCGATCGTCGGGGCGGTGTATTATTTATTCAATGGCCTGGGTTTTTTCGGGGAAACTGGGCGAGCGCCGATCAAACGATTTCGCACGGAATTTCAGCTTGATTCGTCTCCGGCATTGCTGGGTATTGGCTACATCCTCGGACCACGTATCGCAGCGTATATGCTTGGTGGCGCGGTATTATCCTGGTTTGTGTTGATTCCTTCGATGGGTTTTTTCGGGGCGGAAGCGACTACACCCATCTATCCGCAGATGGAAAAAATAATTCCCAACATGTCGCCAAGTGATCTTTATGAATCGTATATTCGGTACATCGGCGCTGGCGCGGTGGCTATCGGCGGACTCATCTCTTTATTCAAAAGTTTCCCGACAATTATTGCGTCGCTTTGGCATGTGGCTACTGGTATTTTTGGTCGCGGCGGAAGCTCGCGGGCACGCACGGAAAAAGACTTACCGTTTAGCCTAGTTCTGCTCATTATCGGTGGGCTGGGATACGCGATGTGGGAGATCGATCAAGTCGGCCTAAATCACATCGGCGTAATCGCGGTGGTGATTTTTACGTTTTTCTTTGTGACCGTTTCTTCAAGGCTGGTCGGTTTAGTCGGGCAATCGTCGAACCCTGTTTCCGGCATGACCATAGCTACATTACTTGGCACCGCACTGGTATTTAAGTTCTTCGTGCTCGATCAAGCCATCGATCCGGGCGCGGTCGATCTCATGAAACTCAAGGTGACGTGCCTGTCCGTTGGGGCGATCGTTTGCATTGCGATTAGTGTGGCTGGCGATACGTCGCAGGACTTAAAGACAGGCTTCCTGCTTAAAGCGACTCCATATAAACAGCAAATGGGTGAAATGATTGGGGTGCTTACTTCGGTATTGGCTGTCTCAGGTGTGATTTTACTGCTCAACGATACACAGGGGTTCGTTAAGGACGTTAATCATCCACACCCCCTACTCGCGCCGCAAGCGAACATCATGAAAATTCTGGTCGAAGGTGTGCTAGGTGGAAATGTGCCTTGGACGCTTATCCTGATCGGTGGCGCGGTGGCTGTGATCGTGGAAATGCTGGGCTTGCCCGCGCTGCCATTTGCGGTGGGGATGTATTTGCCACTGGGCTTATCGACGCCAATTATGGTAGGCGGCATCGTGGCTTGGGTGGTGAATAGAAAGAAAAAGACAAAGAAGAATGAGAACGACCTTGGGGTGTTAGCAGCTTCGGGGTTAGTGGCAGGTAAGGGTTTGATGGGGGTATTGTTGGCTGTTATAGCCGCGATCATAACGGCGGTATTCAACTCGCGATGGTTAAATCCACTCAGTGGCACGGAAGAACCCGTCACGCCAGTCCATCTGGTGCCTTGGATCTGGAGCAAAATCGACGCGATACCGTTACGCTGGGGCCTGTCCCAGGCGTGGTGGGATGCGCTGCCGATGTTCCCCTTCGCCGCGCTCGTAGTTTGGCTATGGTGGTGCGCGAGAAAGCGGCCTACGGTCGCGCTGCCTCCGACGCCCACGCCTACGCCGAGAACGCCAATAGAGCCGATTGCGCCGACAACGCCGCCAGTGGTTCCGCCACCTTCCGATGAGCCTAAGCAAGATGACGAACCGCAGGCCATCATTGACGACCAGTCGAAATGGGCTGCCCCGCAGGTAATACAAGAGGAAACGCCTCCGTTAACTCCGAGTGAAGACTTGGTAGAAGAACCTGCGCAGCAAGATGAGCCTGAGCCTATCGAGGAAGCTGAACCTGCGACGGCGCCGCAAGAACAAGAAGAAGAAAATCATGATGACGACGAAAGCCTGCCGCCTTCAGCGGGCTACTTCGGCCCTCCTGAGCCGTTAACTCGTAGTGAGGTTGGGGAAGATGAAGAAGCAGCTGATGAGACAGGAGATTCTGATGACGAGGATTCTGCGGAGGCGGACATTGAGCCAACAGCGCAGCATATTGACGACGAGGAAGAATCAATGGCTGATGATTCAATCGTTGATGATGCAACTACTAATGATGAAATAACAGAGGATCAAGCTCCGTCAACAGATTCAGATGACCAGCCTTCGCTTGATGTGATGGAGCCTTTGTCACTGGAAGAACTCGAACGGCAAACGACCCTGCGAAGATTACGCGAGCCGAGCAACCCGCGCCACGATGATGAAGATGTTAGTCAAGACGAGGATGAGCCTGATGGCGATAATGATTCTTCTGGCAATGCTAAGTAAGGTTTTCGGTTCAATTTCAGGCGTCATATTGCTGCAGTATTTGTCACACAACGATGTCGAGCCGCATGCTTCAGCTTGCGCGGCGCTTAGAGGTAGTGTGCGTAACAATAACCCATACCATGCTACAATCTAGCTAGCCGCCATGTAAGCAGTCTAGCGTCAAATGGGTACCCACCACCGCGCGGGCTGAAGCCCGCGGCTCAATCAGGCAATACGTTACTCGGAACGCCCTGCTGCACGGGCCGCTTTCTGGGCTATGATTTTTGGATCCGGGCCTAGTCTATTTAGCAATGGCGTGAGTATTAAAAGAGTTACCCCTACGCCGCAAGCAAAATAAACTATTTTCAGAAACACTGTTTCGTAGCCTGCTTCACCGCTAGTCTCTCCCGCGATAATGCCGGATAAAACGCCAGCGAAAGCATTGGACAAGAACCAGACACCCATCATGAAACCCACGAGCCGCGTTGGCGACATACGCGTAACAGTTGATAGTCCAACTGGTGACAGGCATAACTCGCCAGTGGTATGTAGCATGTAAGCTAAGATCATCCACCAAATTGAAACCAGCGATCCATCCTGAGCGCCTTGAGCGGCGATAACCATAGCAACAAACCCTAAACCAAGTTGAATAAGACCTAACGAAAATTTCAGCGGCGAAGACGGGTCTCTATTAGCTCTGCCCAACTTCGTCCATAGGTAAGAGAAGATGAAACCAAACAATAAGATGAATCCTGGATTTACCGCTTGAAGCCACGTTGTGGGGATTTCCCATCCAAACACATGCCGATCCACCTTGCGGTCTGCAAATAACGTCATTGAACTGCCAGCTTGTTCAAAGCACGACCAGAATGTGATTGAAAACGTGATTAGAATTGTTAGTACAATCAATCGACCACGTTCAACTGGAGTACACCGCATCGCTTCATAAGCTATGTAGATCAACGTCAATGGGCCTAGTACATAGACACCCCGCTGCACCCAATCTGGATTCTTGAGTAAATAAGCTGCGAAAGGAATGAACGCTGCAATCGCTATCCAGAGAAGCAACGTTTTGGGGATGCCGATCTTGCTTGGTTCCCACAGCGCTTCAGGCCTTGGTGGTAATCCATGTTGGCCAATGAGATGTTGCCATTTCAAAAACACCAAGAGCCCACATACCATGCCTATTCCAGCCAGGCCAAAACCATAATGCCAACCGTATGTTTCACCCAACCAGCCACAGGCTAATGGCGCGAAAAAGGCACCCATATTGATACCCATATAGAAGATGGTAAACGCGCTGTCACGCCTTGGGTCATCCTTTTCGTAAATAGAGCCAACCATAGTCGAAACGTTAGGTTTGAAAAAACCATTGCCTGCAATAATCAGGCCCATCGCCAGGTAGAAGAAAAATGGACTTTCAATGGCCATAATAAAATGACCAAAAGCCATCAGTATACCGCCAAGAATGATAGCTTTTCTTGCACCGAGAAAACGGTCTGCTAATGCGCCGCCGATAATAGGAGTGGCATAAACGAAGCCGATATATGCGCCATAAGTACCATGGGCGAGGTGGTCGTCATAGGACATCGCTTTTGTCATGTACAACACAAGTAGCGCACGCATGCCGTAATAACTAAATCGTTCCCACATTTCCGCGAAGAACAGAACGAACAGTGCTCTTGGATGCCCCATGATTGTTTTTTCGGCTTCAATGTTCACTTGATCGTTCTCCGTGCGGTTGCGTTTGTCTACGGATTCGCCGCTTTTTGGCCTTGCTACCCGTGATACCAAATAAGGGATTCAATTAGCTATGGGCTTTCCCGACAGCGACGAACCCGAACACGACGATTAGCATAGCGAAAACTTTCAAAACGAGCCAGCCGCACCTCTAGTAAGGAAAATTTCTCAGAGATTTGCGTTTTTTCCCCATTTTGACTTCGGGACATACGTGAGACGTCCGCGATAATTGCCTCGCGTGGGTCTAGGCCTATTATCAATACTTATTTTGTTTCACGCAGAACATCTAATCAGGGGATGAGGTAGCGTATGCCCGAATTACCAGAAGTTGAGACGATTGTTCGGGCGCTGAGCGCGTCGCTGACTGGTCTTACCGTCTCGGCTGCAGTGGTTCGACGAAAAGATGTCATACACGGTTATCCTGCCGCGCTGGCAAAATTTTTGCCCCAACAAAAGATCACCCACATATATCGACGGGCTAAACGTATCATGATTGCGCTCGACGCGCCTACCGAGCTGGTCATCCACCTGGGTATGACGGGACGGCTGGACCTCGTCGCGCCTAACTCAGCCATCGAAAAGCATACCCACCTACGATTGACCTTTGCCGATTTTGACGAGGAACTGCGGTTTCGAGACCCTCGGCGATTTGGCGGTGTATGGCTATGGCCCGCAGATGACAAGCATATAGGTCCGCGTTTGGGACCATTGGGGCCGGAGCCTTTGACGTTAAAGGCCGGAGAATTTTTTGATTTACTGCAGCGCAATCGTCAGATCAAAGCGCTGCTACTCGATCAATCAGCCATCGCGGGGATCGGGAATATTTACTGCGACGAGGCGCTGTACGCCACCGGGATTCATCCTACTACCAAATCAAACGATCTCGACACAAAGCTAGCGGGGCTGCTTTTACGGCAAATCAAACGAATTCTCAACAAGGCCATTGATTTTCGTGGGTCAACGTTGTCGGATTACCGGCGACCGGATGGCTCGGCAGGTGGTTATCAACATCAGCACAAGGTATACGATCGGGAGGGAAAAAAGTGTCGTAAATGTGGCACTATTATTGAGCGCATGCAAGTGACTGGGCGATCATCGTATGTTTGCCCTGTTTGTCAGATGATGCGTTGAACGACCGAGTAGTCGTTACGGCTTGGGTGCATCATGAGACCATCGCTTGAGTTGTTTCTCCGTTTGAATCAGAAAACCGTCGTAGACCAGTAGTATCGTAGCTGTTTTGCCAACGTCGCCGACATCTACCGTCCCGCGCAGTAGGCCACTGGCGTGTCGCAGATCGTATAGATACACCTGCGATTTCGGGGCTTCTTCTTCATTGTCAGGGTGATGCAGGGCTAGAAAGTGGTCGGCGACAATGCCCCGTGAGATAAAGTGTGCGTCGTCCGGTGCGACACCTTCCCATAGGGTTAGCCCATTTACTTCGTCGACGGCTGCGACGCTAGAAGACGTGTGAACTACCACGCTGGCGCCTTGCCGGTTAATGCGCATGTCGTCTTTGGGGCGTCGACATAGCACATCAGATAGCCAGACTGTTCGACCATTTTCCACATTTAGTTTGCGTACGCGCCGGCCATCTTCGGAGAAATAGATCGCATCAAAATCAACAAACAGTGACGAGCGCCGCAACATGCCATCAATGGCGTAACGCCAACTACGCACGCCGGTTTCAATGTCATAAGCTGACAGAGACTGCGCGGTAACTGTAATCAATCGACCATCGAGCGTTAGAAATATAGTCTCCAGCGATCTTGGGTCGTCCAAGAGAAGGTCTCGTACCTGTTCGCCGGTTTCGATATTAATGATCCGGCAAAATGTTCCGCCATCTTCCGCAAAATGATACACCACCCACGGTTCAACCACACGCATGGTGCCGCGAGGACCTTGTAGCTTTTCATGCGACCAACGCACTGTACCAGTCTTGGTCTCCAAACAAGTCACGCCCTGTCGATCACCAGCAACAACCACGGCTGAGTTTGATAATGCGATCGTTCGGATATTGGCCTGCGCTTCCCAATCCTGATCGGGCGCTTTCTCTTTGTCATGAGGTTCGCCATATTTCCAGAGCTGTTTTCCAGTGGATGGATCTAACGCATACAAGGTATTGGCCGTTAAGAACAAGGCTAAGTCTTTGGAGGCGAAGACTAAATCTGCAGGCACATCCGAGGATAATGGCCAGCGCCATAACAGCTTTCCATTGACGGCATCGTAGGCGGTTAGTTCTTTGAGCGAGGAGACGAAATAACGAGACCAGTCTGCTTTAGGATGTTGAGAAACCTGCGGAGAAAGCAATCGCTGGTTTTCTTCAAGCGTAACGCTCTTTTGCTGCGCGATTGGCCAATGAATTTGTGGCAAAGAGGGTTCGATTTCTTTGCGCACATGAGACAAGCGACGGCGATATTCTACAAACGAAACCGATGTGCCCTTGTTATCAAAGCGAGCGGCTGGATATTCACGAACGCCTTTGGTTAACCAACTATAGGCATGCGGGAGACGGCCAGCGGATTCGTAAGCGTCCGCGATGCGTCGAATGATGGTCTCTTTATCTAGGCGATTCGGGTATCGATAATAAGCAGCAGATAAAACCGCTGCGGCCCGGGCAGGTGAAGCGTTTGCGAGCAGTAAATCAGCTTGAGCTAACATGGCCAGTGGCGCGGTTTGGCTATTAGGAAATGTGCGCACGATTAATTCTAGTCGACCAAGATCACCCCCGGCCTTGCCGCTTTCTAACCAGCGAAGAGCCTCGGATTCATATTGGGCGTAGATGGTGTCACCAAACTGAATAAGCAAATCATCAATTCGGGAAGCCGCTATCAACCCGGACGTTCGATCTTGCGAAACAGCATTATTCTCTCGGTCCACAGGCTCGACCTGGGCAGTGACCGGTTCTTCGCGCAGGGTGCGATCACGCAAAATTTGCTGGTATAAACGAAGCGCCTCTTGTGGCTGCTCTAGTTTTTTGTATCGCGAGGCGAATAGCAGTCGATAGGCAACCTGCGAAGCACCATTCGGCGAGGTGTCACTGGCGTAATCGAACAGTTTATTCAACTTGGCTAAATCAATCGATGCTTTGTTCGCATTCGCGCGAACATAAGCAATTACATTTTCATAAATACGCCGTCGTACAACGCCGTCTAATGTATCTTGCATCGCATCTGCCCGACGAACGGCTTCACCAATCGCGTCATATGCTTCAGTAGCTTCACCATTTCGCAGTGCAACCTCTGCCAATTCTAACGCGGGGACGGGATCAGCCGGCGATTCAGCCATTCTCGTGCGAAGCGAACGCCAGAGCTGTGAACGGCGGACGTATGCAGACACTTGCCACGGGCCAGCGACGTAAACTTCATCGGCTAATGCTAGGATATTACCCATGCGTAGATTTTTTTCCAAAACCGTATCACGTCGCGAACCGGTCGACACATCAAAACGAGATATCCCAACTGTCGTGGGGATCATTAATTCACCGTCCACCCACATGCCTCGGCCATAGACTGACGACCCTTGGGTTAAGTCCGTCGACCAGCGAAGCTTGTCCTCACGGAGATCATAACACACTACTTTTCCCCCGGCACTGCAGAACAAGCCGTCTTTGACGCCGAATGCGCTTTGCGCTCCCATTAATTGTTCGCGAGGGATTTGATGCAACAAATTCCCTGAATCAACGTCATACACAAACAGGTGAGCGGCGTCGGTGGGTAAGATGAATAGCTGGCCATCGTGCACCATCGCAGGGTTATAGCCCCACGGCGAATGCATGCGAGACTGACCACCCCATGGTTGTTCGTCGGCATTGGAAGATCGGTCATACGCGCGAAGCCAACGCACGCTTCCCGTTCTCGCAGCGACAGCAGCTACTGTGCCTAAGTTTGTACAAACATAAATCGTATCACCGACCACGGCGGCCATTGACAATGTGGCGCGGCGCGATCCGAATGATCCTGTCGAGGCGCTTCCCAAATGCGTTTTATGAACCAGTACGCCATCGGTAGCTCGAATGCGTAGCAGATAACAATCTTCAAAACCAAACGAACGACGACGTCGACCAACGACATAGACACTGCCTTCGCGCACCAGCGGAGATGTATCGAAAACTATTTCTTCAAGCACCGCGCCCGCAGACTCTCGCGTTAGCGACCAGATGGGGTTTCCGCTAGCCGCATCAAGGCAAATGACCGCAGGCGGAGTAGATGGAGATTCGTAGCCATAATATGAGGCAATCTCGCCGGGGAGCGCCGCGTACACACGACCACCAGATACCGTCGGGGCATATAACGCAGGCGGCTGATCCTCAAGATCATCCGCAAGCGATTGATCCAAATCATCTGTGGGTCGTCGCCAGGCAACCGCCCCCGTTCGACGATACAACCCTACAATTTCACGCTGTTTTTGAATGACAATAAGGTCACCACTCACCACGGGCTGAATGGACAGCAACCGGGCCAGCGCGTCACTATCATCCATAACCGCGTGCATCGAGCGTCTAGCTTCGTCTGATTCCGGCGCACCGGGCAGTGCGAATTGCCACAATAACCCTAATTCATCCACGCCTGACGAGCCAATAATATCGCGCTGATCACTGCCACCAAAAATAGGCCAATCTTCTCGTGAAGATGCTATTCCCAGCGACATTGGCTCCATGGTAGCCAGTACGCTACCCAATGTGCGCAGCTCGCCGCGCCAAGATATTTTTGTATTCGCAAGTCGCTCAGGTACTTCGCGGTCGACGTTGCCTTGCCAATGTTTGAGCAAAAACAGCATCGCCTCGAAATGATCTCGAACATGCACTTGGTCTGGATGCGCATCAATAACAGTTTGGTAGACCCTCTCGGCCAAGACAAAATCCCCGGCTTCAAAGGCAACTTGACCAATTGTATCAGCCAATGATGGCGCACCAGCGGTACAAAAGAATCGTTCAAACAATTCTAGCAAAGCATCAAGATCACGGCGGTCGCCAAGATCGCTCAAACGCTGCTGTAATTCTTTTTCGTTAAGCGCACGATACGCCTGCAAACCGGTCTTGGGCCAATTGGCAATGATGTGGTTGATTCGATAGCGAACGCCGACATAACGTCCCCCATCCTCCCGCACCAGCATGCCACTATGAACGTCAGACATGCGTTGTAATAACGAAGCGGCATCGGTCCAGCGCTCAGCCCGCGATAGACGCTTGGCTTGAGCTATAGCATCAGCGACTTCAAAGCTGTCGTTCAAGTAAACGTCGTGAATGTTTACATTGGCTTCGTTAACGCCCATTTCATCTTTGCCCAGCACCGATTGACTACATATGGCTGCTGGAAAAAACATCATCACTAAAAGCAGTAGCCATGCTGCTAATCGCCTTATCTTTGAATAGGCGCATACCAAGCGATTAGTGAAGCGCGAGGCCACACGTTTGCGACAGTTCCCAGCATCATAGCCAAATACAGCGTTCACAATTAATCCTTCTTCGCGTCCCAGTGTCTCTGCAGCAATGGAGAAAATCGCTGGCGATGCTCAGGGCTAAGCGTTTTCTCATCGGTCCACGAGGCTAGTTTCAACGCATCTCTACAGCGACATGTTCGCGCAATGTTCACAATCTTTGGCAAGCTCGCACGAATCAAATCCACCGCACGCGCGGTTGCCCGATGCAAGTTTCCTATGATTTCCTCTAGCAATGCGTTTGGATTGCCCACAGCATCATGCGGTCGCCAACAGTCATAATCCGTCGGTAGCGCAATTATGGCATAACACAGCTCAGCTTCGCGGGCCAACTTCGCTTCGGGCATACATGTCATGCCGATGACGTCCCCGCCCCATTGACGATGCATGAGCGACTCCGCACGCGTGGAAAATTGAGGCCCTTCCATACAAACGTATGTACCCTCAGTGTGAATATCATGGCCTGCACCTTCGCCAACTTCGGATAAAGTGCTACGTAATGCTGGACAAAACGGATCACCCATTTCGACATGAGCGACGACACCTTCATCGAAATATGTTGATGCCCGCCGAAACGTTTTATCGATCACCTGATCGCAAATCACCAAGTGCCCCGGGGCGATATTCTCTTGCAAACTTCCGGTCGCGCCGCTGGCTACTATCGCATCGACCCCAACGCTTTTCATCGCCCAGATATTGGCTCGATAAGGAACATTCGATGGGTTATGAATATGGCCTGCGCCGTGACGAGCAATGAACGCAACGTCAGCCCCCCCCCAGTTGGCCAATATCGGGTCCATGCTCGGTTGACCGAACGGCGTCTCAACATGCACCGATTCGCCGCCTTCTTTTAGAAGAACGTTACCAAGACCTGTCCCGCCAATAATTCCAATACGTGCTTTTGACATCATGTCTCCAACTCACCGATCGCAATCGCCGTAGCGTATGCAAGCATAATACCTACACGTAGGCTTATAACCTATCGGCGACCTCTACCTATATCACGATCTTTCCGCCCTATCGTCATCGCTTAACGCGAACCCAGCCTCGATAACCGCGCTAACAGCCCCGGCAGCCGTTCGACCACGCTCACCACTTCCTCTTCATTACTGTATCGCGACAGACTAAACCGGATAGCGCCGTGAGCCATAGACGCCTCAGTCCCCATCGCTTGCAGCACATGAGAAGGCTGTAGTGAGCCGCTACTACATGCCGCACCACTCGAAGCGTAGATGCCCGCTTCACTCAGCAAAATTAAAATCGCCTCAGCCTCTAAATTTTCAAAAGATATATTCGTTGTATTATAAACGCGATTGGCCTGACTTCCATTTACAGATGCGATAGACATGGCCGCAACTAGATCGCGTTCTAGCTGATCGCGCAATGCGCCTACCCGCGCTGCCGTCTCAACCATCGCCTCGCCACAACACGTAGCCGCTACGCCCATGCCTACAATCGCAGCCGTATTTTCCGTCCCCGCCCGCAGCTCTCGTTCTTGACTGCCACCGACAATCAATGGTTTAAGACGTGTCCGACGTCGCACGTATAATCCGCCAGCGCCTTTGGGACCATGAAATTTATGAGCGCTGAAACTGGCAAATTGAATGGGCCAGTCAGTTACGTTCACCGCGACCTTGCCCACCGTTTGCACTGCGTCCACATGCACAGCAACGCCCCGCGATTGAGCCAACTCCGCCAGCCGCGGCACGTCCATCATCACGCCAGTTTCGTTATTGGCATGTTGAATCGATGCCAGCGCAGTGTCATCCGTCATCGCCGCGAGCCAAGCCTCTTCGTCAATGCGCCCGTCGCGGTCTACGCCAATCAAAATCACTTCATAACCCTCGCGATCAAGTTCCTCACTTAACCGCACAACCGCGGCATGTTCCACGGCTGTCGTAACGAACTTTCGCTTTGTGGGAACCATGGCCAATGCCCCGCGAATGGCTAGGTTTATGCTCTCAGTACCGCTACTCGTAAAAACAATTTCGCCAGGATTGGCATGAATCAGCGCAGCTACCTGCTCACGGGCACATTCGATAGCATGTTTTACGGATTGGCCAAACTGATGAACGCTCGACGGATTTGCATAGGCGTCCACCCAGAAGGGTTGCATGGCTGCTACCACTTCATCGAGCGGTCGTGTCGTTGCATTATTGTCGAAGTAGATCGTATCCAACGCAGCCATCCTTACACCTTCAGCTAGAGCTTTTACAATCACTCATTCACCCGGAGACACGAGTCTCGACAACGATACCCACTCCTCAGCACTTAGCGTTTGAGGCCGGCGCTGACCATCAAAGGCCTGGCAAATCTGCTCGCAAACTTCACTGGCCAGAAAATAACTCATCGCACTACGCAAAGTCTTTCGTCGATGTTCAAACGAGCGTCGTACGACTGTCACGAAGGAATCCTGCTGCTCGCGCGTTGTAAACGGGGACGGCTTGCGGGTCAATCGCATAATGGCAGAATCTATCTTCGGGCGAGGCCAAAAAGCTGAACTGGGAACACGAGCCACCGTTTCTACATCACACAGCGTCTGCGCAATAATACTCAACGGCCCATATTCTTTTGTATTCATGCTTGCTGAGATTCGCTGACCAACCTCCAACTGCACAGTAAAACAAAGTCGAGAGACCATCGGATAATCGATTATCAGATTCATCACAATCAAGGTGGCTACTTCGTATGGCAAATTCGCAACTAGCTTAACCGGCCGCGGCTTAATCCCTTGCTCATCCTTAACCCAATCGCCGACCGTTTCATGAAGCGTATGCTTTTGATGTAAAACATCCGCATTAAGAATCGTCATATGTGCGCAGTGCTCGAATCGCTCTTTCAGAACAACGGCCAATTCTCGATCGATCTCCACGACATAAAGCGATGTAGATAACTTAGCCAATAGATCGGTCAAACCGCCCGTCGCCCCACCAACTTCCAACACGCGATCGTCAGGCGTTATATCCGCCGACTTAACCAACAACCTCATAAGGTTGCCGTCTATTAAAAAATTTTGACCAAACATTTTCCGTGGGTGCATACCGATACTGGTCAGCATGGCCTCAATGTCTCGTTTGGTTTGTACGGGCAAATTATCCATAATTCCTCGTCCTCTATTGTAGGGTGACTTGAGATTCAGGACGAACTATGGGCATCATATATTCTTCAACATTTCACGAATTGGCAGGTGAGTGATGTTATGAAGCTCGCCAAAGCCTCGTCCCCTACCCGCTTAACATGCACTATAGCCAAGTAGCTCGCTAGCCCTAGGATTGTATGCTATAAGCATCAACCGGTAGACTTGTTTGCCATCGCAGGGTATTCAGGCCGGTGATTATGAGGAAAAGATTATGCGTTCCCACGAAGCCATCAAACACGCCGCAGACAAAGTCGGCGTGAAATCGTTAGCCGCTAGCCTTCGATTATCCCAAGCGCTGGTTTACAAATGGTGCCAAGAGTCAGACCCCAACGATCCCGATACCAGCGGCGCACGAAATCCGCTCGATCGCCTCGCTGAAATCGTTCACGCTACCCAAGACACAACAGTGGTCGAATGGCTATGCCACCAAGCGGGCGGGTTTTATGTGAAAAATACGCCACCGACCAAAGTGGATATACCCACGGAGCTATTGGTCAATACGCAGCAGCTAGTCAATGAATTCAGCCAATTGCTCATGACCGTAACGAAATCAATTGAAGATGACGGAGAAATTGAATCTTCCGAGGCCGAGCGCATCCGCCAATCTTGGCAGCAGTTCAAATCAATGGCTGAGGCTTTTACTATTGCTTGCGAACGAGGGCGATTCCAAAACGGCCAACAGTAAATATTTCCGAACGAGGCGCAGGCCTGAAGCCCGCGCCGGACGCCCGATTTTTAATCGCGTGAAGCAGACATCGCGCCGCTTATCGACAACGAACTATCACTAATTCTTGATAGCTTTGAATTCATTACGAGCACGAATTTGATCCGGATCAAGCCAGTCACGCATTACAAGTATGCGTCCTTGGCCCATTAATTGGTTGGTGATCTGAGTCCGCTGCGCAGAATAATCTTCTTCTGTGCCTGGCGTAGTTTCTTGCCATTGAACCACCATGACCACCGCGCGCGATTTTAGAGGAAACACTCCTGCGCGTTTATTGCTATGCTCTAATTCAAACCACGCATCGACAACCTTTGCTGGTACGCTTCCGATGCCACCTGGAATCCGAGCCATGTTTGCATCTGGTCCTGATATATAAGGGCTTGGAATATGACGAAGCACATCTGAGGCGACCATGTACCCGCCATCAGAACCTTGATAGGCCTGAACGATTTCATCAAGCTCGGTATTACTCGTATACGCTTCCTGCAATCCGCCTTCACCAATATTTTCAATCAGCCCCTGAGCGTAACCCAAGGCGACTTCATACCCTTCTTTGGTGCGAAGGTCGGCAATGACACGCTCGCGTACTTCATCAACAGATGTCGCTACATGGCCTTCGTTGTGATCGACCACCCGGAACACATACTGAACACCGTCGCCACTTTGCAAAGCCACGTCGAAAGTCTCGTTCATCGCGCGATAGTCTGAATTGATTACGCCGTCACCTTGTGGAACGGTGGGCACGAGCGCCTGATTATTAAGTACCATAGAGGAAAAAGTTCTGAACCGACCGCCGTATGGATGATAGCTCGCAGCGCCAATACCAGAAACCAAACCAGCGGATGAGGCGTCAAAGAAATCTGAACTCTCGACAGAAATCGCGCTAGGATAATTCAATGTCTTGGGCAAACGATTCAGCAGCCCCTGATAATAATCTTTAGAAGCCACCTCGGCTGATATTGTTCTATAACCGCTATCTTCCCGCGTTCCGGCTAACGAATCTTGTACCGTGCTTTGGATTAAATAGTCAGCTATGCGCGACGCCGTTTTCTTTGCTTCTTGACGACGAATAGCATCCTCGGCTTTTTCTTTAGCCTCGTCCCAACCCAAATAAGCAGTCGCGTCGTCCGCTGCTATTTCTTCCCCAACTACAGGCGGTCGTCGGAATTCAAAACTCTCTTTATTCGCTTCGTAGTAGCGCTTTGCTTTGCGTTCGAGATTCGCTACGCCAATCACTTTAGACAGAAGATCAGGATTTATCTTCACATATTGCACTTGGATAGCCGGGTCTACGTAGTAGCCAAATTCCATTCCAGTACCTGGCTCATTATCTTTATGAGCTTGCCATTGGGCATCAATCTCAGCCTCGCTAAACGTTCGGCCATCTAATTTAAAAGCACCCGAAGGAAGCGCGACAGCTTGCACGCTAACTTTCTCAAGCGTATCTCGGCCTCTTAACCTGATGGCTGCGGTACTAGGCAGTGTGCCCACGCTCATCGCTTGCGCAGTGAGTTGAATAGATTGATACTGTCGCAGCGCTTCATAAAATTGGTCATCCTTGATTCGAAGTCTGCGGGACAAAATATCAATGCCACTACCAGCTTCTGAGCCACCATAGATCGCCCGGGCAGCGCCAAGATCGACAGTGGTGCCAAATTTATCCGCTTCTCGCGTGAGCAGAATCCAATCGGGTAACTCAATCTGTTTGAACGCACCATAGGTCGGCCGCGACCAATCTATGTTAAAATTGGCGAGTAATTCTGTAGCCCGCCGAGCTTGGTCTCGATCGTTTGTGCTAATCTCGCCATAGCGAGAGTTAAATACCGCATAATTGGTATTTGGAGTTAAAAAACTCTGCAATGCAGAGCCTCCTACGAATACTACCATGAGTAGCATCATGAACGTTACCAAGAGCGCCTTGTCATATTTACGAAAGAATTTCAACATCTTGACATAAACCCTTTGTACAGCGGTAGTTAAATTTTTCGAAGCCGCAAAACAGCCACTATAAGGTCCAAACCGCCGAAAATCAAGTCAGGCGACCGTCGCCAAACTACAATCGGTTTGACATCATGAGGCAGTCCTGCTAAATCCCCCCATCTTACCGGCATGGCGGGCCTATAATTCTACATTATTGGAGCAGGTCATTACCTGTGACGATAACAAGGACCGTCGACATAGGCCTAGAGTCGGGCCGATAAGACGCTTAGAGAGGAAAAAACGGATCGTGGCGAAAAAAACACAACCATCCGGTAAATCACTGGTCATTGTTGAATCACCGGCCAAGGCGAAGACCATAAACCGATATCTAGGCGACGATTTCAAAGTCATGGCCAGTTACGGGCATGTACGAGATTTGCCAGCCCATGACCTCGGAATCGACTTTGAAAACAACTTTGAGCCGGTCTACGAAGTACTCGCTAGCAAGCGAAAAGTCGTCAGCTCTCTCAAAAAACTGGCAAAAGATGCCCCTACGGTCTATCTCGCGACTGACCTTGACCGTGAAGGAGAAGCGATCGCCTGGCATCTGGTTTCAGCTTTGGGCCTTGAAAACACCCCCACCGAGCGGGTCGTGTTCAATGAAATCACAAAATCGGCCATCCAAGAGGCTTTCTCTCATCCGCATAAACTCGACATGGCCAAGGTTAACGCTCAGCAGGCTCGTCGCCTTTTAGACCGCATCGTGGGCTATCAACTCAGCCCATTACTACAATCGAAAATTGGAAAAGGATTATCGGCAGGGCGTGTGCAATCCGTTGCTGTACGCCTTATTGTCGACCGTGAACGAGAAATTCGAGCGTTTATCCCAGAAGAACATTGGCGATTACACGGCTGCTTCGCGACCGATCCTGCGACACTAGACAAACTTTCTAATGCCTGGAATAAATTTCTCGAAAAAAGTGAAAAAACAAAATCTGGACTCACGGTCAAAGCGCGGAACAAATGGCTTAGCGAACACGAATGCCTATACGCAGAGTTGACTACGCTCAATGGAAAATCTTTCAAACCAACCGACGTCAAAGAGGCTAGGGAAGTAGCCGAATATCTTGGCTTTGTCGTTGAGAAGGTCGATGAATCCGATTGGGAAGCGTATGCCAAGCTCCAACTAAAACAGACGGCTATCATCGGCGCAATTGTCGCCGGTAAAGCTCCCGCATTTGAAATATCTGAGATTCAAAAACGTCGCACCAAGAGCAAACCCAACGGGCCGTTTACCACTGCTTCATTGCAGCAAGCAGCCTCAAGTGAATTGGGGTTCTCACCTTCTCGCACGATGCGCGTCGCTCAACAACTATATGAAGGTATTGAGTTCGGCGGTTCAGAAGGACCGGTCGGCTTGATTACATACATGCGTACCGATTCCACCCACCTGAGCAAAGACTCAGTCGCCGCGGCCAGGGATTTAATCGGTAAGGATTTTGGCGATAAACATTTACCCGCTAAGCCCAATGTTTATGGTAGTAGCAAACGTGCCCAAGAGGCTCACGAGGCTGTTCGCCCTTCTGACGTCACGCTACGTCCGGCTGACATCATGGCCCATCTTTCGGCGGAACAGACTAAGCTTTATGGCTTAATTTGGCGGAGATTTGTCGCCTGCCAGATGACACCAGCCGAGTGGGATAGCACATCCGTACTCATCAAAGCCCCAACCCCTAAAGGCGAGGCCATCTTCCGCACCAGTGGTCGAAGACTCGTTTTCGACGGCTACCTTCGTGTCATGGGACTGCCCGACACGGACGATGTCGTCCTGCCGGCACTATCAGAGGGGCAAGAACTAGGCATGCTCCAGCTCAAACCAGAACAACATTACACCTCGCCGCCCGCTCGATACGGCGAGGCTTCCCTGGTTAAAAAGTTGGAAGCTGAAGGTATTGGCCGTCCGAGTACATATGCCGCGATTATCCAAACGATTCAAGACCGGCAATATGTCGAGCTGACCGACAAGAAATTGCATCCGTCCGCCATTGGTGAAGTTGTCACCGATAGCTTGATGGAACATTTCCCCAAGGTCATGGACTTTCAGTTCACCTCATTTATGGAAGAAGAGCTAGACAAAGTCGAAGACGCGGGCTTGGAATGGCAAGACGTATTAAGTGAATTTTACATACCTTTCAAAGCAGCGCTTGATAGTGCGGGTGCAAACATGCAACGCGCTCGTTCCCAGCCAAGCGAATTTATCTGCACCGAGTGTGGCCGAGAAATGGTGTATCGTATTGGCAAGAAAGGTCGCTTCCTTTCCTGTTCAGGTTATCCCAATTGCAAAGTGGCTATGAATATCGATGCCGAGGGGCAACCTGTGGCAGATGTCGTAGCGGATGAACCATGCCCTTTGTGCGGCAAAGACCTCATTCTCCGTAAGAGCCGCATTGGCCCTTTCCTCGGTTGCACCGGTTATCCAGAATGCAGCCACACCCAGCCCTCGGACGAGCAAGGTGTTCCGTTGAAAAAAGTCAACGAAGAGGACATCAAGGAAACTTGTCCGGAATGCAAAGCGGAGATGTCGGTCAAATTTTCTCGAGGCCGATCTTTCCTTGGCTGCAGCGCGTACCCAAAATGTAAAGCCACGCAGCCATTGCCAGACGGCGTATATGTCGAAAAACCTAAACCCGCAGAAGCTGGTGTACGCTGCGACAAATGCGGTCGAAACATCGTCATTCGCACTGGACGTCGCGGACCATTTTTAAGCTGCTCCGGATTCCCGCGATGTCGAAACGCTATGCCGATGGACAAGGTTGACCATCTGCGCGCTTTAGAAGAAGCCGGTGAAATTCCTGAAGCGCCAGCGGACAACGGCAAAACCGGACGCGCCAAAGTCGAGGTGCCGCGCGATGAAAATGGTAAAGTTGATTACGCAGCGATGGGGCCTCCACCTCCTGGTTTTGCGTGGACTAGAACAGGCAGACCCGTAGTCGAAACTTGGCCAGAAGAGTCACTCGCTTGTCCGGATTGCGGCGGCGAAGTAGACATGAAAACCGGACGCTTTGGCCCTTATTATGGCTGCACAAAGTTTCCTAAGTGTCGCTTTGTTTCCAACTTGCGCGGCGCAGCCAAGAAACAAGCCGAGAAAGAGTTTCCAACGGCACCGAAACCCAAACCCATACCCACGGATGTCCCTTGCGAAGAATGCGGCGCTCACATGGTGATTCGCACAGGCCGTAGCGGAGAATTCTTGGGCTGCAGCAAGTATCCAACGTGCAAAAACTCTCAACCCATGCCAGAAGGGCAAACAGCCGAGACGCTGGCGGTGGAGACGGTGGAAGCAGACAAATAGGCAAGGGTGTAATTTGTCTTAAATAACGAGCCGCGTGGCTTCAGCCCGCGCGGACGCACAATTACAAATTACTTTGCGACTTGATATTGCGCGTCCACTCCCCACCCTTCGTGCGTACCCGAGGCATGGGACACTCTATGCACAATGACTATTAATCACACGACCTGCATGAAGCGTCCGATCACCACTATTCGGTAGTTTCCGAAGAATTGGATATCCAAAACAATATGACTAAGTTCGTTCCGAATGCGTGAATGGCTTACAACCTTCTGCGACTGTAAGCGACTTTTGTCCGCACGGGTTGAAGCCACGCGGCTCGGAGAATTTATTATTGTACGAGAGTGACCGTTCCCCACGATTGCAGCTTTTCGTCACCGTGCCCGCGTAGCGGACCAGCCCAGGACCAGAAGCTCGGCTTTCTACCCTGCCAACTAAGTAGCGATATATTAAAACGAATGTCCCGAATGCCTACACTAATTTGCGGGGGCAAAAATGCCTGTCCTATAGTCGCTTCGATGGTTAGTTTACCGTCCGCGATATACATCGCAGCTGAGCCTGCTGGCGAAGATTGCGATTTCCAATCACCGCGCCCTTCCCAAGGTAAAGGCTGTTGCACGCGAAACACTTTCGCCTTTTGCTTTTTTTCGATGACGGTGAGGGCATAAACAGCAGTGTCTGCTGTAGGAAACGCACTATTCAGCTCCGGCGAAGCCATCACAAAGAGTGTATCACCAATAGGCTTGGAACCGCTTCCGCCTTGGTGGTATGGCATAGTAATCGCAACATGCCACCCTTGCGGCGACCCAAACATTTTCGCATTGAGTGCTGCCCCTGCGCGCTCCGGCTTCAAAAGGAACACGTTAACGTTAGCTGGCCAATCATCCGTGCGACCATCTAGCCGTATAGACGCATTCAAGTTCGCAAGCTTTTGCGCGGGTCGCGTAACGCCCACCCAAGCCGTCCCCAAGTATTCCTCAATAGGCCGTTTCCAAATCGCTTGATTTTCGTTCGTCAGCACAACTGCTTCGTTATCAAAGCAAATCGCTTCGCACTTCGCAAAACTCCCATACGCATAGTGCTTGGGCTTTGTCAATAAATCCTGTGGTGTAACGAAATTATAAAAAGCTACCCCATGATAAGTGAGCACCGCGACAAGTTTGCGCTGCTGCGAGTAGGCGACGTCGGTCACACTTCCACTCATTTTCATACGACCAACCAACTTAGCCCGACTACTTCCGCCGCCGTCGGGTATATCCATCGTGAAAACTTCAGGCGCAACGCCATAATTCTCCTGCTTCGTTATCAAAACCAACTTGCCTTCAAAGGAAAATATCGCCTCACAATTTCGCGGCTTGTTGTCTTCGTAGGTAAAATCAATCTGCACGGCTTTTGTCGCAGAAACGCCGTCAGGGATGTCCGCAGAGATTTGATAAATCTGATACGAACCCTGGGCCAAACCGTTATCGCCAGTATCTGAAATATACATATAGCCATTAGCATCGCGCGTCATGGCTTCGAAATCTCGATTGCTAGCCCCATCTAAAGTAACTGCTTGCAGCACTTCGCCCCGGTCGTTGAACCTGTGTATTTTAGGGGCAAAACCAGAGTCACTTAGGCCCCAATATTGCCCCGTGCTGTTCGCGTTAGTCATACCCGAAATTTCGTCTAGAGACTTTCCGTGGATGTAAGCCGTTGGCAAACCAGGCTCAGCCGCCTCAATGAATTCGGTAGTGAAAATAACATTCGATGCAGTCAAGATGATCATGGCATTAACTACGATACGTTTCGCGTAATTATTCATATTACTGTTCCCCTACTAACTATTGCGCTTTACTATCGTTTTCAATCGATGGCTTATACAAATCATTTCCGCCCCCCCTACTCAGCCTACGGCCAAGACTATCACCTTGCAAGATAGTGACTATCTTTGCCAGCTAATCATAAGCGTGTACGATCTCGCTAGCGTGTACGATCACACGAAAGCATGCGATCACGCAAGCGTGCCTTGTCGACGCAGAACGGTTGACACTGTAGACCTGCGAAATCCTAGCGAACGGCAAGACGGAAGAAATTGGATATGAGCCTCGAATATTTTGTCATCGACGCCTTCACGACCACTGCTTTTGACGGCAATCCTGCGGCTGTAATTCTTAAGGCTGACGGTTTAACTGACGAACAAATGCTATCCATCGCTGCAGAATTCAATCTCAGCGAGACAACTTTCATTACCAAAGTCGATCCAAATGCCCACCGCAATACCTCCGACCTAGAAGAGGAGAACGCTTCGATTCGATTCCGCTGGTTCACGCCAACCACTGAGGTCGATATGTGTGGCCACGCGACCCTAGCCGGGGTCCATGCGCTGATTGAATCAGGCCAGTTGCCAGCCCCCACGCTAAGCGGTAGCGTTCGCCTGCCCATCGAAACTCGCTCGGGGACGCTTATCGCCAACATCGAATCGCTACCTGACGCACCCGGGCGTCACGCGATTTGGCTGGATTTGTTTACGCCGACCCTCAAAGAGATTTCACTACACGAAGACGACTTAGCCCAATGCCTTAGCATGCCGATCGATGCCTATAATAATAATTTACCGCCAGCGATTACGCAGGATCAGGACGCGATTATTTTCGTCAAAGACTTTTCCGTACTCAATGACATCAAACCAGATTTCAAAAAACTATCGACCCTATTAGGTAAACACAATCTGCGGGGATTATCGGTGGCCACGGTGGCGACGCTGACGCCATCGATACATGTGCAGTCCCGGTTTTTTGCCCCAAACTGCGGAATCAACGAGGATCCCGTCACTGGCAGTGTCCACGGCCCACTAGGCGCATACTTGGTTGAGCATGGCGTGATGCCCATGCATGATGATTTCGCGGGCCTGCAATGCACCCAAGGAATCCCAGGCGGAAGGACGGGGCTTGTGTGGGTCCTTGTCCAACGGCAAGCGGGTGAAACGCTTGCGGTGCGCATCGGCGGACAGGCGGTAACTACTATGCGCGGTGCCTTGTCAAACTACGAATGAGTGTGAGCGATTTATTGACTCGTAGAGGAATTGTATGACCCGACGGGTAACAGCCATTATCAATCCAGTTTCAGGACGAAGGGATATGCGGCCCGTCGTTGAGGAAATTGGCCGACAGCTCAAACTTATTGGCGGGGAGCTGACCATTCGCACTACCCATTCCGCCGGGCACGGAACGGAGTTAGCGAAAAAACTCGACCCGCAAACCGAGGCTGTACTCGTAGTTGGCGGAGATGGCACGGTCTGCGAAGTGGTCAACGGCCTAATCGAGAGGCGTGTTCCCATTGTGATTTTGAGAACCGGAACCGAAAATTTGCTAGCCCGTGAATTGGGAATGCCCACCGAACCAAGCGACGTTGCCCATACGCTCTTGCGAGGCCGCGTGATTCCATTCGATGTTGGGGTGCTTAACGACAAACGCTTCATCGCCGTCGCCGGGGTAGGCTTTGATGCTGAATGTGTGGTGCGCATGACCACCCTGCGCAAAGGCCATATTACTCACGGTGACTATTTTTGGCCCATCTGGCGCACTTTCTGGTCGCACCGTTTTCCGGAAATCTTGGTCCGCGTCGAAGGTAAGCAGGTGTATCAAGGCCAGGGCTTCGCGTTGATTGGCAATATCGCCCGTTATTCTGTAGGTATGCGCATTCTGTCAGAAGCCAAGCACGATGACGGCCTGCTCGATCTGTGCGTCATGAAATGTGCGTCTCGAATTCAACTTTTATCGCACGCCAGCCGCGTCATACGAGGCCAGCATGTAAATCATCGCGACGTCATTTACAGCCAATGTCGTGAGTTTAGTATTGAGTCACCAACCCAAGTTCCGGTCGAAGTTGACGGAGATTTTGCCGGGTATCTTCCCATCCAGGCTTCCATCCTCCCTCACGCCGCCAATTTTCTAGTACCGGCCTAACCATCCTCACCGCCCCGAAAAGAGGCTTCATGAGGAGCACCCCCGCGCTTGACAATGTTCGTGAAATATTTAACAATGTGACGTTATATTGCCATCTGGACGATTGGAAGTAGGCCCTTTGGACCGATAAATAGGGTTAGGCTAAGTCCACGGTGGATCGTGCCGGCGAGCGAACTGAGTCATTATTAGCAGTCGTATGTCTAACCGATGAGCGTCGAAGAAACACATTCTTCTCAATCAGATTCCCATCTCACTGGCGATCCCCCGACCGTTTTAGGGAATGAGTCGCCAGAGGCTGGTGGGCAGGATTATCCTATTGAACCATTGTCGGCATCGATGATGGCTAAGCTTTTCGGCGTCCCCTTGCTCATTATTACCGTCATAGTCGGCGGCGCGGTTTGTGTCGTATTTCTATTCGGCGCACCATCAGCCCCCAAGGCCCACAGTCTGGACCATTTACTACATGCACTAGAAATCAGTGGCGGGCAGCGTAATGCTGGCATGTTGTTGCCTCGCGAAAAAGAACATTGGCAAGCAGGCCTTGAGCTTACTGAACGATTGAAAAAGGATGAATTCTCCCCGGAACAACTAGACATCGCGGCTACCCGACTTATTCAAATGGTCGAAAATGAGATGGCAGAGCCATCCGCGCCGAACGCTTCACTTGACGATCATACGAAAAATCTACAATTTTCTGGCGCGATGCGCATGCAGTTTCTTATTCGGGCATTAGGCCGAACGAATAAGCCCCAGGCCGTGCCCGTACTCATCCGCGTACTCGAACATTCCTGGATCGTTTTTGGAGAAAAAGAGCGTAAATTACTCTTGGTCTACACCGTCCAAGAATTGGCCAACCTGCATAACGTGGAAGGTTCAAAGGCTGCGGTGACGCCCTTGGTTGCGTTACTCGAAAGCATGGACGACGCGACAATGCGCCTCGCAACCTGCACCGCCTTGTCGGTGCTCGCTAGCCCTGACAACCAAGCGGTTATTGATGCGCTGTCGTCTGTGAGATTATCTTCAGATGGCGAAGTCGGCTGGTCCGCGGCCATAGCGTTGGCCCGGTTGGGTAGCCAATCTGGTAAGTCGACTATGCTCGATCTGCTAGATCGAAAATTCTGGGAGACGGGCGAAAGATATCACACAATCGACGAAAGCGGCACAACTAAAAGCTATGCCATGCCCGCCAATTTGATACAGGAATGGCTGATGGCTGCGATTGATGCTGCTGCGATTTTAGATGATGTGGACTTGTGGGAAATGATAAAGCGATTAAAGTCTGACACGTCTCCGGCGGTACAGCAACGTGCCAAGGCGGCGTGGGCGGCTCGGTCTACGTAATTTTGTTCGGGCGTTACGGGCTTTAGGCGTAATTTTTGCAGGAAGAAACGAGTATGGCCAAGAAAGAGCTCATCACTAAGGTGTGGATTGAAGAAGGGTGCATCGTCTGCGATGCATGCGAAACTGCCGCGCCAGATGTGTTTGAAGTGACTGAAGACTCATGCATCATTCGCCCAGCCGCACTCGATTTAGAATTCACCAAGCCACGTAGTGTGGAGATTGTAGACGCCGCGGAAGAATGCCCGGTAGACGTAATAAAATTTGAAACGGTGTCTGTAGAAGTCGCTGATGATGCCCCCGCAGAAACTGCTGCTGCCCCTGCCGCCGAAGCTGCGCCTGCCGCCGAAGCTGCGAAGCCGGCCAAGAAAGCCCCAGCAGCAGAGCCTAAAAAAGCAGCCGCAGCAAAAGCGCCTGTTGCAACCGCCAAAAGCAAAGCGCCTAGCGCAGGCGAGCCTGACCCCTCTATTCAAGCTTTATTAGAGGCCGCGACCTCGCGCGGTGGCCATGCGGGCATTATGCGAAATGCTGATGATATGCCGGCTAATACCCAAGACTGGAAAGCTGCGGATCCAAAGTCCCTACCGCCAGATGCGCGGCAGGCGAAAGTTGTCGAAGCGGCCCAAAAGGCTAAGAAACATTCAGAATTGCATCGAAGAGATTTTGTCAGCAACAGCGCATTGGCCGTTGGTTGGACTGCCTTCGGCGTGGGTACTGGCATATCAGTCGGGCCAGCGTTCGGGCGATTTATGATGCCCAATGTACTCGAAGAACCTGACCCGCGCATCCGCGTCGGCAAAATGGACAAGTATATCGAGATGGTTCCAGGCGGCGTGAATGAAGATTATAAACCGCAGGGCATCTGGATGATCCGTGAAGAGGATCGTATCGCAGCTTTGAATATCATTTGTACGCACCTCGGGTGCATTCCTAATTGGCTGCCTAACGATCGAAAATTTAAGTGCCCGTGTCACGGTAGCGGCTACTATCCAGACGGAATTAATTTTGAAGGGCCAACGCCGCGCCCGTTGGAGCGTTTTAGAATAGCGATTAAGGACGGCATTGTCGTTGTAGATAAAAGTAAGAAATACCAGTATGAACTGGGGCAATGGGATCAACCGGGAAGCTATATCTTAGTTTAATCCCCCCGGATGCACGCACAGGAACTGCATTAAATAATGATTAACCAATTTGGTAACTGGATACGCGAAAGTCAGATATGGGGTAGCATTTTTCGTCACGGCGTGCCGCGCGATCGGCGTACGCGAGCGATGGCTATCCTGAGTAATGTCTTTTTGCACCTGCATCCAGTCGCTGTCCGCAAAAGCGGTATTCGTCTTTCGTTTACTTGGTGCATGGGCGGTATCACCTTCTTCCTGTTTTTAGTGGAAATCGTGACCGGCGTGCTACTGATGTTCTACTATCGCCCTACCGTCGAATATGCTTATTTCGACATTCAGGGTTTGCGGGCACATGTTACACTGGGATTGTTGCGCGAGCTGCACCGCTGGGGTGCCCACGCCATGGTCATAACCATTTGGCTGCATATGCTCCGCGTTTTCTTAACAGGTAGCTATAAACCGCCGCGCGAATTTAACTGGAGCGTGGGTGTTATTCTGTTGGTGCTAACTTTGTTGCTATCGTTCACGGGCTATTTGTTGCCGTGGGACCAGTTAGCGATGTGGGCTATCACGGTGGGATCGAACATGGCACGGGCAACGCCTGGCGCTGGCTCGGAAGGTCCGCTGAGCGCCTTTATACAAATCGGTGGTGTGCCCTTAGTGCATGCTGGCGACGATGCACGGTTTGGACTTTTGGCGGGTACCTTTGTCGGGCCTAATGCCCTCCTTCGGTTTTACGTTCTCCACTGCGTGTTTATTCCGTGCGTCGTGACAGTTCTCCTAGCTGTTCACTTTTGGCGCATCCGTAAAGACGGCGGGGTTAGTGGCCCGCTATAAAGTAGCCATAGGAAAATGGTTCGGGCCTCATCGGAGGAATTTAGTACGAGAGCAATGGTCTTAAGTGTTCGTTAACATGGGAAGCGGAATGGATTCGATACTTGCATCATCATCGACGATAGACAGCGTTAAGCATTTTATTAACGTTGCCTGTGAGCCGCACTGGTTTTTGATTATTTCAGTAGCCGCATTCTTCATATTCCTGATCGGTTATCGCACATGGACCAAGCCAGCCGTTGCAGCCACCGTAGGTGCATTAGCTACCCTGTTTTTCCTGGTTAGCTGTATGGACGCCAACTTTGCAAAAATCGTCACCAAAGCCGACAACGTGCCTATCGTTATCATGATGGTCTCGGTGAGCTTCCTGCTGTGGCTGGGTTTTCGGCAAGCGGCTATCAACGACGAGCGTATGGAAAAAGGCGAGCCTCTTCTTGAGGCTGGGGCAGACGATAAAGTGCTCGTTTGGCCTGACCTTGTCTATAGTGAGTTGATCGCCTTGGTTCTGTGTACGGCTCTGCTAATCGCATGGGCGATTTTATTGCGTGCTCCACTTGAACAACCAGCGGATCCCAACGTCGCGCCTAACCCCGCGAAAGCCCCTTGGTACTTCCTCGGTTTGCAGGAAATGCTTGTGTATTTCGATCCTTGGCTGGCGGGCGTGGTGTTGCCGGGTCTTATTATTGTTGGACTCATCGCTATTCCCTATATAGACAAAAATCCTAGGGGTAATGGCTATTACACCTTCAAAGAGCGTAAGTTCGCGATTACGACTTTCTTGTTTGGGTTCGTTATTTTGTGGGTGGTGTTGATTATTTTCGGCACTTTCCTTCGCGGACCAAACTGGAACTTCTTCGGGCCCTATGAATATTGGGACCACAACCGGCCCGCGGCGCTACTCAATACCGAGTTTCACGACTTATTCTGGATTAATTTCTGGGGCGTACCATTGCCAAAGCATTACCTCATGCGAGAGTTGCCAGGCATCATTTTGCTTGGTGCTTATTTCGTATTAAGCCCTTTCATTATGAAGGCGACTTTTTTCAGAAAAATTTACCGTGACATCGGATTTATGCGATACAGCATGTTATGTGTATTGGTACTTTTTATGGTGTTAATGCCGATCAAAATGGTGCTTCGATGGACGTTGAATTTGCACTATGTCGTCGGTATTACTGAATGGTTCTTAAACGTTTAGGTCGTCGCGCAGTGCGCGTTGAACAGATAACCGAAATTTGCTTTGTGGTTCGTGGATTAGAGCATCATGCCGATTCCTGAAAGTCGCCTATATCGCCCGGACAAGATAAACATCTGGTTCGCCATCAGTAGCGTACTCATGGCCATGGCTATTGGTTGGTTAGTATACGTGGACTATGCACGTCCATGGCACGCCTACCAAGATGACTATTACGTGGCTAAAGCTGCCATCGCGCATCTCGACTACCTCGATGCCATGAAAGAGGAAAACCAGCAGAAGATCGCCGAGGCTAAGGTTCGGCGGGAGGAAGCACAGGAATACTTAGACAGCACCGCTGCCGACCAATTGACAGACTTAAACGAAAGGCTAATTGAATCTCAATTAGAGTTCAAAAAGGCCAACGCCAGTTATAGCGCGACCTCGCAGGTGCTTGACGTCACTCGGGCCGGTTACGAAGCCATCCTCGCACAATATGGAGAGCACCACGAGATAACCGAAAAATCCCACAAGCAGGTCCGCCAAGAGGAGGACTTGGTCGTAAGGTTCCAGCAAGATAAAGAACATTGGGAAGACACCGTCGACGACATTGAAAAGCAAATCAAGGGGTTGCGTAGCGAACTGACCGGGGCCGAAAAACAGCTACGTGATTTGGAGACTATTGCAGCCGATGCGAAACAGAAGGACCAACAGTTCCGAGGTGTGCTAGACGATGAGGGCATGCTTGGCGG
Source organism: Phycisphaerae bacterium (assembly GCA_029260115.1). Classification (GTDB taxonomy): domain Bacteria; phylum Planctomycetota; class Phycisphaerae; order UBA1845; family UBA1845; genus JAJRPG01. The sequence goes on along the minus strand of JAJDDW010000048.1, from coordinate 10,541 downwards.
AATACCGATCGTCAGCTTGGTCATCAACGCCCCACTACTCGACTTTGTGTCTCCCAAAAACACCCCAGCTCGCTATCAAGTGAACCAGCTGGTGTTACCAGAAATTCGTCAGCAGCTTAATTATCTGGAAACCTACACGACTGATCGTTGCACGACCTGCCACGTAAGTATTGGAGACCCCGACTTCTCGAAGGACAACCTCGCCAAGAAGCTAGAGCGGTCCCTGCCTGGCGTCATAGAAGCCATGCAGCGAAAAGGATTGAACGCACCAGATTATCCAGCTGCGCCAACCATCGCTTCCGGGGCTACGATTCCGACCGGACAGGTCACAGAACATTGGCAAGAGCTATCAAAGCAGCAGCAGAATGATTATTTCGATGCCCTGCTCGCGACAGTTAATGAATATTTCATAACCGATGGTCGCAAAGCCATTGAACTCGGTCAGCCATTATTAGCCCACCCTGATCTCGAACTATACGTTTCCGTCGAATCGCCACACGGCATGGCTAAGGTCGGTTGCACGATTTGCCATGAAGGCAATCCACAGGAAACGGACTTCGTGTTCGCGGCTCATACCCCACCCACACACGAGATTGAAGAAGAATGGGCTGACGAATATTACGAAGTCAATATGGGCGTGCCTACGGCGACGTTTGAACTTATCGCACATTACTGGGACCGCCCCATGCAGTTGCCAAGGCACAGTGAAGCCGGGTGTGCAAAGTGTCACAGTCAGGTCTCCGACATCTCCCGCCATTATGAGGATCGCGTGGGGACGACGATTAACCGTGGCCAACAATTGTTTACCTCCGTAGGCTGTGTAAATTGCCACGTGGAAGACTCCATGCCAAACGCCCGTCGCGTTGGCCCGGACCTCGCGCATATCGCTTCCAAATTGCGCCGCGATTTTGTTGAGCCTTGGGTCATGTTCCCGCAGAAGTTCCGACCCTCTACCCGCATGCCGCATTTTTTTCACCAGGAAAATAACCAAGCAGGCAGCGAAAACCAATTTGATCTCAATCCGGCATTGAGAACCGAAACGGAAGTCGCGGCTATCACACAATATCTTTTCACCGTGTCTAGTGAATTTACACTACTGGAAAAACCGGCTGAAATTGAAGGCGATGTCGAATCCGGTCGCACGCTATTTAAGTCATTGGGCTGCCTCGCCTGCCACGGTAACATCGTGGAATTTGGCGAAACTTGGATTACGAAAGACCTTCAGCAAAAAAATAACATCGACGAAAAGACGGCTGGTTTTCGCTACAAAGGCATGACAGAAATAGAACGCGTGAAGTATGCCATGGAGAATTTCGGCTCGGAAGCAGACGTCGTTTTCGACCCGGAAAGCGTGCGTTACGAGCCAGACCAAGCTTACAAACCGCCGACGTTTAGCCGTTTTGCACCGGAGCTTTCCGGCATTGGTTCTAAGGTGACACAAGAGTGGCTCTATTCCTGGTTAATGAACCCCACACATTTTTCGCCTGACACGAAAATGCCTAACATGAGATTGTCTAGTGCGGATGCCACTGACATCACAGCTTATTTAATGACGCTAAAGAGCGTTTCGTTCCAGCAAGATCAGATCGAAATGAACGCAGACCGCCTTGCGATGGCCGACGATCTCATGTTCACCTTGCTCACCGCTCAGCGTAGCGAGCGCCGTAGCCGGGCGATTATGCAGGACGAAGGGCACGAATTAACCAACATGCTCACGTCGCTCCTATCGTCTTCGCCAACATTCGATAAGCAACCCGCATACGATTTGGTCTCTGCCCTATCACTAGAAGATAAAAAGCTCACATTTCTGGGCAATAAAATGATTGGGCATTATGGCTGTTACGCTTGCCACAACATCGCTGGCTTTGAAAAAACCACTCCCCCCGGCACAAACTTGACCACCTGGGCAGAAAAGCCTATTGCGCAGCTCGATTTCGCTTTTTACGATCACGCGTTTCATCATATGCGCGAAGAAAAAGAAGATGTCTTTGGCCATCTCTATCCCAAGGGTTCGGAAACTGACGCTGAGAATCTAAACTATTGGTCACCGGGAGAAAACCCGGGTGAGCAGGTCACGCATACGCACTCCGCTTTTGCCAAACACAAATTGCGTAACCCGCGACTATGGGACCGTGAAAAAATCAAAAAGCCCTACGATAAGCTGAAGATGCCGAACTTCTACTTGACGGATAACGAAGCCGAGGCGCTGACGACGTACTTGCTCTCCCGCAAGTCGGCACTGGTCGGCAAATCGTTGCAAATCGACTACGAACAAAATGGTCTGGGCGCAATCGCGCGCGGGCGAAACCTCACGCGGGAATTAAATTGCGTCGCTTGCCATCAGATTGAAGACAACGCCCCCATCATTCAGCAGTATTTCAGTCAGCAGATTTCTGGCGAAACTGTCTTCGACGCGGTGAATGCCCCGCCGCTTCTGTGGGGTGAAGGTGCCAAGATTCAACATCATTGGCTCGATAAGTTCCTCCATCAAGTTGAACCATTACGTCCTTGGCTCCAAGTTCGTATGCCAAGCTTCAACCTAACCAAAGATCAGACAACAACACTGGTCGAATACTTCGCGGCTCTGTCTCGCCAGGATTCTCGCCAGCTTGATAAAATGACCAAGCCGGTAGATGAATTTATCGAAAAGGAAGGGTCAAGCGACAATGTTAAGGAATTAGCCGAGGGAGCGGCTGCTGGCGATAATTGGTACGCCCAGGAATCCTTAGCTTCAAACGCAAAGCACTTGCGTAACTGGTCTGAGGAGAGAAAAATAATTCGGCCAAGCGAAATAGACTTATTGAGAAAATCGCCTAAGCAGCTCCGTGAAACGCATAAAAAGCTGCTGGGGCGCGTCGATTTTCTAACCAAGCTATACGATGTCGAATATCCGTTCGTCGAGCCGACCAAGGCGCTTTCACCTGACGACCGCTTTACTACAGGTGGAAAATTCTTCAATGACATGGGCTGCTTACAATGTCACATCTTCGGCGACATGCTACCAGGCCCAGCGAAGACGACCGATGAATTTGTCAATATTTACCGCCTAGACGGGGTACGAGGCCAAGGTGAAACCGCCACCGCGATCATCAATGGCACGCCCTATCCCATCGGCACCGTCATCGATGGCCATACTTTGGTCAGCGCGGATAATATCTTCTACGAGACCGGCGACGTAGACACCAACGCCAAGTTTTCAGGCCCCAATACAGCCGGCGAAACTGAAACTATCCTGCTAGTCGCTGCCAGTGCTCCGAATCTCGCGCTCACACACCAGCGTCTACGTCGCGATTGGGTTGAGGCGTGGATGCTCGATCCGCAGGTAATTCAGCCCGGTACAAAGATGCCTCAGAACTTCCCAGGGGGGGTTAGCCCGTTTGCTGGTTCTAAAGAGTACCCAGGCACAGCCATGGACCATATAAATCTATTAGTGGATTATCTATACGACGCCGGTATTAAGGGTGCCCGATCACCACTGAATAAAATTGTCCTGGAAGAGGACGACGGCGAATTTGATGACGAAGAAGGTTTTGACGAAGATGAAGAAGCGTTTGACGATTAGCTGACCTTGTATATAGGTCGAAAAATATACTTGCCATCGCGTGCGCGATCGCATACAACCCACGCCCATTACACGGGCCGGTTATTAGGAGAAGGAAATTATGAAACTCAGCATGTTTACACTAGCGGCAGCCGTGGCTATCAATACGTTTGTGTACACCCCGACACAATGTATGGCTGATGGTCAAAATACGATCACAGGCAAAATTATTTTCAAGGGTGATCCAGACGCTTACAAACGAACGAAGATCAACACCTCGAAAGATCCGAATTGCAAGAAGTCCAAGAAGACGATCGGCTCTGAACAGGTTATTATCAACAAGAAGTCTGATCCCATGACCCTTAGAAATGTCGTGGTATCCATCAAAGAAGGATTGGGCAAGAAGGCTTTTCCTGTTAGCAAGGAACAATTGACCATCACGCAATTTGGCTGCCAATATGTACCTCATGTTCTAGCTGGCCAGGCAGGTCAAGAGCTGCGAATCCTCAACGGCGATGACACCAACCACAACATACATTTTCTTCCCGAAGTCAATGATCAGTACAACTTCACCCAGCCCAAAAAAGACACTGAAGTCGGTAAAGTCATCACGCTTAAAGCTGAGGATCCTTTTAAGGTTAAATGCGACGTACATCCCTGGATGAACTGCTTTATGGCGATATTTGAACATCCCTTCTTCGATGTTACGGACAAAGAAGGTACATATACGCTAGCAGGCATGGATGATGGTAAGTATACGATCGAAGCATGGCACGAAGAATTTGGCAAAGTCACAGCCGAGGTTGAAGTGTCTGGCGGAAAGGCTGCCAATCAAGATTTAACGTTTGAACCAAAGCCATAATCACCTGAAAAAGCGATGCAGACGTAAATAGTTTCGTGTCCGCTGGCGAGAAAGGTATCATATCGCCGACGGACTAAGGGCCGGGTTATAGAAGTCGTAGTTATCAATGCCTAGTGTTAGCAAAAGGAAGGCGAACATGAACCGTTCGCGGATCATCGGTATAGCCGCAGCCCTACTTGTCGGGGTTTGCCTGATCGCACCATCCATTGTCTTAGGACAAACGGAGGCTCCCGCCGTATCAGGCAATGCCATCGACGGTGATTACGGTTATGGTCTGCCACCCATGGTGTCCAAGGATGGGCAACGTGTTGACGACCTCATCATCATCGTGCATTGGTTCATGTCAGCCTTGTTTATGGGCTGGGCGATCTTTTTCGTCTACTGCCTCATGCGTTTTCGGGCAAGGGCAGGTCACAAAGCCGCCTACGATCCCATCAAAGCCAAGGTTTCTAAGTACTCAGAAATTGGCGTAGCGGCGTTTGAAGCCTTCCTCCTGATAGGATTGTCTATGCCCATATGGGCCGCGACCAAGAGCGAACCACCACCCGAAACTGAAGCCACGCACGTGCGCGTCGTTGCGGAGCAATTCCAATGGAATTTTCATTACCCAGGCGCTGACGGCAAGTTCGGAAAAACGGCTGCGGACCTGGTAGACACCGTTGATAACCCGCTTGGGCTTGATCCTAACGATCCTGCTGCTGAGGATGATGTGTACGCCACTGAATTACACCTTCCGGTGAATAAGCCAGTCATTTGTGATCTCACGTCCAAGGACGTTATTCACAGCTTTTCCTTAACCGTTATGCGAGTCAAGCAAGATGTGATTCCAGGTATGCGCATTCCGGTTTGGTTTACGCCGGTTAAGGAAGGTCGCTATGAAGTGGCCTGTGCGCAATTGTGCGGCAACAACCATTATTCCATGCGGGCAGAGATGGTGATCGAAGACGACGCCTCCTTTGCTACATGGCTTGAAGAAGTTGGTATAGTAGAAGAGTTCGACGAAGACGAACTGGACTAGGACGAATATAGATGAGCGGCGACCACCACCACGAACCGAGCTTTATTCGCAAGTATGTCTTTTCCGTCGATCACAAAGTGATCGGCGTTCAATATGGCATCACTGCGCTCAGTTTTCTATTCCTCGGCTTTTGCCTGATGATGTTGATGCGTTGGCAGTTGGCCTACCCTGGCGAAAAAATGCCATACATCGGGAACATTTTCGGCGAAGCAGCCATGCCAGGCGGCGTCATGCTACCGGAGTTTTATAACTCGCTGGGCGCGATGCACGGCACGATCATGATCTTTTTGGGCGTGGTTCCACTGCTAGTCGGTGCTTTCGGCAATTACGTCATGCCGCTTCAAATTGGCGCACCGGACATGGCCTTCCCTAAACTCAACATGATGAGTTATTGGGTCTACTTTGTCGGCGGTGTCGTGATGATCACCAGCTTCTTCGTGCCTGGTGGCGCGGCCAATTCCGGCTGGACGTCTTACCCCCCCCTTTCTGACATTGCGACCGCGGGGCAGACCTGGTGGCTGTTTGGCATGGTCTGTTTGATTACTTCCTCCTTATTGGGTTCGGTTAATTTCATTGTAACGATTATCCAGTTGCGTGTTGAAGGCTTAACCATGTTTCGCCTGCCCTTTTTCGTGTGGGCACAGCTTATTACTTCGTTTTTGCTATTACTCGCTTTCCCGCCACTAGAAGCAGCTGGCGTCTTGCAATTGATGGACCGTCTTGCCGGCACGAGCTTTTTCCTACCAGAGGGGTTGGTCGTTAGCGGCGTCCTACAAACGCAAATCTCTGGCGGTGGCAGCCCCTTGTTATGGCAGCATTTGTTTTGGTTCTTAGCCCACCCGGAAGTGTATGTACTTATCCTCCCAGCTTTGGGTATAGTCGCGGAGGTCATTGCCAACAATACGAGAAAGCCTTTGTGGGGCTATCGGGCGATGATTTATTCAACCATTTTCCTAGGCTTTATGTCCTTCATTGTCTGGGCGCATCACATGTTCATGACCGGCATGGGCACAAAAATCAGTGCTTTCTTTGCCACGACAACGATGATTATATCGATCCCCTCGGTCGTCATTTTGACCGCCTTAGTTATTAGCTTATACCAGGGCGCAATTCGCTTTACGGTGCCCATGCTTTTTGCGTTGGCTTTTTTACCGATGTTTGCTATCGGTGGTCTAACTGGATTACCATTGGGCTTACCCGCCGCAGACATCCATTTACACGACACCTATTACGTCATTGGCCATTTCCATTACGTCGTCGCGCCGGGAACCATATTCGCTATTTTTGCGGGCATTTATTTCTGGTACCCCAAAGTCACGGGGCGTATGTTGAATAGTACGCTGGGTTATATTCACTTTTTCTTCTCGTTCATTTTCATCAACATAGTTTTCATGCCCATGTTTTGGCAAGGCATGGCCGGGGTCTCTCGCCGCCTATACAACCAAACAGTATACGCCCACGGTGACGCGGTTCAGTCTTTGACGGTGATGTCCTCATGGGGTGCGTGGATGCTTGGACTTGCACAGATTCCATTCATCATAAATTTCTTCATAAGCAGATTTGCCGGCAAGAAGGTTTCCAATAATCCTTGGCACGCGACGACACTAGAGTGGCTAGCCCCCTCGCCGCCGCCGCATGGCAATTTTGAAACTGTTCCTGTCGTTTATCGTGGCCCGTATGAATACAGCGTGCCCGGCGCGAGTGAAGATTTTAACCCCCAACATGTAACTACGGAGGCTTGTTCTAGTGTCAGCTGAGGTACTTCCATACACAATTAAGCCCCATCCCGTCACTGGCCTATACAATGGCAAGTTCGGTGTTTGGCTATTCCTGGCATCAGAGGTTATGCTCTTCGGGGCATTATTCTCAACCTACATCTTCCTACGCATAGGTGCCCCAGAAACCGGCCCTGCTGCTTGGCCGTCGGGTGAAGAAACCCATCTTAGCTGGAAAATAGGTGGCCTAAACACGCTGATCTTAATTCTTTCCAGCGTAACGATGGTGCTCGCCTGGGTTCAATTTAAAATGGACAATTTTGGCAAAGGTAGGCTGTATTTAGCTATCACGGCGATTTTAGCTATTGCTTTTGTTGCCATTAAATTTAAGTTTGAATATGCCCATAAATTTCATATGGACATCGTCCCATCGACGAGTGTCTTTTTCGCTATTTACTACACGATGACAGGCCTGCACGCACTGCACATTATTGGCGGCGTGGTCGTCATTTGTTATTTCATTGGTCCAGGTGCTAAACTTTGGGATCAAAACCGCGAATATTATACCAACCGGATCGAGTGTACTGGATTATACTGGCACTTTGTCGATCTCGTCTGGATTTTTCTATTCCCCATTCTATACTTACTTTAGGAGAATTGGCATGAGTGATGCTCACGCAGATGTAAGTAAGCATGTCAAGGCGTACATCGCTGTTTTCGCTACACTTGCAGTCCTTACGATTATTACCGTTTGGGCTTCGACTTGGCACTTATCGCATCCAATGGCTATTGCTGTCGCACTAGCTATTGCCAGCGTAAAAGCAACTTTGGTCGCCATGATTTTCATGCACCTTAAGTGGGAGAAGGCTGGCAACATTTGGTTTGTGATTGTACTAACCGTGTTCTTCTTTGTCGTTCTAGTGTCTATTCCTGCGCTCATGCACTCGGACAGGCCGCTTGGCACCGTGTTTAGTTCTTGGGGATAATCGCTTTATCGCATGTGCGAAAACATCGAGCAATGAATTGACTCAGCTATGTCACTCAAAGCGTTTCACATTATCTTCGTCGTATTTTCGACACTCACCGCACTTGGTTTTGGATTCTGGGCTATCCGACATTACCGTGTTAGCGGCGAGCAAGCAGCTTTAATTGCCGGCATCGGTTCTTTCATGGGCGGCGCAGTGCTCATCGTCTACGGCAGATGGTTCTTGCGTAAGCTCAAGGGGGTTAGCTATCTGTGAACCCGCGCCTTCTGCAAAAGCTGATTTTCTCCTTCACGCTCATTGGATATAGCTTTCTCGGGACGACGCCGGCCTACGCCTGTGCCGTCTGCTTTGGCGACCCCGATTCTCCGATGTCCAAAGGCGCCCTCATGGGTGTCATCGTCATGTTGGGGATCATCGGTTCGGTGCTAATGGGCATCGCGGGTACGACTATGTTTTGGATGCATCGCGCCAATCGACTTACGTTTCAACAAAAAAATCCACCATCGGCTAGCTTATGATCGGGCCTAGTACATCCTCTTCACCCCCCAACTACCACCGCGGCCTGCACCTTTTAGCCATCGCCACCGCATGCGCAGTCTTCCCGCTTATTATTGTCGGTGCCGGAGTCACTAGCCAAAATGCAGGTATGGCCTTTCCAGATTGGCCGACTTCCAATGGCCACTTACTCAACCCACCAAACTGGTTGGTAGAAACTGATAAACTCTGGGAACATGGCCATCGTCTCATTGGCTGGGTAGTGGGCATGTTAGCTATAGCTACCGCAATATCGAGTTTCAGACGAGGCTGGATGCAAAAAAATAACAAGCTGCAAAAACGCGGGACTCGCCTTTTTGACAGGGTTGTGAGCATGTTCGTCAGTACCGTAGCGGTCTTAAGTTTCAAACGAGGCAATCGCTTAGCACAATTCGCCATCGCTACACTCCTAGCCATCACTGTCCAAGGGATTCTCGGAGGCTTTAGGGTGTGGGAAATTTCCACGCCTTTGGCTTTAGTCCACGGAATCTTTGGACAATTATGTTTTGGCTTAGCTTGCACCACCGCCCTACTTAGCTCCAAAAGCTGGCTGGCGTACGACGGCGGGCCTCATTTGGTCCGCGGCGCGACGTTCTTACAGCGTTTATGCCTCATATTAGTCATCTCGGTTTTCATCCAATTGCTTAGCGGCGCGACTTATCGACACATGGCTATCAACGCTGCGGTATTGATTCACGTACTGTGGGTCGTCATACTATCACTCGTTGTAGGTTGGGTGGTCATGTGGGTCATCACGCAGCATAGCGGACGAACGCTCATGGGAAAATTAGGCAGAATATTAGCCGGCCTCATGGTCGTACAATTGTTTCTCGGCGGATCGAGCTTTCTAATTATCGTGCTCGAAATGTCAAAATCTCCGCTATTGATATGGGCCGTCCCTTCTGCCCACGTAGCGGTCGGCGCGTTAATGCTCGTCTGCTCGCTCTCGTTATGTTTATGTTCTTTCCGTGTACTTAGACCAGCCCCGGAGGCAGCGGTTTCCTCCTCGGCGCAAGCGGCGGCTACATCATGAGTGATACCATGCCACTCACCGACCAAATTCCCGCAGTCGGGCTCTCTCGTTTCGCGGCTCATATAGAACTAACCAAGCCGCGCATCGCTAGCTTGGTCATTGTAGCTACAGCCGTAGGGTATATTTTGGCTTTGCCCACCTCGCTTGACCTTAGCACGCTCGCAGGTTTGTTCAGCGTCATGCTCGGCACCTCGTTAGTCGCCGGTTCCGCCAACGCCATGAACCAGTTGATTGAGGTGCGGCACGATGCCAAAATGACCCGAACCCAGGACCGACCCTTAGTTACCAATCGCTTGACGCCTCAAGAAGTTTTATGGTCTGCGACCTCAGCTTGCATCCTTGGAATTCTCATATTAGCTATCCAATGCAATTTGCTTGCCGCAGCTATCGCGCTATTAACATTTACCAGCTATGTGTTCATTTACACACCGCTTAAACGCACGACTACGCTTTGTGTCATCGTGGGGGCAGTCCCCGGCGCGTTGCCTCCAGTTATTGGCTTCGCTGCGGGCAGTGGTACGGTTTCTTTGGAAGCTTGGCTACTTTTCGCCATCGTTTTCGTCTGGCAATTACCGCACGTAGCCGCCATCGCCTGGCTCCACAAAGAAGACTACACCCGTGCGGGTTTCGCCATGCTTCCGGTAGTTGATCCCTCCGGTTTGCGAACATGTCTGCACATGATTACGCATTCCGTCACCCTGCTTACGGTGAGTTTCTTACCAGTCGTATATGGCTTAGCTGGCCCAACATACATGGTAGGTGCAATGGTTTTAGGCGTGGCCTTCTTATTGGTCGGCGTGGTTTTTGTGTGGTTGCGAACGGCGTACATCGCCCGTGTGCATTTATTTGCGT
>JAJDDW010000047.1 GCA_029260115.1 Phycisphaerae bacterium | reverse complement strand
GGCTGCCATCCAAGCTACGGAAATCTGGCTCCTTTCCCGGCAGGACTGGCTCCTGCCGAACATGCTTGCCTTATCTGGACGCACAATGTCTTGGTGTTTAGCACGGATCGTGATCACATTTTACTAAGATATTTGTGGGAGAGCAGATGAGTTACAGGAGATTAAACGACTTCACCGTACTAGAAAGACTATCAATGTCGGAATTCTGCCAGCCACACCTATTGCATTCAATCAATATTTCCTTGGAAGCCTCCAGAAACGAATTCAATACTGATTCACGCAACACTAATCCTGAAAATAGAATTCTTTGTCCCGAACGAGTTCGCTGAATTGCGTCTATCCCCCAATGCGTAATTTGTCGTGCTTGAGAAAAATTTAATTCATATGGACCATCCATAAAGAGCAATGAAAATCGTCTTAATTCACCATGACACGCTTGAAGTAATTCTTGGGTGCAGCCAGCTAATATCGCAACTGGTATGTCACTCCAATCTTTTTCGGGAAATGCTTGCCCATCGATTTCAATCCAAATATTTCCTGAAATAGTCCCTAAGGGAGTTATCTCAAATGAAGTTACATCAAGCTGCAATTCGAATGTGGATTCGTCAATTCGATAATCTGTCATATACAAACTCCGTCACCATGGCCGGGTGGGTCATGCTATTGCATGACAATTCAAATTTATCCAAGCAGCGACCGATACGCCTGCAAATAATCATCCGGCGTAACCTCCTGACTAATCACCGGATCACCCACATCGCGCAGCAGTACGAACGACAATTTCCCGTCGCTTATTTTTTTATCGTTACGAATCGAAGCTGCGATCTTGTCGGGGTCTAACGCTTCGGGCAACGTCGTCGGTAATTGCAAGTGCCGTAGTAATGTCTCTATCCGTTCGACAACTTCAATATCGAGCAGGCCCAGCGTGTGTGATAGCCTACACGCCCCCAACAATCCCAATGAAACACACTCGCCATGCCGCAGCGCGTAATCGCACTGCGACTCAATCGCATGCCCCAGCGTATGGCCAAGATTCAATAACATCCGATCACCGCCCCGCTCGAAGGGATCGCGCGCAACTATATCGGCTTTGATTTTCAAATTGCGCTCGATCAATGTTTCCATGACGTCCGCATCAACGCCAAGCAGTTCATCGATATGTTGCTCGTGCCAAATCAAAAATTCCGCTGAAGCAATTAATGCGTGCTTAACCGATTCCGCCAGCCCAGCCCGAACGTCTCGCGCATCAAGCGTAGCTAAACAATTAGGATCAACACAAATAATCGCTGGCTGATGAAACGCGCCGACTAGATTCTTACCCGCAGGTAAATTGATAGCCGTCTTACCACCAAGGCAAGCGTCTATGTCCGACTCCAGCGTGGTGGAAATAATCACGAATCGCATACCTCGCTTAAACGTAGCCGCGACAAACCCCACTAGGTCGCTAACCACGCCGCCACCAAGTGCGACGACCAATCCGCTGCGATCAAAATGCTTGTCCGCTAAGGTTTGAAAAAGCGTCTCAGCCGTCGTCAGCGTTTTGGATGCCTCCCCAGCCGGGAAGACCATCAACTCAACTTCAAAGCCAGCTTGCTCAAGACTTCGCACCGCAGATGCGCTATATAGCGAGGCGACCCGGTCGTCGCTAACCAAGGCCACCCGGACGACGTTCGCCAGCCCTGCTTCGCCCTGAATCAACTGGCCCACGTCGGCCAGCGCCCCTCGCTCAATGACGACGTGCGTAGCTTGGTTATTAATATTGAACTCGAACCCCTTCATAGGCGTCATTGTATATAGATAGGCGTAGTTCGCACGGGCGGGGGAAATCACTCATGGTTTTGAAGCCACAGTGACGTTTTTGTGCAAACGCGAATACACCATCATGGGGGCGTCGAATAAGGCGAGTGGATTACAGATATTAATACAATAAGTAACGCACTATTAAACTGTAGCTCACATAATAGAACCACTAGTTAACCCGTAGGATTGACGAAAACACGGTTTCGTAGTATCATTTTCTCACATGGTAAAGGCAGCTCTTCAACAACCCAAAGGTAAACTGAGTCCGAAAAAATCGCAGCCTGCTGGCAAGCAGTTCCGCACTTTTCGTTCAGCAGTTAATTTTTTAGATTCTCTCACGAATTACGAGCGATCCACGCGAACGCCGTATAACACCAACAATTTTGGTCTCTCCCGCACGAATCGGCTGTTAGCCGCGTTGGGAAATCCTCATCACAACTTCAAAACGGTACACATTGCGGGTACTAAGGGCAAAGGCAGCACGGCGGCTATGCTCATGGAGATGCTTCGGGGATGCGGGCTTAAGGTTGGGTTGTATTCGTCTCCGCATATTCTCAATATCCGTGAGCGAATCGTGGTTGATAGCGAGATGGTGAGCGAGCCTGATTTCGTCAAACTCGTCTCCGCCGTTTCGGAAGCATCAGCCAAGTCGCGTGTGGCTGGGCCAACGTACTTTGATATGCTGACCTCGGCTGCGTTGTTACACTTTAGCCATGCTGAGGTGGACATTGCGATTATTGAGACCGGGCTTGGTGGCCGATTAGACGCGACGAATGTCATTACACCAGAGGTTGTTGGTATCACCAGCATCAGTTACGACCATTTAGCCCAACTAGGCAAAACGCTCCCTCTTATCGCAGCGGAAAAAGCTGGCATTATGAAGGAAGCCGTGCCCGTAGTCAGCGCGCCTCAAGAGCCTGAGGTACGTGAAACCCTAGACGCTGCGGCTGCGGCGGTAAATGCTCCGATTAAATATTCAAACGAAAATGTCGATTTTAGCTACCGTTTCGAGTTTTCTCGAACGATGGGTCGGCATGCACGCATATGCCTTACCACGCCCAACTGCAAGTTTGAGCATCTTCATATCCCCGCGCCGGGCATACACCAGGCCATGAATTGCACACTAGCATTGGGAATATTGGACGTACTCAAGAGTAAGGGCTATCCGATTGACGACCAGAAGGCCATGATTGGCGTGGCAAATCTCAAGCTACCAGGCCGTATGCAATTAATTTCCGAGGAACCGCGCATTGTGGTGGATGGTGCGCATAATGGGGCGAGCATCGAAGCGCTCATGCGGGCCGTTGGTCAGAACATCGTCTACGACTCTATGGTGGTCATTTTTGGCTGCAGCAAAGAAAAAGACGTAGCCCGTATGGTTCGCCAGCTTCAGCTTGGGGCAGATAAGATAATTTTTACTGCCATCGATTCTCCCCGGTCAGCGGACCCTCACGAATTAGCCGCTGAGTACTCGGAGGCGTCAGGGAAAATGGTGCAAGTAGCCCAGAACCTTGAAGAAGCCCTCGAAATCGCCACTATCGCAATTTCGCGGGAAGACGTCATTTGCATCACGGGGTCATTTTATCTTGTGGCGGAAGCGATCACCAAATTTGGCCGAAAATCCTAGCAGGGGTGTTGTGCCAGATACTCGGAATCGACCGACTGATAACACCTTTCTGCTATAATATGCGTACGAAAAATCGGGGAAGTTCGTAGCGCCGATTTTGCAATGGGCATGCTACACCCTGGTTTCATGAGGCGTAATAGTTGGACCCTCTATCTCTACAATCTCATACGGCCATGTACGAAGATGGCCAAGTTGTGTTGCAAGGTCAGCCCGAATGGCCTCCGGGTACAAAGCTGCTCGTTCTCCCGGTTGCCGCCGCCAACCAGGACCATCCGTTGGTTGGCCATGTGATTGTGGTGGGGTATGGGTTGGTAGGTCGCGCTGTAACGGAACTGCTCGACGAAGCCTCTATTCCATTTACTTTACTGGAACAAAACCCAGCCACAGTCAAAACGCAGCGTGCCCTGGGCCGTCGCATAATCCACGGTGACGCCGTGAACGCCAAAACCCTCGCAGACGCCGGCTTACACACTGCCGCCGTACTGGCACTAACTATACCTAACGAATCCGCTGTATTACAGGCCATCTCCATCGCCCGACGGTTACGACCAGACCTTTATATAATTGCCCGCACCAATTACTCTTCAATGGGCATGAAAGCCAAGCAGCTCGGGGCGGATGATGTCATCAAGGCGGAGCAAGCGGTAGCTATACATTTTTACCAACTACTCGCAGGTCGCTTGCAACCGTCTACCCGCACGCCCGAGAACCATCCCGCCCCATAATTCACTCTTTCAATCGTCACTATCCTTGCTTCATAGCGGCTATCAAGCTTGTTGATGTGCGTTCCGATATGGTTGATGTATCAAGGTGGCCATTCGTCGGGAGTATCGCATTGACCGATTCGAGGGCACTGAATTCACATGAGGTTTCATCCAAATTTTGAAGGGATATCGTTATGTCACACAGCCAATGTCAACAGCGAATGGGAGCCGTCTTAATCCTAGCTACGTGTTCGTTATGTATCACGACGACTCAGGTTGTCGCGGGTGCCGGTAGCCATACGGTAACGGCTACCCTAACTAAAATTAGTGAGGTTCGGCAAGCGGATTTTGAGAAAAATAAAGACAAAAACAGCTTCGATATGAACCCTCCCAAACTTGAACTTCATTTTGATCTCACGATCCCGAAAGGGAAAACAATAGCTAGCGTCGAGCAGCCTGAAAAAATTACGGCTAAGGACTCTATGAATAAAGACCTGAGTCAGGTTAAGCCACAGTTTTCATCTTCTGCAACTTTCGTCGTACTCACAAACGTGTATAACGAATCGCCCAAGGCGATGACGCTTGAGTTGTTGCCAGCGAATCGTTCGGCGACACGTTTCAACCTTGACACAACGTTCAACGTCTTAGTGTATGAAGACATCAAAGAAACCACTATTACACCAAGTACCGAAGGTACGGATTTAGATACCAAACTTTTCGGCGATGGCAAGATTTCCGTAAAGCTTGAAAAAACTCGGCAGGGCGTGAACCTCACTTTCGTGCCTGGGACGGTTAAGAATCTCATTGAAAGTGTTACATTGATGGACGGCGGTACGAAGCTTGATAGCATGGGCTCCATGTGGAATGATTCTTCGGTGGCCTATATGTTTTCTGGAGATTTCAAATCAACACTCAAAGCCAAGGTGAAAGTTCGCGTTGGTAGTGAGAGCTATCCATGCCATATAGAAATAAAAGATCAGCCGTTGCCATAGCCAAAGCAAACTCTATTCACGGTGTGCCAAAATATCTATGTGTCCAGAGTATCGTTTGAATAAGCACACGTTGGATTAGCAACATAACATGCATCATTTTTGCGCTGCGCACGCCAGCTTAATCTCGTGTGACCGCGCGGGCTGAAGCCCACAGCGCGTTGTACATTAGGGAACCCTGCGCTATAGGTTGCTTGTGGATGACAAAAAATGAGAACGCGTTAAAGTGGTTTACATGTCGACAACACCGGGCAGTCATGAATCTGGGCCAAGCGTCTCTGTAGTC
>JAJDDW010000046.1 GCA_029260115.1 Phycisphaerae bacterium | reverse complement strand
AAATCGTAATGTCATACTTAACCGGAGTCTCACCGATTGCGGCGTTGTTACCTGGAAGCGATGGGCTAAACAACAGCACCGCTTCGTTAGGATTCGCACCAGCGACGACCGACATAGTAATGCCAGTCAAGTCGGTGACTGAAGCATCTAAGGCCGTACACCCCACAGCCGATACAGTCGCACTTGTGACGTCAACGGCAACATCGTAAGCAACGACGATCTTATTAATACCCGTTGAGCGTGATTCTGAGAAACCGCCAGCCGCTGAAATATCCTGCCCATATTCTGCGCCACCACAAGTGGGATCGAACAAACAACCCGGACCGTGCTGACCGATTGAGGTCCACGATTGCGGAACAGGTTGAACGCAAGGACCGCAACTACCAGCGGAGTCAACCGTAACCGCTAGATTCGTGGTAATGCCCACACCAGCCTGATCAACAGCCCAGAACGGGACGCCTGTCTCGCCAGTACGAATCACGTTACCGAATACATTTTTGATCTGTAGCAAGTAAACGCCATCGGGCGTGCCCACTGGAACTGTAATCTCACCAGAAACGACATCTACCGGCATACCTGGCATACCAATGCCCGTAGTCACAAGACCGGTAGGGAACGGTGCGACGGCTTCACATACCAAGCCGACACAAGCGCCGTAGTCGCATTTCCCCTGAGAGCATGTTGCACCAGCGCCGTTGCAGTCGACGTCGCTCGCACAAGTTGTGCCTGGGCATTCCGTGTCTACAGCACAAACGGTTTGGCCATTGAGAATGGTATTTTGACCGCCACCGACTTGTACTAGGCCAATCGCGCCAAGTGCGCAGGTACCAGTACCACAAGCGTCCCCCATGTTTAGTCCGGTACAATTACCAGCCACATCGCTACAAACCAACGGCGTAATCGGCGTGCCGCCATAGCCCGCAGGGTTGGTGATACCACTTGGTTTCACGAAGGCCAACATCGCACCTGTAGTAGGGTCGAATGCCTGAAGCATGTCACCAGCATCAAAGTTCAAATCAAAGCCAAGTAGCGCAAGCCCTTGATGCAACGTATCAGACGTGTCAGCCGTGATCGTATATCCGAGGGTGCAACCGGGAGATACCGTGATGGTCGATAGACCAGTCCCATCGCCCGCATGAGCTGTCAAATTAATATTAGAAGCATGAGCCGTAGCACACACTGCCAACATTACCACAAAAGTCCCTAATGATCGTTTCATCGTGCCCATCCTTTTTGCCTTTACCAAATTTTCGTTCGATTTCGTTCTATCCGCCGCCACGAAGGCAGCTGTTAATATTTACGCAAATCCATTACAGCAAAGCCAGCCAACGACATCTATACAAACGCCGCAATACAACTCCCTCGCCTCCATAATGGTCGCCTGAGCGCCCCTATCGCGCGAATTTTTTTCTACATACCCGCAAAATTCAACAGAATATAGCCATCGCGATTAATAATTTCGCCTGAAAAGATAATTATTACATTTTCACTTTATTTTTATTGACGATTGACGGATCGGCTCTTTGTGGCCAACGTAGCCAATGATGACGCCACTACAGTTTACACGTAACGTCCGTAGCTTGAACCGACTTCGTCGGATTGCCTACGTGCTCACCCAACATGGCTTCGGTCACATCGTGGCGCGTATCAATCTTGGCCGATTCGTACCTGTCTGGATCATGCGTCGCAGCCGACGTGAAACTCGGCAGACTGACACGCCCTCTTCCATCGGATTACACATCGCGGAGGTATGCGCGGATCTCGGACCTACGTTTATCAAGTTCGCTCAGTTACTCACCAGTCGACCAGACATCGTACCTGAAGATGTATTGCTCGGACTTCGTCAATTGCAAGATGATGTACCCCCGTTTGATTCACCAACCGCAATGCGTCTCATCGCCGACGAGCTAGGTAAGCCGGTCGAAGAATGTTATGCGTCCATCGAGCCGACGCCCATCGCCAGCGGGTCTATAGGCCAAGTGTATCGCGCGGTGGGTCACGACGGTCGCGAAGTCGTCGTCAAAGTGCAACGGCCTGACGTGGCGGACGTAATCAAGGTCGATATGCAACTGCTACACTGGCTAGCGGAGTCGCTTGAAAGTTTGATTCCCGAGCTAAACGCCTATCGCCCGACGCTGCTGGTTAGTGAATTGGAAAATATGCTGACGCGCGAAATCGACTACATCAGCGAAGCTGCATCCACAGCTAAGTTCGCTCGAAAATTCGCAGATACTGAAGGCATCAAAATCCCCACTGTTATCTGGGATTTATGTAGCTCTAAAGTGCTCACGCTCACAGCTGTCTCTGGCGCTAATGTGGAAGTTGTGTTACGCGAACTTGGCGATAAACGACAAAGTTTCAACAAAGAAAAAGCCGCGAAGCAACTCACCGACTGTTTCTTGCAACAGGTGTTTGAGCTTGGCGTTTTTCATGCCGACCCGCATCCGGGCAATGTACTCATCGACGAGAATGGGCAAATCGGGTTGATTGACTTTGGCCAAACGGGGACGATTACGGAAGAGTTAATGACGGAAATCATCGTCATGGTATACGCCGCCGTTAACAATCAAATCGACGTCGTGATTGACGCCTTAGCCGATCTCGGCGCGTTAGGCCCGGAGACTGATCGTCGCCAGTTGGCCCGTGCCCTACAAACGCTGCTTGACAAATATTACGGATTGCCTATCAAACGTATCGACCTTAGTACGGTGATGAATGAGTTTACGAGTGTAGTACGTCAGCATGATGTCATTACACCACGTGACTTGCTCATGCTATTTAAGACGTTAGCCCTGGTATCCTCGGTAGTTTCGCAGCTTGACCCCGATTTGAACATGCTCGAATTGGTCGGCGCTCGATTACGAAAAGTGACCAAAGACCGACTCTCCCCTTCGCGCATCGCCAAAGAATCAACTGTGTGGAGCTGGCATTTGTTTTCTATCGCCAGGAAAGCGCCCAGACAACTGCGTGAAATGATGCGCGGGTTATCTACAGGGAAATGGCGCTTACATATTCGCCATGAGAACATCGACAAACTCATTAACGAATTAGACCGTTCCAGCAATCGTTTAGCCTTTTCGATCGTCATCGCAGCTATCATTGTAGGCAGCTCCGTCGTCATCAGCGCGGGGACAAGCCTGACGGTCTTCGACATCAAAATTCAATACTTCGGTATCGTCGGATATCTAATAGCCGGCGTGCTAGGGTTGGGGCTGAGTTGGGCGATCTACCGCAGCGGTAGATTGCATTGAGGCCTAGATAGGTACCCATCGATTAAGACATCACCCGCCCTCTATGGATAAACGTCTAACGCGAGTTGGCCAATCGGCCTGGCACGATTGCAGTAACTGTTATCGGTAGTCATCGGCTGCGCACTCAGCTATTCCCGCACAGTCTCAAGTTTTGCATCCTATAACCAACGGTATACATCTTCCATGAGGCTAACATCCATCATTATGCACTTTTTATGTAATCCACATTGCCGCACATGCGCATCGTATTGCATACTTTTATGACGAGATCGCATTTGATTTATAGCTGAGCGATCGTTCTGTCACGACTGAATCGGCGATGGCTCGCGCTACTTATACGGTTATGGAGTCGCAACTAGTTTAGAAATAGATCGCACAACCACATGGCTACTATGCTTCAACATCCCGGCTTGGACGATTCGAGTATCCTCGGCTTCGTTATGCCCACGCCATCGCCTTCGCCCATTGCGCAGTCCCAAACGAACCCAGGCCCTCATGAAGCGTCTCCTAAATTTTTCTCCATCCCACAGATGCGATATCAAAACGCCTATGTTTGGCTGGTATTTGTTTCCGCGCTTGATATCATTCTAACCACATTGGTCTTATTCGCTTGGCATGGCAGCGAAGTTAATCCGGTCGCTGCATTGATTATCTACACACTCGGTTTTTCTTGGGTGATCGTGTTTAAATTCACGACGATGATGATAGCCATCGTGATTTGCGAAATCGTAGGACGCGACCGCGACCTGATGGGCCGGGTGCTCGCTTATTTGGCCGTAGCGATCAACAGCACGCCGGTAATCTACACATTTTGCCTACTGACCACGGCCGGACTACTCCCCGATGTACCAGAACCCGTGCTTATCGTGATGCGAAACGCTCAGATGCTGTTCGCTTAACCACGGCATGGACTTCATATCTGTACGCAATTGCCTATTGTTGTTACGCTACAATCGGTGTGCCCACGTTGGTTGTCGGGCATTTTTATAACCTACTCGGCGAAATCAACAGTGAACACAGTAGCAGTTATCGGCGCGGGCACGATGGGAGCGGGCATAGCTCAGGTCGCAGCGATGCAAGGTTGGCAGGTCCGGTTAATTGATGTCAACAAAAATGTGCTATCGTCGGCCATCACAGGCCTACAAAAACGATTCCATCGGCTAGTCGAAAAGGGAAAACTTTCCGACCAAGAAGGCTGCGAATTCTTCGAGCGTATTATTGCCCAAGATTCGATCTCAGACTTACAAGACATCAGCCTAGCTATCGAAGCCATTGTCGAAAACCTGGATATTAAACGCAAAGTCTTCGTCGCCTTAGAGACGATGGCTCCGACGTCAGCGATCTTAGCTAGCAACACATCGTCGCTATCCATAGCCGCTATTGCTGAGGGCGCGAAGCGCCCTGAGCGCATCGTCGGTATGCACTTTTTTAATCCCGCACCGTTAATGCCACTGGTCGAAATAATCGCAGCGACGACGAGCGATAGCCACAGCGTTGACGCGGCTTATGACATTGCTACATCGTGGAAAAAGACACCGGTGCGTGCGAAAGATACGCCAGGATTCATCGTGAACCGCGTCGCGCGAGGCTACTACCTGGAGGCGCTTCGGCTGCTTGGTGAAGGGGTCGCGAGCGTAGCCGAGATCGACCAAGTCATGCGCGAGCACGGCAATTTTCGCATGGGCCCGTTTGAGTTGATGGATTTAGTAGGTCTTGATGTCAATCTCGCGGTGAGTACTTCAGTCTACGAGCAAATGGACCAACATCCCCGCTTCACGCCGCACGACATTCAGAAAAATCTCGTTAAGGAATCTCACCTTGGTAGAAAAACTGGACAGGGTTTTTATAGTTATGCAAGTGAGACACCGATCCCAGCTTTACATGCAGACCGAAAGTCGTTTGATATATCGCCGCTGCTTCGCGATGCGCTGACCGTCTTCTCCGTGAAGGCAGGCGTGACCGACGCTGGGTCTACCGAGCAATATATTTTCGGAAGAATCCTCGGCGCGGTCATCAATGAAGCTGGCTCTGCTTATTCTGCAGGCGTAGCCAGTGCCCTCGACATCGACATCGCCATGCAGAAAGGCACGAATTATCCTATTGGTCCCCTAGCCTGGGCGGATAGCATAGGCCATCGTAATGTAAGAGGACTGCTGCGAAGTCTCGATGACCACGTAAATGATGCGCGATATATAGCAGCGGACCTGTTTGCAAATGCACAGTGACCGCATATTGACACTGGACACTTGTAGGGAGTTTTAAAAGTGAGCACACTTAATCGACGCGATTTCTTGTCCTCCGCTGCAGCATCCGCGGCCTTGGGCACGTTAACCTCGGCAACGTTTGGCATAGATGACACCCCTGTTATTAATGGTCCCATCGCCATCTCCAGCGCCAACGGGCTACGCGCGACAGCGAAAGCCGTTGAATTGGTTAGTCAAGGCGCGGATACGCTCGACGCGGTCATTGCTGGCGTCAACATCGTCGAAGAAGACCCCAACGATATGAGTGTCGGATACGGCGGCTTGCCTAACGAAGACGGAATCGTTGAGTTGGATTCCTGCGTCATGCATGGACCAACGTGCGAGGCTGGCGCGGTAGCCGCGATACGAAATATCAAAACACCGTCGCGCGTCGCACGATTGGTGATGCAGCGCACGGACCATGTAATGATAGTCGGGGAAGGCGCGCTTCGCTTCGCCCGCGCTCACGGGCTAGAAGAAACCAATCTCTTAACCGACAAAGCACGCGCGGCTTGGCTACAATGGAAAGAAGGCCACTCCGACACCGACGACTGGGTGCCGGTAGAAAAGTCCGGCTTTGAGGACGCGCGTTCTGACGTGACTAGCAAACTGCCTTTCACCTATGGCACGATTACCTGCTTCGTCTTAGCGCCCAATGGCCAAATGAGCGGCGTCACTACGACTAGCGGATTAAGCTATAAAATCCCTGGACGCATCGGCGACTCTCCCATTATCGGGGCGGGGCTTTTCGTGGATAACGAAGTTGGCGCAGCTGGGGCAACTGGACGCGGCGAAGCGGTGATAAAAATCTGCGGCTCGCATGCTGTGGTAGAAGCCATGCGTCACGGCATGTCACCAGAACAGGCCTGCTTGCACGCTATCAAACGGATTGCGAATACGACGAAAATAAAACGACTTCGTCGAAAAGATGGGAAACCTAACTTCGATGTGAAGATGTACGCCTTATCGAAAGATGGCCAATTCGGCGCTGCTTCGATTTGGTCTGGGGCAAAGTTCGCCGTCTACGAAGGCGGACGGAATCGTCTCGAAAACTGCGCACACCTATACACACGAGACCGTTGACTCACACGAAAATTGGCCTGGCACCGCCTAGCCGCTGCCTTTAGGCCCTCAGCCACCGCCGCGCTTGAGCATAAGGAAAACGGCAACCGCGGCGACCAATAACACAAAACTAAGTTCCATCCGAACTTATCCTTTCCATTGACCCTAAAGGGATAACGTCATCCCAGGATTATAGTCAAGCATTATCTTTCTGACACTCATTCTTCAGACGACACATGACCGCATAGGGATTAGCCTATCGAGACTGCACTTCGCCGCCTGATTAACAGTGTACCAACCGATAGTAATAAGCCAACCATGACCACCATACCCCACTCAGAAACCGTCGGTACAGGACCGGATGGGTTAACTGAACCAGCGTCGCCTGCAAAATTTGTAGGAGAATTGATAGCCGTCGTTACTCCGTCAGCGGCTAATGACAAAATACCATCCGTCGGCAACGTGGCGTAAGTAATGAGGCCTTGGGTAGTCCCCAGGAATTGCACTGTGCCATCTGGTGCAAAAAGAAATCCATCCGCCAGGGTAAAGTCTGGCGCCACAGCACCTGGAAGCGCCGCGAATGCCGCCGTGGCGATAAGTAGATTTTTACCATTTGTTGGCGAGGGGGTATCGCTTGGAAAAGTAAAATCGTTTGTGCTCGCGCCTTGTATCGCTCTAATCACTTGCCCGTTGGTGAATTGTTGGCTTGATGAAGCGGAAAACAACTCAATAAATTGAACGGTACCATCGGCATTGGAATACATTTCTGTAATGCCCCAAAAATGAAACGTAGCCTCCGCCCGCGCGCCAGACCAAAACGTAATTGCAGCCACCATTAGTAGAACGTGTAGCTTCCTCATGCCTCTTCCTCCATACCATATTAGAATTGCAATCAAGTGAGCGACGCCCGCGCCGCAGCCCGGATACACAAGTATATCCGAATTGACCTTGTAATTCATTGCAAAAATGTAAAATTTTGGCAAAGACCGCGAGTAGCCAGGAATAGTCGTCGCAAACTACGATTGCGCCCGCCAACCACATAAATAGTGAATAGAAAACAAGTTACCGATATTTGGCCAATCGCTATTGATTAGGAAAAATCGCTCCAAACATCGCTTCAGATCGATTTCGCCAACTGGACCACCCGGTCCCGTCGGGGATCTCTCCGCCGCTTGGCTTATACCCCTTTTCGCGTAGGGTTTTAACGAAGTCGCGATTGGTTTCGACAAGATTCCAAGCTTCATCGGGGTTGCGGAGGTCGTACTTGCCCCACTCTAAGAAGATGTCCATCGGTTGCTGATTAGCCGTTTTGATTAGTAGCATCAATGGTGTTTTCATACTGGTAAACATGAAGGCTGATTCCGCGCCAACTTTTCCGATCAACTCATTATTGGCAAATCCGCAGAATATCGCATTGTATCCGTCGAATCCCGTCCCCACGCTCGCACGGGCGTCTCTCGATGCCACGGTCCGAAAGTTTTCGTCGATATATGGTATTATTTCACTAGCCAACATTTCGGATATTTTTTCCACTTTATGACGGCCTTCGAGCTTGATGAATACAGCGTTAATAGGCTTAACGCATGTGCCAATCAGGTTGTTTAGTGCCTGAGGCATGTCACCACGTGTAATTGCCTTCTCTCCACCTTGCACATAGACCACCGGATATCGCCTACTCCCGCCGTCGTAACCGGCTGGCAGATATACGTCGATCGCGAGTTTGCCCTCTAGCACCTTGCTGTCCATTTCTCGACTATCAAGTTTGCCTAGCTTGGCTTTGTCTGGGGTGGACAAGAATGTCGGTGCCTGCCATTTGGGCATACTCAGCCAAGACATATCCGTTTCCGGGCCACCAAAATTCATGGCCATCTCTTTGCCATAGACTTGGGACGTTGTTTTTCGAGGGTTGTTGGGGTCTACAATATGGTCCTCGTAATCACGAATGAACATATAATTTACGCGGGCATCCGCTTCCAGCGTAACGGATCGATAAAATAAGTCTGTTCCAGCTACGCGGGTCATGGAGCCTTCTTGGCGTGCCCCGAATATGTCACTGCCAATCGCGATGTCTGATCCCTGACCTCGATAGATAAAATGAACCGTCTTGTCGCCTTCGATTAAAGGAAATTCGCTGATCGACGACATGAATTCATCGACTATAGCTTTTTTATTCGTAGCTGACGCGACCTCTTTTAAGAATGAAGAAAACTTGCCAACGCCTTTACTAGCATCAACCAGTTGTGGGGCGGCTGGCGCACTTACTTTGAGTATATCCACCCGGGCTAATTCGCCTAAGCTACGTACAAAGATGCTGCCGTCAGCGTAGCTGGGGTTGGTCCAGATCAAATCGTCAAAAACGGGTAGCTGGGCACGCGATTCAAATCCACTAGGTGACGCTCTTACGATGTGCACTTGTCCGGTTTTTTTTGTACCGATGACTAGATGGCCATCCACTAGGATTAAAAAGCCATCCCCAGTTTCGCGTGTTCGCCATGCCGCTTCGCCGGTGTTGGCATCAACGCAAGTTAAGAATCGGCTACTAAAAGCATAGAGATAGCCGTCGTAATATACAGGCACGTTGTAGCTCTTGCGTATGGCTTTTGTTTCCCAAGCGACCTTAGCCTCAAATGTTTTATCCGAATCGTTTAAAGAAAATACGGCAGAGGTCTGGTCTTTATTGGCAATAAATAAACGACCTTGACCAACTGGGACCGGGCTAATACTAGCAGCGCCTTGCGCGCTTTTACCATCATGCTCGAAGTCCCAGACGAGTTCTCCATTTTTGCCAGACACGGCCGATATTTTCTTCTTGCCCGCAGCTACGAAATACGCTTGGCCATTACGTTTGTATTCAATCGGCGACTGGTAATCGATAGTATCCTCACCCGCATTCCACAGCAGTTTACCCGTCTTAGCCTCGAAGCCCGCAACAGCAGCTGCTTTCACGCCGCCACTTACGATCAACACGTCATCGCGCAACATGGGCGACGTCGAAAAGCCGTAGAATGGCATTGTCGCTTCGTGATCTTTTACCAAATCGACGGACCAAACCAACGAACCGCTCTTGAGATTAATCGCGAAAAGTCGCCCAAGCGCGCCTAGGCCATATGCGTGACCGTTACCGATGACTGGTGTGGAAATCGGTCCGGTATGCGCGCCATCGTGGCCCACATAAGTATCTTCAAAAGCGAATCGCCATCGCTCGGCGCCGGTCTTGATGTCAAACGCAGCCATGACATCCGACTTGCCATCGGAGAACATGGTCACTGCGACACCCTCGGCGATGGCAACGCCAGAGTAGCCGCTGCCGATCGAAACTTTCCATCCGATTTTGAGACCGACGTTGCCAGATGGTGAAAAGACTGAAGTCGCTTGCGCGATCCCGTCGCCCATCACTCCCCTAAATCCCGGCCAATCGGTGTTGTTCACAGTCGCAGCGATGGCAAAAGCTGGCAGCGAGCCGACTAAGATGACAGTTAAAATCGAGGCGAATTTTTTAGAGCTTCGTTGTAGATTCATAGGTATCATTCTTTGTCTAAAGGCGGCTGTCAGGAAACGAATCGTCATTACCGCACAGTTGAGCCATGTTCTGAATTATGCGGGATTATATGGGAAGCTGTTCGAAAATATAGCACACCATACAAAATCTTGCATTTTGCCTGTCATGTTGTGCTTATGGACTGTCAGACGCTAGACAGTTGTGACCTAGGCGCACACCAACCCGCCTAATCCCATCGGGGTTGGTGCGGCCACATGGATGATGTTGTAGGGCGATATTCTCCAAATATAGCCCGCTCTTAGCGCTTACTATCTGCACGCAAATCAGACAACAACGCCTTAAACCGAGCATCTTCGCGTATGTGGACGAAGTCTTCGTCCTTTGCAATGTGATCGGCGTCTCGAAAACCGGCCTTGATAGCCGTGTCTAGCCAATCGATGGCGTTATCTGAATCGCCAATCAGGCTGTACACGCATGCGATGTTGTACTGCATACCGGAATTATCTTTGTCTGCTTTTAGGATGCGAAGACCAATGTCGATCGCTTTGGTGTAATCTTTGGCACTATATGCCATAGAAAATTCACCTTGCAACTCACCCAAGTCCACATCGTCCTCGCTGGGCATGACAAGATCAGGTTCGCGTCCTGTTTTCTTATATTCGACGAGCCAGTCGTTGACTTTTTTGATGGCAGGTTTGAATCCCCAAGGGCCACGTTTGGCAGCCACGGCTAAACGGCCATCCGAACGTACCAAGAACACCTTATCTGGCCAGGCGCGGTATTGCTTTTCAACGCTATTGTCCATGTCATCTACGAGGCACGGAATGGTGAGCTTTTTGTCTTTGCGTAACCGGCTGGCAACTGTGCAGCGTTCGCCGAAATTTTTGTGCTCGCGTATACCCAACTCAGAAGCGTAAGGTACGGGGAATTTATCGTCCATGGCGTGCGCTTCGCTGATATATACCAGTCGAAAATTCACCCTATCTTTATTGGCTTTATACATGCGTTCCATTTCGCCAACCTGGCGAAGGAAAGGTGGTCACGTATAACTTCCGAAAAATAACACCGTAGGTTTACTCGCTACCAGCTTGGCTAGTGATTCTTGTTTTGTTTTGTCGTCGAATGTTTTCAAAGTGAACATAGGCGCCATGTCGCCTACACGCGGAGCTTTGTTATTGGCCGGTATCGACTTCGCAGGAATCTCTGCACGCGCAGCGCCGGGCTTTTGCGGAGTCGCCGTAACAACCGCACTTTGAGAATGACTTACGCACGACATGGATAGGATAGGTACTGTCATGCAAATGGCTTGGGCTAATCGTCTCACGATAACTTTCTCCTTAAATAGTGCGACGCTGGTACCCCAAATGGATCGACAACGTCTTAACTGGATATGCTCGGCCAGCCGTTGCACTATTATGGCATAACGACGAGAGGTTCACAAGAAGAATTCGTTCGATGTTTTTTAGCTGAATTTGCCAGATGGCACACTTGGGTGACTCATATTGTAGGTATAACTAAAAGTCTGTCCCAAGAGTAAATACCCGTATCGTGGCCATCGGTAAATGTAAATTGCACCGCATAATGGCCAATTAGCTTCATTTGGGAGATGCCTATGTCTTCTGGGACTGCTGCGGGGTCGAGAATTTTCGCACCGGTCATTTCGTCTACGCAGCCCGCACAACCGCAGGCGCACCGAATCGCGTGAATGCGATATAGCCGTACACCCTCTGGCGACCAACAGACTTCCAGAATAGCCTCGGATCGCTTAAGTTTAATGTCTGTCGGCGCAGCGTGCATAAAATTGGTTCCATTGTACTAAACAATAAGGATACTCCGCGATGGTAAGGAAGCAAATATTTCAGGGCTTGATGGCGGCGACGTTATTCTGCGCGGCGACAACTATAGCTGGTTGTGCGAGCGGCAATCATGCTGTAAACATGCAATCCAGCGATAACGGGCAGCCACAACCAGTGCAAAATATCACCGTGATGCAGGCCAAGGATTTACTGGACAGCGATCGTGAACATATTTTTCTTGACGTTCGCACCGTGGAAGAGTTTGAGGCTGGCCATCCCGCTGGCACACTTAACATCCCCGTGTTCATCAAAGATGCAGCCACCGGAAAGAAAATAAAAAACACAAAGTTTCTTGATATTGTCCTCGTGAATGTACCCAAATATGCAAATGTCATTATCGGCTGCCGTTCAGGGAAACGATCTATAATAGCAGCCAATATGATGCACGCCGTTGGGTATCTACACATCAGCAACATGCTTGGCGGATTCAGCGGCAGTCATAACCTCAATGGCGAAGTCGTTCATCCCGGCTGGCAGTCGCAAAATTATCCGACAGAAAAAGGCCTCGGCGGCGACCGTGGCTATGATGCGTTAAGGCATAAATCCGGCACATAGATAAGCATCCGTATTTGCCCGCCGAGCCGTGGGCTTCAGCCCGCGCGGAGCCTCGAAACCCATCAGGATTAGCATGCAACCAACTCGCTAATCGCTTTCTTTTCGGTCAATTTCCAAAGGGGCATGGTGATGCTCGGACGGCTTTGGATCACGCAAAATTCTGTAATAGCAAAATATAGTTAAGCTACAAACCATACCCACACAGCCGACCAACATCGTCCAACCTGCCGGGTTAAGTCCGTCTGTTTGTGCTAAAATTCGTGTCCAAATCATGTGGCTGCCTCCAATTGGACGCCAGCATCTTCCGCTTGTTTGATAACTTCCCCGATGCGACCGCGACAGGCCATGTCCGCTAAACCGAGTGTGAACAAGAATAAGATAATGATGGCTACAAAAACAAATCGCCCGATACTAGCCGTCCGCTCCGCGAGGATGCGAGCCGCCTCAGCCTCTCCTTCTACAGCCCGTAGCCAAGTCGGTAATGAATCAAGAGATGCCGGGATGCTGGCATCTTCACCAAGTATTTGCGAGAATTTTGATTCATTCGTGTCTGCATCCAAGTCCGGGTAGTGGGCCGTGATAGCAGTTTCATATATGCTGCGAACAGCCAAGTCTCCCTGCAAGCTCGGGCTCATCTGCCTAAGCTTATTTGGCCCATTGAAGTAACACCACATGCCCAAAACAACAATCAGGAACGTAGGGGTAATGTAACGAATCATAAACGGCATAAACGATGGAATTTTCAAATCTGCCCCGCGCCGCGTTTCTGCATAAGCCCGCTCAGCGCCAATCACCCATCCAAAAATGATAACCTGACCAAGCGCAGCCAATATCATCATGAACTCACACCAGAAGTCGGTAAAGTCTAACGCCGCTACGTTTTCGCTGAAATACATCACCAAAGACGCGCCCGCGAGCGTGAACATCGAAAGAATAGTGACACTAGCGCGACGCTTCAAACCAAAGCCGTCTTCAAGAAAAGCCGTGGCTGGTTGCAGCATGCTAATGGAGGATGTAACCGCCGCTAAAAATAGCAATCCAAACCACATACCGCCGAATATGGACCCGCCGGGCATGAAGTGCATGATAGCTGGGACAGTGAAAAATCCGAGAGCAAAAGTGCTAGCCGGCGTATTGCCTGGGCCGAGGAAAAGAAAAGCCGTGGGGACAATAATCAGACCACCCAAAACAACTTCGCAAAATTCGTTCGTACTAGACGCGCTCAACGAAGATAGCACCACGTCATCATCAGAACGCAAGTAGCTCGAATAACATAGTATTAATCCGAAACCCACGCTTAGGCTAAAGAAAATTTGCCCCGCCGCCCGTAGCCACACCTCAGGCTCCCGGAGCTTGGCCCAGTCAGGATTCCACATGAAACCCAGCCCCGAACCAATCGTGCGGCCATCGACCACGTTATCCAATGTCAAAACGCGGATGAGAATAGCTACCGCACACAAAACCAGCAGCGGCATGGCTATCTTACAAAAAGTTTCGATACCCCGTGTGATGCCGCGAAAGATGATGACAAAATTGCAGGCGAAGCATATGAGCACATACCAAAGCATTTCCGTTCCGAACATCGAGCCGTTCTTAGCCATCCCAAATGATTCTACGGCGAAAGTTGCAGAAGCGCTGGTAATGGCATTACTAACGTCAACGCCACCTGCCGCGTCAGCCGCCTGCTTAAATGTTGCCGCGAAGCCGCCGCTAAAAAATTCGTACGCATATCTCAGACATAGCGCCTCTAGCAGCACATAGTACAGATACACCAACACCGGAATGAGCACTGTCAGCGTGCCAATAACTTTCGCTGGAGCGCGTCGCCATAAAGCGAACATAATGCCCGGTGCATTGTTTTGGCCATACCTGCCACCGAGTCGACCAATGGTCCATTCACACCACGCAATAGGCACGCCGAGCAAAAGAAAACTGATGATGTAGGGAATCATGAACGCCCCGCCGCCATTATTGACTGCGGTGCCAGGGAAACGAAGAAAATTGCCTAAACCCACAGCTGAGCCTGCGACAGCCAGCACAACACCAAGGCGTGAGCCCCAGTTTTCCTTATCGGGTAGGTTCAGTTCAGCCGTTTTCTTCATGACTAAGTTTCGTCAGGCCCAAAATCTTGATTTCTTTGTCCAATTTAGTCTATGCGAATATTCCAAGCTATGCCAACAGTTGATTCATCATAGCCCAGGGGTTAAGTTTGATGTTTTCCATACGTTACGGAGTCAGCTATATATGATGAGCTTTGAAGAATTCACGACGCTGTTGAACAGTTGGGTATGGACCACGTACCTCTTCTTTTTGCTCCTAGGCTGCGGATTCATCTTCTCCGTCGCCAGTAAATTCGCCCAGTGGCGCATCCTGACTCATGGCTTATCCTGCGTGCGTGGTGATTATGACAGCCCGGACGACGTTGGTCACATCAATCACTTTCAAGCGCTGTGCGCCGCCCTCTCAGCAACCATCGGCCTGGGAAACATCGCCGGCGTAGCCGTGGCGGTCTCGCTTGGCGGTCCCGGAGCGATATTTTGGATGTGGGTCATTGGCTTTTTCGGCATGGCACTAAAATTCATGGAATGTTCGCTGGCTGTCATGTACCGGGATGTACGCGACGTTCCCGATCCATCCGCGCCGGCTTCTATGGAAGCTGACGCGGAGTCCGGATCGCTAAAATACAAAGGAGAAAAGACGAATAAACCTGCGACTGCCCCCACTGCGCGGGGCGAGGTTCGCGGTGGACCCATGTGGTACATGCAAAAGGCCTTGGTCGAACCGCTGCGCAGCCGAGGCAATCCGTTATGGATGTTGTTTAAGATTCTGGCCGTGCTTTTTGCAGCTTCAACCGTACTCAACTCGTTTGGCGGCGGGAATATGTTCCAAGGGTGGAACGTCGCAGACATGCTAGATAAGCACTTCAGCGTAAGCCGAAATGTTTCCGCTGTCGTCGTTTCAGCTTTAGTAGCCATGGTCATCATCGGTGGTATCAAACGCATCGGTAGTGTCGCGGCCACGCTGGTGCCGCTTATGTGTCTGCTATACGTCGGCGGCGCGTTGTACGTCATTGTGCTCAGCGCGTCCGAGATTCCTCACTACCTTGCCCTCATCGTTAAATCAGCCTTCACGCCAGCCGCTGAGAGCGGGGCCTGTGCGGGCGTGTCAGTTTGGATTGCGTTTCAATGGGGCATGAAGCGGGCGTGCTTTTCAAACGAAGCCGGCGAAGGTTCCGCAGCGATGGCCCACGCCGCCGCTAAGACTGACGAACCTATTCGTGAAGGCATCGTCGCTGGTATCGGGCCATTTATCGACACCATCATCATCTGCACGATGAGCGCGTTGGTATTGCTCATGAGCGGCACGTGGAATCGTCCGCCGGTGGGTACGATTACGCAGATCGAAGGCAATCACGCGATTGTTACTTGTGGCGAGGAAATGCCAGAAAAAATGGAGGCGCTTTACTTGGATCGCATTGTGGATGCGACTGGTTCGCTAGCTGTGCACACGGTCCGCGAGATGGGTCAAGAGCTAGCCACAGAATCCGTGCCGATCGAGTCCGTCCAAAAACGCGAAGGTCAGCGGTGGGTAGACTTACAATCGGTAACATTGAACCTTGCGGACCTGGGCGCGGATGTGCGTGAGAAAATTGTCGTTGGTCAGATAGTGCATCTTGATATCGCCGGCGCAGAGATGACGGGGTTTGCCTTTGATACGACGGCTAAGGGCTTTGGCAAATACATTGTCACACTCGGCGTCTGCCTGTTTGCGTTTAGCACGATGATCAGTTGGAGTTACTACGGCGAGAAAGGGGCGGAGTATCTACTAGGCCCGAAAGCGATATTGCCGTTTAAGTTTGTCTTCGTCATTTTCGTGTTTTTGGGCATGACCTTACCGAAATTTCAAACCGTGTACGATTTCTCCGACGCAACAACCGGGCTAATGGTCATTTTCAACTTGCCCGCAGTCTTGATCTTGTCGCCACACGTGCTTCGCGCATCCAAAAAATACTTCGCCCGCCTGGACGCCGGAGAAATGCCGAAAGTAAGACGATAAAAACGAGCGGCGGGCGAATGAAGACTCTGATTCATAGGGAGCCTACGCGCACTCGGGATGTATTTAATCACCAAAATAACAATGACGCCCAAAGCGAGGGTTGTCGGCACATAAAAAAAGTCCCCGACAGAAAATGCCAGGGACTTAGGTCTTATGGGCCCACCAGGACTCGAACCTGGGACCTCGTCGTTATCAGCGACGCGCTCTAGCCAACTGAGCTATGAGCCCTCTAACCGCAGACGGAACAATGTATAGACCAACCCCGTCATGTCAACAGATCGGCTAATCCAAGCTTGATTTCCACCCACGACATCGCGCGGATGCCCCATTATTCGAGTAATCTCGAAGAGTGGGGGAAGAACGCTCGCAAACACACCGTCACCAATCCATCGTAAATCCGTTTAATCCCCGGCATTAACTTCTCGAAGACCCTGCAATCCCCCGCTTGCTCTCAGCGCCAAGAAAATCGGCCAATCTCTTACCTGCCGGCGTCTTGACCTTTTCCACGACCGCCACGGACGCCTCACCAAATCCCATGCCAGAGCGAAACAGGGTTCGGAAACTTTCTCGAATTTCCGAGATCTCATCCTCACTCAGATTAGAACGTTTCAGCCCAACCCGGTTCACGCCAGCAATTTTCCCTCGCAAATCGGTGAGTGCAAAAGGGATAATGTCCATATGCACCGGTGCAAAACCGCTAACCATAGCCAACTCGCCGATACGCGAAAACTGATGGGCCATCGCCGCCCCACCCATAGTTACGCGATCTTGAACCGTAACATGGCCAGCTAACAACACATTATTCACCAGCGTAACATCGTCCCCAACCTTGGAATTATGCCCAACGTGACTACCGCCGAGCAAGAAACACCTATCCCCCACGACCGTTTCCAAGTCCTCGCCACTGGCCCGGTGGATAGTCACAAACTCGCGGAGAATGGTCTGCTGACCAATCCGACAAAAACTGCGCTCGCCCTTGTACTTAGTATCCTGTGGTTCATGGCCAACGATAACGCCAGGATGCAGAACACACCCTTCACCTATTTCCGTCCACCCTGTTACATATACTTGATGATATAGCTTGCAGTTAGCCCCTATCCGAACATCTCCATCGATCACGCAATAAGGACCAATCTCCACTGAGGAATCGATCTCCGCTTGGGGGCTGATAATAGCTGTGGGATGAATCGCCAAAAAATAATTCCCTTTATGGTGCTATGACCCGCTGGGCGGAGTCAAACCTAAACGCGACATAACCATCTGCAGATCGCTCCACGTTTTCCCTTTTTCACTCGGACTGCGCAGCAAATACGCCGGGTGATACGTCGGCATCAAAGGCACACTTGGGCCATCGCCCGGATGCCCTGACAGGTAAAAATCATGAAATCGTCCACGCAATTTACCAATCCCATCAGCCGTACCGAGCAGGGTCTTCGAAGCTGGTGAGCCTAACGCCACAACGACCTCGGGCTGCAATATCTCAAGTTGATCGCGAAGATATGGACTACATGCCAATATTTCTTCGGCAGCTGGATCACGATTTTGCGGTGGCCTACATTTCAGCACGTTGCATATGAATACCTCTTCGCGCGTCAGCCCCATAGCGATGATCATGCGCGTGAGTAACTGACCAGCCCGCCCCACAAAAGCTAATCCTTGTTGATCCTCTTCGTATCCCGGCGCTTCGCCGACAAAGACCAATCGCGGCGATGCGTTACCTTGGCCAAACACCGTTTGTGTACGCTCTTTGCATAACGAACACTTCGTACAGCTTTTAACTTGCGTATCATTGAGCACCCGCAAACGCTCGATCTGCGACGCATCGTCAGTGTGGGCCAGCGAAGAAACGGATGGCCTTGAATCGCCTCTAGCAACTTGTCCAGCCGAAAGATCGTCCCTATTCGCGGAGGATTCCGTCCAAACCAAAGGCACGGAGCGTAACCCCAGCAACTGGTCAGTCCGCAATTGCTGCGAAAGTAATTGTTTCAACGTATCCAAGCCCAACTTTTAAAACTCCAAGAAACAGACAAGCCGCGGGCTTTAAGCCCGTGCGGAGCCACAAACCCGTTCGAGGTTAGCGACGTCATATCAGCCGTAGGGAAGGACCGTTCTTTCGCCTACAGGCAAAAGGTTGACCTGCCTCAACTATCAACACTAATTCCACCGCCGCTCATTAACAATATCTAGTGTTCAACATTAACACTAGACGTCGAAAAAAACCTGGATTGTTGACGTAAAAATAGTACAGGCAGGTTCATGACCATGCCTTATAAATCAATGACGTGATTCGCCCGCAATTTCAAGGTACAATGTGTCGCAATGAGCCAATACCAGGAAATCACAGTCACGCTGAACGACGGATACGACGCCTACGCCCGCTATTGGCCCGCACAAGGCCGGTCGCCACGTGGGGCGATCCTGTACCATCATGGCATCCAATCCCATTGCGGCTGGTACGAATCCTCCGCCAGCATGCTCGCCCAAGCAGGCTACGCGGTCCTTCAAGTTGACCGCCGAGGCGCTGGACAAAACCAGCTTCAGCGTGGGCACGCCGTATCAGCCGACCAACTCACCGTAGACGCCCACGTCGCCCGCGATGAGTTGCAACGCCTATCGGGCACGAAAACTCACCACGTCGTTGGCATTAGTTGGGGAGGCAAGCTAGCCACCATGGCCTACATCGCAGACCCTAAAGACGTCGCAAGCCTAAGCCTAGTCACTCCAGGCCTATTCCCATTGGTTGGCGTCAGCAAAGCAGAGATGGGCCGCATCGCGATGGCTATGATCTATGAAAGGGAAAAATCGTTCCGCATCCCCTTAGATGACCCGGCGTTTTTCACGTTAGACCCTGCGTGGCAGCAGTACATCGCTACCGACAAGCAAACACTTCGCCACTGCACAGCCGGGTTTTACTTGGCCTCCAGGCGCATGGATAAACCCTGCGCCAAACTATCAAAATCACCACCAGTCCCGTATCACGTTTTCCTCGCTGGTGACGAGCGTATTATTGATAATGTCAAGACCGAGTCATTTTTCAAGCAGCTAGATTGGCCAAATAGTCGCATCACGATTTACGAAAAGGCCAGACACTCACTGGAATTTGAGAACGACAACCAAACCTACTTTACAGCCCTACTGGACTTTATCTGCCACAGGAAAACTCAAACTTAACTTTTTGCGAATAGCAATAGAAGTAGCTCCCATTAGCCTTATAACAGATATTCTTAACAATCATCCTAATTCCCACACAATTTACTTCGTCTTCAAGTGACAATCTGCTACTGTGGCGCTATAGCAGATCGAATAACAATTTAGTTTTGCCGCCTAGGGGAGGGAAGTTGTGAAGCAAAAAAATACAATAGTAGCGCCGTTCGGCGAGGCACTGATACTTCTCGTAGCCATCGTCATAAATCTAGCCGGGGTTCGACTCGCCGTAGCTGCTGGCGGACCTTTCGTAGAACATACGATCGCGACCAGTGGAGATAGGACTATCTCGATATTCGCGGTGGATATGGACGGCGACAATGACATCGACATACTCGCAGTAACTAGGAATACTGGCAGGCTGACTTGGTATGAAAACGACGGTAACTCACCACCAACATTTACCCGTCGGTTGATTGCAAACGCCACAACTGAGACCAATTCAGTGTTTGCGATAGACCTAGATGGCGACGGGGATACAGACGTTCTCTCTGGTTGGGGCACGCCTTTATCCTTCGGTACGGTAGTGTGGTTTGAAAATGACGGTGGCTCTCCCCCAATGTTCACAGAGCGGGTGATACATATTAGCCCATGGGGTATCGATTCCGTATTCGCAATTGACATGGACGGTGACGGGGACATGGATATCCTATCAGCAACCGCATATATTGATGAGGTCGCGTGGTACCAGAATGACGGAGGCTCACCCCCCAATTTTACCAAAATGGATATCTTGTACAATTTCGTCAACGTCCAGAGTGTGCATGCGGCAGACTTAGATAATGATGGAAATACGGATGTAGTAGCTGCTGCTCGCAGTGACACAAACACGCTCGCGTGGTATCCAAGTGACGGCGGTTTGCCACCACAATTCCCAATAGAACGAAGGATTCAATTCGATCTCGCCCAGGTAGAATCAGTTGATTCGGCCGACATGGACAACGATGGCGATACAGATATCGTCTATTCGTTTTTAAGTAAGATTTCTTGGTTCAATAATGATGGAGGAACCATTCCAATATTCAGCGAGAACTTGATTACAACCGGCGCTGGATACCGTTCTGTCCGTGCTAAGGATGTTGACGGTGATGGGGATGTCGATGTACTTGCCGCTCCTACGCCTACTAGTGGTGCAGGGATTACATGGTACGAAAACGACGGCGGATCGCCTCCTAGTTTCACTCAACGGGTGATCGCGAATACGTCTGAGTCAGCTCAATCAGTTTTCGGTATTGACCTGGACGGCGACGGAGACACAGACGTAGTCGCCGGAAGATTTGTTTCTGGCGCTGGCTCGCTTACATGGTACGAAAATACATCGACTTGCAACAACGGCAGCATTGATCTGGGCGAGCAATGTGAAGGCGGAGTTGGTTGCGGACAATGCACTTGCGACTCCGGCTATGAACCTACGTCTCCAATATCTATGGACTGCCAGTTAATCTGTGGCAATAACGACATTGAAGGAGGCGAGGAGTGTGATGGAGGATTTGGTTGCACTCTGTGTAGTTGCGATATGGATTACGAGCCGACAATGCCAACATCTCTGTCCTGCCAACGCATCTGTAGTAACGGCAACATTGATCCTGGCGAGGAATGCGACGACGGCAACACGATTTCGGGCGACGGCTGTAATAATTCTTGCCAAATTGAATTGGGGGCCTGTTGTACCGACACATCTTGCCGTATTAGAACCGACTTGGAATGTACAGATTTGAGTGGGGTGTTCTTCGGCATAAATTCAACATGCGATACACCAGATACCGACAGCGATGGCCTGCGTGACGAATGCGACGAATGCCCAGAAGATCCCAACAAAATTCAGCCTGGCATGTGTGGTTGCGGTACAGCTGACACAGGAGATGATGATGGCGACGGCGTTCTAAACTGCGAAGACATCTGTCCCGGAGCCGATGATGCAGTCTTCGGTAATTGTATTTCTAATGTACCCACTGTAAGCACATGGGGCCTACTCGTCCTGTCATTACTGCTTCTGGTTAGTGTCAAAATTGCTTTTGGACATAAGTGGCGCCCAACATTCGAAGACGCTTCATAGCGATTTCTAAAGATTGAAGTACTGCCCTATCCGAATCTTGGCGGTTCATTTTAATTACCGGATATGATTATCGGACCATCCGGCAATTTCAAGGGGATAGTCCTCATACAGCAGTTTACGCGCGTTCATCACTTGCTCCTATAACCAAAGTAACACTAACAATCGATCGATACTCTGCTCATCGAGTGTCATTTGGGCGTCAGCCGACACTGCGGGACAAGGTGCGTCATTTACGTATCCGCTGTCGGTTATCAACCTATTTTCTTAGAAACGGAGAAACGAATCGTGAATTTCACTAAGGCAAAATGGCAATCGTGGTTGGCTTTTTTATCCATCCCAGCGGTACTCTTTGTACTGACTGTGGCTGGTGCAGGTTGCAATAGCACCACTTCTAGTACGGGCGGAACAACTGGCACGGGTGACACTGGCGAACCGCTAAGTTTCGATGGAACTATTTCCGGCAAGCTGGTAGACTCACAAAGCACCAAGTCCTCCATCACAACCGTAGCCGCTGGCCAAGAAGTGCCTCCCAGTTTTGACACCACAAATTCCTGTGTGACGTTCAAAGACCTAGCCGGTAACGACTTGATGGACCCCCAGGGTAATCCCATTGGCGAAGTACCGCTTGGCCCTGACGGCTCATTCTCGGCTGACGATTTGCCGGTTGGTACAGACTTTACCGTTTGTGGCGACATCGGTAAGGATGGCGATTGCGACATCGAGAGTTGTGTTCAAATTGCTGCTGACGAAAATGGTATGAGCGGCGAGCTCACCGATGTGCAAGCAGACCCACTCACAACCGTTGTTCTTGCCCGCCTGCGCGCTATCATTGAAGAAAAAGGCATCGATATAGACGAGCTGCCCATAAGCCCAGCCGTTGTCGTCGAACGAATTACCGAAGCTTACAAATCTCTATTTGAAGACACAGGCGTCGACCACACGTTGACATTGGATGAAATTCTCGACAGTGCTGATGGGATTCAAATTAACTTAGCTAAGATTTTCGAAGAGCAGATTCCTGTCGGCGTACAAGCTGGTATGCAAATCGTTGAAGGAAACCTAGGGGCCTTCAAAGCTGGAAATGCCGAAGCACTGGCACTTTCAGTAGCTGAAGTATTTTTGCGAGCTGGTTTCCCTATTATCGACTTTCCTCAAGGTGTAGACTTGTCTCCGCTAGGTCTGCTCGATGGCATTTCCACAACGACCGAAGAAGCGCTGTTTGGTGAATTTGGATCCACCGGAGCAGGCATGATGGGAATGGATCGCCTTCCTGTCCTATCACCCGAGCTTCTCGCCGCACTTGGCGGAGAAATTCCAACAGATTTGGACCCCGCGTTGCTTGATAGGTTAACGCCGGAGCTACAAGATGAATTGCTGGCCCTCTTCGATTCCGGATCACTTGGTGATCTAGGCGATCTAGGCTTAGCTGAAGCAGGTGCGATCATTTACATTAACAGCGTTTCAGAACCGGATCGTAACTTTGGTCTTGAAAACAAAGATAAAGGCAGCCTGCCTCGTCAGCCTATGCTTAGCGATCACATCCTTGTTCAGATGGCCCGCCTTCAAACACAAGGTCGCAAGATCACACTTGGCGATTTGCACGCCGTACTCACGGACATTGACGGCGGACTCGGTGGACGATTGACCTATTTCCTTAATGACCCAAACTTTTTCGGCCCACCGCTGACCGTGTTTGAAACGGCAGATGGCAAGGGTAAAGCCCTGAACATTCAAAAACTATTCTCTCGACTGTCTGATTCTGGATTCGTCGGCGTAAACGATGAAGCTGAATTTGAAGCGGCTGAAGTTGGTATTCGAACGCTCATTAAAGACCTGCTTCAGGGCACAGTCGCCCCGACTTTCGAGCGTATGTTTGAAGGTATCCTTGCTGCTCGCTTGGAAGGCATTGGCGCTGTGACAGGCAATATCCGTGGCGCTCGCGCTCACTTGCCATTCAACAACTCAGGCCCTAGCTCGTTCTTTGTTCTAGCTGATGGCGACGAGTTCCGTGGTGAAGTAGCTGGCGCGGTTACAGTTGACGTAGAAATCTCGCGAGACGGCGTCATCGGGAGTGTTACTTTTAATCCTGCCGGCGAAGGAAAATTTTACCTAGGTTTTTCTCCATTCACAGAAGATGACGGCACGGTAGAATTCTTGGTCCGTGAAACAGGCCGCTTCCTACACGGTGCCCGCGGACCAGCCATCGCCAGCATCTTTGACGAAACCGTTTTTCAGCCAGTCGATGGCCTACCGTTCTCGTCGCTAGTTTCTGAATCTGGCACTTTTTATCCTGGTATCGATATCCCAATCATCAAGAATGACTTCTCATTCGATGGCCGTGGCGGCGGTGGCATTGGTCCCGACGATTTCGGCGGATCTACAGAGCATCTGTTTGTGTTGGCTACGGGCGTAGGTTTTGAAGCTAAGCCAGCACGGGTGAATTATAATCCAGAAACGGGTATCGCAACGTTTAACCCAGGTGGTCGATTTTTGTTGACCTTCCTACCTGATTCGGAAGAGACTGGCATCTTCGGTCTGTTCAACGAAGACACGGGCCAGGACGCTGGCAACAACGATCCGATGGACTTCTTTGGCGTACAAATGGAATTACCCGAAGGATTTGAAGAATTTTTCAATGAAATCGATTTTGACGAATTTGATTCATTCGATGATACGGGCATGTTCATTGATGACGTATTCAATGAATTTGATGCAACGGGCATGTTGCCACCTCCACCGCCTCCAGGTGATGGTACGATGCCACCTCCAGGCGATGGCACAATGCCGCCTCCAGATGACGGAACCATTCCGCCAGCAGAGACGCCAGGCGTAGTCGTTAGCGCTGCGCCAATCACTATCGACATCAATACGATCGAAGGTCTCGTTCTTGGCAAAAGGGAATTTGCCAAGGTGTTTGGTACAGAAGCCCCGAATACCCGTTTCGATGCGACGCGTGACCCGTTCTTTGATGATGTCAATGCCAATGGTATTGAAGATGCTGGCGAAACAACGTCACCATTTAGACCTACGCTTTTTGATCCAGGTAATTGGCGCTCAACAGACATTCGTTTGTATTACCGTCGGGCGAGTGGCGGCGAAATTACCTATGAGGACGTCGACTTCGGGTCATTGTTGCCAGCGACACTGGATGGTGAGATGTTGGTTACGCGGGAATACTTACCACGCATGAACGCATTTAAGTTTGGCCGTCCGAACACAGCCATAAACCTGTTGACGGCGTTTGCACCAGCGGACTTCTTTAATGGAACCAAGGCCTTAAACCGTGACACAGTGATTGATATTTTCAGTGCCATCGCGTTCATTAACTTAGCCATGGACCAAGTGTTCAATGTTGTTGGTAATATTGATATTGACGGACTAGGCCCAATCCCACGCAGGTCCGTTCTTACCGACGCCCAATTGTTCGTCGCGCCAATTGGCGATCCATTCCTATTGTTGGTGGAAGGGTTTAAGCAGCGATCAACCCCGGCCACGACCACAGTCATGGCCCCGACCACGGAGACAACCGTGGAGACGACCACGGATACAACCGTGGATACAACCGTGACCGAAGCCGATGCTGGAGATGAGGCATCACCGGTGCAGTGAATCGTTGGCACGATAAAGTGCCAACGAATCCTCGGCGTAGTTAATAGCCGGTTGATTTGAGAAGTTAATTGGGGCGGCTGCCGATCTCGGTAGTCGCCCTTTTTTTATACCGTCCCGTCAGGCAGCGGCAGCGCATCTATAAACAATCGCTCCCAAACCAACACCGCTCAAATTGGAAAATGGGTCTACAAATTCCGCTCGATTCGTCATTTCAGCGTAGGTGATAAACCTGCACAGGCTTCTTGACGAAATCGCGAAATCGCTATGCCGCGTCGCCGTAGATGCCTTTCGTGTTGACGATGGACATGTACGTTCATCAGCGCCGACGTGCCATTGGGGTCTTCTCGCAACAGCACACTGCGCTTCCCTTCAGACAAGACGGACACCATCCGATCAACACACTCACCGTGATAAGCCGTGAGCAAATTCTGTGGCAAATCCCAACGTGAGCAATGGCTCAATATATTGATGCTATGTCGGAACATCGGGCGAGCCGAAATGTTATTGATTCTTTGGAAAAGAATTCGATTCAATTTATAGCTCAAAAACGTATCGGTCAGATGAAGCGACATGGCGCCATGATGTGCGCGGTGTTCATCGTCGAGTACGTCATCGAACTTCGCCCAATTTTCTTTTGGGAGCGTAGCGTCTGCGCGTAACTCCCAATACAAATGCCCCGTATTGACGCGATTGCCGCTGAGCACAATTTGCCGTGGCACATACTTACCATGAGCCACCGTGTCAGCCGCGAGGTGGGATAAATACCCATAGGCAAAAGCCCGGTCGTTATCACTCAGCGCCCGATCGAGCAAACCAAAGCCCGTCGACCAGTGGTGGCAAAACTGCTTCACCCGGCTAAGACGCTTAGCGAATACGACATCAGCCGCGATGTTGCCAAACAGATAGCTTCGGGCATGTCGACTGAGTAAGAGCGCCACGCCAGAAGGTAGTAGCGAAAGTTGATCGAGAAGCGACGAACCCAGGCTGATATGGGTAGCCGGGCCCCACGCGAGCGCCGAATCCACATCAAACAACAATACACCTGCGACAGCTATGATAATCAGCGTTTGTTTCACTATTCTCTCTGAACTACCTTCCGCATCTCGCAACGACTTAACAACCCAGCAATCTGCAGGCCAGCAGCGTCAGATGCATCATCCCGGCCATTTATTCTTGACACTCCCCCACCTCAAAGTAGACTCTAGTGAACATAAGGGAAAACTTCCAGATATCGAAGGATTTCCACGGAGATCAAGAACTATGAGTGAGCCGCAGGTACATCTTACCATCATCGAGTCTGAAGGCGTGAGCACCGTCGAGTTTGCCGACCGAAAAATCCTCGATGAGCTGTCCATCCGCGAGATTGAGGATGAGATTTTCACCCACATAAATGAACAGAACAATATCAAGCTGTTGCTGTGCTTCAAGAACGTGGAGCATTTGTCCAGCGCGGCCTTGGGGATGCTGATTAACTTGAATAAGGTTGTTTCCGGGCAGTCGGGTCAGCTGAGACTTTCCGATATATCGCCGCAGATTTATGAAGTGTTCAAAATCACACGGCTTAATAAACTTTTTGAAATTCATGAAACGACCGGCAAGGCCCTCAATAGTTTCACCTAAACGCTAGTTGTAGCGCCTCGGTTTATATAGCACGACCTGGTGTCGTATCGTCAAAGCGACGCTACAGGGATGTGCGAATGACGAGTATAGTACTGGCATGACCGATTCAAATCGTCAGAGCCGATCGGACTGTAAGGTGTGCACAGTCCCCAGCGATCTACAAGCGATCCAGCCTCCTAAGCAAGCTATCGTGGAGATACTCGCGCAGGCGGGTTATTCCCCAGACAGCATTTTCGGCATCAAACTCGCACTTGAAGAAGCCCTAACCAACGCGGTCAAACACGGCAACAAGAACGATGCGACGAAAACGGTCACCATCAGCTACGCCATCGACGAGACGCGGGCAGAAATCACCATTACTGACCAAGGCGCGGGATTCAAGCCTCATACGATACCCGATTGCACCGAGCCAGACCGCCTACCTTTACCCTGTGGCCGTGGACTCCTACTTATGAAAGCCTATATGGACGAGGTCTGCTACAGAAACAATGGCCGGGAAGTGTACATGGTTAAGCAGCGTCAGCAGCAACCGTAGTGCTATGTCGCAGTAGTTCGAGGGGTGGTAGCATTCACCTAGGATATTTGGAATTTTCTTTTGCATTATAGGGCTCCGAAGACACGGGAAAGCTGAGGCTCACCCATGCCACCTAGACGTCCAACCATCCGGGCATTCTATGAAATACTATTCACAGACATGGCGATGAGTAATTCTAATCCAGAAAAACAGCGATTCACTACGTATTTCACAGGCCAGGTTCAAGGCGTGGGTTTTCGTTATACGACTGAGTCAATAGCCAGGAGCTTTGCGGTCACTGGATATGTCCGCAATTTACCAGATGGCCGGGTCGAGATGGTCGCGGAAGCGCAACCCGACGAACACGAAAGGTTCCTGGCCCAAATCCTGACCACTATGAAGGCCAACATTGA
Organism: Phycisphaerae bacterium; assembly: GCA_029260115.1. Lineage (GTDB taxonomy): Bacteria > Planctomycetota > Phycisphaerae > UBA1845 > UBA1845 > JAJRPG01. The sequence continues at coordinate 16,869 of JAJDDW010000046.1, read as the reverse complement.
AGTAATTCAGACCGATTCCAGCGTGGCAACCAGCGAGTACGCCTCATTTTCCATCAATCATTGACCCGCTGGCACGAAACCTGCCCTCATTTTGTGTAAGTGCAGGCTGGTGAGGCTGCACAAATCGTAAAAATTCGTTACGATACCCGGCCCAAGTCGCAGCGCGGCGACTGGGGATAAAATCTCACTGCAAAGGAGAAGACACCTTGAGAATTCTATCGGTCGTGAAACAGGTTCCCGACTCCAACGCCGCCGTCAAAGTACAGGCAGATGGCCATGGCATCGACGCCAACGGGCTAAAGCTCGTACTCGATCCGTTTGACGAATTTGGCGTCGAGTTAGCCATTCAATTACGAGAAAAACGTAGCGACGTAACCGAAGTCGTCGCGATGATTCTAGGCCCGGACAAGGCATCAGAGGCCCTCCGCGTTGCCCTGGCTATGGGCGCGGATTCCGGCATTCACATTAACGACGAGTCGTTTCAATCTCAAAACGAGCTTTTTGCAGCTCATGTCCTTGCTGAGGCGATCAAGAAACAAGAGCAACCCTTCGATCTGATTGTTTGCGGCAAATACAACATCGACCTAGATAGCGGCGCGGTCGGACCCGCACTAGCGGAATTTCTCGGCTGGCCTCACGTCGGCGCCGTGCAGGGCTTGGAGATTGCGGACGACGGTAAACATTTTACCGCCCGCCGACGCATCGAAGGTGCGGAAGAAGTCATCGAAGGCGACTTGCCCGTCCTGTTAACCATTGAAAAGGGACTTGTCGAACCTCGATATCCTTCGCTGCCTAATATCATGAAGGCCAAGAAAAAGCCGGTTTCGGTTATCACGGGAAGTGATCTTTCCATTTCACAAGATTTGAAAAACGCGACTGAAATGTTATCCATCTCTCCGCCACCGCCCAAACCCGATTGCAAGTTCATCGAGGGTGAGCCAGAAGAGATGGCTAAGGAATTAGTTCGCTTGCTACGAGAGGAGGCGAAAGTCGTTTAAATTATGAGTAATATACTTGCCTTTATCGAACAACGTGACGGGAAAATTCTTCCTGCTTCTTTCCAACTGCTAGCACTAGCTGGCAAACTAGCCTCATCAACAGGTGGGCAAGCCGAGGCGTGCGTGGTCGGCGACAGTGTATCCGGCTTGACCGATACCATCGCATCTTACGGCGCTAAGAAAATTTATACCGTCGAGGACGCATCACTTGCTCGTTATGTAGCCAGCCAATACACCACGGCCTTGTCTGCCGTGATTGATGCCGCGTCGCCTAAGATTGTGCTAATTCCTACGACGTTTATGGGCCGCGACCTCGCCTCACGAACCGCCGCCCGCAAACACGCAGCCTTAGCCATCGACTGCACCGATATTAGCATCGAAGGGGCTGACCTGATAGCCGAAAAATCTACATACGCCGGTAAGCTATCCGCGAAATTCAAACTGTCCAGCGCCGGGCTTCAAATAGCCACGGTTCGATCTAATGTCTACGCAGCGTCAGAACCACAGGCCGGCGCAGCGGCAGAAGTACAAGCTGTTGCGGTCAGCTTAACTGACAACGACAAACGACTCACCTGCAAGGAAGTCGTGTCTACAAGTTCTGGTGTCAAAGACGTGACAGAAGGCGACATCGTGGTAGCTGGCGGGCGAGCGTTGAAATCTGAAGAAAACTTCAAAATCATTTTCGATCTTGCAGAAATGCTCGACGGCGCGGTTGGCGCATCTCGCGCGGCCTGCGACGCAGGTTATCAGCCTCACTCTCGACAAGTTGGCTTGACCGGCAAGGTCGTGACGCCGAAGTTGTACATCGCCTGTGGTATTGACGGTGCGATACAACACCTCGCGGGTATGCGCGGCAGTAAAGTAATCGTTGGTATCAACACGAAAGCTGATGCCCCGATTTACAAAGTAGCTACGTATGGCTGCGTGATCGATTTGTTTACGCTCGTACCGCTGCTAACCGCAGAATTCGAAAGACTAAAAGGATAATTCTAAGGAGCCGCAGGCTTTAGCCCGCGCGGAGGTCGGTTCCCTTAGACATCCGAAGCGCATAAATGCTTCACAGGTTTCATTCAGTGGTTAATGGGTTAAAAAATGTTGGGCACGCATGTGCTGTCGAAAGTCCGCGCGGGCTGAAGCCCGCAGCTCATTTTGAAAAGTCGGCGACCGCTTGCGCGGCACGGCCCATACGAAAGGTCCATGCATGAGTCCGCTTTTCATGACCATACTTCTGCTCGTCGGGTGGGGTGTCTTTGCCTATTCCGCGCGACGACGATGGAATCTGATGATGGTCGGCACGGCTGAAAAGCGTAGCGACAATATTGGTCAACGCCTCTGGCGCACCCTGTTCTACGGATTTGGCCAATGGCGCATGAAGCGATATCCCCTCGCTGGCACCGCCCATATCATGATTTTTGCTGGTTTTGCTATCTTGCTACAGCGCACGCTCATTTTATGGGGTCGCGGGTTCGACGAATCGTTTAATCTCTGGATTCTTGGCCCTGAAACCACGATGGGTAAGATGTACTCCATCCAGAAGGATATCTTCGTCGTATTAGTCCTCATCGGCACGATGGTCTTCGCCTATCTTCGAGTCGTGAAACGCCTTAGCCGCATGACGCTCGGCACCGAAGGCCTTGTTATTCTCGGCATTATTTTTGTAATGATGGTTGGCGATGTTTTTTATGATGGAGCACTTGTAGCGCTTGATGCAAGAACCACAGAGGTAGTCGAGCAGGGATATAGTACGGCAGGTACGCCTGTACCAGTAAAACAAAAAAAGTCATACGGCTCCCTAGGTCAATTCGAAACGAAAAAAACGGGATATGCTCCCGAACCAGATTCACCCATTAAAGGTGTTAAGCAAGGCCTGGGAACACCTCTTGCGGCTATGGAAATATCGACCCCGCCGGTTTTGGGATCCGAGGACGAAAAGATAGAACTCGATCTTAAAGCTTCAGGATGGAACTATACAGAAGGCAAAGAAGTATCACTCGGCGACTACGAACAGGTAATCATTAAACCAGTTGAATTTCTAATCTGGGAGCCAGCCGGAACCTTAGCGGCTATGACCATCCAAGGATTATCTGACGACACCTTGATTTTCATCAAACACGCGGGTTTCTGGATTCATTCGATGCTGGTCCTAGTCTTTTTAAACCTACTCCCCCACTCTAAGCACTTTCACGTGATCACTGCGATTCCAAACATATTCGTTCAGGACTTACATTCGCCAGGCCGACTGCCCCCCATCCTAGACATTGACGGCAAGCTTGAGCGCGAAGAAACACTGGGCATTAAGAAAATTAACCAATTCAGTTGGAAGTCCATCATGGATTTCTACACTTGCACGGAATGTGGCCGATGCTCCGACCAATGCCCAGCGACTAAGACTGGAAAAAAACTATCGCCCAAACACTTCACGTTGGACCTGCGAAATTTCCTCTATAAACACGACGATGCGCTTGTCGCCGCCAAGGCCAACGGGAATGGTGCGCCAGCCGAAGAAGGCGATACGCCGGAATATGATAAGGATTTGATCGACGGCGTGATTGACCCCGAAGTGCTTTGGGCCTGTACGTCCTGCCGTGCCTGCGAAACGGAGTGCCCTGTTTTCATCACATATGTAGACAAAATCGTGGACATGCGGCGATATCTCGTACAAGAACGCGGCGAATTCCCCAACGAATTGCAAACAGCTTTTAGAGGTTTGGAATCCAGCGCGAACCCCTGGGGCTTCCCAGCTGAGGAGCGTGAAAACTGGGCGAGTGACTTAAACATAAAAAGACTTGCTGAGCATCCAGAAGTGCCCGTCTTATTTTGGGTAGGTTGCGCACCAGCGTTCGACGAGCGTGCCAAGAAAGTGACACGCGCCACGGCTAAACTCATGAAACAAGCCGGCGTTGACTTTGCCATTCTCGGCAACGAAGAACAATGCACCGGCGACCCTGCGAGGCGCGCGGGCAACGAATATCTCTTCCAAATGTTTGCCACAGCCAATGTCGAAGTGCTCAATGGCTATGAAGCCGGTAAGAAAAAAATCATCACCTCCTGCCCACACTGCTTCAACACGCTGCTTAACGAATATCCCGATTTTGGTGGGAAATTTGACGTGGTTCACCACACGACCTTCCTGGCTGAGTTGGTCAAAGAGGGCAAGCTCAAGCCAACGAAACGGATCGAAAAGAAAGTCGCTTATCACGATTCATGCTATCTAGGCCGTCACAACGAAGTGTACGACCCGCCGCGCGAGGTGCTTAGCAGTATACCGGGCCTGACGGTGCTAGAGCCAAAAGAGACACGCGACCGAGGCATGTGCTGTGGGGCAGGTGGGGCGCAGATGTTTAAGGAAGAAGAATCCGGCGACGAGCGCATCAACGAAGTAAGAACGCAGCAAATGCTAGATACTAAGCCAGATTGCGTAAGCAGCGCCTGCCCGTTCTGCATGCGTATGCTAACTGACGGATTAGCCACGAAAGACCGCGAAGACGTAGAGCAACTGGACATAGCAGAAATGCTGCTTGAGTCGGTTGGGGAGGAAGCATCGCCGTCATAACAGTTTTTTCATCGAGCCGCAGGTTTTAGCCTGCGCGGAGTTTCGCATACCCGGCAAATGTACAAACTAATGGGGTATATGATAAGTTTGCATTACAACAACTAAGTGAAAGCAAGGAGCAACATGACAATCGCACGAAAGATGGCCAACTGGGCCACGAATTTGAAGTTTGAAGATTTACCGGAAAAAACCGTTCATGAAGTGAAACGGCGGGTGATCGATTCGATCGCAACATGCCTGGGTGCCTATCATTCTCAACCGGCTAAGATCGGTCGCGCGAAGGCGATGGCTATCAACGACCCACCCCCCGCTGCTACGGTTTGGGGAACCAATCATAATACGTCCACCGAATTGGCCGCGTTCTCCAATGGTGCGATGGTTCGCTATCTCGATTACAACGACACCTACCTTAGCTTGGAACCAGCCCACCCTTCAGACAACATACCCGCAGCCGTCGCCGTCACGCAAAATGCACGAAAATCTGGTAAGGATATGATCCTCGCTACGGTCATAGGCTACGAAATTCAGTGTCGCCTATGTGACGCAGCTAGCCTTCGCGCAGGCGGATGGGATCATGTCACGTATGGTGCGCTGTCCACCGCGCTGTTAGCGGCTAAGTTGTGGGGGCTTTCTGAAGATCAAATGGAACACGCGCTAGGCTTAGCCGGCGTCTGTAATATCACCACACGGCAAACCCGCACCGGACAGATTTCCGATTGGAAAGCCTGCGCTTTTTCCAACGCAGGCCGAAACGGCATCTTCGCCGCAGACCTTGCCCGTCGAGGGATGACTGGTCCAAACGAAATTTTCGAAGGACCAAAAGGGCTGATGAATCAGCTCAATATCCACGGGGTTAAGAATGTCGTGCTAGGCGCTGAAGGCGACTTTATGATCGATAAAACTTATATTAAATTCTGGCCAGCGGAATATCACTCGCAGTCTGCGATCGATGCCGTGTTACAATTGCGGCCTCAGGTCGTGGGTAAGGAAATCGATAACATCCACATCGGCAGCTTCGAGGCAGCCGTCAGTATTATTGGCAGTGAGCCAGAAAAACTTCGTCCAACTTCGCGTGAAACAGCCGACCATTCCATGTTCTACTGTTGTGCAGCTGCTTTGGTCGATGGCGATGTAACGCTTGATACGTTCAAACAGGAAAGACTCACCGATCCGGTTCTTCTAGATTTGATTGATAAAACGAAAATCGTAGAAAATGCCGAGCTTAACAAGGGATATCCCAAGGGCATCCCCAACGACGTCACCATCACCTGTACCGATGGAACCAAAGCCAACAAACGCGTCGATTTCCCACGAGGCCATGCGGAAAATCCCATGACTGACGAGGAAGTTATCGCCAAGTTTAAGCGGATGGCCAACGGTGTAATTTCAGACGCAACCGCCGAGAAGATTCTCAAGCAGGCTTGGTCGCTAGATACGCTGGACGATCTAACGCCACTTTTTTCTTTCGATGTACTAGACTAATGCGTTGATGCCGAACGACAGCTGGCTGGGTGGCATGGGTGAGTAGCAGCTTACCCATGTCTTCCACCTGTCATTGGTATATCCATTCGAATGGCCAACGCCGTCCGTCCTATGCGTGTCATGCCTCATCATGCTAATGTAAAAGCCCTCGATCATTGCTGACCGAGGGCCTCTTCTTTCCCAGTCGTAAACGGCGCCGTAGCTGGGGGGACTACTTGATAGCGCCGCCACCATCGCTATCGTCCCATCCCAGAGACATTCTTGAAAACATTTAGAAGGCGAATATAGCGTTAGCCCTGCGAGTACACACTCAGCGCCGCACGTCGCAAGCCTGCTGACAACTCAATCCCTTAAAATTGACTCCACAACAGCTGGTTGGTTACTTCGTGATGGAACATGATTTCCTCTCGTTTGACCCGCGTACCAAGCGCTTTGGGGCAACGATCAGCTTGCATTTGCTTGAGTTCAATATACTTACTTTGGCTGCATTCCCCCAATATATCCGTGAGAAATCGGCTGGCCTTCGCGATACGGATGGCGTCATAAATGTTGTCCGGCAAGAAACGCGTCCGCGACCGCTTGCTGTCAGTTTCAGCCGAATCCGCCACAGGCCCTTCCATGCCCGTGCGCAGTAAGGTGTACAACACCAAGTAAGGATTCGCGTCCGGCGCAACCGAACGAAACTCAATTCTCGCCGACCGTTCATTGGCCAAGGGTATGCGGATCATCGACGCACGGTTGGTCGCAGACGCCTTGATCTGATTGGGCGCTTCAAAATTTGGATCCAAGCGGCGGTAGGCATTAACGCTCGAATTTAGTGTCAGACATATGTCAGATGCGCTATTCAGAATTCGATCCACAAATCCCAACGCCAACTCAGAAAGCCGGTCTTTCCCATCAGCGTCAAAAAATAGATTTTTATTGCCTTTGCTCATAGAGATGTTGCAGTGCATCCCGTTGCCATTCACCCCGGCCACCGGCTTAGGTAAGAATGAGGCCGTCAACCCCATGGTTCGCGCAATCTGTCGACACGTCAGCTTATAAAGCTGTATCTGGTCAGCAGCGATCACCGCATCTGTAAATCCATAATTAAGTTCGAATTGCGATGGTGCGACCTCCGGGTGATCTTTCTCATTCGAAAATCCCAAGGCTCGCTGCACCTCTGCAGCCTGATCGATAAATTTTCGTAACGGGTCTTGCGGTAGAGAATGGTAATATCCGCCAGTAGACATAAATGAAAATGCCCCAGCTTCGTGGTACTTTCGCTCCGCATCCACGCCTTCAAAAAGAAGCCCCTCAACTTCAGTAGCCGCGTGCATCACCACGCCATCATTGAGATACATGTGCTCGACATGCGTGCGGAGCCTGGATCGGAAGTCTGCTTCATAGAGCGAACCATCTTGGCCATGAGCTTCCCCAAATACAATGACTTTCCCCGGCCCAAAAACATCCGCCGGCAGCCAATAGAACGCAGGCCAGTCGATGGTCAGCTTCAAATCAGACTCGCCAATTTCCGAAAAACCACGGATAGATGACCCATCAAACGTCAAATTGTCTGCATTTTTAAGTAAGAATTTTTTGTCATAGTCCAACATCTGAAACCGACCTTCAAGATCGGTAAAGCACACCGTGACAGCCTTGATCCGCTTCTCGTCTGTCAGGTATTTCCGTCGCGTTTCGGCTAACTTCTCCGGATCAACATGGTCGATACGCTGCTGCTTAGCCTCAAGGTTCATCTCCTCAAGCTGGTCGTAAGGTATTTCTAGAAAGTTCCTAAGCGCTGTAGAATTCATAAAATGGCTCCCTATCTTTCAATGGCAAATAGATTGAGGCACCCATAGCATCAATCACTAAATATTACTACAAATAGTAATAATAGCAACAATTTTAACACTATTGAGCCAATGTTTAGCATAAATACAATCATATTTAACCAACTCACAGGCTATAGTGATGTTCTGACGTGCTTGACAGCCCAAAATCGCTTCGTTAGTGTACGAAAAAGGGCGTGCGTAGTTTCTATTAGTCCCCGGGCGGGGCTTTTTTTATGCCCGCATGACGGTGCTAGGCCCACGTTTTGGTGCTAAGTGGATTATTGATGGTAGTTTATGAGTAATAAAACCGTTCAACATACGTGCGTATTTGGCATGGGATGGGGTGACGAGGGCAAAGGTAAGCTTGTCGATCTACTGTCCCCCGCATTCCGGGCCGTGGTTCGGTTTAACGGCGGTGCGAACGCTGGCCATACGGTTTGCGTAGGTCAGGAAAAGTTCGCGCTCCACCTCCTACCCACCGGTGTGCTCCACGAATCCGCAGTCGGTGTCATTGGCCCAGGCGTCGTCGTTGACCCGATCGGGCTACTCGAAGAAATCGACGGGCTAGCCGCTCGCGGAATTAATGTATCCCCCAAACTAAAAATCAGCCAACGCGCTCACGTGGTGATGCCTTATCACAAAGCCGAGGATAATCTCAGCGAACAAAATGCCACTGGCGCGACACGCATTGGCACCACCGCAAGAGGCATAGGCCCGTGCTACGCCGACAAAATGCGGCGGACCACAGCCATCCGATTTATCGACTTACTCAATGACAAAAATCTCGAAGCCCGCGTGCGTGATTTATCCCAAAAGCGGGCGGCGGCGCTCATGGCTATCTATGGTGACGACGGCGGTTTAGACATTGAAAAAATCGTCCGCAATGTGCTTATCGCAAAAGAACGACTTTCGCCTAACATCTGCGACACAACAAACTTTCTCCACGAAACCATAGCCGCAGGACAGGCGATTTTGTTTGAAGGGGCCAATGGCATTTTGCTGGACATTGACCACGGCACATACCCCTTCGTAACCTCCAGCAGTACAGGTCCGCATGGCATAGGCCCAGGCGCAGGCGTTCCTCCAGCCTGCGTAACGCGATACATCGCCGTAACTAAATCCTATTCCACACGCGTCGGGGCAGGCCCATTCGTTACCGAACTCAAAGATGATATCGGAGACCGCATCCGCAAACAGGGCAACGAATTCGGTACAACGACGGGCAGGCCAAGACGTTGCGGTTGGTTTGATGCCGTGGCCAGTCGATACGCTCGTCAGATCACCGGCGCTACCGACATAGCCATCATGCACCTAGACACGCTCAGCGGCTTCGACGAAGTTGGTGTATGTGTTGCTTATCGCCATGACGGAAAAACGCTAACTACCATGCCCACCGACACCGCAGTGCTTGAGCAATGCGAGCCGGTGATCGAATATCGACCTGGCTGGCAAGAGAATTTACGCATTGTTCGACGATACGAAGACTTGCCGCAGACCACGCGTGACTATGTCGAACACATCGAAACGCTCGTCGGTGCCCCCGTTTCGATCTTAGGCGTAGGCCCGGATCGTTCACAGACGCTACTACGTGGTCCATTAAAAGACTGCATTGACGTACCCGAACCCGCTTCGCTTTGACGACGCTATGACCGAACCACCCATCGACCCACAAGCAACGCTAGGCCTACGTCGTGAGCAATTGCCGCGACACATCGCTGTCATTATGGACGGCAATGGCCGGTGGGCAAAACAGCGAAATTGGCCTCGCATTCGCGGCCACGAACAAGGAGCGAAAACTGTCCGTACCATCGTCACCCACTGCGCTCGCCTGCACCTTGATACGTTAACGCTTTATAGTTTTAGCACAGAAAACTGGAAACGACCTCGCGAGGAAGTCGAATTCCTAATGGGATTATACGCCCAGTATTTGATAGCTGAACGCGATACGATCATGGAAAACAACGTGCGTTTCATCCACATTGGCCGGCGGGCGGGACTCCCCGACTCGGTGTTAAACGAAATGGATAAAACGGTAGCACTCAGTCGCGAAAACACCGGCCTAAAACTTTGCCTAGCCCTTAATTACGGCTCTAGAGATGAGATCGTTGATACCGTCCGCGATATTGCGAACGACGTGCGCGACGGAAAGCTCGAACCCAAAGACATTGACGAACAGCTGATCACCGGCTCTCTATATACCGCTGGCCTACCTGATCCCGATTTGCTCATCCGTACCGCGAGCGAATTTCGGGTAAGCAACTTCTTATTGTGGCAAATCAGCTACGCCGAGCTTCACATATGCGAAAAACTGTGGCCAGAATTCTCCCCCGAAGACCTCAACCACGCGATCAAAGAATTCGCCAGCCGAGATCGCCGCTATGGTGCGGTGCAAACGCCCGCAAGCTAACGATAGACCGGGTGGCCCGTACCCTTCATTTTGGACATGGGGTGTCGATGATACAACGTAAATACCTACTCACACCTAATCCTTGCCAGAAACGTGCAGGTCAATAACAATAAGGTTAGAATGCTCGTGGTCTTATTTAAGGGCCAATGGTAGAAAGGTCTGCGATGCGGCCTGATACATCGAGACGAATAACCGACGCCACCAGCGTGTCATAACGAATAAACGATTGTAATTTACAATCCTATAGCGAAAGGCTTTCATCATGGGACTACTAGATGGCCAAAAGGGCCTCATTTTCGGTATCGCCAACGACCGCAGCATCGCGTGCCATATAGCTAAGAGCTTCATCGCTGAGGGCGCGACCTGCGGATTTCCGCATCTACCCGGCGAAAAAAACGAACGCCGTGTACTTAAAGCCTTAAGCGCGATTGAAGTAGCAGACCCCTGGGTGCTTCCCTGCGATGTGTCTAGCGACGAAGACATCGACAACGTTTTCGCAGCTACCAAGGAAAAGTTTGACTCAATCGATTTCGTTGTCCACTCCTTAGCCTTCGCAGACCGAACCTATCTCAAGCATGGCATGTTCGCCGAAACACCGCGCGATGTTTTCTCGCAGGCCCTGGATATTTCTGCCTACTCGCTAGTCGCCATCGCAAAAAGAGCTAAGCCTCTCATGACCCGAGGCGGATCGATTTTGGCGATGACCTATTACGGCAGCCAAAAGGCCATCCCAGGCTACAACGTCATGGGTGTCGCTAAGGCGGCACTAGAAGCCAGCACCAGATACTTAGCCGCGGAGTTAGGCGAATTTGGCATCCGTGTAAACTCCGTCAGCGCAGGCCCACTACGAACCTTATCCTCCATGGCTGTGGGCGGTATTGACGAAATTTTCGATTGGGTATCCAAAAAAGCGCCGCTAAGAAGAAACGTCGAAGCCGGTGAAGTCGGCAAGACGGCTGTATACCTTGCTAGTGACTTAGCCTCCGGCGTAACTGGCGAAAACATCTTTGTTGATGCGGGGTATAGTGTGGTAGGACTTTAAATATATACGAGCCGCGTGGCTTTAGCCCGAGCGGAGTTACCAATCTTGTATTGTGGCTACAACGTAGAAATCATACGGCCAATTAATCCCCGCATTAAATCCGTGTATACTGAATCTCCATACCCTTTCCTTCGTTACCGTCGGGCGTACCGAAGAACATCTCCATTGAATTGCGGTTGTTATCGATTAGCGTGATGACGGATCGTTTCTTAATATTCTTGCCGCTTTGTGGGTCAAGCATCTCACCAATCATGGTCCAGACTTTTCCCGATTCATCCACATCACCAGATTCAGTTTGCATAAATGTACATGCCGTATCGATCCAAAAGCCTTCATACTTATTGAGTACCGTGTTGTAGCCCCAATAGCCTCGACCTGCGAAATTGGGGAATGGACCATCACTCGCATCCCCCTTATAGACCTGCTGGAGAAAGCGGCCATCGAGTTCCATCGAGCTAGTCATCACGCCGGTAGATACCATCGGTTCGCCAGGCCCCATCCACATCTTTACCGTAGCCTTGAACGTCCCCTCAAACGCCTCCAGCTTCTTATGCCATTCTCCCGTAGCTCCCATCGCCGCACATGTGCCATGATCTGCGTGGTCTGTCATCGGACTCGTCTCCAATTCGAAAAATTTATTTCTGCTGGCCCTAGTCAAACGTCTAATTTCCGGCCATATGATACATTTTCAACCTGGTAGATACAATGGTTCTCCTTATCAACTTTAGCCAGCACCGTTTGTTTCGCGCATAATCCCCCACCATGAAAATCACGTTAATCTCCCCCGCTGCCGTTGACATATGTAGCGGCAATCTCGTCACCGCCCAGCGATGGGCTAATATGCTATCGGCGCTAGGCCACGATGTGCGCACGAGACGGGTCTACGAGGGCGAATGGTGCGACCTGCTAATCGCACTGCACGCAGGTAAATGCGCCACTTCAATCGAACGTTTCGCGGCAATTCATCCCAATAATCCTATCATCGTTGCGATGACCGGCACCGACATCTACGGCGATCTTCAAGCTGACCCACAAGTGCTATCATCTTTAGAATTAGCCACCCGCATCGTCGCCCTACAACCCTCAGCCATCGACGAACTTCCTCAGCATTTGCACGAGCGCGTGCGCGTGATTTATCAATCTGTCTCACATCCCAGCCACCAGTCGAACAGACGCAGCGATCTATTCGAAATATGTGTCATCGGAAATCTGCGCGAAGTGAAAGATCCTTTTCGTATCGCTGACGCGGTCAAGCATCTCCCGGAAAAGTCTCGCATACAAGTGGTGCACATCGGCGCGGCCCTTTCCGGCGATATGGCTAGCCGCGCTAAACTAGAGTCGGAAACAAATGACCGCTACCAATGGCTCGGACCGCTCCCCCGTGAACAAACCATGCAGCGATTGGCCGACGCACGACTCATGGTACTCACCTCAATTATGGAAGGCGGCGCGAACGTCGTCTCGGAAGCTATCGTCTGTTGCGTCCCTGTTATCTCGTCGCACATATCCGGGTCCATCGGCCTGCTCGGCGAAGACTATCCCGGCTACTTCCCCGTCGGCGACGAACATGCACTAGCTGCCATAATTCATCGAGCCGAGGCTGATAGCGATTTTCTGAAAACGCTCACCACGCGCGTCCTAGAACTCGCCCCGCTATTCGACCCAGCCAATGAACAACGCGCGTGGGAAAAACTCTTAGTAACGCTTTGAGCCGCATGCTTCAGCTTGTACGGAGCTAAGTCGCTAATCCGAATACAAAATTATAATTAATGCTACACCAGGTTGCGCAACGCCCCATATATCGTATATCAACTATTTGAATGATTCAATACATCCAACCTCCGCGCAAGCTGAAGCATGCGGCTCGCTGCATTTAGTGACCTAAGCACTCAAGAAAATCTCACTGGCCAAAACTACATAAAGGGCATATCCTCCCTGAAAAGTGACCTGAATATAACAATTGAATAAACCGACCGAAAATTACGGAGGGTTAACGATGGCGACATGTAAGAAATTAATAACACGATATCAAGAGAAACTACGTGCTGCGTCATTGCGATGCCTAACGCTAACCGCATGCCTTGCTTGGGGAGGATGCGCTTTGCAAACTTCCACTGGGGTGGTTAGTGATTCGGTGTCCATTTCTTTCGGGCAGGATAAAACCGTTAGTGTTAAAACGATTCTGCCAGACAACTACAGCCCTAACACCACTTGGCCGGTAGTCTTCACCTTGCCTCCTGGCGATGGCAGCGCTGCGATGGTCGATAGAAATCTGGAATTATACTGGGACACCGCGCCGAAAATCCGCGGCTACATCGTGATAGCGCCGCAGGTATTCGGGCCTGACCTCGCGGACGACCCCCCCGACATGTTGCCCGCTATTTTTGCGTGGATGGACGAAAATATATCATACGATGCGGGCCGCGTCATCTTGGCCGGGGCATCTAACGGCGGACGCGGCGTCATCCTCGCCGCGCTAGCAGAGCCAACCCGCTTCAGAGCCATCATCGCGATGCCAGGTGAATTTTCCGGAGACACCGACCAACTATCGACACTAGCCACCAAACCCGTCTGGCTATTGGTGGGTGAAAATGATACGACGTGGCGAGCATTCGCTGACACGCTCAAGGCATCACTAGACGAAGCCGGTGCGCTCACAGAACTAAGTATCGAAGCAGGCCAAGGCCACATCATGACCATCGACCAAGACCGTCTGCTAGACTGGATCGAAGCGGCGTTACAGCTAGATTAGAAGTATTTCATAGTGCTTTGATTATTGAGTATTATAATACAGCTACAGCTTTGACAGCTATGCTAATACGCGGTAGATGGAGTGTCGGCAAATACAAAACTCGAAAATAGGGACTGGAGAAGAAACCCGATGAAGCAAGGCATGAAAGCTCTAATGATAGTCATGGTATTCAACATTGTTCTTATCACTCCATCATCGACTTATGCCGATGGCCAAAATTCAATCGTCGGGAAAATGATCTTTAAAGGCAACCCTAACAACTATGTCAACACTATAATCTTAACATCCAGAGACTCGAATTGCTCGATGGTCAAAGAAAAAATCAACTTTGAAAATGTCATCATCAATAAGAATGGTAACTCCTTAACTTTGAAAAATGTCATCATCTCAATTAAGAGCGGGCTTGGCGATAAGAAATTCCCACGCAAACCAGGCAACCTCACCCTCACTCAATTCGGCTGCCAATTTGAGCCTCATGTTTTAGCTGGACAACTTGGACAATCGCTGATAGTCATTAACAACGACAACACGAATCATAATCCCGTTTTCTGGTCAGAAGTAAACGAGCCATACAACTTCACTCAACCACGCATGAATCTCATTGGGAAAACCTTAAAACTCAAAGCAGAAGCACCATTCAAGATTACATGCGACGTACATCCGTGGATGAGCTGCTACCTCGCAGTATTTAATCATCCTTTTTTTGACGTGACTGGCAAGGAGGGCACATTCACATTGTCAGGAATGCCGGACGGCAATTTTACTATTGAGGCGTGGCATGAGACTTTTGGCACAGTTTCCGCTAAGGTTAGCGTGTCGGGCAATAAAACCGTAACCCAAGACCTGACGTTTGCTCCCCCACCAAAATCAGAATAGGTAATGGAATAGATCGATGTATGAGCGGTAGGAATATTATCGCTCTAGCTGTCACAAAAGTATCTCCGGTCCACCAACGCGCGTAAGCAAATCTTCTGAATACTTTTCACGCGCATGGTCAGCTAGAAAAACAATCGTCTGCCCCAACGCTGGATGAACCACATCCCCCGCAATTTCACATAATGGCTCTAACACAAAACGACGCTCGTGCATGCGCGGATGTGGCAGTTGGAGCATATCATCTTCGCAAGTCTGATGGCCAAAAAGTAGTAAATCTATATCAATCACGCGCGGCACGTTGGGTGACGAGCGCGTGCGCCCCAGCTTCGACTCAACCGCTAACAACTCACTCATCAGTACCGTTGCTGACAATTCCGTCGCCACTCCCACCGCCGTATTCAGAAACGATGGATGACCGATGTCACAGCCCACCGGAGAGGTTTCATATACCCCAGCCACCCCGCGGATTCGGTTCACACTTATTTTGGGATGCGCATCAATCTCAGCTATCGCAGTGCGAAGCATCGCCAGTCGGTCCCCCAAATTGGAACCGAGGCTTAAGAAAACACTGCCAACATCGTTAACTCTATCCACAACAGACAATCCTGTGTCTTTATCCGCTCACTGTTCGCCATTCCTGCGCAGGCGGAAATCCAGCTTCTCTAGTATACACCTCGCTCTAGAATCCCGCCTGCGTAGGAATGACGTATGTCTTTTCTCAATCCAAAACGCAATAAATGCATATTTTTACAAGTTATTGAGGAAATCGACCCGCGACCAGCCATATGATATACCAGTAATGCACAATGGGGAGTCAGTTTTTATTGGGGGTACAGCCTGTGGTATGGATTATCGTCGCAACCGTCGTTGTCGCTTATTGGGGGTTTTTACTAGCGACCATTCTGTCACAATCAAAGCAGACGCCTAACAATCGTTCACCAAAATAACCGTATAAGCGAGTGCACACATTAGCGGCACAAACAACTCAGCGCCTATCAGTCAAGCTTTACGATGATCGACTTGCAATGGTCGACATCTTTCGCGAAATCTACCGGGAGTTCAGGCTGAGCAATTACGCTCATACTGCGTGCACCGCAGCCACGTTTGACGTGATTTTTAATCTCTCGTGGCGTAAATTTTCGATAGTTCGTCGACACGAAAATCACGCCCTTGGGATTAAGCACTTCGCTCGCATGACGAACAAGATCGTGTAAATCGCGCGTCACGGAGAAATCCTGCTTAGACTTTCGGCCATGAGAAAAAGTTGGCGGGTCTAGAATGATGAGGTCAAACGTCAATTCCTGCCGCTTGGCCCACTTCAGATACTCGAACGAATCCGACGTGACAAACTCGTGTCCTTGCGTCGGTAGAGAATTCAACTCGAAATTCTCTTTTCCCCAATCCAATGAGCTTGTAGATAAATCAACACTTACTGTCGTCGAAGCCCCCCCCCTAGCCGCGGCCACTGAAAAGCCGCAGGTGTAGGAGAAAAGATTCAACACTTTTTTCCCCTGAGCCAACTGACGGATGCGATGTCGATTCTCGCGATGATCCAGAAACAGCCCCACCGACTGCCCGGCATCCGGCTTAATCAGATATTGCAAATCGTATTCTCGAATCGCAATCGGTTCTTGTAGCGCTTTGCCAGCCAAAATCTGTGTTTGCTCATATGGCTTAGCAGTCTTCTCACCTTCTTCAATTCGCTTACCAGACTTTTTAAGATATACCGTTTCGACACCCAGCCTATTTTTATACCAGCGCGAAATCGTATGCCAGGATTCGTCCATTTGCGGCGATGGATTTACCGCATTGATGACCACGAGCGAACCAAACCGCTGCGCCTCAATCCCCTTCACACCCTCACCATGCTGGCCAATGAGTCGATACGCATTCGTCACGGCGGATTCGAGTAGCGAGATGCGTCGCACCAAGGCCGTCTCCAGCA
>JAJDDW010000045.1 GCA_029260115.1 Phycisphaerae bacterium | reverse complement strand
CCGATATCATGCCGTGTTCTCGCTCAATGGCAGTCCGAGCATATTTTTCTATTATTTTTGCGTAGTAACGGGCATCATCAAGTCGCTTTGCTAGTATCATACCTTCCATCATGTGACCAATCGAAAGTGCCGCCAATAAGGCACCTTTATATTGTACGACGAATGTATAGTCCTTTAATACTCCTGCATGAAAAATTTCATTCTGTTCTGATATGTCTAATTCGTAATTATTCCACACCTCTGCCATTATTTACCTCAAAACATAAGCTGTCTTTTGCAGTGCAACTTTGGCTCTCTATTTTTAAAAATCAAAATATTCCTCTAAACGCTACAGATAGAGCAAGTCGGCTTCCAAACTGAGCTACAAGCGAGGGCAATATCAAGCGCCCCGCTACAACGCTCAGACCCGTACCTATTGCGAGAACGGCATTTTTTTGAAAGTAAGGAGATTGCCAAATCGGAGATAGTCTCCGACCACGAGTTAGACTCCATTGGTATGTGCTTGGCTTAACTTGAGTCACCTTGTAAAGAATTATACCCGGAGCCGCTAGCCAGTAATCGATAAACCCATCGTAAAAAGGCTCATGCCGAATTCCTTCGGGCCAAGTTCTTCCTGGCGGCATCCGGGATACAGAAGAATATGCAGCGAGCTGTAACAGACCAAGACCAAATTGGACAAAATTGCCAGTTTTAATTTCATAGAGCTCTCTCCTCGACCGATCTAGAATATCAGCAAACCCAACAACTGGACCTTCGACTAGGACGCCATCCAGATTAATTCGAGGGCGAATGGGTGCTTCTGCAATTTTACCCCAGAATTGTGTCCATGGTGCCGTGCTATGGCGTTCTCGCCAATATACGGATTGGATGTACCAATGCGCAAGTTTGCCCCGGATTAGTTGCGAAGTTAGCCCGCTAGGATCTACACGGTTGGCCGGATTGCTTTCTACATAAGCGTATCGGTGCAGTGATGCGGGATCCAAATTATTTCCAGGCACGGAATCATTAGTCGCAAACCGTCCATTGGATTGATCGTAATACCTCGCACGAAGGTAGTAAAAACCAACATTCGGATCATACTGCTCGCCGGTATATTTGTAGTTATTGACCGTCGTATTTCCGGTACTAGGTAATAACTCACCGAATGCTTCATAGGTGTATGTGTCAGTAATCGTAGCGGTGTCACTCGAAAGCTGCCGCGTTGAAAGCTGGCCGTCGTAATGATAGTACGAAACCACCCCGCTTCGATCCTGCGAGATGAGATCGTCGCCGTAGGTATACTTAACTTTCGTGTTTGTTCCGGTAGGGTCTTCCGTCTCCACAAGCACCTGCGCATAGCTACGATTCTTATCCGTGAGGTAAGTCGTCAGCAAGCTGCTACTAGTCATGGAACTGCGAATACCGTCCACATCGTAACCGTAAGCTACCTGTTGGACGTTATTCTCATTGCGTGAAACAAGACGATTTTCAGCGTCGTAGTGATAGGTGTCAGTGGTGGCGGACGACTGGGTGACGCGCGACGTCATGTTGCCGTTTCTGTCGTAGTCATAGGTCCACTTATCGCCATTACCGATTTGGGCTATCGCAGCCGCGACGAGCGCCTCGCTCATGGCCCGGTAGGCTATGGCCTGTTGGTGGAACGCTAGCACCCGCTCAGGACCAATCGTCATCACCGAAATCATCATCGCACCGATGCAACGAATCTTTAGGCTGCGTAGGTGTTGCCTTTTGCCCATGCGTTTTCTTCGTGGCCACAGTAGTGCAAGTGGCGCGAAGAATGCGCATAACGTTACCACGCCGAAACTGCCCAGGCCAAAACCTGCCCATCGGGAAGGCGGCGCAGTGCGTTTCGGCCCATCACTATGATTACGCTTTGAAGCAGCGTGAGCGTAATGTGGCAAGTCCTCCAACTGAAGATTGGCGGCTATAGCGACGGTCTGCGTCTTATCCATCAGTTTGTCGTTTTCGTCGTAGGTATAGACGATCTTTTTCGTGCCTGCGCTAGTGGCGACGGTCTCGCTCATGCGATTTCCCACGCGGTCGTAAGTGAAACTTCGCACTGTGAGCATGGGACTAATCGGGTCTGTGTTATCCTGCGCGGATTCTTTGATTAGGCGATAGAGTTTATCGTATTTGTAGATCACGGTTCGTTGTCGGTTAGTGCCACCCGGCTCGACGACCGTTTCAACAACTTTCGTGCGATTGCCAGCTGGTCCTAATGTATAAACAAAAGAGCTGATATCCGTACCATCACAAGCGCCAGTGGTAGCGTTTGTGTTTTTGTTAGTAAGCTGTGTCAGACGATTTAGATTGTCATACTTGTACTCTGTACATGTGCCATTGGGATACTTCACGAGCGAGCGATTACCCACCGCGTCGTAGCCATAGGAAGTCTCACGTTTATTCGGGTTCGGCGTGCTTGTACCCAAGATAAACGGCTCATCCGTAACCAAGACGAGTCGATTTAGCTCATCGTAGGCGTAGTCAGTTTCAGACAACATCGTCGATGCATTGGTAACGGTATCGTAGGTCTTAACTTTCGTGCGATTACCCCGGCCATCATATTCGTACACGAGCTTCTGGTCATTGGCCTTGGTCTCTTCACGGAGTAAGCCACGGGATATGGATGGCGCTTCTTCGTAATTGTACATCTCGCCACCGGCGGAGCTTCTTAGACCACTCGGAGTATAGGCGTAAGTTACAGTGAAGGCGGCTGTAGTATCAACGGCTGGTAGCATCTTAGTGGTCAACCGACCTTCGTTACCGAATGTGAGGGTCGTTTCATTGAAATTGAAATCGGTATGCACTGTCAGTCGATTGCTGCCATCGTACGCCGACCATGACTCGAAAAACGGACTACCAGGCCGCGTCCGGGTTTTCATTTGCCCCAACGCGTCGTAGGTCATCGAAGTCGTGTTTCCATTGGCATCGGCCTGGGAAAGCATATTACCAGCTTCATCATAAGTAAACTCAGTAACACCTGGCTGACCGTTCACTATTTGCGCATCAGTGACTGAAGTAAGCCTACCAAGTTTATCGTAGTCGAATTGTGTCACCAAACCAGCACGATCACGCTCGGCGATTTTCCGGCCACCACGATCGTAAGTGACCTGGGTGAATAGGTTGTCTGGATAGATCGTTTTGACCAATCTACCGGCAAAGTCGTACTCAAACTGTGTGACGTTGTCACGCGCGTCGGTAACCATTACAGAATTGCCATTAGCATCGAACACCGTCGTAGTCGGATGTGGGACGTTCATGCCATTTTCAGTGACAAAGTTTTTCACAGTCTGCGAGACAGGCGTTGTGTCAGTCCCGATTACATAGGTGTATGACGTAACAAGCACCGTAGGTGTTGTTGCGTCAACCCCAACTCTGTGTTCTGCCACACGACCAAGAATGTCATAGACCGTTTCAGTAAATGGGCCATCGTAGTAAACCGTCGGCGTAGCATCTGGTAAGTATGACCTGACGGCTCTACCCAACTCGTCGTAGACAGTGGATGTCACCACACCGTCACGATCCTTCGACCATAATTGGCGACCTTCCGCATCGTAACCAGTCTCCTGAGAGGAGCCTATGACAGGCGTCCCGGCATCATGGAAATTCGTCTTGACAAGATTGCCACGAGGATCGTATTCGTAAGTAACCAATCCATCTGGTGTTGTGACGGACTCCGTTTTACCGGTGAGTGTGTAAGTCGTTGTTGTAGAAACGCCTTCGACAATGTCATCCGGCGAGGCGGCAGTCTGTTGTATTAGGCGACCAACGCCATCGTAGACATAATCTGTCGTTGCGATTGACCCGTTGGCTGCAGGACGAGTTTCTCGTTTCAGGTTTCCATCAGAGTAATACTCAAATGTAGATACATTCCCCATCGCATCGGTCTGCTGCTTGAGCATGCCTGACGAGTAGTACTCGAAGAGCGTAATATTACCAAGTGAATCTTGCTCTGTGATACGGTTACCATTTAGATAGGTATATTTAGTAACCTCATCGTCGCCAGCGGGATTGCGGCGGGTGACAAGTATAAGGTTGCCATCGCTGTCATAATCATTTTCCGTCACATAGCCGAGTGGATCGGTCACGGTCTTGACTAGATTGTCAGACGTGTAGGTGTAAACCGTCTTATTGCGATTGATATCCCACGAACGAATCAAATTGTCTTCGTCGTTATATAAATTTTCCGAAGTAATCGTACCGTCGGATAGAATAGTCTTGATCTGATTTTCACGACCGTCGTAATCAAATGTGGTGGTCAATGTTGTTGATGCACCATCAAGTGTGACGTCTTCTGTCATGGTAACGACGTTGCCATCTTCGTTATAAACATATATTTTTTGATGGTTAAGTCGGTCGGTTATGACCTCAGTTTTTGTACCAAGCCGGTGCTCATACTCAATCCAGTTTCCTTCGGAATCGACGTGGGCGATAAGCATACCTTGGTCATCAAAGACATTGTGCGCGACTTTGCGCCCATCCGGCCCGATGATGTCTGTCATCTTGTGTTCGTTGTTGTACAAGAACGTCGTAACTTCATCGACTTGGTTCGTAACGGTGCTGAGATCACCATTTGTATCGTAACCATATCGTATTGTCCCTCTCGTCGAATCCTCAAACCACATCGGATCGAGGATTTCTATAATGCGGCCTTGTCGATCGCGATTATACTTAACAACCCAGCCGTTTGGATCGTCGGACGCGGAATGTTTAACACCATTCGGCAGGAAGGTAAGGGTGTTGTCGTTGCGGTCAATTATTTGGTACACCTTAGCCACACGATCACCTGGACGTTTTTCGAATATATAGTGTGTTCTGTCTGGGGCTGTTAGTTCATATATTAACGGTTCCCATAGGCTTTCATCTATATCGCCACCTGATGTAAGTTGACCTGTTTGTGAGCTGAAAATCGGCACATCGGACTCGCCCAGCATTCTGATAGAGGAACCGAAATCGTCTGTATTTCTGAGGACCACATCATTTACATTGTAGATTCCCTGGCAATCGGCACTCCCACCCACATCTGAACGGTATTCCAGATTGAAAGTTTCAACGCGATTATCTGGCCACGTTACGGTGACATAACGAGGCCCATTGGGCTGCACATAACACCCAGTCCAGCCGGCCTGATAAATTCCCCAATCCTCCCCAAGTCCAACGTTCTCTTCGAGGCGCATAGTGGCCACATCAAGTTGCCACCCTATTCCAAAATCACCTTTGCGCTTATCGCGAGAGTCGTAGCTACGGGTGACAGTGACGGGGAGGCCAGCTAGTGGGATGTCCAAATCGGTGAAGGCCAATTGCAGGTTGCCAACTTTGACCTTATTGGTGATCGCAACTTGCGTGTAGCCACCTTGGACGTCCCCGCCGATGTCGTAGATGCGCACCCATATCTCATAAATGCCATTCAACATTTGCGTGGTGTCCAGCATGCCCAGGGACATAGCCGTGCCATCGCAGGAACCAGCACCATTATCTTTAGAATCGTAACCTGTATGGAAAAGTACATAATCCTCTTCACCAATAAGTCGATACTCAAGCGTATACTTGAAGAAATCGTCGCTGTTTACAATTCCAGTGATATCAAGCGATTTGCTTGTAATAATTTCGTCTAGTGTAGGGCTACAAATGTCCAAGCGGAACGTAGGCTCACCAGCTTGACGCGGCACAAAGAAATCCGCTGTTCCTGTTCCAGTTTTGGCAGGCATGCTGCCATCCGTGGCACTGACTCTGACCTGGTATCCACCGGTATTTGGTGGCGTATATGGGTAGAAAGCTCGCCCGTTCGAATCCAACGGCACGGGTACATTGCTGCCGCTAATTCCGTCTGCGATTATCTGCAAATCGACTTCGCTGGATGGAATACCCGTATCATCAGTGGCGTGGATCGTGATCGTGACCGGCTGGCCAAGTGAGGCTACAAAAGGATCAACTTCAACGGTTACCTTCGGCGCATACCTATCGTAATCATCCCACGTAGCCGCTTCGACAGTAAAAGACTGCATAGTTGCGGCTTCGCCGTCGCTCACTTTAATCGTGACAGGATACCGGCCGGCCGAGTTTTCAAAGCTACAATGTTGCCATGTCAAGACGTTACCGCTCATCGACATTCCGATGGGAGCAGTTAGTACCTCATAGGTCAACGAAGTATCATCAGGATCGATGGCCTTAATTTCGTATACGTAATCCTGTGAAACGTCAGTGCATGGTTTTGTACCATCAATAATAGCTACAGGCGGCGCATCGGAGATAATTCGCGGTGGCTGGTTGCCCGAGACCGTTAGACGATACGATTGGGTAGCACCACTTGTTTCTGTGACGTTCATCACGGTCTCATAGTTGACCACGAAAACGTAAATGTCGTAAATGCCTGCCGTAATAGAAGCTGACGGCCAGATTATTTTGTTTGCATCTGCCCCCGTGCCAAATGCGAAATCGACAGGACCAAAACTGAAATCATCGGCATTAATCATTGCCACGTCGTAATGTAGTACCCCACTACCTGTGGCTTGCACCTCATATACATAATCTCGAATGGGGCAACTGGCGCTCGCCGGATCACAGGCAACAGCTGTTACAATCGGAGTCGATATGATTCGCGTTGCTTCGAAGTCGCCGGATGAAGACACTGTAATCGTGAACGACTGTTCCGTAAAACACGTCGGCGTCTCATAAACGCGAATCTTTGCTTTGTAGGTTCCATTGTTCGTTAGCGTGGTGTCCCAGTATATGACATTGGAATCAGCGCCAGTCCCAAAGTACATAGTGTTGTTAGGTACGATCGCAGGCATAATAGCATCAGCGCCATATGAAAGCGTACCATTTCCATTGGCGATCGCCTCGATCCTGTATGCATAGTCCTGGCCCTTCTCAACCTTCGTCGGCGGCTTCGACGTGATTTGCGGAGGCCTGCAATCACAAATCGCTGATACGGCTAAGCGGTATCGCTGCTCGTCACTAGCATTGTTATCATCGTCTGCGCGAACTGTAATATCATAAGTCCCAGCAACTGGGCTAGCCCACATGATCTGGCCGGTCTGATTATCGATTGTCATCAGATTCGGTCCGTCGATTAGCGAAAACACAACTGCATCCCCGTCAGCGTCATTGGCTGCCACATTATATGTGTAGACCATTGCAGGATCCGCACGCTCGGGCGCAATCGATGTGATCGATGGTGCATGATTTTCACCGAAAGATGAAACGGTTACAGTCCATTCCAACATGACTTCTACGCCATTACCATCTGTATAAGTAGCGGCAAACTCGTTTGATCCAAGTTGCGCGGCTATCGGAGTCCAGCTAATTTTCCACGACGGATTGATTACTGCACCAGCGGGAATTCGCTCAAACGAATACATTCCCCCCAGCAACGGATCATCAGCATCGAAAATACCCATCGAAAAATCATACGGCACACCTACTGTGGCCATAGAAGGAGGCACTCGAGTGGCTACTGGCGCATAATTACTGCCATCCGGAGAAGCAATCAATTTGAAGCGCTGATGCGCCATACCACCAACGCCATCACTAACCTGTAGCTCAACCTTGTGCGAACCGTCGTTAAACGATGCGGCGGGCCAATCAATTTGGCCAGTCATTGAATCGATCGTCATGCCCTTTGGCGCATAGAGAAGCTTAAAGATCAGAACATCTAAGTCCGGGTCGAGCGCGGCAACTTGATAAATATAATCTGCGGAACCTACGCTTGTCATGACGCGGTTAATGGGACGCGATGTGATAATCGGAGATTGGTTAGTTGGTGCGGTGCTAGATTGGACATTAAGATCGAACTGCTGCGTTGCCGTACCACCATGACCGTCATCAACCATCAGCACTACCGTTTGCTCATCATTTAAACAACCACCGGGCGTCCAAGTGAGCTTACTGGAAAGTGGATCGTCCATCGTCATGCCAGAAGGGCCTTCAAGTACCCTCACAGATAATTCATCGCCCTCCGGGTCAAAAGTGCTCACGTCATAAATGAACGCAATATCAGCGACAGCAGATATTGGAGGTGTCGAAACAAACACGGGCGGGTGATTCATCGAGATGTCACTCACGGTAATACTGAATGCCTGTTCGTCCCAGCCATCCTTCGTATCGTCAACGCGAACAACGATATCGTGCGTCCCCATATCATCTATAGTCAAGACCGGCCAAATCATTTTGCCAGGAAATACGCTATCGGAAGAATCGTGGCTCAATCCCACTGGTCCCGATAGGACGGTATATGTAAGACTATTCGCTGAGTCTTCTAAGTCGGTCGCCGTTAGCCGGTATTCAAAGGGCGTACCTAGTACTGCAGAAGTCGGTGGAACTGATACGATGGTTGGGCTATGGTTTATCGTGTTATCGTAGACTGTGATCTCAATGCGTTGGATTACCGTACCACCAAGACCGTCGTCAGCGCGCACCACCACTGTATGTGGTCCAACCTGCGTAGCTAGAGGCTTCCATTCGAGAAGACCAGTCGTCGTTAAATTTTCAAGCAGACCAGCAGGTGCAGATAGTACCGTAAAATCAAGAACATCCTCGTCGGGATCAAACGCATTGATTTGATATGAATACAGCGTGTCAACAAGCTGAGTGGATGGTGGCACTGAATAAATGACAGGCGCAGAATTAATCCCGTCAGTCGAAACGGTTAGTGGATACTCTTGTGTCGCCCAACCGCCCCTACTATCGTCGACGCGGATCACTATGTTGTGTGTACCCAATCGAGGGTTATCCCAGCGCAGCACATTACCCACAGAATTATTCAACTGATCCGTTGACTT
Organism: Phycisphaerae bacterium; assembly: GCA_029260115.1. Lineage (GTDB taxonomy): Bacteria > Planctomycetota > Phycisphaerae > UBA1845 > UBA1845 > JAJRPG01. The sequence goes on along the minus strand of JAJDDW010000045.1, from coordinate 8,885 downwards.
TTCGAGCCACATACCGTGTGGCGCTTGCAATAATGAGATAGCAATCACATCGCCACTTACAGCATCTGGATCACCAGCGGTCACAGTATAGGTATACGGGGAAAACACACGTCCCTTGATTAGTGGAAGCGAAGTAAATTGTGGTGCATGATTCTGATTCGGATAACTCTCTGTAGATACAGTGACGCTCCATCCCAACTCGTTGCGACTGGTCGCGTTACTCACGCTAACCGCGAACCGATGCGTGCCTATTTGGTCTGCCCCAGGACCCCATTTAATCTCAGCTTGCGAAACGTTCGGCGTAAGCAACGCGCCATCCGGCGCGGTTACGAGTTGCCATTCAAGGTTTGATGAGATGTTGACGCCAATCAGGTTAAATAAATATGTCGTCCCTACAACTGCATACTCTGGCGGTGCGGGGTCAGTTTTGATGTATGGCGATGAATTATCCACGACTTCGATCTTGAAGGCGTAATCTACCAGAACCATCCCGTCACTAACTTGAATTTTAATGTCATAAATGCCAGGGCTAACAACTGCAGTTTCCCAACCTATGAAACCCGAATTTGACATAGCAGACTGACCGTTTGACCTAACAAATAATGGTGGTGAAATAATTGTTGTAAAGACAAGGGCAGAATCTGCCACTTCTTCCGAATGTGCAAGCATCTGATAGTGGTATAATTCGCCTTTAAGGACTTTTAGTGGTGGCGTGGCTACTATGACAGGCGATATATGACGATCCTTAACTGTAATGAGTAAGTCGCTCGTCGGAGATGTAACCGTGCCATCGCTAACTTGTACCTTGAAAGTCAGCGTCTGGTCCGTGCCAAGGCTAACGCCGCTAACCTCGCTCGGCACCTTCCAAACTAATTCGCCTGTAGTTGGATTTATGGTCATGCCTATTGCGGGGTCTACAATCGAAAATGTGAGTGCGTCTTGTACAATACCTGCCAGTGGCACGTTATCCTCATCGGTCGCTGAAATACAATTAAATCGAAACGTATCGCCTTCGTATGTTTCCGTAACACAATTGATTAGATCAACGCCTATTGTCAACACAGGCGGTTCGTTCGTTGCCCTAACCTGGAGATCAAACTCCTGCTCATCTGTTAATAATCCATCTGACACGATGATTGATACAGGGTAGGGACTGAAAAATGCAGCCGTATGGTCGGCTTGCAGACTCTTCCAGCTAAGCACGTTGGGAGGGTCATTTATATCGAACATCAGACCAGATGGGTAACTCAGCGCGGGGTTGAGTTCGTATGTAAGCACTTGATCGTCCAACTCCTCGGCTTCGATAGCATATGAATATACTTGGTTTTCGACGGCATAACGTTGCGGTAAAGATTTGATGGTCGGCGGTACATCAACCGCAAAGACAGTCAACGAGAAGTTCTCTTCATCCCAAAATCCTGCAGGGTCAGATACGCGCAAGGTAACGTCATATGGTGAATTTTGAGCAGCTATCTGCGATGGATCCCATTGAATAAATCCGTAATACGGCTCAACCCACATGCCGCTAGGCGCATTAATAAGATCGAACGAATGAGGCGAATCCCCATCCTCATCTGTCACAGCTTCAGACATCGTAAAATGCTCGCCTTCGGTTGCGAACGGCGTAGGATCCAGAATGACATTGGGGGCAGTATGTCTATCATTCACAATGAGATTAAACACTTCTGAATCCGCGCAGTCGAAGTAACCGTCAGAGTCAGTAGAGGCAACCACGCGAACGACCTCCGCGCCTTGTGATCGATACGAGGGTGTCCATTGAATGAGGCCGGTGTCAATATCGATGGTCATACCGTCCGGCGATCTATCCAGAAAATAGTACACTGGCTTTGTTGAAGGTGTTGTGCTGAGTGTAATCTGCAGGCTGAAAGGAAGCCCCTCCTCCGCGACTGGATCGTCACTCGGATTATTAGGGACTTCTACCTGCGTGATGATAGGTTTTTCAGCCGTGGTGCATGCGAGAACAGTAATCTCGTATTCCTGGTATACGACAAACTCATTGTCGTAAGCCTTCACGATAACCGGGAATGTTGAGTTCGCATCATCAATTGACGGCGTCCAAACAATTGGAAAAAATGGTGAAAATGTACCGGGCATGGTAACGAATTCAACGTCAGGGATAGTCAAATCATCATCTGTAGCAATTGGCTGATAGGAATACTGTTCACCAACGATTGCTACGGTTTTTGGCGTCGTGGTGAATCGCGGCGGTACATTGACAGATGCCACTTGAATGGGCAAGTCCGTCTGTGATTGCTCGTTAAAATCATCTTTGACAATTAGCGGGATGGCGTATGGACTACCGTCAGCAGCTGTTTGGTCTGGCGTCCAAGTAATTACACCGGTAAGCGGATTCATTGTCATTGGCGTTGAGAGACTAGATACATCTCCCAACTCAAAATATAGTGAATCACTGTCAGCGTCAGTGGCATTAACCTTGTAAACGAAAACTTCACCTTCAACCGCTTGTGGTACGGGTGGTATACCCAACTCGAAAGTCGGCGGGCGCTGGCCGGTGTAAGCGACAGCCGTAAATCCGAACGCGCCCAGGTCATCTTCCATAACAAGCCAATCTACCGTATACCACGGAGACGCCTCATCGGGCGCAAGCGGTACAGCGCCATCCGCAATAAATTCAATATAGCTACCAATACCAGGCAACGGCCCACTTCCCATGCTCAAATCTCCGGTCGCTAGCATGGCACTCGTCGGAGTAATAGGGGAAAAGCCAACATAAATGGGTGCCCGTGCCTCCTCGGTTGCAGATCGATTAACTATTCGCATTTCCATCGAATGCGTTATATCGGTTGCGGGTAATGCAAACGGATGATGATGGTGAAAGCGTGTTTCTACAACAAGGTCCATCGTGCGAGCAATGAACGGCGGATTTACATCTGTCACGTTTACATCAAGCACTGCAATCGGACGCCCTGTTCCCATAGGATCTTCGTCATCCTCGATAACACGAACCGCAACAACGCTTCCTAGTGCCGGTAAAGAGCTCCAGGTATATTCAATCTCACTGTAATCAGTCATCGAACCCGATGCGTCAGCCGTGAAAGCTCCACCTTCTATATGTTCGAAATCCCACTCGACTGTCGCGATGGAGTCACACATTTCATTGATTAATACCTTGAATGTGTATGGTGTACCCACTTGCAATGAAGTCGGCCCCTGGATCTTAATGTCATCAGACGTTAATTCTGTATCCCAAATTTCAATGTCACGGGTAAAGTCTTGAGGGCTTAAACCCATTGCATCCACCACGCGTAGCGTTACCGTTTTCTTTTCGCAATCCATGTTGGTTGGTGCCGAGACACATGGGGCGACGTTACCATCCGATGCCCAGTCTTCGATGAACTGAACGGCGACTGCATCTGGGCCACCAACCACATCAAGCCCATCGCCTGTCACGTCCCATTCATATCGAACGACTTGTCCGTTAGTAACAGATCCTTCAATGCCAACGCTAGTGCATTCGTTCACAGGCATGGCAATTTCAACACCAAACAAATCGTCTATTTGACCATTCACAACAGGAAAGAACTTAATATCCGGTTGGATTTCGCAAGCGTCGGGAATCTGGTTGGTTTCACCTGGAGCTAGGTCACAGGAGTCTGGAATGCCATTGCCATTACAGTCGGCATTGCATCTATAAGTTAACTCTAGATCGCAAAGCGTTGGTGTATTTAGCGGTTCGGTCATGCCGGTGAAAGTGACACGGACTTCTATGTACCGTCCAAAGTTACCTGCAGGAATCTGGTCACCATTTGTAACTTCGGTGAATTGACTGGCTGCGAGTTGCATCTCGTTTGGCGCAGCTCGCATCTCGACCATCATCGTTGTGCCACTCGGGACATGCTCGGTAACACAACTCTCGTGATTCCATGATATGGATGTCCACTCAGTGCCCGTATACGGGCCTTCTCGGACTACTGACCATACAGCTCGCGAAGATGGATCCCAATAGAATTTAAGTTCACTATTATCCTCACCACCTACGCATTCATCGTTTGTCCTATTAAGGGATTGTTGAAAATCTATGCTTGCAGGCACATTTGTGGGATTGATACGAGCGAGCTCGCTGTTTCTAGTGATTACCCAAATAAATCCAAGTCGGTCTGTCGTCATTGAAACCGGAGCACCATCAAACCCTGAAACATCTGGACAGACACCCCCGCAGGCGTCGGCATCGACAACTCGCATTAAACCGTTCCCGGAAGGTGTATAATGTACAACACTTGTATTCGTCAGACTCCCAACCCATACATCACCAGACTGATCAACGGTTAGACAATTAGAATAATAAAAGTTATGAGCCAAAGGATCGATTAGGATTAGATTAGGATCAACACTTTGATGCGTCTTTGAATAGAAGTTACCCGACGCAGGATTGAGTTCATGTACATAGACTTTGTCCGCATTTTGAATGCTCTTAACTAAACCCTCTGAAATCCAAATATGCCCATTTGGGCCAAGGGCAACACCATGTGGATAGTTAGCGGTGTCGAAACCAAAAGGTACGCAATCATCACCTGGTTGTGCTTGGCAACTTCCACATTGATCATAACAATTATAGCAACTACAAGAATTTGGAGCATGATCACAGGCGCCACGGTCACGCAGACAACATGGCTGCGCTAGGGGGTCATTCGTATCGTAGCGTATAATCGCCCCCTCAATTTCTCTGTTTTCTGAAGCAAACCAAAGTACACCGTCAGAATCAATCAAACCACCACTAAAATCACCGACAGAGAAAGCGCCACATTTGATACAGAAAATCTCTTCTACATTACCCATCATATCATCGAAGACAGGGATTCGCAGACCGGTAGCTCCGTCAAGATGTTGTAAAACCCTGGCTTCGGGCTGCGCACCACCATTTATGCTATCTGCTAATGTTCGGCTTGCGACCCAAACATTGTCATTGGCATCGACCGCAACTCCGGAGCCACCAATGCTGCGTGCAGAAGTTAACGTATATATTTCAATACAATCGTCAGTGGCAAACAGAGTGCCTCCATCTATATCGCTACCGTTGTCTATCCAATCCAGTGGAAATCCGTTGGAGGTAAAAAGTACATCTCCAGGTTGAGCCACACATCTGGCATTTACTTTTACGATCGAACCACAACCAACACCAGATATTCCTCCGACACAAGTGTTATTGAGAAGATTAGCACAAACCTGACTTTCAGTAAGGGCGCCCGTTTTTTCACTACGCTGAACCCCGGCATTCAAGATCCAAGCGGCCCCCTGTGAGTCAACGTCCAATCGATGTGGTTTCGGATTTGATTGAGCGAATTGGCTCTTTGGCGCTGTGTAGTACTCACCCAATACATAACCTATCTGGTAGGCACTCCCTGCGGCACATGTGACGCCATCAGCTGCGAAGTTTTCACATTCTGTGACTACGCGCATCACAGTCCCCCTCACTGGACAAGTAACCCAAACAAATGGAGGCATCACTTCTTGCATATCGATGCTCAGCTGGTCCTGGACAGACTCGTCAATCGAATCGAAAAATGGCATATCTACTGAAATTTTAAAGTCCGCAGTGTTTGTAACTGAGATCGTTGCGAACGATGCAGTACATGAAGGATCTACGACTGCGTCTAGCTCTGATGCATCAGCAATGCCGTTACCGTTACAGTCTAACAAAAGGTTATTAGTAAAATCGCAAGAATCCAGAATACCATTGCCATTCAGGTCTAATGATTTGCCACCAGCCATGTCGCACGTATCTGTAATGCCATTACCATCGCAATCATCTGTAACAGCCACGCTAACACAGGGATCTACCGGAATACTTGCATCCGCCAGCGGTTCCAAGCTCATCGTAATTCCACCAAGAACATCGGTTGTTATTTGGTCAATGATTCGTGCAGTGACACCCCAATCGCCTGAAGTACCGTTCATGCGGATCAGTAATCGGTTGAGGCCTGGACGAAGAACGATAATGTTGGAAGTCGTCATCCCAGTGGCACAGTATCCGGCTGCGCAGCTACATGACGATACCGTCGGCGTTCCGTTAACAAACACCTGGCCCGCCGAATCGCTAGATAATTCAACGAATGCATAATACCAAGACGCAGGATTATCTATGTACGCATGCAGATAAGCGACTTTATTCATCTGGCCAGTAGATACACCGTCAAATCCGAAATGCTCATTCAAGTCAATAATAGCAGTTGGCCTCGAAAAATCATGACTTCTGGGGCCTGACAACCTCGTCCAACTCGCCGTCGTACCAGCTTGCACTTCTCCTTCATACGGAAATATGTCACGTTCCTGGCTGATACCGCCAGTCGCCACATCGAGGATGTCGACAGCGTTAACACATTCGCCCACACATCCTACAGGATCACCGTCAAGACAAGACGAATCGCAACCGCCACCATCAAACGGTCCGAGCACAAGCCAGTCGAGAATGGCCGGTGGCCGTGCCGCGATATCGCTCGGTATGGCCATACCTTCACCAGCAGGGATTTCTTCGCGAAAGCGGGTAGCAGTGAGATCGTTCAGGAAGAGAGTTGTGTCACTATCTCGGAAACGCAACATGAAATTCCAGCTACTTGTAGAGTTGCCATTGGCTACATGCACCATCACCCGATGCCAACCTTTAGTCAGTACAAAAACGTTGGATGCATCATCGTCGGGGTTGCTGGGGCGCTCTCCTGCGTACGAGCTGCTAACCAATACACCATCAATTAGTAATTCGAAGTCGTCGTCGCTTCCCGTGAGGGCGACTACATTGCGCGTAGTGTCATTGTAAATGTAGGTATGCGCGTAGGCGGTAGAGTTCACATAGTTGAATACAGTGAAGTCTACGGCTCTCCCATCTCCGATAGGTAAAAGAGCTGTTGAAGCAATCCAAGATGCCCCCTTCGTGTAGTCACCGACGTTAGGCTCAATGTTGTATTGCGTATACCCACATCCACCAACCAGCTTATCAATAAGGACATCAGTGCCAAGGAAACCTCCTCGGAGCGCCCAGTGCTGAATGAAACCGTTTTCATCTACGCCCGGCTCACACTCGTCTGGCTGGCCATCTAGATCGGAATCGAAGCTTGTTCCAGCGATAATGTCGCATGAATCAAGAATGTTGTTTAGATTGCAGTCGTCTGCTGACGCCGGAGCGCAACAGCCGCCAACAAAAGTGCAGGCTCCCGTATTTGAATCGCAAGTGTCGCTCGTACATATGTCGCCGTCATCGCAAATTACAGGGGCGTTCACGCATCCAATATTCGGATCGCATGTATCTTCAGTACAGAGATCATTGTCGTCACAATTTACGGGATTGGATCCCAAACAGATTCCATTAGAACACTGGGAGGAATCAGTGCAGGCATCGCCATCATCGCAGACAATCGTATTTTTAGTATGAGTGCATGCATCGATCTCTTCGTCACAGGCATCATCCGTGCAAACGTTACTATCAGAACAGTCTCTATCTGGCTGAATACATGTGAGCCCCACACAATCATCCACTTGACAGAAAAGACCGTCGTCAATACATGTACATGAACTACCACCGCACTGCGCGGTCGACTGACCGGTTACCGGATCGTAAATCAGAATACAAGGTTGCTCTTGTAATTGCTGAGTAGCGATACTGCCATCGTCAACGAAGGCAACTTTCGTAATCGGCTGCTCCGTCGTGGCGGCAATGGCTAATTCAGCCATAAAATTTGGCTGAGGATGCGTCCAAGCTTGACCGACGTGAATGATGTTTTGATTACCAGGGGCCCAACCTCGGGCCGACAGCATACCTCGTGCCGCGTCTAGGGCGTCTTTTCTTTTGCGCGGCGGACCGGTTATCGGGAACTGAGCAGCAATGGCATCCAATGCTGGGAAAAGGATGTTCTCAAGGCTCGTTGCGTCGAGGTCGGTCAGGTTTAGATCCACTGCGCCAGTCCTACCGTAGGCCACGAAGCCTACGGTGACACTGCCATCCTGGGCGAAAAACGCCTCATCTGCCAAGTAAGATTTGATCTTGCCGATCTGTTCAGTCAACTCGGTTAATTGTAAATTTCCGGTCGTATCGAATACAACCACAACCCCGCTCGTCGCCTGAGCCTGGGCCATTGATGCGCATAGACCCATCACAATCGTAATACCCGCGCATAGAACAGTGGACCGCTTTGTCATCACAAATCCCTCCGTTGTACTACCTCGTTAGATGTTGCTAAGATATCTCTATTATCCGAACGAATAACTCTCTCATTTTTCTTCTTTCAAAGTTGCACCATCACTTTATTGCCGGTCACGCTATTACCCGTACTGACACATGATGCACTTATCGATAATCATCTTTCATACCAATCAGAAAGTACGTAAATTAGATTTTAACTGATATTTATACGCTCCAAAAAAGGACGCTTCTTCTCAAAACAACCCATGACCAATCTATATTTAGGAGCAGCAATTGACCTAGCGTGTGCCAAGGCAAAAGTATTTTAAATTATCGCGCACAAAGAACGTGCCCCCCTAAATGATAACAACCATTATGTTGCTGACAGTGGAGTGTCAAGTAATAAATTCAAAAATATGCTAGAATCTTAGACTGAGTGCCAACATGTGTGTCACCCATTAGGCACAAAACCATATAAATTCACAGAATTCGTGTGGATTGTTTATCGTAGAGTTTATGTGTCCTCTAGCAGCCTGTTGAAGAATTCCCATTTTCAGCCATCGTTCAGATGTGGGCATGCGTTTAAGCTGTTGTAGCCCATTTCAATTTCTGAAGCCAAAAAATGTCCCATTGGATTCGGCGGACCAGAAACCCGCGCATCCAGCCCCATGCCCGGCTAACGGCGATGATCGCCGCCCTAATCAGCCATAAAGCACCCCGGCCCACTGCTTGC
>JAJDDW010000044.1 GCA_029260115.1 Phycisphaerae bacterium | reverse complement strand
TCCGCTTACCCTTGCTCTTCGATCCTATTCGTACGACACTACTCATGACACGGCTCCTTGTTTGATGGAATTGTCGAAAATCCACCGTCAAATATGGGGCCGTTCGTCTAAAATTTCAACTAAAAATAGCACACAACCCAGAATGTTGTGGCGTTTAGCACGGTTGAAAAGTCTTCATTTATTCGATTCTACGCGAAGAAGCGACGAATTGTAACTCGTTGTAAAAGGGGCATTTATGCGCGTTTGTTTTTTTTGGACACTACGGTGCGCCGGCAAAATCCGGTGAGTCACACGGGTGCAAGTCCCGTCAGGTGAAGGAGTAGGAGTAGCGAACCACACTAGCCCCGAGTCATGCGTTACTGCTCGTAAGAGCAGTGACGAAGCGTTGACAGGGGAACATGCGGGCCGGGTATTGAGCCGCGAAAGTCAAATTACTTCGGGGGGCCGACGCCGTCGTAGTACCGGAAGGCAACACGGAGCAGCTCGTTATCGGAAGAACTGAAACATCCCCGCGTGGTCCTAGACCCCGCGCACGCATGGAAGAGACTTACACGGGAGCCGGGAGATCCCGCATCTGGCCGAGACTGGCATCGAGGCCCGCGCTGGGAATCCGAAAGGAGTACGACAGCGATGTACGGATGCGGGAAGTCTGACAGCCTCATAGTAGCTGAGAAGCCTTCGAACAACGGCTGCGATGCGTTGCAATTTGCGGAGAGGGTGGAGCCAAGGGGGCTGGCCAAAGGGATTTCGTTGAAGCGGAACAGGTTCCGGACACAGTGCCGGGTAGGGAGCGAATATGGACGACTCTAAACGGGCACGAAGCGGGAAACTGCGGATACAGCCAAGAGGCGGTGCCTACGTTGATTCCCCTGATCTGCAAATCGCGCTCCAGCGAATACGGCAGGCTGCTGGTCGGGAGAGTTCGATGCGAACGGTGGTTGTCTTGATGCCATCAACCACAGCTTATGTTCGTTTCCCGAACGGCGCCTACACGTTATGACCTGAGGCAGGAGCCCGGTGCGGTAGTTCCGCTCGCCGGGATCTGTGCGGGGGGCCGCCCGAAATGGCGGTTCCTACCGCGAAGGCTCCTTCCGAACAAGCTTGCCATATCTGGACGCACAATGTATTGATTGGTAGTATGGCTTAGAGCTACGGACAACTTGGTACACACTTACCAACTAGGCAATTCGTTACGCCAAATCCAAAATCGCCGCCCGCGAATGCAATTACCTCACGCAAAATGTCGCTGCCAGATATAAGGCCGTTTGGAGTTTGGCCATCATTATCCACGCGCGATAAATGCGGGGCCGAGCTGAGCAATTGGAATTTCTGTACCACCGCTACAATGTCATTAGCGGATACAATACCATCCGGCGCCGTCCACGTTCCACTTGCCAAGCCGCCTACCAGGTCACCGAATTGTCGATTAGCATTGGCCTGAGGCGCAGTTGTGAACATTTGTAGTGGCGTCGAAAAAATGACGTTATCCTCAGTGGCTTCGACAAAATACTCATTCCCCGGAACAATCTCGCAGCCGCGTACGTGGATCACAGAGTCCGTCCACTCGCAATACTCTGGTGCTTGCAACAATTCAGTAAGCATACCATCTATACCAGCATTTTGTAGTGAACAGCTTACGTACCAAGGTGCAGACGAACCTGTGCGCGTTACACGTATGGCTGTCGTCTTTTCCACATTTGAGCTGGGATCGAATGATAGGTAGCGGTCTTTAGTGATGCCACTCGCTGTTAAAGAAAACAACTCGCAACGATCTAAAATGTTGTTGCCATTTATGTCCATTGCACCAGTGGCTAAATCGCACTCGTCTGGAATTCCATTGTTGTCACAGTCCTGGCATGTGATGTCACCAGCAGGGCAGTTCGTAAGGTCGCACTCATCGAGTATGCTGTTGTTGTTACAATCATTACATGAAGGATCAACTGTACAAACAGCAATGTCGCATTCATCCGGAATGCTGTTATTGTTGCAGTCTTGGCAAGAGAGATCGCCAATTGGACAACCAGCAATCTCACAGTTATCAGGAATGAGATCGGAATCGCAATCGGCGTCGCACCCATCAGGAACACCATTGCCGTCACAATCCTGACATGAAGAGTCCCCGGCCGAACAGTTCGCTATATCACATCCGTCGGTAATAGCGTTGTTATTGCAGTCTTGGCAAGACGGATCGCTAGGCAAGCAAGCTGCAATCTCGCAGACATTTGGCATCATGTCGCCATCACAGTCTGGATCGCACTCATCTGGGATGCCGTTGCCGTCACAGTCCTGGCATGTGACGACACCAGAAGGACAGTTTGCGATATCGCACTCGTCGAGTATGGCATTGCCATTACAGTCCTGGCAAGTAGCATCGCTAGGCAGGCAATTGGTATTATCGCATTCATCCGGTATGCCATTACTATTGCAATCCGTAGAAGCGCTGTTGGCGATATCGCAGGAATCAGCCGAGCCATTGACATTGCAGTCTAGTTCACACTCGTCAGGAAAGCCGTTACCTGTACAGTCTTGACTGGTACCGTTGGTAATGTCCTCAAGATCGGCAACGCCATTTCCGTTGCAGTCAACACCTCCCTCGTAAATTCCCATGTCTACAAGGGGTGATATTCCGTTGCCGGTATCAACAACACTGGGATCGTTGGCAAATCTTGGATTACCATCGAAGTCGGCAATAATTCCGAAGGGTACAGCTGCATTGTCGCCTGCATCAATCACAGGAGAACCACCGTTTACATGCAAGTCATCATCATCCGTGCCGATGATATTGTCCAAACCGTCCAAATCCACAAAATTCGGATCCTCACCGATATTGCCGACGCCACCCCATGTACCTGTCCACCCTTCTATACAATTGTGCAAGAGAATGTTTTGGCAGTCACCGTTGCACCAATAAAAGATTTGATTTTCTTCAGTAGAAACAGCCGTTCCGGTATTTCCCCATATAACAGTATTAAAAAGATTGAAAACTTGACTAGCGGTGGAGGAGGATAATCTCAGATAGACGCCAGCGCCTTCCCCGCCACTCACATTGCCTGCCAGCGTACACCCAGCAAGATCAAGTTGCGCACCGGCCCCAACGATATTGCTGCTATTGTAAACCGCGCCACCCACAGTAAATGCTTCATTGCCAGTTACCTGGCATTGTGAGATAACGAGCGCACCATTTACACAACTAAACCCGCCGCCCTGCCCGTTCACGCTGCGGTTACGTCGTATTACACAGTCTTGAAAAAGAAGATTACCGTTGACCATACTGACGCCAGCGCCGTCAGTTAAGAAATCATCAAGCTGAGCAATGTTGTCTTCAATCGTACTGTTATTTACGGTAGCTATTGCCGCTCGAGAATACATGCCACCACCACGGCGTGCAATATTCTCTCGAATTTTACAATTGTTAATACTTACGTCAGATAAAACTGAGAGCGTTACATCTAGATAAAGACCCCCACCTAATCGGTCAGTTGGGTTCGCGCTACCGGGTCCGCCAGCAAAATTTCGGCTAATCGTGCAGTTTTCGACGTGATGCGTTCTGTCCCTCAAATACATGCCACCGCCAAAACCTCCTCCGGAAAACTGATTCACCGCTGAATTGGAATCGATTAGGGAATTAATGACAGTTGTTGATCCTCCATCCAGCCAGAGCCCACCGCCTTCTGCTATAGAAAAACCGTTCGCCATGTTTGATAGGATGAAACTGTCTTCAACACGAAGAGTCGCTTCCTGGCTAAACAAACCGCCGCCCTGTTGGGCTTGATTGTTTGTAATCGTGCAATTGCTTATGGTTGCTTGCGCACCGGAAACAAAAATGCCACCACCGCTCGTAGCTGTGTTTCCTTCGATAAGACAATTATTTACGATTATGCTTGCTTGATCGATATTGATACCACCGCCGGAAAGCGCGTTGCCACCTGTTATTGTCAATCCATCAATGATAACCAAGTGAACATCACCTGAGTCAAAATTAAAGACACTGGAAACACCTTGCGCATCAAGAATACACTGTTCAGATCCATTGACACTAACAAGTACAATAGCGCGACCACCAAATTGAATATTCCGGTTACCGTCACCAGTGTAGGTACCATCGGCCACATGGATGATCACCCCAGTGCCTTCGTTCATATCCACGCTGTCTATAGCAGTCTGAATATTGCAAAACGGATCGAAGACGGTACCTGTGCCCGTGTTCGGGCAATTATTCATGTCAACGTACAGGGTCAGTTGCAATTCACACTCATCCGGTACATTTGATTGATTCACGTCCTTAGACGATTCGCTAGTGATGTCACAAGCATCGGGCTGGCCGTTATTATTGCAATCGCTGAAGAAATCACTTTCGTCAGCACCCAAGTCTGCGATGCAGTTTCGGACGCGAGATTCGCCGTCAATATCCAACTCAATTGGGTCACGATTGAGGACTCCTCTATCAATGCAAGGTGAACCCGGGAGTATATGAATACGGTCCGGCGCCAAAAGTGGATCGGCATCAATATTTCCAGAACCCTGCAGAATCACACCGCCTTCAGTAGAAGAAGTACCGCTGGTACCTCCCAGGATGAGACTATGTTGAATGGTTACTACAGAGCTGTCACCCTTTGCTACTAGAATGGGATTGCTTGTGGGCACAGTGTTCCAAAGGATGCAGCCTTCAAGATCGATCTTCGCACCAGCTACTGCGGTGACGGCACCGCCCTCACCAGTCGTACTGGCCATGTTGTCGACGAATGTACAGTGCGACACACTCAAATAGCTGTCGATCGTAGCCGATAGTCCCGCGCCCACAGAGCTGTCACGATTATCGAGGAATACACAGTCCCGAATCGTGGGCGTACTCTCACCGCTGACTGAAATCCCTGCGCCATGGTTGATGGAACTGTTGCCAATAAAACGGCAGCGCGAAACCGTCGCAGCAGAACCGTTATGAATGTAAAGTCCACCTCCTCCATAAGCTTGATTGGAAACGAAAAGGCAATTCGATATCGTAGGACTACCGTTCCAGACACTCATGCCTCCACCATTGAAGTATGTAGATGAAATCGCATCGGATGCATGGCCTCCTGTGATGGTAAAGCCATCCAATATCGTGGAAGCACCATTTTCTATTGCAAAGCTAGTGATGACAGTGTGGCTATTTTCCGAGTTGTTGGCAAAGTTCGGGCCGTCATCGCTGTTTAAGTCTCCACTTAGGACGGTCGTGTTTACCGCCGCGTTGCGCTGGCTCCGACTTGTTTCCCCTCCGAAAAAACCGCCAAAAACACCTACACTTGAAACTAGTTCGAAGCTTTTAAGCCGGTCACCATCTGGCGGCGCAGGCTTATATATGCCTTGGGCCACCCAGATTTCCTCAACTAGTCCGTTGGATTGAGCTGCCACATCTAGCGCTGTATGAAGATTGAGAAACGCGTCTAACCAGTTAATTCCTGTACCCAGGCCCGTGGCGTTCTGGTCAACGTAAAGAATCGGTGGTTCGCACTCGTCCCCTACGCCGTTTGTGTTACTGTCTAGGCTGAAACCAGACTGAATGTCGCAACTGTCAGCGATATTGTTAACATTACAGTCGGATTCGCACTCATCAGGGATACCATTATTTGTGCAGTCTATGCTTAATCCGATGTTAATATCGCAATCGTCCGCGAAGCCGTTGCCATTGCAATCGCCGTCGCAATCATCCGGGAAACTATTGTTGTTACAGTCTTGCGCTACGCCCGTGGCAATTTCTACGTCATCGCAAATACCGTTTTGGTTGCAATCGTTTGAGCGGCGGAAATTCGCTACATTGTAAGACGTATTCTCAATGGTCTGTGCATTATCTGCCGACGCTGGGTCACCACCCGGCAGGCCGGTCGGTACCCCATCGAACATAACATTGGGATTCGAGAAGTATTGGATACGCGGTACGCCGCTTTCCAAACCGCCCATAACCGTGCGAAATAAGCCAGCCGGTTCACGGTAGCCATGTGAGTACAAAAAGGCACCGCCATCAGAAGGGTCGCGTTCTCGGTTGTGTCGGCAGCCCTGATTATGAGCCAATTCATGACCAAAAGTATAATTGCCAGCTGAGCATGATGCCTTGACTACATTAAAAGCGATCTCTGGATGCGGAATATTGCCCGCTGATATTGAAAACGAAGCTCGCCCACAGACCTCGAAGCCATTGACAATCATGGCTACAACGTCAGCCGCGTATTCCCTACGTAGATCATGAATTTCATCCATGAAGCCATCCGTTGGATCGGTCAGTGCGGCGCGGTCTGTTCCAGAATCGCCCGACTCAACGTAGTCCACTTCATAAGTCAGTACGACATTGATTCGCGTATTATTGATTAAACTATTAGCATAAGACTGGTTGGTTTCCAATTCCGAAAGGGCGATTAACGCTTCCATCGCGGCCGTGCCACCTTCTCCAACTCTCGCTTGTTCTGTATAAACGACCAACATGTCAATGATGGAACCATCATCATCACAACTGCCCGCGTTTTGGAGCGCTGGTGCTGCGGCGACAGCTTTGATCTGATCACGGAGATCAGTGCCGCATGGCGGAAACTGGGTCTCGTCGATATCACGAATCTCATGGACACCGTTGGTAACGTAACGAATCTGAAAACTGCCGAATGCGGACGCGCGAATGTTCCCAACAAGGATTCCTTTGTGTCTTACCAACGAAAACGAACTGTCACGATGTCCAATGACCTGGCCAACAAGAATAAGTGTTTCCGGACCCTTGATCTCACGGTGCGTGATCGTACCGGAAAAATTGACTTTATCGAACAAGTTGAAGGTTAGGTCGGGAACATTTGTATCATTAATGGCATCGAGTATATCCATGTTTATATGAACTTTTCTGTTTCTTATGATCGTAGTATCATCAATAGACTGCGAAGGCGCTGAAGCGATATCAAGTGAAGTGTTGGTAGGTGAATTGACTTTGTCTTGAGTTTTCGACAAAGCCTGAAAAAGATCGGATGCTAATGATGGTGCAACGCATGAGATCACGGTTGATATTGCAACAGCTTTTGCAAGTCTGTTCATCGCGTGCTCCCTCCTTCCAATGATTTGGAGCATCAATTCATGACACGCCTGTATGAACAATTGTAATAGAATCACCACTTCAATTCAAGTACATTCCAGCCCTGTCCCACTTATTAATGTCATCCGGACAGATATTGGTATCATTCGATGAGTTTATTCTTGTCTATATGAAAAGAAAACACCTGATTTCATGATGTCCAGAATTGCGATTGGCCAAATACATCATAAATAGTGCAAACGCGCAGACGATACCTTCGGTTGGGAATAAATTCGAATACTGCAAACAAGGACTCAGGCTGCTCGTCGATACAGATGGTGCAATCCGCCAACTTGTGGAATCGAGAAAACTTCGCCGCGATCAGGCGATTCGACTTCTCTTGCTAACGGTGAAATCCGATGCAGGGAAAGATGCGTTCTGGCCTCGTGATAATAATCAAAATACTTAATAAGGTTGCGCTTGAGATGTTTCTCGTTGAGGATCATGACATGATCAAGACACTCTCTCCTTATTGATCCGATTATTCTTTCCGCGTAAGTATGTTGTCAAGGAGATCAACAGGTGACATTGGCCCCGCAGAACGGCGAGGTGTTCCTCGGTGCTAAACACCAAGACATTCTGGACTTATGTGTACGAGTTCTCGTCACTCAAGTTTCATTTGGTCTTAGATAGACAATTCAACAGCATAGTCACTGTAGTGGTCCAGCGGTTTTTTATGTTTTCCAGATTTCTCGTAAAGGTTTTCCTTTCAAGCTATTATGTTTATCTTCAAATACCCTTGGAGACAACATGAAAATTCAGAAAAGTCCACTTAAATTCCCGTTACCCAAGGGATGGCCGCAAGTTGTCAATTCAACCATGCTTCACGTTATCGCTTTGGCCCAATACGCCATAGCGTACACCCGTGGCTGGGCGGTCAATAGCCCCATCGCTCGAGTGAGACTAAAAGCTGAAAACGACCAACTCAAGCA
>JAJDDW010000043.1 GCA_029260115.1 Phycisphaerae bacterium | reverse complement strand
GTAGTCTAATCCGACAAATACCTTAGAATCATTCATGTCCGTTGCTCCTTTGCGTTAGCTGGGCTAGTCTCGAGACGACGCTCGATAATCTAACCTAGGAGTAACGGGCTTTCATCCCCATCTACGTGACTAAAATCTGGGAAGCTATGCGGAGTATTACTATGAAACGATCTCGCGCGTCGATGTTAGCCATTGCGTTACTTGCCTTGCCAATGTGTGGGTGTCCGAGGTTTCCTCGTCCGGAAGATAGCCTTGAACCAAATGACACAACGGAAACTGCGACCGCGCTTGAAGTTGGCGTGCCGGTTACGGCTAGAGTTGTCCCGGGAAATTTGGACATCTTTAAGATTGCAGCAGGGCCGGGTGAGATGTTGGTCTTCGCGCTTGAATCGCAGGGTGAAGAGGATTGCGCGGCTTTCACTGTTACTGGGCCAGATGAGGCAGAGCTATTCGCCGATCAACATTTGTTCTGTGGAGATCGTGATTTTGATGCGCCGATTACAGCTGAGGGAGCGGTCTTGGACACAGGCACGGAGGGTCGTTACATGTTAAGCGTGCCGGCTGAGGTGGCGGGCGACTATTTCCTGACGATCAAAGAGCTTGGTCAAGTAGATAACATTTTTGACTTCAGTTGGTTATACCGCCTCACCGCTACGACGACCGAAGTTTCGCAATGACTAATATAACACTACGCAAAGAATTAATAACAAGACTGCCCGCAGGCCGGGTGCCCCATGTCCTTCCTTTTGGACATGGGGGAGCCGATGATCACGATAGCGTCAGGTTAATGACATAGAGAAATTTTGGGGGAATTAAAAGATGAATAATGGGAGAGGCTGTCCGGTTGATTGATGCTGTATTTTGCATTCGATCATCGACTCCCCCATCTCGAAACGAGGTGGGCCACCAGGCCGTTACAGTTAGTGTCTGAATAAAAGTGTTTAATCAACATGACCGCCGTTTATAGTCATACACTAATAGGATAAGGTCCATTTATCTCAAGTTCATCACAGTTTCCTAACTCTTTGCGGTGAAACGCCATCAATTCTTTGAATTAGCTTTCGGGCTTCGAGGTCTAGTTTGACTACGGTCGTATACCACGAGGCGGAACCTTTTGCGGGCATCATGTCCTTGGGGATTTGCTTGGCTATGAGTTTTGGAAGCTCCGCAAATGCGATGCCGTTTTTTGTTTTCGGGATGGTTTTTAGTAAAGCCATTTTGTAGGCTTCATACTTTTCAGCTGAGATGCGTGTACCGCTTTTTCCTTTGGTGATTGTTTTGGTTACGATTGTTTTTTCTGACTTAGCCATGATTGGTGCCTCTCCTTAGTCATATGGGTGATCTTGACTCCGCGCGGGCTGAAGCCCGCGGCTCGTTTCGGAATAACCATCAGAATCGCCATTGAATCTGGAAGCCTGCAACAGTTTTGTCGTAGGTGAAGGGTGATGATCTGTCTGAGGTGCGGACGTTTGATTCCGAATCTGACCAATTGAATATGAGGTGCAAGAACAATTCGCCGTCGTTGGGGTCGTCGACGAGTAATTGTGACAGCACGACGCCCATGGCTGTGATGAGGTCATGACGCTCGTCGCCGTCGCGGTCTATAATGCTGGATTCACGATAATCGGCTATTTGCCACTGGGCGTTGATGTGGGCGGTTAACGCCTTATCTGGAATCACAAGATATTTTTTCGGATCGCGCCAATCTAAAAGCGGTAGCTCCAGGCCGATCAAAAAATCGTGGGTGAGTCGGTCGAATTCTGTGCCTTGGGTAGCTATGGATGCAAATTGGTAGCCTAGCGTTAGTGAGCCGGACTTGCTTTCGTCTGCCAGTGGGAAGGAAAACCTCTGCGTGAACGAAGCGGTGTGGGCGATGCCGTCGCGATCTAATGCCTTGGAAATGGGGAAGAGGAAGTCGCGGAATTCTAATCGATATTCAAATGTTGTTTCTGTCGGTCGCCAATGGTTATGGGTTTGTGGCCAATAGTATGTTAGCGAGGGGGACAGCGTGTGGTTGGATAGGAACGACTGGCGTTCGAGATAATCAATGTCGTAATCGTAGAGCAGGGTTAATTTCCATCGGTCGGATAACGTGCGGTCGTATTTGAAAAAACCACCGTATTGTTGATAGTCAAATTCTTCGATACGAAAATGTAAGGAGCCTCCGGCGCGAGCGCCTATAGTGAATTTTTCGGTGGCTGTGACGGTGGGGGCGTATTCCATGCGCAGGGTCGAGGCTACGACGTTGTCGCTGGTACCGGAAATGAAATCTCCAGTTTGGCCGCCGCCTTCGTAAGTGGCGTTGGAGTCATGAGCTAAGCCTAGTTGCCAGGATAAGAAGAAGAACTGTCGCCGAGTCTCGCGCCGGGCATGACTAATCAGCTTGGCGAGGGTGGGGTCCGGGTCACCTAGCTCGTGAAGCTTTTGCAGGCCGGTATCGAACATGTCCACCGCGCGGTGTGGATTGTGAAGCTGGGCATAAGCGGCACCTCGGTAATACCATAGCCAAGGGTTTTGCGGTTCTAGGCTTTCGACGACGTCGAGTGCACGCAGGGCTTCTCGAGGTTGTTGCGATCGCAAACTTTTTTCAGCCGCATCAATCGATTGGAGAACACTTGTCGTTTTTTCTGGCTCTTGTGCGTGGGTGGCCGTTGGCATCATGCCAAGGATTGGCAGGATAAACATGATGCCTAGCTGACGCTGTATGGTTTTCAACAATTGTCGATCCTATTCGAATGGTTCTCTTGGAAATTTTAGATAAGGCAGTGTAACGCCTCTGATCCTATATCGATCGGCACGCAAGAACGGAGCAGGTTCATATCCGCGTGCGCCTGCGGCTGTGACTAGATCATCTTGGTCGACGCCATCACCACTAACACCAAGCCCGCCGACAAGAAAGAAGCCGCCGCGATATAGTGGAGCGCTGCCGGGGAAAAGTACGATGCCGCTTTGCCTGTTAGCCGAGTCGTCGAAGCCTTGGGTACAGGGGGCGTCACGGTTCCTGTTTCGCAAGGCAACGAATGGGCCGGGGAGAGAATCGCTGATACCCGGTGGGAAAAATGGCTGCGAACAAAATCGGAGTGTGCGATTGGTTACAGCTACGCCCATGGGTAAGCCGGGTAGGTCGCCGGGTGAACGGTCTGGGCCGCTGAGGTAGGTTACATTGCGGGCTTTGGTCACGGCTACGTCGAGGCTGAATACGGTGGCGTCGGGCATGCGAAAGAGTCCGAGTACTTCGCCGGTGAGGGAGGTAACGGCAATGGCCATGCGCGTTCGTTTTTGTAGGGGGAGACGGATGGCTGCTCGGGCGCGGTTGGCCTCGAAGATGGCGTTTTGGATAATCGAGCGAACTTGTGCTTCGCTTAATTCGGCGCTGGCGTTGGGGCCTACTAGCCAACCTTCGGGGACGTTTTCGCGTAGACTCGCTTGCGGGCCTGTGACCATGGTAGTGGGATCTGCTAGCGAAGGGATGGACACGTATTCGCCGTCAGCATTTCCAGAGATAGTGCCAAAGGGCTTTGTCGAATTGACGAAAGGGAGTCGGACGCCGTCGAGAAAAATCTCGCCGGGTGAGGCGACTACCGGGCCAAAGCCCGCGCTACCGGCTACGGCAGCTACCTCAGATAAGTCTGGGCTGACGCCGCAAACGCCGACGCCACCAATAAGCTGACTGCTAAATGCAGTAACGCCTCTGAATAATGGTACCCCTCCCGGAATGGTCGCGACGCCAAGGCCCGGGCCTGTGCGATCGAGTGACATGGACGGAGCCACTTCCTGGCCTGGGATGAAATTGTCGCTCAGCAGGCATCCTCGGTTGGTGTTTTCAATATCCCACAACGCACCCGATGGCGTATTTTTCACACCGACGGTTCGGCCTGCACCGTCGAAGGTGGGCGGGAAGTGTTCTCGACTGATGAATCGAACGGTGCGTGAAGATAGTGGGGCTTGGTCGTTACTAAAGAATGCCCCCGTTCGAGCGAGGGAAATCGCTAGTTCGTTGGTATCGACCTCAATCTCTCGGCCTGCAAGTCGTGTGATGGTTCGCGCAGGTGCATCAGGTTTGCGGAATAGGCCTAGTACGTTTCCTTCTCGATCAGTAACCGCGA
>JAJDDW010000042.1 GCA_029260115.1 Phycisphaerae bacterium | reverse complement strand
TCAGGTGATGCCTACGAATTTGGACAAATGTGCTCGACAGGTACCTGTGAGCCAGATTGTACTAATCCATAGGTTTTCGGCGCCTAACTATTGAATCTGCGGCTGTAATAGGTCGACTGAGGCGCGGTTTTACATATATTTTAACTCATTGGCGATCTAGTCGTTTTGGGAATAGCGTCATGCGTCTGACAATTCACAGCGCTCAGGGCCTATATTTCCCGTGTTTTTGCAAGATTATCGTTTACATCTTGCCTATTTGGTGCGTATACTGATTGCATGCTGGCCAAGCAGGAGGCGATCCTCGCTGGCATTTGTCTGTTCGGTAAAGGAGTACCGATGCGTAGAATAGCTATCATCAACCAAAAAGGCGGCGTCGGGAAGACGACCACGACTGCTCATCTCGGTGCGGCGCTGGGTTTGGCAGGCAAACGCGTGCTCTTAGTCGATATGGATCCACAGGCGCATCTGTCGTTGCACTTTGGCGTTGAGGTCTCAGAGGACCAGTCCAGTGTGTATGACGTGCTTACTGCATCACTTCCCATTCGAGAAGCCATTACGGTCGTACATGACTCCTTGCATTTAGTACCCTCTGACATCGACTTGGCCGCTGCGGAGGCGGAACTTATCAGCGTGATGGGGCGTGAAGTGATATTGCGTGAAGCTTTAGATGTTGTGGATGAGGCATACGATGTATTATTGATCGATTGTCCGCCATCGTTAGGTATTCTTACTATCAACGCGCTTTCTGCGTGCCACGAAGTTGTCATTCCACTGCAGGCCCAGTTTTTCGCTTTACAAGGGCTTGGCAAATTATTGGATACGGTGAGGCTTGTACAGCAGCGCATCAATCCCGATATTATCGTGAAGGGTGTCGCTTTGTGTATGCACGATTCTTCTACGAATCTATCGACTGAAATTGTTGATGATCTGACGGAGTTCTTAGTCAGCTCTCGCGATTTGGACGTGCCTTGGTCGCGGGCGGAGATATTCAAAACCCGTATCCGTCGAAACGTGAAAATAGCGGAGTCTTCTAGTTTTGGACAGACCGTTTTCGAGTACGAGCCTAAGAGTAATGGCGCTATCGATTATAATCGATTAGCGATCGATATTTTTGATTGCCCCTGCGTACCAGGGCTAGAGGGAACGCTACCGAATAAAGTTGAGAATCCTCAGCCAGCCGCAGTTCAGGAAGATGTAATTGTCCCGCGTCAAGACGAAATTTTAAAGCCGACTGAAGCTGTTCCGGGCGTAGATGATGTTGCACCCGAAGTTACTGCTGAGGTCAATGTTGACGCCCCAATCGAAGCGTCTATTGATGATCCGAGTAACATAGCTGATACCAATGTTGGCGGACCAGTCGCTGCGCAACAGGTGTCACCAGCTGAGCCATCTTCCGCTACCACGCCTCTCGAATTAATTGTACCTGATAAGACTACAGAGCCTACTGACAAAATGGTGTCTGTGGAGTTGCCTGGTCAACCTGTCATCCCGCCATCGGTGTCCTCAGAGGCTGTGGCTACTACTGTTTAGTACATTGAGAGTCAAAGCTGTAGCATGACTTCAATAGTATCAGATCATCATGTTTCACAGCGTCGTTTCAGATATACCCTTGTCTGGGGTGGCTACTGGCTTCTTCTTTTCGTGATCATGCACGTTCCTATAACTGCACCAGTGTCATTGGTTAAGGGTAGCGACAAAATCGCCCATTTTTCGTTATATGGCTTATTGGCTGTGCTTGGTGGCATTCGCCATAGAATGAGCGGTTCCCATAACCAATGGATACGTGTACTTGTCTTATGGGCTTTTGTATTTGCTGCTTATGGCGCTCTAGACGAATACTTACAAACTTATGTTGGGCGTACCTGCGATGCGATGGATTGGGTCGCAGATGTGTGTGGTATAGCTACAGGCACGGTTGTAATCGGACTTAGCCGTTGGCGTAAGCACATCAAGGACCGGTAGGTGGGCGTGCTAGCCACACCCTGCGTGTTTGATAAGCACATTGTAACGCCAGTATAACATCAAAATCATATTGGCAACTCGTCAGAGAAATTTTCGATGCTTATGATAGAATAGATGCCTTGGTATATTGGATTCGTTACGGTAGATACTTCGTGTTTTTTGGATCACGTAACCGCAGGGAGTTTTTGCATGGCTAATACGCGTACAATTGTGGTCGTAGAAGACGAAGATGCTATTCGTCGTGGTATAGTGGATATGCTCACGATCGCTGGCTATCAGACGTTTGAAGCGGCGGATGGTGAAGCAGGTCTTGCAGAAGCGCAACGTGCGGGTGTTTCTCTTGTACTACTCGATTTGTTATTGCCCAAAATGAATGGTTTTGAGGTGTTGGAAGCGTTGCGTCGAACACGGCAATCTTTGCCAGTGATTATTCTTACAGCTCGTGGTTCGGAGGACGATCGGATTCGCGGATTACGGAGTGGCGCAGATGATTATGTGATGAAGCCATTTTCTGCAAGAGAATTGCTGGCACGCGTTGAGGCGGTGCTGCGCAGAAGTCCGGAACGCGCTGAGCCTGTGTTGCGCATTAGCATTGGTTCGACTTACGTCGATTGTGGCCGGCGCGAAATATGTGGTAAAGACAACGAGCGTGTGGCTCTATCGGAAATGGAGGCAGATATTTTACAACGGTTAGCCTCTATGTCTGGTCGCTGTGTTTCTAGAGAAGAATTACTATCAGCCGTGTGGGGAATTCGTGATGGCGCGGTTGAAACTCGTGCGATAGATATGCACATCACACGATTACGCCAAAAATTACGTTTGCACTCTGCTGAAGACATCGATTGGATAGTCACCGTTCGCGGTAAGGGCTATATGCTTGGACCACAGTTAGAAATCGCTACAGAAGGTGGCAGAGAAGGTCAAGCATGAAGCGCCGGGTGCGCAGCCAACTTGGTGGAACCGTGCTGTTTCTGTTGATTACAGCTGTGGTTATTGGCGGTATGACCTGGGCTACGGTCTCTACGCTTAGATTGGCCAGGACGAATGTCAAAGAGCAACATCACGCCGCCGTATATAAAACACTATTGCAGATGGATAGTTATGTCGGTGGCATTCTTAATCGCGAAGTGGAACGGCCCTGCTCAGATTATCGTGGTTTCCATACAAAAAGACCGGTGATTCGTTCTAGGGTGGGGAATTGGGAATCGGATGCGGGGCTAGTGGAGTTGCCATCTGACATTCTGGAGTATGGGCCACGTCATGATTGGATCGAATTGTATTATCAGTTGGCCAACGGGGTGCTCACATCGCCTCAAATAGAAAACGAAGGAGATGATTGGCCTACTATTCCTCTTGAGGTTAACGCACAAGCCATTCGACGCGCTCGTGCTTCATGGGAAAAACTTGAGTCCGTTTTGCCAAAATCCATAGCAAGCCGGCGTCAGACCTTGGGGGCTACAGGGTCGGCGCTAGTTGACGCCTCGGCGACTACGAATAGAAAACCTCAGGCGGAAAACCAATCTCAGTTGTCAAAAAAGCCAGTCGGAGAAGTGCGGAATTCAGTGGTTCAGGACTATATGCAGCGAGCGCAACGTTTGAGGGATACGCAATCCAGACACAAAACTCCGCCCGCTTGCGAAGAACCAGCAGTCGCCGTTCGCAATTTTCCGGGCATGGTAAAACATGCACCCTCCCCATTAGCGTCTCATGCTCGAGATGTTGAGGTCAATATTGAATGTGGTGAGTTTCAACAGCCATCGTGGCTCACCGTGCCGGGTTCGGCTAGTGATAAGCTTCTTTTTCAGCGTGAATGCCATGTCGACGCTACAGTAATCTACCAAGGATTCGTGGGCGATTGGCCACTACTTCGCGACGAGCTTTTGAACCAAACACAAGACGAATTGTTAAGTGAATTGTCGACAATATTTGACGAGCCTGTAGTTAGTGGTGTGGACCTCGTGTCTTTAGAATCAGGTCAACCAACGCACATTACAGAAAACGAAGCTGCACTTTCTTGGCTTCCAGTCAAACTTAGTGTGCCATTTTCGGAAACGAGATTAGCGACAGTGGCATGGCGCTCGGTGCGGGGTGTGCTGCTTGCATCCTGGGGGGCGGCGATTTGCGTATTGGTAGTCGCTGGGTGGGGGGTGCGTAGTCTTATTTTACTAACAGAGCGCCGCATGCAATTTGCCTATGCCGTTACGCACGAACTACGTACGCCACTGACAACTTTACAACTGTACACCGATATGCTTTCGGCGGGTCTCGTACCTGAAGCTTCCAAACAAGATTATCTACTGACGCTAAATCGTGAATCGGCTCGATTGTCCGGCTTGGTGGAAGGTGTTCTTGAATATTCAAGATTAGAAAATCAAAAAGTAAGACTCAACCCTGTAAATACAGATGCTCAAAGTGTACTTCGGGTTCTTCGTGAGAATTTGGAAGCTCGATGCAAAGAAGCTGGTGTCCAGGCTGTGACACAAAACAAGGCCGACACCGATCAAGCGATGTGTATTGATGTAAGCATTGTAAATCAAATTGCAGGGATCGTTATTCACAACGCTTGCCGGCACGCACGAGGCAGCGAGGGGTCGCAGGTGCTAATAAACTTAGTAAGCAAAAGTGGGCGCCTGGATTTGGATGTAATCGACTCCGGGCCTGGGATTGATCGTTCGGACGCGAGAAAAATATTTAAACCATTCAGGCGTGGACGAGGTGCTGACGCTGCAGCCCAAGGGGGGATCGGGTTGGGTCTTGCGCTGGCGAGGGATTGGGCTTCGCTTCTTCACGGAAGGCTTGAATTGGTGGCCCGACACCACAGTGAGATGGGCGGTGCTCATTTTCGCCTGACCATTCCGACTACCGTTCGTAGTTAAGCCTAATTTGCCTTTTTTTCATGTTGAATTGACGCCTACCCACGTGGCGGTCTACTATGTGCGCTTTGAGAGAATGGACCGCGGACCAAGAAAGAGAACCGATGGGATCAGCCGAATACTAGGCGCTTATGTCAGATAACTTAGCCAATTTAGTACGACAATGTGCTGGGACGAAGGTGCTGCTTGTTGGCGACCTGATCCTCGATCGATATATTTATGGCGACGCGGAGCGAGTTAGCCCAGAAGCGCCAGTTCCCGTTTTACGCACGGTTGAGAAAAAAGACGCGGTAGGCGGTAGTGCAAATGTGGCCGCGTGTCTTGCTGCTTTGGGTTGTGAGGTGTCCTGCTGCGGGTGCGTCGGTGGTGATCGGCATGGGCAAGTGTTGCTCGATCTGCTGCGAAGTACCGGCATCAATGTTGATGGTATCCTAAAGCTATTGGATCGTCCTACCACGACCAAGACTCGACTCATTGGCCTGGCGCAGCATCGTCACCGGCAGCAATTATTACGCGTAGACGAAGAGGTCACAACGCCAATCAGTGAAATTGACCGGGCGACACTAGAAGCGACGATCACCGCGTGCATTCCAAAAACAGATGTCATATGCATTGAAGATTACGATAAGGGCATCATCTCGAAGGAATTGGTCGCAGCTATCGTCGCCATGGCCAAAAAGCATAACAAGACGGTGATGGTGGACCCGGCTAGGATAACAAGTTATGAGCGATATCGTGGTGTAGATGTGTTAACACCAAATCGCGCAGAACTTTCGATTGCGGTGGGGCGTGAGTTGACCACGGTTGAGCAAGTGGCCCAAGCTGGCAAGGAAATGATTTCTAGCATTGGAGCTAAGTCATGCGTGGCGACGGTCGACCGCGAAGGGGCAGTGTTGATTGATCGCGACAATGAATGGCAGCATTTCGCTACGTTACCTCGAAGCGTTTACGATAATACGGGTGCCGGCGACGCAGTGTTGGCTATGCTAGCCGCAGCGATTGCCGCTGGCGGCGGAATGGACGAAGCCGTTCGTCTGGCGAATATAGCAGGTGGGCTGGAAGTAGAAAAATTTGGCTGCGTCCCAATTCCTGCGGATGAAATTCTAGCTGAGCTTCGGCTTGAACAGGGTCAGCGAAACGGTAAATTACGTAGCGTTGAAGACTTGATGTCAGAATTGACGCTACGTCGTGACCGTGGTGAGATGATCGCGTTTACGAACGGGTGTTTTGATATTCTTCACGCGGGCCATGTCGATTATTTGCAGCGATGTCGTCGTGAAGCTTCCGTGTTGGTGCTCGGGTTAAACAGCGATGAGTCTGTTCGAGCGCAGGGCAAGGGTGACGGAAGACCTTTCAATAATTTTGATGATCGTGTAGCGGTGTTGTCTGCGCTTTCTTGTGTTGATTATATCGTCGGTTTTGATGATGTTGATCCTAAGTCGTTGATAGAAAAAGTTCGCCCGGATGTTTTACTTAAAGGGGAGGACTGGGCAGACAAGGGCGTGGTTGGCGCTGATTTTGTTAAGTCTTACGATGGGCAGGTCGTACTTGTTCCGTTGATAAAGGGATTGAGTACGACAAACCTAGTTGATCGCATTCGCTCAAAAGAGAATATCCATTGACCCATATCATGCACCAACAAATTGAAGATCACGTGCAAGTTGCACAGGGTCTGTTGAAAAATATTGACATCATTGAGAAGATAGCCAACCTGCTAATTACACGCTTTGCCGATGGTAATAAGGTGCTGTTATTGGGGAACGGAGGTAGCGCGGCGGATGCTCAGCACATCGCAGCCGAGCTGTCCGGACGATTCAAACGTGATCGAAAAGCGTTGCCGGCATTAGCTGTTACCACGGATACCTCTATTCTCACGGCTGTTGGCAACGATCTCGGATTTGATCAGATATTTGCCAGGCAGATAGAGGCACTAGCCAAACCCGGCGATATCGTGTGGGCACTAAGTGTGTCTGGAAGTTCACCCAATGTCCTTGCTGCGATGCGTGCAGCTGAGCAGTGCAAGGCGACATGTGTAGGTTTTACTAGCCGGCGTGGTGGGGCGTTGCGTGAATTGTGCGAGTTTTCGCTGGCGGTGGATCATGATGATAGCGATCGCGTGCAGGAAATTCATGGGCTTGCTTATCATTTAATTTGCGATCAGATTGAGAAGCATTATTGCATTTGAGTATTGAGAGATTTAGATGAAGATTTTGATTACGGGGTCGAGCGGTCAAATTGGAACGAATTTAGGCTTAGCCGCGATGAAACGCGGTGATAGCGTGATGGGAATCGATCGTCGCGATAATGCGTGGACGGACAAAATTGAAACCGTCAAGCTGGATTTACGCTCGGCTACGTTTGAGCAATTCCCGGATGGTAAACAGTTTGATGTGGTCGTGCATTTTGCTGCGAACGCAAAAGTATTTGAGCTTGTTGAGCACCCAGACCGAGCCATGGACAATATCAAGACGTTGTTTAATTCGCTTGATTATGCCCGGCGCAATAATCTTCCCTTCATTTTTAGTAGTTCACGCGAGGTGTATGGTGACATTCATCAGCATATAACCGACGAAGCCGCAGCCGATTTTGTCGTGGCTGAGAGTCCTTATAGTGCTAGCAAAATCGCGGGGGAAGCGCTGGTCTATTCTTACGAGCAGTGTTACAACCTGCCGTTTCTCGTTTTTAGATTCAGTAATGTGTACGGGCGATTTGATAACGACCTAGCTCGGATGGAACGCGTGATTCCGTTGTTTATCGATCGTATTCGCCGCGATGTTCCCATCGTAGTTTTCGGCAAAGACAAAGTACTAGATTTCACATACGTGGATGATTGTGTCAATGGTATCATGAGCGGCATCGATGCCCTGGTATCGGGCAGGGTCAAATGCGAGACAATCAATTTAGCTTACGGTCATGGCAGTACGTTAATCGACATGGTAAATATCGTGTCACTCGCGTTAGGCAAAAAAACTAATGTCACATGTGAACCGAGTCGCGTAGGCGAGGTGACACGTTACGTAGCTGATATTTCAAAGGCACGTCAATTATTGGGGTACGATCCGCAGGTACCACTAAGCGAAGGGCTGATTAGAACCGTAGAGTGGAATCGCGAATATCACCAATGGTAAAATCACTGACCACGCAGTGTTATGTGACCTTGACTATTGCGTAACTATGACATCGATACCTTAGTGGCTTTTCTTATGGTGTCGTGTATATTGACGTTGCAAATAGTGTACTGAACGCGCAAGATTTTCTAAATCGATCTGGCCTTGCTGGGTAGCTTCCAAGCCGATGAAATGAAGCCCTAGCGATGCACGACCATTTTCCACTTCCTCACTGTGCATAAGAACTGCGTCTAACACGAGTACCGGGCTATTGGGTTGTGGTGCGAAAGCACAACGGAAGGTTGAATTAAGCGAAAGATCACCAACTTTCGATCCCCGCATACGCATACCGCCAGCTGATAGGTCTTCTAGTTGGGCATAACGTACATCTCGCTCTTGCGGTGGTTTGGCATCTTCATCTTCATGCCAAAAACGCACGGCTATCGCGGCATCTGCCGGTAACATCACGCGTTCAAATACGCGCCGTTGTAAATGACTTAAGCGAGCGGGGGCGTCCAGGGTGACGACCAGTCCGTCGTTAGACTCACGAACCGACCGAAGCGTTGATGCGAACATGCACTTTTTATGGCCGAAACGAAAGGATACGCCAAGCGACGATCCGGCTCTGGGCAAACCATAGCCGTCCGGACCTTCGTCGATTTTGATGCATGCCTTGAGTTGAGATTCCCCCGCATGGGACGGAGTGAAAAGACCCTTATAGCTTCGCCAACTCACAGGCCCGCGATAAGTGATTGTTAAATGAAGCCCTCGTCGGATGGCTTCGCGTAACATATCGCTACATTGATCAACAGTCGTGGTTTTTGTGACGCTCATAACATATCCATAAATTAGTAATGTGTGCTACTTTTCCCGCCGCCTTAGAACTTCACTTAACTGGTCTCGTATTCTGATATCGATCGACTCCGAAAATTCGACGCCGACGATAAATTCATTTTTTTCTGCACTTTCAATTGCGTTTACCAATTGACAGGGTATGCGCAGTTGGCAAGTTGGCTCGCTGACGCTTAGATTTGCTAGAAAATCACTATGCCATCTAAGCGTATCGCAAGTTGTTTTAGAAACTTTGCAAGCCATTCCGTCTAGGCTAAGGTTGAGAAGTTTGCCGACACCTAGTGACGTCTCATCCTCGTTATCGGCGAAAAAAGTAAGCGCAATATTCGGTTGAAGACGGTATCGACGTGTACGACGTCGGTCCATAATACTTGTACTAGCCGGAGAGTGCATAGAAAATTCCATCTGCTAATCAGGAAGCAAGAATGCTACATACATTCGTTACAGCAACCACTCCTTCGACCTATGCACGCGTATCATGCCCGCGCATCGCGCCTGCCAACATCTGCTCAAAACTTAGGTCATCACTCAAATGTACGATTCAAGGCCAGGTATGGCCAAGAGGTGCATGATGGGGCTAGCGTCCGTAAATAACAGGTATTACACCGATGCTAGGTCAGCTTTTTGGACCTTGGTGGTAGGGGGCGTATCGGACGGCGGATTGTCAGTTTTCGAATCGACCGAGGTTTGAGGCTTGTAGGAACCCGTCATGGTGACCCATAAACCTGGAAGTGCCGCGACGAGTACTAAAAGGCGAATAGCGAACGCTAAGCAAATGATTTGGGACGCACTGCCAAAAGCCTTGAAGAAATAGCTATAAGCAAGCTCAACCGTGCCAAGCCCCTGAGGCGGTCCAGGTAGTGCCTGGATAACGACACCGGTGCAAAAGTAGGTGTAATATTCTAAGAAATTTCCTAAGTTGGCGTTGAAGGCTAACGAAATGGCTATTGTAAAATATGCGGCCACAGCGATTGCTTGTAATAGCATAGTGACAAGTATGGCGCAGACGACTAAACCTTTATGCTTGAGCAGGGCATGGGCGGCTGCGTCTGCTCGACGAATGTGGTCGATCATCGGGATGCGTTTGAGCATTGACCCTGGCAGTAAATGCTTACGAATAGGCGGCGCGAAGTATATTATAGTCAAACCAATACCGCCGCCTAACATCGACAACATGTAGGGTCTAAATTCAGCTAGTTTAGAGCCAGGTCGGCTAAACAAAGTAATCATCGCCACGACAAATAACAGTGAGGCCAGCCCGACAACGCGGTCGTAAAACACCGTGGCGACGGCTTCCGTTTTGCGGTGTGTGTGAAGTGATAGAAAGTAAGCTTTGAACACATCTCCGGCATTAGAGCCGAGTGGGGCTGCGAAATTTAGAAAATTGCCCGCGAATGAAAATCGAACGGCGTCAACAAACCCAATCTTGATTTCTTGCGCTTTTAGTAACCATTGAATGCGCAGAGATTGAAGGAAAACGATTGGAAAATAAATGGCTAATGCAAGCAGTAGTAGCTGCTTCTGGGACTTTTGCCAAGCGGTCCTTAGTCCGTAACTGATGCGCAGGTTTCCCTGTTCGTTGACCGCTACTTGTTGGTGGGCGACGCGGGATTGTGCGCCATTGGTCAATTGAATAACGATTGGGTCCGTGCTATCCAATACCTGGCCCGTAATTGTTTGGCCATTGGTGAGCGCAATATGGTCATCGACGGTCACGCCTTGTACGACGTACCAAAGCGCACCGATGCATATAACGATTCGCATCAGGTTAAAAAGGCGTTTTCGTGTCTTTACGTTCATTAGCTAATAAAACTCTAGTCTAGTCTTTTGCATCGGCTTGATCGTCCGCCTAGCTGAACTTGGTGGCGGGTTAATGACACGAATTGTCCGCTGATGCGGTAATTCGCGGCATCCTCGGCAGGCAATTGGCCATTCATGAGCCATCCAGCCCGGAATTTGCTTCTCGCCATTTGGCGTCCAACTCCTGCGTACTCATGCCATCGTATGCTTGGTCGAGCGCCTCGGGAAAAGATTTTCCATGTTTTAGTTCGTTAATCAAAGCCCGCCATTTCAGTACGGATAGGGAATTAAGATAGCTGATAATGCTCTGGGCTAGCGGGTATTGGTGGGCTTCGATGGGCGCGACGCTTTCAAAAAGAGGCCCTATGGGCCAATGATACTTAGCATATTGCTTGGCCAGTAGCAGCGAGTTTCCACCAGCGGGGCATTGCTGACCTAGCACCGCCGTGGCTGTCATCTCAGCCGCACCCTCATTCACCCAATGGGGCAGGAGGCGCGTTGTGAATAATCGATGAAGAAAAGCATGCGTGCCCTCATGGATGATGGTGCAGGCCAAACGGTCGATATCAGCCGGGTCTGTGCCCCGACGCATAAAGGCCATGTGTACATGACCGTTGCTTTCAATGGATCGCGTATAGCCAATCGAATCTTTACCATCGTAACCGTCGAATTTTTGAGCGAACCGTTGGTATCTCACTTTCGATCGCCAGCAGAACACCGGGCATTTCGCCAGAAAAATATCCCTCGAAACATCCACACCAAACTGCTTACTCAGTGCCGTGTACATGTCTTCTAGCCAGCCAGCTAGCTGTGCTCTTGTGCGTGTGGGCCAATCTGTCCAGATGAGAAAGTGGTCAGTCTCTATCAAATCAACTGATGGCCCCATGACCTCTTGCACTTTCTTACCGTAGATCATGTAAGCGGCACGAACACGCTTTCGTATTTCATCGTCTACATCGTTCACGAAGCCAGCTGGGTTAGCCAAATTTACGGCACGATCGAGATCGTCACCGATAGAGTTTATATCTAGCTCATTATTTGAGATTTTCTTCTTATCTGTCAACTCAGGTTTTCGCCCCTTGCGATTTAATTTACGCTCGCGTTGCAGGCGTTTGCTCTTTTCATGAAATTGCTGCCACGCACGGTGAATGGACTCATCGAATTGTCCCTTCGCCAGTGTTGTCGTGTGGCCGAACTCCGACCGGGCTAAGTCTTGCCTGTCACACTCCAACGCGAATTGACCTAGGCTGAAATGATCTTGGGCTGAAAGATTATCCCACCCGCCGCGCTTATGGGCTAATAAGTCACGTTGAGCGGTGTACGCAGTGCCCGACTTAATCTGTTTCCAGGCTAATGCATATGGCACGCCCGCCTTGACTAGCACAAGCCCATGATCGTTATAGTCTACAACCGCCCCCTGGATTGCGCCGCCCGTTCGCGGCTCAACAGTTACAATTATCGTTGAAGTGGTAGGCCCACCAGCCATGGATGGTGCAGACACAATGAAAAAAGTTAGAGCCAGGATCAGCCTAACGCATATTTTATAACGCAAGTCGCATCGTGACGCTTGATGAATTAGTCTGTGTGTAGACAAAAGAACGCACCTCTAAGGCGTGATGGGAAAGTCGTCTAGCAGGTCTGATGCTTCGTCGTCTGGGTTTTCATCTGAAGATTGTATAGTGATGTCTGGGTATCGACCAACCAAAGCTTTGAGGCTGTCCCTGCTAATACGGACGTCCATTTCAACACCAGCGTCGCAAAAGCGTCGATCCAGAACGGAAGCGAATCGGCCAATTTCTCCCACTAATTTGCCCGCTACGTGAGGTAGGGAGAGCGTCGCCAAGACCGTCG
Source organism: Phycisphaerae bacterium (assembly GCA_029260115.1). Lineage (GTDB taxonomy): Bacteria > Planctomycetota > Phycisphaerae > UBA1845 > UBA1845 > JAJRPG01. The sequence goes on along the minus strand of JAJDDW010000042.1, from coordinate 31,133 downwards.
TACCCTCGATACGTCGGGTAATTTCCGCCTGTAAGGTGTCCAGGCCCTCGCCGGTATGTGCTGAAATGGTTAGGGTGTCGGGGCGATTGGCACTGATCAGACTAACGATGGACGCATCCTCCGCGATATCGATTTTGTTTAATAGTGTGAGCTGAGGTATGTCTGAACACGATAGTTCTTCCAATACGTTATCTACTACTTTCATCTGCTGAAATGCTGTGGCCTGAGATACGTCAACAACGTGCAAGAGTAGGTCTGCGTGGATAGCTTCTTCGAGCGTCGCACGAAAAGAGGCCACCAACTTATGCGGTAAATTTCTAACAAAACCAACCGTGTCGCTTAATAGTACCCCATGCCCTTCACCAAGTTCCCACCGCACCGTCTTAGTATCAAGCGTAACAAACAGTTGGTCGGCCGCATGCTGCATTGAGCCGGTGGTCTTGTTTAACAGTGTTGTTTTACCAGAGTTTGTGTATCCAACTAGGGCGATGGTAAACTCATCGCTTCGAGATTTTACTTCGCGTTGTTTGCGACGATCAATTACGGTGATCTCTTTTTTCAAATGCGTAATTCGTTTCCTCACCAGTCTGCGATCAATTTCGATTTGTCGTTCGCCAGGCCCACGCGTACCCACGCCACCTACAGCACCCGCGGCGGTGCCTCCCCCTGCGCCAGCTAGGCGTTCCAAGTGAGTCCACATCCCACGAATGCGCGGCGCGGTATATTCCAATTGGGCTAATTCCACCTGCAATTGCGCTTCCCGCGTTCGTGCGTGTAAAGCAAAAATATCGAGAATCAGTTCTCCTCGATCGATCACCCGCCGTCCGACGATTTTCTCCAGGCCACGAATTTGGCGAGGCGATAACTCGTTATCAAATATGACTACGTCCGCAGCGTCTGGCTGCACGCGCTCCGCCAATTCATGAAGCTTGCCCTTACCCAATGCGAAGTTGGCGCTCAAGGAGGTTCGTTTTTGGACCATGCTGTCCACAACTTCGACGCCAGCAGTTTCGGCTAAAGCGGCCAATTCTCCTAGTGGATTGCGTAAGTCCGCAGTCGTATTAGGGAGAATGACACTTACGAGTATCGCCCGTTCAGGCACGGAACCAGTTTGTAGTTCCTCATTCAATAACTGGGGCGACGGCATGCGAATAGAACTTTTCGGATCGTCTGGATAGTTTGATCTAATGGAGTGCTTCATAGTTGCCTACTCCGATCATAGTCTCGGTATGGGCACGAGGTCAACAGGATCACGTCTGACCACGCAGGATTAGACGAACACCGTCGATTCCGCGATAATTTGAGGATGAATGCGGATAATAACCACAAGACGGATTCCTTAATTTCTCTCGAAAAGCTTTCACTTTCGGCAGAAGATCCACTTTCATATATTGTGGATACCGTCAGAGAGATGAGCCGGCAAACTGATCCGCAGACTATGGTTTCCTTGTTTCGCCAGCGAGCCAATATACTATTTCCTGGCGACCAACAATTATCGCTTAGTCGACGGGGACTGGCGTATCCGTGGTATCGCATTACAAGAAGCTCGGCGTGGGAAAATGAGGTCGATCCCTGGAAGCACAAGCATCTACTCCCACTCCTCAAAGGCGGAGTGCTCGCGGAGTTAATATATGAAGGCAAAGCCGAGGTCATCCGTGACGTAACTTTTTCTGCCGAAGACCCGGCTATCTCGTATGTCGTCGACGCGAAATCGTTGATTTGCTTCCCACTTTACGATCAAGGCGAATCGCTCAATATGGTTATTCGTACATCCTCTGATTCAACCAGTTTTGATCGGGTGAATATCCCGCACGCAGTGTTAGAAGCAAACCTTTTCGGTAGGGCGACACATAGTTTGGTACTAGCACGTAGCTTGCGAGAGGCCAATCACGCGCTCGACCAGCAGATGAAACGTGTGGGTGATATTCAGCGATCGTTATTGCCGTTTACTCTTCCAGATATTCCTTGCGCTGACTTAGCCGTGTCGTATAAGCCTGCGACACAAGCTGGTGGTGACTATTACGATTTCTTCAAATTGGATCAAGATCGCTGGGGCATTCTCATCGCGGACGTGAGCGGTCACGGAACCCCCGCAGCAGTGGTCATGGCTATGCTCCGCACAATGCTTCATACCGCCTGCCACGATCGGGCTTCACCATGCGAAGTCCTTACGTTTGCAAACAAGCAGTTAATCAAGCAGGCCCAATCGCATTATGACGGCACATTCGTAACGGCTTTTTATGGCGTATACGATGCGCAGAAAAAAACTTTGCGATTTAGTAGCGCTGGGCACAACCCGCCGTTGCGCGTTTCGCAACACGGAAAAGTGTGCGAATTAGATCAGGCTCAGTCCCTTCCACTAGCCGTTGATGTCGACACGTGCTATACCCACAGCGAAATTACAGTCGATTCCGGAGACACATTACTCTTCTATACCGACGGCATTACTGAGGCGACCAACGACGAGGGGCAGATGTACGGACGAGACCGATTGCTTAGCTGTGTGGGAGAGGATGTACAAAATGCCCAGCACATTATAGATTGCATCGTTCATAAACTATTGGGATTTTGCGGAACTGCCCCAGCCGAGGATGATCAAACACTGCTAGCTATGCGAATCAGTGACTAGCGTTTGTCAGGGCTGTTTAGTTTTGGTCGCCCGATGCTGGAACAAAAACGTACACGCGATGCAAATCGCTAGCAGGCAAGGCAGTTGCCACTTCAACTATCGCTAGCAGTGGTCGATTTCTATCTGAGCTGATAACCTCAATGGTACCGATTACCATCGATGCCGGAAGTAATGCGTCGTCAGGGTCAGAAAGGATATAATCTCCTACTGCAATAACGCCCTCGTCAACCTGCTTCTTTTCGACGTCCTTTATCACCATGCGCCCTCGGCCTTGACCCGTTAGCCAAAAGTATCGTTCCACAGCCACAAAATTTCCCTGCTCATGAAATCGACCAATAAGCACTTTTCGCTGCGAACCGATGTCGCTAATAAGTTTTACCCTAGCCGTGTGGGTCCCGGCCTGCTCGACGGTGCCGATCAGCGTTTCTCCATAGAGGATAGCTAAGCCATCATCAAGCAGGTTGGATGAATCATGGGCAATGGTGAAATGGTCAGAGGCCACGCTCTCGCCTGGTTTTACGCCTTGCAGTGTGCCCTTGTTGATGAGACGAGATTCTCGCCATGGGAGAAAATCTTCACCCACAACTTCTGCCGGAATGAGCTTGCCCATAGGCCCTAACTGCGCGTGATTGACTGACCACTCTCGACTTCTTGTTAGTGTGGAAACATGGTCTTGCAGTTCTGTGATAGTTGTTGTTAACGCAGCTACGGTGTGACGTAATGCATCATTGGATCGTGTAAGATGTCGGCGATCTAAAGCGCTTTCGGCATCAGTCGCATTAGGAAACGAAACATCAGATGGTGTTGATGAACCGGACAGGGCATCTTGGAAAGGTACGGTGACTTGGACACAGCTTATCAGTTGTCCAGACCAACTAGATGGTAACAGCCAGCCAGCAGCGGCCATCGCGAAAAGGATCAGCATTACATAGCGTTTCGAATTACGGGGGTGATGTAATTTACGGTTCAGGCGAGAGGCCATATGAATTGATTACCTCTACGAACTTTTTTCGACTCTACCCAGTATTTGATGTAATCAAAAATTATCTGCGTCAGATTCGAGCGTTTCTTTCCAAGCGGCTAAGTTTTCCAGATATACACTCGTACCCCGCGCAACACAGCTGAGCGGGTCGTCCACCACATTGACCGCCAAACCTGTGGCGTCAGCAATGACTGCCGATAAACCGCGAAGCAGCGCGCCGCCGCCGCAAAGATGGATGCCATTTTCCACCAAATCTGCGGCTAATTCCGGCTCGGATTCTTCTAGGGTCCGCGTGACACAATCTATGATTTGGCTAACCGGCTCGCTTAACGCTTCACGAATTTCCAGGCTCGTGACGGTACACTGTCGAGGTAGGCCGCCGACGATATCTCGTCCCCTGACGTTTCGGGTTTGATCTTCGTCAACTTCACCAATACAGCCTAGCTCGATTTTAATCTGCTCAGCCGTTTGCAACCCGACCATTAGGTCGTAATGGCGCCGCATATATGAAATAATAGCCGCGTCCATTTCGTCGCCCGCGACACGAATGCTATTGCATACCGCGATGTCTGCTAAAGCCATGATGGCGACCTCGGTCGTGCCGCCGCCAATGTCAACAATTAACGAAGCCGTTGGCTCTGCGATAGGTAAGCCCGCACCAATTCCGGCGGCCATAGGTTCTTCGACCAAGTAGACGCGCCTAGCGCCTGCCCGCTCGGCTGAGTTATAGACCGCTCTTTTTTCAACAGCGGTAATGCCTGACGGGACGGAGATGACGACGCGCGGTTTGACAAAGCGACTACGGCCATGAACTTTACGAATAAAATAACTTAGCATCGCCTCGGTAATGTCGAAGTCGGCAATGACGCCATCCTTGAGCGGGCGTATTGCGCTAATCGAACCAGGCGTTTTTCCCAGCATTTCTTTGGCAACGAGTCCAACGGCATTGCCGTTTCGAAGGACATGGTTCGTACCCTTGCGGACCGCGACGACAGAAGGCTCGTTCAGAACGATACCTTCTCCTTTGACACAGACGAGGGTATTGCAAGTGCCGAGGTCGATCCCCATATCGACGCTGAACATGCCCAATAGGGAATCAAAAATCACTGAATAGTCCTTGTAGACCGCACGATGAAGGTGGGTCTGTTGGTATTGAAATAACGCCGTAAGAGCAATCCGCCAGCTTTATCGAATACCCGCCCGTCGTAATAATCAGCTAGCGTTGCCCGAAAATTTTTGGATAGTAACAGCGTTACAGGAAAACGCTCAAAAAGGATTCCAGCTACCAAAGAGTGATTGACTACGCATTGCAAGATATACTGTAGACCCGAGCAGCATCGCTACTGAAAGAATCACCATTATGGTGTATACATTACTTTCTGGTCTGGCATTTTGCGTACGATCGCCCATGGTATCTTTCTCCGACTATCTTAACCGTTCGGCCGGTCATTTACACTAGCGAGGCTATCCCCACTAGTCATATTTATTCTATGCTGCCACTAACTTGGCGCGTTACCAATTCTAGCCGCATCGATCACACTATCGCCGATATGCGGGGCGAACTGCGATCCAATTGGCCTGCCAGCACAATGATCCGGGTCTGTGATGGAAATCTTTAAGTCGCCCACATATTTTTCGTCGCGATGAACTACGAAAATCATGCCTTCTTTAACGCCATCAGCTGCGCCCACGCTTAGTGTTATTACATCTCCGGAAACATCAACAATGCTGCCTCGGATTGCCGTGTTCGAAATAGGGCTAAGCGCAGAAATCGAATTCACTGCAACGCCTGTAGCCTGCTCTTGCGGCAGATTGGACGAGCGGCCTGTTTGCTGAGCTAGCTTGGTATTCTCTTGCTGCAATATATTTATCTGCTGCTCGAACTGTCGCTTTTGTTCTAGCATAACCGTAACTCGTGAAGTCAACTCGTTGACGCGATCATTAAGGTCAATATTACGGCGGCGGATGTCAATTGTCTCACGTTCCAAGTCATCACGTTGCTTGCGATATTGGGTGCGTGTGGTGTCACAACTGCTAAGCTGACCTAGCAAGCCGCGTTGTATCGCTTCGGAACTACTTTTATCAGAAGATCCGCGTGCTAATTCAGCACGCAATTGAAGTAGATCTGATTCCTTTTGTTGCACACCAGTTTCAAGCTGGCTGATCTTTCTCATTTGCTCATTGACCGTTGCATCAGCCGCAGCGGCGTCTGCAGCGCTGGCGGCGATTAAGTTGCGTAGATTAGTATCCGCAATCCGCGCATGCTCTTGGTATTTTTCCGCAGTGTCACGCCAGTTAGCAGTTCTAGCCACCACCGACACCGTCATGGTCGTGAAGGCAATGCTAAATACGACTAAAAGAACCACGAAAACTTTTGTAAGCGTATTCAACGAATCTCTCCTCAAACATCGAATCAGTGATCAAACCGACTAAAAGCCAACGAATAATTGGCCCTGACGATCAATCTAAAACAACAACCGGCCGGCTCTAAAAGACCCGCGCCATCGTGGTAGAAGCGGGCAATCATTAAACAGCCCACACCGACTCACCCCATCTCCAGCTACTCAACTCACACCCAGTCTGCGCCTATCCAGCGACCGACGCCCGTACACGGTATACCAGATTCGGGCGAGTTTCAACCCCTGAAACGCCACTCTCAGCAAGGAAACTATGATATGATGTTTCTCCAAGGCGTGGTAGGCTGTGAGGATTGTGAATGTCACAAGGCGGGAGGGCGTCGTAATCACTGGTCTGCCGCCCGCCAGGCCAAGGTCTGTCGATAAAACGTGCGGTTCTTGCCAATAATCGCGTGTTTTGACGCGCCAAATATCCTCAATACTGAATCGCCGCTTATTATCAATGGCCAGCTAGTATGGCCTGAGGCGTATTAACGACCAGGCCCGGGTGAGACGCAGCTATGCAGTCGACATACCATCTGGTAAGTACTAGCGAGGTACTAATCGCTAAGTCGATAAGTCTGGTCTGGAACACAGGCTTGCTTATTGGTTTAATTGGGCCGTAATAATTTCAACCATGCGCCGCTTCACTTTATGCACATATTGACCATAGCTGTATTTGCCTGCATGTTTTGGTACGCCGACGATCCGGCTCGTTGGAAGGTAGTGACTGATGGCGATGTCTTGTGGACCATTAGCCTGGTCGTAGGGCAGTCCATACTCGTCGGGTTACTGGGCTGGTTCGTTTCCACTTGGGTTTATCGCCAACATAAAAATATTATCAGTGCACCGGAAAAATGTCACGCGCGTCATCAACGATACATGGCTGGGATTCGATTTCTGGGGACCGTACTTTTTATTGTCAGCATTGTGTTTACGAATTGGCCAGTATGGCTGGCGTTCGGAAAGACGCGACCGGAATTGCAAATTTTCGGCGACCTTATAGCGGTGTTACCATTTTTCATCAGCATGATCGCGCTGTGGACAGTTTCTTATCCGGTTGAACGTGCGCTGATGCGAGAGTCTGGCGTGGGCAATATTGATGGTCAGCCTCAAGAGGGAATGGCCTGGCACTTAAGCGCCTATCTCGATTTTCAACTGCGCCATTATATGTTTGCAGTAGCCATTCCGATGCTGTTGATTTTATTTGTCGCGAACCTAGCTATCGGGTACGAAAATGAGCTGACACAAATTACCGGATGGTCGCGGATGGATGAGACGCTGCTCGGCGTTTCAGCTGGTTTAGTATTTATTCTGTCGCCGATTTTTCTTCGATATATTTGGCGAACAAAAGCGCTCGAGCGTGGACCCTTGCGCGATCGGCTCGAGGCAATAAGTCGTTGTGCGGAATTTCGTTGCCGAGACATATTGGTATGGAAAAGCGACGGCATGATGATTAACGCCGCCGTGATGGGTCTGTTTCCACGCGTACGATATGTCCTTCTTTCAGATGCCTTGCTCACGGCTATGGATAATGATCAGGTCGAAGCTGTATTTGGGCACGAAGTTGGGCACGTCAAGCTTCGACACATGCAGTTTTTTCTACTGTTCGCATTCGTCGGCTGGTTACTCGTCGCCGGGGTAATGGAAGGTGGGGCGCAGTTGATGGCTACGACGACGGTCACAAAGTCTAACGCCCTGTTAGCAGTCGAAAGCGTCGGCGTGATTTCTACCATTGTTATTTGGGGTCTAGGCTTTGGATGGATTTCTAGACGATTTGAACGGCAGGCAGATATTTCTGGCGCTCATAGTGCAACTCCGGATGGTTCGCGATGTCAAGTTCCCTGTAGTGTACATGTTCCATCGGGTCAGGCGGCCGTATCGAATCTGTGCGTTTGTATGACCGGAGCGAAAGTCTTTGCTTCTGCTCTGGAACGCGTGGCTAAACTGAATGGGATTCCGATTGAGGAGTGGAGTTGGAGACATGCGTCCATCGGCAAGCGGATTCGATTTCTTTTGGCATTAGCCGGTGATCCATCGTTGACGCTAGGATTTCACCAAACTATTCACAGGATCAAATTGACGTTGATAATTCTAGCACTCGCAGGTTCTGGGATTACCGCTTACTATTGGGTCGTGATGGTAGAGCCTGCACTCTTACGATTGCAGGGAAGCTGACGCTGAAGAATGGTTTCGCTAAGGCGGCGTGCTCGGGCACTCACACGGTGCAGCACATAGTGTTTAAGGAAGGGCGTGTGAACGTTGTTTATGTCGCAGACTAGAATTATTGATGGACGAGCCATTTCTAGCCGCATCAAAGATGAGGCATCGGTACTCGTCAAGCAGCTTAACGACCAAGGGGTTAAGGTTACGCTTGATGTCATCATGGTAGGAGATTCTTCTGCCGGCGAAATATACGCGCGGTCTCAGCGGAAGCGTTGTGCGGACGTCGGCATCGAGTACCGCCTGCATACATTATCCTCAGAGGCTAAAGAATCCGAAATCCGTGATCTAATCCGGGAACTTAATCGCGATCCAACCGTTACTGGCATTTTACTAAGTCTTCCGATGCCGCCGGGCATCGATGCACCGGCTATGCAATATTGCATTGATCCGTATAAGGATGTGGAAGGCGTTAATCCTGCCAATATCGGCCTGCTCTTTTACGATGGTCCTATCATCGCGCCTTGCACGGCTGTGGCCGTGATGGAAATTCTCAAAGATGCACAAATTGAACCGCGCGGCCTAGACGCTGTAGTCGTAGGTCAAGGCGCGATTGCCGGCAAGCCGGTTTCATTGTTCCTATTACACGAGATGGCTACGGTAACTTGCTGCCATATAGCCACGCGCGACCTTTATGCACACACGCGCCGTGCGGACCTTTTAATCGTAGCCGTGGGACAGCCTGGCCTTATACAGGCTAAGCACATTAAACCCGGTGCGGTTGTTATAGATGTCGGTATAAATTCCGTCACAAGCGATGATGGTTCGCACAAGTTGGTCGGCGATGTGGTTTACCAAGATATGATCGATGTCGCCGGGGTGGTGACTCCGGTGCCCGGTGGCGTTGGTCCCGTTACGGTAGCCGTGTTACTTCGTAGCGCCGCAGAAGCAGCCAGGAAGCAGCTTCAATCACCGCGTCGCATTGAGAGCTAGTATTGGCATACCAGGAAACGCACATATGAGCGTTATGCCAGCATATTTTCTTTTGACTGCTATCATGCTAGCGTCTGTAGGCCAACTGCCCGCTGAGGTTGGCGCTACTTATGACCGAATTCAATCGCCAGCTGGCCGTGATATTACAATTCTGACAGCGCTAATTCCCGCTGACATGTCAGCCACGCTTCTGATGCCGAACCTCTCAAAAATTGGACATCATATCGTCTCCACAAAATTGTTCGGGCAACAGCACAAAGACCCCTATCGGTCGCTTAAGGCCTCGCTCGAAATCGTTGACGGAATCGACGACGCTGGCGCAGGTGCGATAGGCATCATGGGTGATACGACATCAGCCGAAATATGGCAAAACATGGCGTTATGGCTTCCAGCGACTAACCCGACTGCCATGATGACTTTCATGCAACCGATTCAAATTTCTGCCGGTATCTACCGAGTGACGATTGCAGGCCATCCATCGTTCGCGGCGGAGCATGGCGATTATTTACTCCTGTCTCCGAAGCTAGAAATCATTCATGCCTGTTTGAATAGTCACGAGCCGATCAGGCAACGTCTATCTGCGCATCAACAACGAATGCTTAGCGAGGCTGACCTTACCTTGGTCGTTTCGTCCGCCAAGCCGCCAATCTCAGGCGGTAGCGATACGGAGAATCAGGTAGATTGGCTAGCCGCGTGGCCGGTCTTGTCTGCGTTGCAGCATGCCATGTCCCCGTCGGTGTCATCACCGCAAGTGCCCATGTGCTCCCTATCTATCAAGCCCAATGGTCTTGATATGGCTATGGTTGGTCACAGCCGTCCAGATGTACGTGCTGACCGAGCGGGTCGTATGATATCGCAATCGACCATGGTGCGTGACAATGACTTACTATTGGCACTTCCTAGTGAGTCCATTATTGCCGCGATGGGATTTGAACCTGGTACCGCCATGCTGGCCTCTTCTGGATTTGTAGATTTGCTAATGGGCTACATGCAACAATACACCTTCGCCGACGCTCAAGTAGTAAATGAATTGTCAAGAAGAATGAGGCGTTCGATATCTCGGGCATCAGTAGGCTCCATTGCCATACAGTCGCCAACAGATGATTCGCATACATTCAGTGCTACACTCATACTGCAAACGAAAACCGATGCCGCTATAATTCGTGCGGAATTCCAATCAATGCTCATTCAGCTTAAGCGAGGTTTTTTCTTAGACCCAGTTTGGCAAAGCCATGCAGATCGCCTGCAGATTATCCCCGCGGCAAGTTCGTTTCAGGGCGTGCAAATTGATCATATATCCGCTGATGGCATGAATACCAATAAGTCTGTGGGCACATCATTCGCCGGCAATTTCATTTCAACTGACGGGATATTGGCACGCATGGCTGTGATTGACGACAGCGCATTTGTTCTCATTATCGGTGGAAATGAGCAGGGCATACATGATGTGATTACACGATGGCGTACACATCAAACGCCGCTGTCATCTAGCTCCACGATCGTTTCTTACGCGGCAACGAGACATGCGCCAGTTTCGTCGGAGGGTTATATCTCATCAAGTGCAATGCAGCAGCTAGCAGGATTTACGGGTAGTAAAACCAAGAATGGCGGCGGGGCAATTGATATCGTTGAATCATCGTGGGCTACCTTTTCGTCTTTTAACGTCGAAGTGGGAGTCGAACGATTCAACATGTTCCTGCCCTACGGCTGGGTAGAATTAATCATGCAACAAAGCGATACACAGAATTAATATAGATAGAGTGGAAGGGCGTTGTCCGTGAGATATCATTGTTTAGCACAAAGGGCTATTCGGGCGAAGTACTCTCGACGCCATTTTTCATTTGCGGGTAGATACTATGAAGCAAGAATTTAATCCGTCTGAGCTTCGCATATTGGGTGTTCTAATCGAAAAATCCTTAACGACGCCAGCATCCTATCCATTGACGATGAATGCCCTGTTAGCCGGAGCCAACCAGCAACAAAATCGTGATCCCGTCTTGTCGCTGAGCGAGACGGACGTCTCCAGGGCGGTATTTCGCCTTCAGCAATATAACGTCGTTGAGCAGGCGCCTCCGTCGGCCAATGCTCGTTCCAATCGATATCACCATCGCGCGTCCGAGCGATTTAATTGGGATAAACGGGAACAAGCGGTCATGGCTGAATTGTTATTACGCGGCAGGCAGACAGCCGGTGAGATTCGCAATCGGGCCATGAGAATGACGCCAATACCTGATATGCATGCCGTACATGCGATATTGGCCGGATTAATCAACAGAGACATTCCGTTTGCTAAGGAATTGCAACGAGAGCCAGGACGCTCCACGAATCGCTACAAACATTTGATGGACGAAGATGATAAAACAGCAGCAGTAGAAAAAAATGGGCTTGAGGTAGGCGATACAAATTCTTGCGACTCAGCAACCCCAGATACAGCAATTGACGAGGTGTCAGAACGCTTAGCTGCGATGGAGAAGCGCATCGAAGCCTTGGCCTCGCGTATTGTCCCATTAGAGAAGGCTATCGCAACGCCACTCGACGGCAGCATAGGCGATGAGGTATAATTCAGTGGGCGGTCGATTTTGATCGCTGGTAGTGCCGACACGCGATGAATTGTTTATTCACTGCGTCTGCGGCTCGATACGCGAAATATCACTTTGCAGTAGGAGGCGAGATCATGGCTTTTCGACCTTTCGAGAATGCGCAAGTTTCTTTATTGAATTTGCAAGACGAGTTCAACCAAATGGTGAATCGTATATGGCATCAAGGTGTTTCCACGGGGCCTTTCGACGGGCAAGAATGGGGACCACCTGTCGACCTATTTGAACATCACGACCATTATAGAATATTCGTTGAAATACCAGGGGTGGACCCAGCATGCATCGACGTAAGCCATCTAAAGAAAACGCTAATGATTCGTGGCGAGAAAAAAACCGCTGCAACTGCACCAGATGGGTGTGTGGCTATCAAACAAGAACGCCGCTTCGGTACATTCTGCCGCTCGATCGAGATTCCCGATGATATCAAAGTAGAGGAATTGACAGCCTCGTATCAGGCTGGCGTGCTGGAAGTGACTGTGCCTAAAGTAGAGTCAAGTAAGCCCATGCCTATCAAAATCAATATTCAGCAGTCTGCGGATTAAAGCTTTTGCTGGGCGATGTGTTGTAAATTGGATTAACAACGGCCGAGCAGGGGGATTAGACCTCCTGCTCTTCGAGCGCATCCGCTTCGTCTGCTTCGTATCCCTCTTCGAGTTCGGCGTCGACCTGAGCACGTAACGATTTCCAGTCAGCAGAGGTGAGCAAGACTTCGCGAGCCTGTGAGCCTTTGTACTCCCCGACGATACCGGCAGAAGCCATTTGATCGATAAGACGAGATGCACGCGAGTAGCCAACGGTTAATCGACGCTGTAGCAAACTCACGCTACCTCGTTTGGTCTCTATGACTATGCCGACTGCTTTATCAAACAGCGGATCTCGCAAGGTCATGTCCGCGTCGTTGCCTGGTGCTTTTAGCCTCATCAATTCCGGGTGGAAATCAGGATCAGCCCGTTCAGCTAGATCATCCAATACCGCCTGGACTTCATCTTCGCCTAAATAGGTGCCTTGCGCGCGCAAAAGTTTGTGCGAGCCGGGTGGTAGAAATAGCATATCTCCCTGCCCTAGAAGCACCTCGCCACCATTTTGATCTAGCACAATGCGCGAGTCCATACGCGAGGCCACCCGAAAACAGATACGAGACGGCAAGTTTGATTTGATGAGTCCGGTGACCACTTTAGCTTCTGGACGCTGCGTCGCTACGATAATGTGCAGGCCTACGGCTCGAGATTTTTGGGCAAGCCTTGATAGATGATGTTCGACTTCTTTGCCAGAAGTCATCATCAGGTCAGCTAATTCATCGATAATAATGACGATGTAAGGAAGTCTTGTCGGTATCCTTGCTCGCTCATCATCGTTGCTTGGCGCCAGACGTTTGTGCAAGACTTCTTCGCCTAGTGCGTTGTAGCCAGCAATATTTTTCACCCGCGACTCTGCTAACAGGGCGTAACGTTCGTCCATTTTCGTTACAGCCCACTCGAGGATTTTTTCCGCCTTAGCCATGTCTGTAATGATGGGGCACATCAGGTGAGGTACGCCCTTAAACTGGCTCATTTCCACCATCTTCGGGTCCACGAGAATCAATTTGACGTGGTCCGGTCGTTGCGTCATGAGTAAGCTTAGGATGATGGAGTTTATGCAAACACTTTTACCTGATCCTGTTGTGCCAGCTACAAGTGCATGAGGCATTTGGGTTAAGTCCGCGACCAGTGCCGCACCTCCGGCATCTTTTCCGAGGAATATGGGCAGGGCCATGCCTTTGGCTTTGTTGCCCGCCAGCGTGATTAATTCGCGCAGGCGAACTTTCTCTTTGGATGAGTTGGGTACCTCAATGCCCACAGTATTTTTCCCGGTTATCGGCGCCACGACGCGAATGCTATGGGCTTTCAACGCGCGGGCAATGTCGTTTGCAAGGGAGGCTATCTGGGACACTTTTATGCCTGCGCCCAGTCGTAGCTCGTACATCGTAATTACCGGGCCAGTGTCGATTTCAACAACGTGGGCGTTTAGCCGAAATTCTTCTAGTAGTTGCTCCAGTACCTTCGCCTGCTGACGCACAAAGCCTTCTTGTTGTTGGGTAAAGCCATATTCAGGCTCATTTAAGAGGTCCAACGAGGGTAGCGTCCAGTTTTCTATCTTGCGCGGATAGGCGGAAGTAGTCGTTGTTTTTCGCGGCCGAGGATAATTCACCTTGAGTTGACCTAGCCTAGCCCGACGTGCGGCTACAGATTGATCCGAGTCTTCCTCTACTTCATCCTCTTCCTCTTCATCTTCTGACTCTTCATACTCATCGCAGGCTTCCTCGTCCTCTTCTTCCTCCTCAACCTCGTCAGCTACTTCATCTTCGTATTCGTCCTCTTCCTCTTCTAGGACGATTGGTTTAGCACGTTTGGTTCGCAGAAGCGCCGCCGATTCCTTGGCTGAAACTCTAGTCGCTCCCACGACTGCAGGGCCGAATGGAGTCACGATGGTACGCAATGCGATTCGTAGCCCACCAAATAGCTGCAAAGCGCGTAGAACAAAACTTCTTGCAAACGACGGCAATCTCAGAATTGATCCCTCAGTTACAAAAAGTGAACCCACAATTAAGCTGGCCGTGAGAATGATGATGGTTCCGATATTATCTAAATGGGTCGCCAATAAATTAGCCAGTAAAAACCCAGCCACCCCGCCATGACCGACAACAAGATTACAGGGTTTGTCCGCCAGGATTAGTTGGCCGCTGGCAGAGGCACAGGCTATTAAAAGCAGCCCGCCTAGTAACCGCTCGCCTTGGCTGCTGATGCTTCCATCGTAGAGCTTCATAAGTGCGCCGCATGTGATCATCGCAAGCAGTGGATACGTCGCGACACCTAGCCAATAATGCAAATAATAAGAGATGACTGCGCCAACCAATCCGCAACTGTTTATCGATGGCACGTTGTGCGGATATTGATCGGGGCAGGGCCAATCTCCGGCATCGAAGGTGAGAATGGATACCCAGGATACCAAGACTACGGCTAACGCGCAGACGGGAAGTGCGATCGCACGATGTTTGGGGTTGTTTGATTCTTTATCCATGCTGCGTTAATCAGTCCAGAGATTGCGTGGCCAAAAAGCTGCAATATTTGTTTTGATTCCCCATACAAAAAGTTTGCAGCTACATCGCTTCTAGATATCAAGCGTTCTGTGAGCCGTATTCGCTGAGTGTTCTCAAGACAGAACATCCTCTAGCCTAAATAATCTCTATACCTGCTAGATATCGACGAAATGCGCACGTTCGCTAGAGCAAATATCCAATTGAGAGCTTAGAATGAAGCTTGACTTGTAAAAAGAAAGAGATCAGAAAGCCTACTGAATGCTGTCCCCGCTAATTCCGATCCACAATATATCCGCCGCTGCTACGGCCATCGCGGGGTTCAGCATGAATGAGTCTTTCATTTCTTGATTGAGGAACAGGTACGTTTTGTGGTTTACAACCGCAAAAAAGTTGGGGTCGGCATAATATCGGGAACCTTTCGCCAGTGACATCGCGCAATAACCCGCGTATTGCGGTGCGTATTGCTCCGGCGATTTAATAAACAATTGTCGATCCGATTCGCTGCCAAAATGATACATTTGCCGGTGGAAGACGGCGTGAAAATTTGGATCGCCCTTGACGGCTTTATTTTGTTCCTGGTAAGCAACCGGCGAATAGCCAAAAATTTGAGGTTTTGCAAACATCTGTGGAGCTTTCATGAGGATGGATTCTTTACGCGTTTGGTAAGCTCTTAATGCGCGCTGGGACAAAAAAAGGTAAAGCTTGCCGTCGACAACGGTGAAAACCTCAGGATCTCCAGGGTTTCGTTTCCCGTAAGGACCGCCCAGAGAAAGTGTACACCAACCTCCAAACTGAGGTAAAAATCGTTCCGGGTCGGCGTCAAATGACTTCTTAGCGGCGTCGTTGGCAAAGAAATATACTTCGCCTAAATAACGACTTTGGTATTTGGGATCGCCTTTGATGGCATGGTTCCCCGTGAAATATGAGACAGGGCAATAGCCATGCATAGTCTGCTGTGCTAGAAGCTTGGCCGACGTTTTATCATCAGCAACACAGTATGGCGACGCGGCGAATCCCATGAGAATCATTATACATAGCCAGTACTTCATATTTGTTCGCTGCATCGTCGCAGACTCCTTTCGAGAGAATTTAATAATACGCACTAAGCCTTTCAGCGAGCGCGTCTGCCCTAACTAGGAATTATACCCCTAGATATGAGCGTAAGCCACAGTGGATGATAGAAGCCGCGGCGAAGTTCGCCAAATGATAGCGGGTGACCACAATCACCTATCGTCATTGGCTCGGTGATGGCTTTCACGCAGCCCACAAACGTCGTAGCCGGGTAACAACGGACCACCTTCTACGATTGGCCGCAAATGTCTCGCCAGCCATTTACCACTCGCCCATCCCGTGTGGCCTCCCGAATGCCCTAACGCTCGCTGAGATTTATCCCATCGAATCTCTTTGAGCTTGGCATACTCTGCTAGGTCATCAGTTGAGGCATGGTCGGGTATTTGAAAACCTCGCAGGCCAGCCGCAGCACAGTGTTTGCGGTCTGTGGTGCCTAGGACAGTTGTCCCCGCGCCTAGAATCCCATAATCCGCCGCGCTAATTAGTGCGTACGCCCGGTTGACATTACGAAGCGCGGGGGCGAGGTTGTAACTAGGCGAGAGGGCAGGGCAGGCCATGATGAGAGATTCCACTATCGTTGGCACAGATAAATACTCCAGCGCAAAAACAGAGATGCCCACGCCCCCACTGTATGCGATGACATGAATCTTTGTTTCCGGAAACTCTTGTCGGAGTTGCAATAACTGCTCGGCTAACTTTGCGCCCATCATCCGGTTGCGTCGTAGCCACATGAGGTCCGTGAAGATTTCGCCTACAAGACCAAACTGCCAGGGAAAATATACCGTGCCCATCGTTGCATTTGTCTGTCGTAGCATCCGGCGAATAAGTACCGGTGCGAATTGGAAGCCGCCAACACCGTCAACAATAACGAGTATTTCTTGATCCAATTGGCCTTGCCTAATTGGCAAGCCATGGCGCAAGCGTTCGCTAAGATAGGCCGAAACGGCTTGTATCCGAGTGGATATTATCCCCACGCTACGCCATACCCAATCGTAACAATTGCTTCGTCATGAAGATAAATTCTTCGCCTGCTGCAACACTTCGCCGCGAGAAATTCGTGCAAGGTGACGCACACTGGTGAGTCCATTTTCAACCCGGCACACGCTTTTCATGTTGCACCATGAACAGGGAGAAAAATCTCCCAAACGTATTGGCTCTATTTTTACGCAACCGTCGAATAAGTCATCAGCTAATTCACCCAATCGACGCTTAGTCAATGCCATCATACCCTTAAAAGACGCGTCATCCGCCGCGTCACTTCGATCGAGATTTCCTGGCTCACCGCTCTTGTTACGGTAAAAGGCATAATGATCAGACCAGTTACTTGCGCCGCTTTCATGGTCTAACGCATCAAATTTATCAGACAGAATCAATCCCCGGGGCAAAAAATTTCCCGCTCGAACCGCATCACGCGCGGTCAACTTACTCGGATGCTCCACGTGCGAATACTTGGGCATAAGACTCACGTACAGCGCGGCGATAGGGCGAATCGGACGGCCGGCCAAAGTGTGACCATGTTCGGCCAAAACCAATAGATAGGCTAGCAATTGTAGCGACAAACCATGATACGCGCTGGATAAATCAAGCTTCTTGTCACGCGTCCGCTTATAGTCCACTACGATACCAAGCAGCTCATCGCCGAGTTCCGCGATGTCGACACGATCGATAAAGCCGCGTAGCCAAACCGTTTTCCCCGCCGGCGTGACTATTTCCAGCGCGGGTAGGCCACCATCAGCATCCATTCCGAAGGCAAGTTCCGCCGCTTTCGGTTTAGCCTTTCCTTCTTCGGCTGCGCGTCGTTGTCCAGCAACTACCCGTGACAAATCAGATCGGCTTCGTTCGATTAAGTATCTGTCGCGAGATTGCGATACGGCTCCAGCTTGCAACATATTTCCTGATAATCGTTCATGCGTTTGGTGCAACCCCTGAAGCATCGTCTCCTCATCTTGACTAGCAAACCCCTCATGTTGGTGGGCTAAATTTTTGACGAAGTCTTCCAAGATGGCGTGATGCAACCGGCCGACGTCCACCTTAGCCAGCGGCGAAGTTACCCTTTCTTTTAGCCCGAGCCTGTACCGACTAAAATGCTGAAACGGGCACGTCGCAAAACTTTCAAGCTGAGTCACGCTTGTACGTAGGGGCTTGGCAATGATTGATGCAATAGTTGATTCAGATAGATGACTTTGCGATTGTTCATGCAAGCCCGCGAAGGCATACCCAGGCCAGGGGTCGTTCATCAGACGCTGACGCACCACATCATATACGGTTAGCCAGGATGCCCGCATCGTGGCATCGTCTTGAGACTCGGCTGGCCTAGCTCGAAGTTCCAGAGGCAATCGGTCAAGAAAATCTCGCAAATCTAACGTATTCCAAGCGCAGCGAGATTGCATGGGATCGACATCATTGCGCAGCGCGACGCCACAACATTGGCTTATCGTCTCAATATAAGGCGAAGGCCGCAGGGGCTTGCCGTCATGGTTGGACATGGCACAGGTAATCACAAGAGATTGGCTCGCTCTCGTAAGTGCTATATAAGCAAGCAAAGACTCATCAGCTATTCGCCGCGCGGACCCTGGACGAATCGTAATCCCGTGCGCTTCTAAATGATCTCGATCATCGTCATTAAGAATCGGGTCTTCTGCAGGTTGTTGCGGAAAAACGCCGTCATTAAAACCCAGCACGATAGCCGCTTTAATTTGCGGATGACGACTACGCTCGATAGACCCAACCAGCAACTGATCGACCATCGGCGGCGCAAGACCAAGCGTCATGCTGGACAGGGCAGAATCAACGACGCTTAGCACGTCCCGAACTGTCAAATCGATGCCATGAAACGCAAAAGCTAAATCATCGAGAAAGGAAAGCATGTCTCGCCACACCTGACGATGTTCGCCGGCGAGCTCCAATTGGCCATCAGACTCCGCAGTTTCCGTCCAGGCGGCCATGGTTTCATCCACATGCAAATGGCGCAGGCAATCACGGAATAATTCAGCCCAATCTTCACCTGACCGGTTTGCATCGTCGATGACGGCGTTCATCCATGGCGAGAGCGCTTCCACGACCTTGACCCTAGCTAGGTTGACGCGATCAATCGCTGCTTGATCTTCATCGCTAATCTTGTCATGGGAGGGAAGATAGCCCGACTGCATCGGCGCGGTCCAAGGCATTGGCCATGTTGTCCAACCCCGAACAGCATGGGCGAGGCAATAGTTTTCCAACTCGTCCGCTTGGTTGATCGACAGAGGAAGTAAGTCTGTTTTTAGCAAATCGCAAATGGTCGACGTCGACAAATCATCAACGGCTAACTGCGCTAGGACTCGAAATAAAGTTGCTAATGGATGTTGGGCGATCGGGCGTCTTCGATCAATAAAAAAGGGTATATCGCGCGACGATAGCGCCGATCGAAGCAAATCTTCGTAATGGGTCAACTCACGCACAATGACAGCGATATCTCGATAACGTCTTTCCTGGCCTTCTTGGTTTACCCACGCATGAATTTTCGCAACCGCATATTCCACCTCGCTACGACGGTCGGGCAATCGAACTAGGTCGATCTCATCCGTAGTACTGGCCACTGTGGTATCTAGTGAGTTGCTGTCATCGAAAAAATGAGTTTCCAGCGTCGCTAGAGAAACGCTCGTGTTGAAGCGAGGCTGCGGCGATTTGTGCAGCGACAAAGGTGCCTCCGTTTCGACGCCGCTTTCTATAAAAGCACGTTCGAGTCGACGCATAGTCATTAAGGTTCGATCGAACGGCGTAGCATGGCCCTGCATAAAAGACGACGGATCACACAGCACCGTCATTTCCAATCGCGCGGCTTGAGTCGCCAAAGAAACCAGCGCCGCCTGCTCCTGCCCGCTAAATGAAGCAAAGCCATCTACCCACACTTCGCAGTCTGTTAGCCAAGCCACTCGATCGAAACAGGCTTGGGCCTCTAGGAGATATTGCGACGGATCAACACGATCTTGTCCTAGGTAAGCCAAATACGCTTGGTACAGTAAACCAATATCACGAAGTTTAGCCGAGCGGGCTGCGTCGGAGGTCGCTTGTTTATTGATCTGATCTAATTGTGTCGGAGAAATATCTTCTTCGATAAGTTCCGTCATGGTATGGGCCAGTCGCTCCACGAAACCGCCATGTCGCTCGACTCGTTTATAATATTGTAGTTCGTGCCTGTGTTGCTGAATCAAATGGCGTAGCACCATCACCCGAGCCGCTTCGGAAAGTGCGCGCCGCTGGGCCACGCCTGCCGCTTCTAGCACCCGAAAGGCGAGACGTTGAAACGATAGCACTTCGACCCGATGCGCGCAGGGCACATCATCGCTCATGAGCACCGTCCGCTCCATCTGCAAGCTGGCTTGTTCCGGTACGAGCAGAATGAGACGCGGGCCATTGACCGCATCTTCGCGCAAGCGCGCACGAATACTATCTACGCAGCGGTGCGTCTTTCCAGAGCCAGCACGACCTAATATAAATTGAACAGGCATTAAGATAGTCGTGTTATCATAGTGGCTCTCGCGCGTCAATCGTGCATGGCTTCCTCTCGACGTTGCGCTTGTACGCTTTTGATGACTTGGTGGCGCGATCTATATTCGAGATAAAGCCGAAATGCCTGACGCGCGTTGACTAATGAAAGCATGGTTAAGAATGCTCCGGCTAGTAATAGTCCTGGAACGACGAAGCGAACACGTAATCCAAGCACCGACCATTGGCTTATACAAACCGCAAACAAACCGCCGCCTAGCAAGCCCGAGACCAAGGCATAAAAACATTCCGAAGTGGGGAAATACGATTCGTCTTCTAGGAAAATTCCTTTACGTCGAATGGCTCGAGCGCGATAACTATTGCCACATTCTGGGCAGTTATATCGGTAGGGGAGCGAACGAAGATTATAGCCACAGCGAGCGCAATACATGGATCGTTTGATCACACCATCGCCACTCTGCTCGACCAATCGATCTAAATCATCGTGAGATAACACAACAGCTATGTCTTGCTAAATGTAATACGATTACGCCATGCCACAGCAATATTATACCGTAAACATCGCCTCAATGAAAAGTTTCGGATCGAACACCTCAACATCTGACGGTGTCTCGCCTAATCCGACGAATTTTACGGGAACATTGAGCTGGTCGCGAATGCCCACGACCGCGCCACCCTTGGCACTGCCGTCGAGCTTGGCTAAAAACAGGCCAGTTACATCCACATGCTGTGAAAATTGACGCGCCTGCACAATGGCATTTTGCCCAATGGTCGCATCGAGCACCAGCAAGACTTCATGGGGAGCGCCCGGAATCTTACGCTGCACGACTTTTTGAATCTTGCCGAGCTCGCGCATCAGATTGTCCTGCGTGTGTAAACGACCAGCGGTGTCTAGCAGCAAGATATCCGCTGACCGCGCCACCGCCGCTTCGCAGGCATCATAAGCAACCGCGCCGGGGTCCGCGCCCTGGTCATGTTTAACAATTTGCACCCCGATACGCTCAGACCAAACCGTAAGCTGCGCCACAGCTGCCGCCCGAAAAGTATCGCATGCGCCGAGGATTACCTTTTTGTCTTGCTGTACGAAATAGTGAGCCAGCTTAGCTACGCTCGTCGTTTTCCCGGAGCCATTAATGCCAGTGACTAGAATTACCGTAGGCCCGGATTCGGCAACAATTAAGTTCCGATCGGATTCAGGCCAAAGCTCGATGATGTGGTTCTGAAGATATTCGCTGATCTCCTCTTCTTGCGTGATGGCACCTTTTTTCCACCCGTCAGAAATCAAGGCACTAAGCTTCGAAGTCGTAGTCGGACCAAAATCAGCCGCTAACATAGACTCTTCGAGGCGCGTTAGTGTATCTTGGTCGATCTTTTGCCCCAAGCGCAGGACCGACCGGAAGCCGGTCGTAATCTTCTCACGCGTCTTGGCTAACCCCTTCTTGAATCGATCGAACAAGCCCATCTCTATTTTTCCTCGTGCGTATCCGACATGCGCCGGTAAACTTCATCCAGTACCCCGTTCACAAAGCCCGGCGAATCTTTCCCCCCGAAAGTGCGCCCAATTTCAATGGCCTCGTTGATGACGACTTTGTGAGGCGTTTCTTCTAGTTTTAATTCTGCTGCAGCTATCCGGAGTATGTTTCGTTCGACTAACGCAATTCGTGAGATAGTCCAGCCTTGGCATGATTTTGAAATCAGCTCATCAATTCCGGTTTGATATTGCCACACCGCTTTAGTCAGCTTTTGTGCATAGCCAATGATTTGGTCGTCTGTGGTTCGAGAGTGCAAATACTCCGCGAGTAACGCTTCACGCTCGTCAGGCTGCGCATCCCACTGGCAGAGTGATTGCATCGCAAGGATTCGCGCTTCACGGCGCTTCGATGGGTCGATAGCCATGATGGGTTATAATTCTGCCGGCAAATGTTGAATTAGATTGACAAGCTCAATGGCAGACATAGCCGCATCCACACCCTTGTTGCCAGCTTTACTACCAGCACGTTCGATGGCTTGTTCGAGCGTGTCCGCGGTGATGATGCCGAAGGTGGTTGGTATGCCTGTTTCCAGACCGATTTGCGCGATTCCCTTAGCCGCCTCTCCTGCGACATATTCAAAATGCGCCGTTTGGCCTCGTATCACACATCCCAGACAAATCACGGCGTCGAACTCCTGAGACTCTGCCAATTTTAACGCCACAAAAGGAATCTCAAAGGCCCCAGGGACGCGCACACAGGTAATCGTTTCCTCATCACAGCCGTGACGCTTAAGCACGTCCACCGCGCCGTCCAACAGCTTCGCGGTGATAAAGTCATTGAAACGACTCACTACGACAGCAAAGCGTTTACCCTTGGCTTCAAGTTGTCCAGATATTTCGTTGATCATCACCTATCATCCCTCAGACTGCTCAATCGTCCATAACACAGTAAACGACGGGGCACTGTAACCGCAACGACGGCGTTACGTCAAAGGTTAGCGAATAGTCGATGAAATGGGGGAAGTGTGGCTGAGCCAGCGATACTGGACTCGTCCCAACAGAGCCGTATGCGCGAGCCTACGGATCTCGGCGCCTGTAACCCCCAAACGTGTCTGGTTGTTGATAATGTCGCGCTCCGATAGTCGGTTTATGGGACCGCCATAAAACGTCGGGTAGGACCCACACCATGGTGGCCTACTCCTCAATGCGAATAGCCTGGATTTTCCCCAACTGTTGATCTTTTACTTCGATAAGTCCTTCAAAGAACCCGCTCGATAGAATCTCGACTAAATCGTCTGAAGATAATGTCGTTACAATGCGGAACGTGCCAATCCCCTTCGAAAAGGATTTATTGATGCTTTGAATTTTATCCTGCGTTGCAGCCAGGAGATTTTTCTTAATTTTGATCGCATCGACCGCTGAAATGCCTTCTACTTCTAACACAATTGTCCCCCCAAAGGAGATTTTTGTGGCCCAGCTTTTCATCGCGCTCCAGTACAAACTTTCCGCTAGCTCATCTGCACAGTTTAGCAGCGCCTTACGTCCACCCTGGTGAGAGCCTGCATACTCGGTTCGCGAGCCTCCACGGCAGTTAGTCAAAGCTTCAGAGGTGATAATCTGCCCAGTATCAGTTTGGTACATTTTGAGCATGCCATCCGCGTTATACATAGCCGTCGATTGCCCCGCCAATTGTTTAGAACCCGCCGCGTTCGTATTGGCGCTGCCGGTTATGAAAATCTGTGCGTTAAAATTTTTCGCGATCGCCTGCATTTTGGAGACATTGCCATTTACAAATGCATCATCGGCCTCTTTTTTTTCTATGGCCTGCAGTTGGGTGCGCGCAAAGAGATCAAAGCCCATCTTGGTAAAGCGGCTTTCGATGTGCGTTTCCAATATGCTGCTCTCTTGCAACACGCCGTCGATTGTTTCTTTGATATAAACCATAATGCCTGGCCTACCAATTTGATCGAGCACGTTTTGCACTTCACCCCACGAAGCTTTTACATCTGCGCCTCTTACGAACGCACTAATGCGGCAAGAAACCAGACCACCCACAGCGGGTTGATAGCCAAGGACTTTGACTTGGCTAACCAAGCCATCGGCCCGGGCAAAAACCGCATCACGTACCAATTCAAAGTTACTGGTTTGGGAATGAGAACTAATTTCTGAACCTGCACCTTGCTCAAGCGCATTGCGCATCGCATCTTTCAAGGCTCCCTCTTCGTTGATGCCCGTTCCTTTGGCTTCCACCCGAACCCCGTCGCTTTGTGCTAACGTGGCCTGCCCTAGTAACAAAATCAAACCCAGTTGGACGATTATCGTACGCTTCAAACAGTGCATGATGTCATTAATCTCCGTAAGTCATTAACTAACGACTGGTGCGTGGGCGGCTGGACGCGCGTCAGCTGTTAGCCCGTTTTACCAATCAGATTTCGCAACATAAATACATAATTTATTAGTTGCGGCTCGGATCTACGACCATTTGGCCAGGGGACTCCATCTGGTACTCTCCAGACGCGGTATCTACTGGTTCTTGTGTTTTGACCGGCTCGTTAGTGTATTCAAACGTGCGTACAGTCGTGTGAGAGGACGTCTTGCATCCCAACATCAGACATCCCAAGCCAAAACAACCCACGACTACCGCTAGAACACTGCGTATACTATCTTTTTTTATCATATCTAATATCCCAAATTAAAATTGACCATAGCCTAATTACGACGCGAGACGATTAAACTCTGCTGGTGTACAACCGTCCAGACCTCTGCGGCGGGCATAGAAACTTTCACTCGAGCCACACCGCTCTCGAACACCGCTTCATCCGTGGTCGCACCCCGCAACACGGCGTTTAGTTGGGTAGAAATTTCATCATTTTCCGCCACGAAGTCACGAACTGTCGTGCTAGAGCTAATTCTAAGCCCATATACATTCTCTGCTAATTTACGCATACCATCCAGCGTAGCGGCACGAGCGGCCTTGAGTCGTCCCTGGGCAGAGCTACCAATTTCTGGGTCCGTGCCCTCGCCAATCACTTCGATTCGCTGTGCCATCCACTCCGGCGAGTCATATCCCGCCTGGCGGGCTGAGGCCTGGAAACGAGCTGGCGGAACGCCCGAACCTGTGGCTCGAACGGAAGCGCGTACAACGTTCTTCTTGACATTGACGATATCCTGCGTGGAAACATAGCTGCCGTGATAATGCTGTTTGTGTAATTCCGTGATCCGAGTGACGACTTTAGCTAGCGGGACTTCCATCACAACCTCTGCAATCAATTCATCATCATGCAGGTAAGTACTCACCTCAGTCGCGCCAATAACTATACCGCTTGCCTCTGTGCTGATTTCATCGACTTCCGTGATAAAATCTCGTACCAGCGTATTTGAATTTAAGCGTAAGCCTTTAATTTCTTCCAGCAAACGTCGCATCGCATCTACCCGTGCCGCCCGCATAGCCATAAGCCTGGCTTGTGGCGGAATAGTCTTCCATATGGCTGGAACTGACATGCGTGAAGTCGATACACCTGGTGGCAGCGGTGTCAGCATTTCTTCCACACCTTCTGGTAATCCCGGCGGTAATTCCGGTCGAGGTGCGCCCGAACCCGTCACGCGAATGACGCTATTCTTGATGCGTTGGGTAACATTTTCAATATCAGAAGTCGATACATGGTTGCCATGATAATGCGCGGTGTGAACTTCTTTGAGATGGGTAATGAGCTTAGCTACGGTCACTTCAGCATCCAGTTCGCAAACGCCATCATCATAATAGCGGGGCGTGCCAAACCGAATGCCTTTGATGTAATGATTCACTGCCGTGCGAATTTCATCCGATTCCGTCACGAAATCACGCACGTAAGTATCTGAGTTCAATTGCACACCGTAGACTGTTTCAGCTAACTTTCGATAGCCATCCGCCTCTGCCGCTCGTTTAGCGAGGAGCTTATTCTGGGCATCTGATACTTGCCCTATAGCCATGCTGGAAAATGCTAATGGGCATCCAACTATTGCCACTACTGCGAAACATCGAACCGTGCTTTTCATCACATTTCTCCTAAATGCTTTGTCAATTCAATACCGAAAGTAGCTCAGCGCCGCCAACGGCTGATCATTCTACTTATAATATAGCAGATGGGCATCCACTGCCGTCTTACACCCGCATGATTAGACACCCAAGAATCCAGATGGTTGGTGTCCATTTTATTAACTTTAACGCTTCACGACAGCAGAGCTATCAATTGTAACCTTCCCAGATCGCGGTAATCCTAACCGAATTCCCTACTGATTGCACTACGATTGATTTTTTTGCTGTTTTGAGGCCAGTTATTCGCCGAATTCCTTGGGAGGACTGCGTGCGATATTCTTGTTGCTAATAGATCTCGTATGTGCCGATGGTCAGGACACTCACGGGCGAATACGCTTACTCTGAGTTGCATAGATTGGCTGAAACATGACTGCAAGGTTAGCGATATACACGACGGCTTGCGTTATATTCTCACTTCAAAACGGGTGCGGCGTGGAGCTGCGCGATCCCGGCGAATTTAGGTTCTTAGCCCCCTTGATCATCGAAAAAGAAGAGGTGGCCTCTGCCATCATCGACACCGGTGGCGGGTACGAAATCCTGCTCCGTAGTACATACGATTTGCCTGTCGTGGAAGAAGTGGATGTGGTCACTTTTCGAGGGCTTGAACGCGTGGAGGTCGTTGGGCCTTTCAATTATGCGACTGGTTCCATCGGGGCGGTGTCACATGGGGCAATCGTCGGAATTTCCACGTGTGATTGTAATGGCCTTGGTTTTGAATTCTTCCGTAAGACAGGTTTGGTATTAGCCTTGGATTTCGATACGCGCCTAGCCGCGTTTTTGGACGCCGCCCCCTTGGCTGGCGTGTATATACCGTTCGCTGCCCCGCCTGAAGTCCTAGCGGGATTTGACGCTGCGTTTCTACGGGTTGTAGTAAACATTAATGGCCGGCAAATACCAGCTACTGCTTTGGTTGATACTGGCTCGACTCGAACCGTTGTCCAGCGCGAATTCACTGAGAATTTTGTGATCCAACGGCCGGATACGATAGATCTTACCATAAACCAAAGCCAATTAGGCGGCGTCAGGTTGACGGCTGAGATGTTTGAAAACGATGCCCTGCCGGAGATTATTATCGGTCTGGACGTGATGTCCGTCTGGGGTGGGCAGTGGTATTTTGATTTCACTGGCGAGGCCGGAAGCTTTACGGTGTTGCCACGCCCTGCTAATGGTGTCAGTGCTAAAATGCGCGGCCTATTGAAAGATGATGTTGATACGCAACCCGCTAGATCGACTGTAGTCCGTCTACGCTAGAGCAAGCTCGGCGGCTGGTTGGTGTGCCCGTAATAAACAGTATGCCAACCAACTATTATTCCAAACACCATAATGCCTACGAAATGTACGAAAAAGCTGAGGATTTGGACGCGACCTCACAATGGGCAACCAATTTAGCATCGGAAATCATTCCGGCCAACGTGGGTTGATAGGTGGGAAAACAACTAGTCGTGCTACGACAAGGATCCGATATCACGGGTAGGCAACGTTTATACCTGCTTATGATGTGACCTCGTTATGGCCAGGCCGGCTGTGCAAGGTTTGTCCGAGGCGATTTGGTTCGATATTTCCGCTAATGTCTGTTTGCAACAGTTCAATCATCCAACTACCGATAATCCGAGCGTTAAGATGCTTAGATGCGGTACGATTATCGTGTAGCTAGAGTTCCTGCACATAATGTGCATGGCGGGATGAAAAATGCAGCAATTTCTTGATGTATCGCCTACGGTATCAGGCGATGTCGTAGATGTGACACCTACTCGGCGCAAATCGCCATCACCGGAGCAGCGCGTCAATCATGCTGTCAGTTGGCGAGAGACGGTCGCGTCAAAATATGCGTCTAGGTCTGCTAAATCCAGCGGTGTCAAGCTAAAATATCATACCAGATTACTCCATAGTCGATTGGCTTCGATTGTCGAGCCTGGGGCGCGGGTACTAGAAATTGGTTGCGGGCAAGGGGAATTATTAGCCTCACTCAAGCCGTCGGTTGGGGTGGGGGTTGATATTGATGGCGAAGCTATTCGGGCAGCCACGCAGCGTTATCCTACGCTGCGATTCAAGAAACTTTGCGGCGAAAATATTAAATCGCTAGCGGATACGTTTGACTATGTCATCATCGCTAACGTGATGGATGACGTATACGATATACATGCCTTACTCGAAGCGGTTCGGAATGTTTGTCACAATCGCTCGCGGGTTATTTTGGTTCATGAAGGCGTCTTTTGGCGTACTGCTCGTCGTATTGCGGTTTCGCTTTGGCCTGTAAAGAAGGATTCCGTGCGAAACCTAGTGCCGCTGGACGAAGTTAGGCGGTTGGCTGATTTAGCTGGACTTGAAACGATACGCTCGTTTGGCCTGGCTTTATTGCCTGTATATGTGCCCTTGCTTTCCACGATTGCGAATCGGTTTGTTGCGCATCTGCCTTTGGTTCACCGCGCGAGTTCTCAGCATATTTTAGTGGCTAGGCCTGTTCCCGATGAGGCCCACCCAGCTACTGCTGTGACGAGTGTATCGATTGTCGTACCTGCTAGAAACGAAGCAGGGCATATCAAAGAAATAATTCAACGTCTACCGATCATGGCGCCTCGTCAGGAACTTATTTTCGTGGAAGGCGGCAGTACAGATAATACGTGGGACGTCATTCAAGAAGCCATAGATTCTTATGAAGGTCCGCTAGTCATTACTTGTATGCAGCAAGACGGTAAGGGGAAAGGTGACGCCGTTCGTAAAGGATTTGACGCGGCTACTGGTGACGTGCTGATGATTTTGGATGCAGATATTTCCGTCCCACCCGAAGAGCTGCCTGTTTTCGTTTCGATGTTGGCTAGTGGTCGTGGCGAGTTTATCAATGGGACGCGCCTGATTTATCAAATGGAACGCGAAGCTATGCGTTTCCTCAATTTTCTCGGCAATACCGCGTTTGCTTGGGTGTTTACGTATCTTTTGTCGCAACGATTTAGAGATACGCTGTGCGGCACTAAAGTGCTGACTCGTGCGGATTATCAACGGCTAGCTAAAAATCGTGCATATTTTGGCGATTTCGATCCATTTGGCGATTTCGATCTTTTGTTTGGTGCGGCTAGATTAAATTTGAAAATTGTGGACGTGCCTATTCATTACAAGTCCAGAACATATGGTGAAACCAACATTTCGCGCTTTAGCCATGGCTGGCAATTGCTCCGCATGTGCATATTCGCAGCAAAGCGAATTAAATTTATATAAACAAAAAACGCAAAGAAGATATGACGCAATCATTAACGAATATTTCAGATCACACACTTGCGTCAGGTAATGCTACGACAATTCGTCGAATGCGGTCCGTGTCGATCTCAAGTATTTCTCGTTGGTCGCTTGTCATCATTACGATCATAACTGCGGCTGCATCTTTACAGACCAAGTGGTCGTTAGCCAAAGAATTTTCCTGGCAGTGCGACGAAATACCGATGTTCAGACGTTTTACCGCCGCCGGTGCTCACGTAACGAATGAATCCGAAGTCGCAGCGTATCAACCATCTGTCTACCATGCGCGGACCGGGGCAATTCGTAGCCTGCGATCACCTTCTTCAATTTCAGCAATTCATACGACAACCGGATTTTGGGTCAATCTTTCTACGCAGTTATTTGGCGTCTCTGCGTTTTCGGCGCGATTGATGCCCATGTTTTGGAGCATGGTCGCTATCGTCGTGGCTGGCGTGGCTGGTTACTGGTTGACGAATCGTGTTGTTGTAGGCTGCGTGGCAGCAATCATCGTAAGCCTTTCGCCGCATGCTATTATCTACGGTGCGCAAGCGAGAGGTTATGCCGAGGCGATGGCATTAGCACCGTTGTTAATTATGACAATGGAATGGTTGCGCCGTCGACCGCATAGCAGGGTGAGGGCTTTGCTCGTGGTGATGGTAGCCATTCCACTCTCGTTGACAGTATATACGGCTTGGGTGTATTGGACCTTGCCAGTCTTGGCGTTAAGTGTGCTTATATTTCCAATGTATGTACGTTCCAAAGAGGACGCCCAAAGACTACGATCAGTGATGTTATCCATCACGTTTTGTCTAATCAGTTTCATGTGTTTTTATACGATGGACAGATGGCGTTCCCTGTCTTTTACGGCGTCACACATGGGCGTCCCAATACATAGCTTGCAAGGATTCGGTGTTTTTGTGACGCATTCACTTTCTCATTTGTTCGGGCAGGGCTACGTCTTTTATCTGCCATTGCTTTTGATAGGGATGTTGACGCATCGCAAATCGTCCAACTCTTGGTGGTTATATGGCTTAGCTATCAGCGGGGCGTTGATGCTGCTACTCATGCTGTTAAATGGTTCAGCAGGATATCCTAGGAATTTTGGTCTATGGGTCGTCTTGATGGCTGTGTTGATTGGCGTGGGGTTTGATCGATTGATGACCTCGGCGCAGCGCTTTGTTAATTCAAATATTATGGCTTTGGCGACGCCCATCATCCTAGGATTTGTATCCATTCTCGCCTTTCCACGGGCGTCTGCACAAGCACACGATGCAATTTTCCCTGATTGGGGAGGGATGGTGCAGCGCATTGATAAAGAGCCTGAGAATTTCGGGCCACGATGGATTGCAAGGTGCTTGGCTAATCATTGGCAAATTGACTGGTATCAACCCCATGCAACCATCGATCGAATCCTAGCGGTCCCACTGGGTGAAACTATCGAAGTCGTAGCTGGTTTTCAGTATGACAAACGGCATCAAGAAATTTCCTATCAATCGGACATTAAGCAATCGGCTATCTTACCTTGTCCAATTCCGTCATACCTCAAATCCCATCCAGCTACCGACATTCGCGGCGTACCCGTGCGTCGGTGGGTGGGTGTTAAAGAAGGAGTATCCGGGTTAGAAGCATTTGATTCAGAAAACCCCGTATTCTTGGCGATCAGCATCGAGAGCCAGGCCATGAATCATGTTATGCTGCGCATGGAAACGCTGGGCAAATCAATGTTGCGAGATGTCGTATTCTTTGCGCAAAGCCAGCCTGTCAATAGGAAGGTTTCAACACTTATCGCGCCTAAGCACATAGCGGCACGCATCGCCCTGTTGTTGCACGCTGACGAATCAAATTTGCTTACCATTCACGCGTTTGCACTCACGCCACTAGAAAATGTCGATGCAGCAGCCACTGTGCATGCACAGTTCGAATAGACCAATTGAAGTCTATTCGTTTTCAGGCATAACTCGATC
>JAJDDW010000041.1 GCA_029260115.1 Phycisphaerae bacterium | reverse complement strand
TGACCATGGCTTTTGTCATTGCCGCCCAGGTCTTCGTCTATGCGATTATGGTGCTATCTACGTTGCTTAAGCGCGATTCAAAAACTCCAATCGAAATAGACTCAGGTTTTGCACTAAAAGGGATCGTAACTTATGTGCTAGCTGCGACGGTGACACTGCAATTATATGCGGTATCGTTACCGGAATTTTTTCGTAGCGCGTTGCATGAAGAATCGCGCGATTCGGAGTGGACGAATCTGATGTGGGTTGTAAAAGAGACTGTTCGCAGGCTGGCGGATACAGGCGTCATGGGTGTTGGCCTTATGGTTTGTATGCTGGTGATGCTAATAGGTTGGCTAAGTATGGCCCGTCGCGACTGGCGGTCGGCGCTGCTTATGGTGTTGCCTGCTGTACTTGGCGGTGGGTCGATGATTGCGCTCAAGCATAATCTTTGGCCTAGATTCTTTTTCTTTTGCATGGGCTTCTTATTGCTAGTGGCTATTCGCGGCGGCTTTATTGTGGTTGACGCTTTGGTTCGCGTTTGCACACGGTCAGCGAATCGTGAGGTTTGGGGTTTGCGTTTGGCAACTGTCGCAGCCATGATGGTGATCGCGGGCTCGGCGATCACGGTGCCGCGCTGTTATGCGTTGCCCAAGCAGGACTACACCGGGGCTAAAGCGTATGTAGAACAGACGCGAGCGGTGGATGAAGAGGTAGTCGCAGTGGGGCTGGCGGGTAAGGCGTATCGCATCTACTTCGCCCCGCAGTGGGCGTGGCCTCAGACCGTTGGCGAGCTGCGCAGTCTAATGGAAAAGCATGAGAAAATACGGCTGGTTTACACGCTCGATCCGCAACTTAAGGCGTTCCTCCCTGAAATGTGGGGAGTGATTGAGCGGGAATTTGAGGTTGAAAAGACCTTTTATGGCACCTTAGGCGGTGGAGAAATAAATGTGTGTCGTCGTAGGCTGACCGGGTCGATGAATGTATTTCAGGAGCAGTGATCGGTTCGCTTCTGGATCAGTGTTTTATGGTTGAATATAAACTTAGCGGCATCAGCGATCTGCCGTTCTATGATGAAATTAATTATGTCGTCACCAATTAGTATAGTTATACCAGCGTACAACGAAGGACCAGCGGTCGCCCCCGTTCTTAAAGAATTAATGGCGACTTTGGAAAAGCAAGGCATCGATGCTGAAATCATTGTCGTGGACGATGGTTCTGCGGATGACACCGGAGACAACGCCCATGCGGCTGGCGTGCGTGTTATACGCCACCGTCGCAATCGAGGGTATGGCGCGTCTTTGAAGACCGGCATTGCTGCGGCGACGCATGACGTCGTGGCTATTACCGACGCTGATGGGACTTACCCTGCAAAATATCTTCCTGCCATGATTAAGGCACTAGATCGGGCGGATATGGTTATTGGCGCTCGAACTGGAGATAATGTTCATATTCCCCTGATACGCAGACCCGCGAAGTGGTGTTTGAACATGGTGGCTAACTATGTGACGGCGTTTCGCATCCCTGATCTAAACAGTGGCCTGCGGGTATTTCGTCGTAATATTGTGATGCAGTATTTTTCTATCTTGCCGGATCAGTTTAGTTGGACGACGACGATTACGCTCGCGATGCTATGCGATCGGTATACTTTAGAGTATGTCCCGATCGACTATTTGCAACGCACGGGAAAATCTAAGATCGTGGCTATGGATGCGGGCAACTTTCTCGTCTTGATCCTGCGCATGGCTATTTTGTTTCGACCGTTGCGGGTATTTTTGCCTATTGTGGGTGTTTGTTTTTCCTATGGTATCGTAAAATCTTGCATAGACATTTGGGTGTCGGGCGATAAGAATATTTCGATTACTGCGATCTTGGGCTTGTTGAGTGCACTGTTAGTATTGCTAATCGGCATGCTTGGCGACGCCTTAGCTACTCGACTCGGCAGGCTCAACGCCAACAATATAGCCGGAGTGGATACGAAGGATGCGTTTGAATATCATCCAAGCGATACGGTGAAATCTGAAACTGTCGCAACTAAATCTTAACACGTTATGAACATTATCATCCTACATCGTGCGTTCTTATTGGCTGGGCTGGTGGGGCATAAGCGTGTGTGGATATTGCTGAAGCGGCGGCAAGGTGGCAAGCACGTAAATAGCACAGAGCCATTGCCTTTGAAGACGAATATTGTGAAGGCCTGCAAATTGGTGATTTTGCTGAGCATTTTGGCCCAAACGCTGATACCAGAATCTTGGTGGACCGGCCAGGTATGGTTGTCACATCTTTTGATCGTCGAAGACTCGTTTGTGTTGGCGGTTGTCGGTACAACGTTATTTGCATTCGGTTTGATGGTTGCGATCTTGGGTCGAACGCAGTTGGGCGATAACTGGTCTGACATTGAAACGGCACAAGTTCTCGAGAAGCAGCGAGTGGTATCGCGTGGGTTGTATCGATATATTCGTCATCCCATATATACCGGCGATCTCATGCTGTTGTGCGGTCTGGAGCTCGCGTTGAATAATTGGTTGGTGCTTGGCGTATTCCTTCTAATGCCAATTGTGATGAGAAAAGCCGTTCAGGAAGAGACCATGTTAATGGAAGAGCTTGAAGGCTATGCTGAATATTGCACAGAGACCACGCGCTTCATTCCTTTTGTTGTGTAGCGAAACCTGTTGACAGCCAATGCTAATTACAGTGGCGTCGTAAATACGGTTCTCCTTTTTACTCTATGAATACCGAACCCGTTAATCCCGAACGTCCGAAGTCTAAGCGACTCTATGTATCCATTATTTTATTAAGCGCTGCACTGGCAGGGGCGTTGACGATACTTGCCTGGGGTATGGTTCATTATCGTGTGCCTGAAAGGTTTTGGAAGCACGTAGCTGATGTTAGCGACCCGATTCCGGCGTTGACTATAACCACGGAATTTCGTGCGCCGCCAATAATACCATTGTTGGCATTCCCAGAAAATACAGAAACTCACGACGAATTGTTAGCATGGCAGCAGCGTGGCAAGGATAAACTACGAGAGTTGTTACACCCTTCGCCTAAATCTGTATCGCTGAGCGTTCATATCACGGCCAAAGACAAGGTTGGAACACTCACGCGGGAAACGTTGATCTTTACTCGCCCTGATGGTGCCGAGGTGCCGGCTTTTTTGTTTATACCAAATGAGAAGACCGTGCGACCAGCGGTTGTCGTGGTGCCAGGCCATAGTCGTGGCATTGTGGCTACTGGTGGTATTGTGGATGATTATCAACACGCCAATGCGATGCGAATTGCGGAGGCGGGTTATGTAGTATTGACCATGGAAGTACGTGGTTTTGGTTATTTAAGTCGCATGACTCATAGCGGTGAACTCGTCGTGCTAGATTCATATGTGGCGCATTTGCTAACCCGCGGTCAAACGGCGATGGGTATTGTGATTGGCGATCTTATGGACGGTATCAGCTATCTCGTATCACGTGATGAAGTTGATGAGCAGCAAATTGGTGCTGTGGGTTTTAGTTCTGGAGGGAAGACGGTTATATATTTAGCCGCGTTGGATGAACGTGTTGATGTGGTGGTGGCAAGCGGTTGTGTAACGGATCACGAACATAATTTTCTGCATAGTCGCCACGATGCTTATGAAGCAATTCCACAATTGGGGCGATGGCTTTCTTTCAGCGATTGTATGGGGCTTATCGCTTCTCGACCTATGCTGGTTCAGTGGGGTCGGTTGGATACGAATGTGGTGTTGCGTAATGCAGCATTCAATGCTGGTGCGATGCCAACTTACGAAGCGGTTAGCCATATTTATGATACGGCTGGTGCAACGGGTGCATTGAAATATTATATCAGCGAATCTCTGGGGCATGAGTACGACAACGCTCCGGCTATTACCTTTTTGAAAAAGATGTTACCGCTCAAGTTTTAGCCTATGCACATTTCGCTAATGTCACCTTCGTTTCTTGGTCTGGCGATAGCGTCGGCGCTATGTTTAGCCGTACTGGGGGGCATTGCTCGTCAGTTAATATTTCTTACGGCGAATGTGTTGTTTGTCGGCGGGATGTTGTTGTCGCCCGAAGGCGCAGTGTCTACGGTGCTATTTTGTGTAGTTGGCTACGTTATTGTGAAGTGGATATTGAGCGGATCGCGGTGGTCGTTTCCCGTGGGGTTATTTACATACGTTGTATTATTTGCTTATCTGCGGAACTACGGTTTTCTTGGCTGGCTGTTACCCGGATTTGCGCTAACACATAGTCAGTTTGCGACAGTCGGACTGAGCTTTCTGTTTTTTAAAATTGTTCATGTGATGATAGAGGCGCGAAGTAGAACGCTCGGGCCTATTGACTTTCTTTCGTTCAGTAATTATTCGTTGAATTTTACAACATTTATGATGGGCCCGATCCAGCGTTATCAAGATTACGCGGGACAGTGGTCAGGGCGAGAGCAAGCTATTCCACTGACGGCCACGGCGCATATTGATGCCGTGTTGCGGGTGCTTGTCGGGCTTGTTAAGGCGTACGTGATCGCGGACCGACTAGGCCCGTACGCACTATCGGATTCGACTGATCTGATGACAATTTCGCGATTGACACTGCTTTCCCGCGTGTATGCGTTTTACTTTTTCCTGTATTTTAATTTCTCAGGGTACTGCGATGTAGTGATTGGGTTAGGAAGTTTGTTGGGTGTTCGCCCACCAGAGAATTTTGATAAGCCGTTTCTAGCTCGCAATATCTCGGACTTCTGGTTCCGGTTTCATCGGTCGCTTACGCAATGGCTGACGAATTACGTATTCACACCAGCCTATAAAAAGGCGCTTACGTCCTTTTATTTTAGCACCCGCCCGTTACTGGCCATGAACGTAGCGCTGCTGCTGACGATGTTGGTGTCGGGGTTGTGGCATGGTACTACGATAAGCTTTCTTTTGTTTGGGCTGGTGCACGGGTTGTTATTTGTCATTTTTAGAACTTGGGAATCGCTGGCGACAAAGCGATATGGGAAACTTAGGCTTCGTGCGTGGCGGCAACGACCTACGGTGCATTTGGTGAGTGTGCTAGCGACGATGTCAGCTGTGGCGTTATCATTGGTATTTTTTCGACTAGACGTTGATCAAGCGTTGCAAGTGTTTGCGAGATTGATGGAGATATGATTAAGTCATATATATGGCGATTGATAGCGGCGGTGGTACTGTTGTTGGTGTTGATTCTGTTTGCGGCTACGGAAGTGGATTTTGTTTATACGGGATTCTAAAAAACTCAAACATGTTACGCAATCTGCGGGTGTGGTATTGGCTATATACCTAGGCATCAATATCGGGTTGATGGCACTGGCAGAAAGCGTGGAGCGTCAGCATGAAGTATATCCCTGGCGTGAAGAGGATATGCTGCGATATATGTTGCCGAGCATGTTTGTGCCCGGCGATCGTGAGCCATTGTGGTTAGTGGGTCCAAGCGAAGCGCGTGAAGATTTATTGGCCGTAAGTTTTGATGAACACTTTCCGTCGTTAGCCGCGTATCAAGGTGCGCTGAGTTTGGGCACGATGGATGACTTCTTACTCACCTTGGAATATGTCGAGCGTGCGTATGGCCAAGAGGCGATGCCGAGGGTGATGGTGCTGGGGCTTACGCCACGATTTGTGGCCAATATCCCACGACAAGGATCACCGATGGTAGCGGTGATTGATCGCTATAGTCCTACGTTTAGAGTGGTCGGTAGTAAGGACGGGCCGACGCTCGCACCGAAATCATTTGCTCAGGGACTTGCATCGCGTGGCCGATTCTTGATGAAGCAGCAGAAGCGTTTCAAGGCTGGGCTGTACGGGCAGGCGCTTCGTTATTCGCCGCTCTCAAGAGGAGATGGCCACGCGGCAGAGACTGATGGTAATGCGTCGACCGCGTGGATGAGTTACACGTATAGGCCACAGAACTTATTGGATGCCGTTGATCGAAAACTACGTATTCATACGATGCCCTATAAGTATCATAATCTTAGACCGATGCGACAAGATGCAATGGCGGCGTGGATGACTGCGAAATCGTCGTTTTGGCATACGGTGCATCAATGGCAGCCGGACGATGATGCGGATATGATTCATAGTCGATTCACGCGGTTGCGTGCCATCGTTGAGCGTTTGGGAATCGAGTTGTATGTTGTGAATTTGCCAGAACATCCCATGAACCGGGCGGCGTATCAGCCTGGTAGATATGAACGCTATGTAACCATCGTAAAAGAAGAGTTAGGCGAGACGCCGTTTCTTGATTTACGTATTTTGCTTGTGGCGATGGAATTTTATGATGTGGGGCATGCGACGCTAGAGGGTGCCCAGCGGGTGACGGACACGGTAATCAAATTTTTGGCAGATCATAGGGTCTCGACATCCAAGTAGCGGTATGATGTTGATAGGTAGAACTGTAAAAGCTAGAATCAGGTTGCAAGAGTTAGGTTTGTGCAGGCTTATGTGTTTTGATTGGCAACAGGACATGCATACGCTGCAAGGTTTGCATCGATGACGGCTGGTGATTGGACATTAGAAACGTTGGTAGTAGGAACTTCAGCTAGTTTTGAGCGTTGTATAGAAGCTGCTGATGTGGACACATTTGCCCGGTTATCAGGTGATAGTAATCCTCTACACATGGAAGTCGCGTTCGCACAAGCGCTAGGGCATCGTGACCGGGTAGTGCATGGGGCGTTATTGACTGCGTTGGCTTCCCAGTTGGTTGGTGTGCATCTACCCGGGCGGCGAAGTTTTCTGTTGAGTTTGAAGATGGATTATGTCGCGCCAACGTACCCTGGCGATATTGTTGTTGTAAGCGGCAATGTGAGGAGTATTCATTTGTCGCAGCGTGCGGTGATGATAAAGTTAACTATCACTTGCGGCGATGAGCTGCGGGCGAGAGGGACAGCTATGGTTCGCGTGGAGTTGCGATGAAGAGTGAACCAACAATTCTAATCTCGGGTGCTGCTGGTGGCGTGGGTAAAGCGCTGACTAGGATCGCGGGCGAGGCCGGTTGGCGGGTTGTGGGAGTTTGTCGTCGTGACGACGACCGCATAGCTAGTCTGTATGATGCGTGGCTGGGAACAAGGGATAGACTAGCGGTGCATGTTTGTGACTTGGCAGTGGCTACGCAAGTCGAGACATTGCTTGATGCGCTAGGCGAGGAATTTTGCCCAGATGTGATTGTTCACTTAGCGGCTGGTGTGCTGGATATTCAGCCAATACATCGCGTGGAGTGGGCGGAATATCAGCGACATATTGATGGCACCATTAAGCCCGTCGTGCAGCTGACGCAGCCATTGCTCAAGCGGATGTCAAAGTCTGGTCATGGGCAAGTAATTGCTGTACTGTCATCCGTTGTCATGGGAGCGCCGCCTCGCGGTTTTGCGGCTTATACTACGGCGAAATATGCGTTAGCGGGGTATATGAAGAGCCTGGCTGTGGAATACGCCGGACGGGGCATTACGGCGAATACTGTGTCGCCGGGAACCATGAATACGGGCTTGTTGCGGCAGTTACCGTCACTCATGTTGGACCAGATGCGTGAAGCGCTTCCGGGGGCTGCGTGGATTGACCCGGCTGTTGTGGCTAAGGCGATTCTGTGGTTTGCCTCCCAAGAAGGGCAAGAGATGACAGGATGTAATCTACCCATCACAGCGGGGGCTACGATGTGATAGCCTGTAGCGATTTATTCTATTGAATCGAATTTCCCTCAGCCTTCTTAGAATGCACTATTGATGCAAGCATTGAAAGCACTTATTAAGTCCGAAGATTATGAGCTAGCTTGGCAGCGTCTTATGACGTTGGCAGACTCCGTAGGTGATTACCCGTCGCTGACAGGGTTGTGTCGGTTAAGAAAAAAACTTGGCAAAATTAGTCAACGGCCTGGGTTGCGACGCGTGGTGCGGTTGGCGGTGCTAGGAGGGGCGTCTACGGAACTGTTAGAAGGGCCGTTGCAACTATTTATTGAGTCACAGGGCTTGGATGCAATTGTTCAGTGCAGCGAATACAACACGTTCGTTCAAGAAATTCTCGATCCAGCGAGCGATACGGTATCGTTCAAACCGGATGTGGCGTTGTTAATGACAACAGCGGCGAATATCCCGCGCTGGCCTGGATTGGGTGACGACCTGGACGGTGTGAATCGCACGGCTGTCGACGTGTCTGATTATTGGCTTGACCTTTGTGAGCGGCTGCATAAACAAACGAATTGCGAAGTAATTCTGGATAATTTTCACGCGATACCCACGCGGCCCCTGGGGAATCTAGCGGTAAAGACGCCTTCGGAGCCGAACAACTTCTTGGCTCGTGTGAATCTGCGTTTGGGTGAAAACGCACCGGCGTATGTGCATGTTAACGATGTCGCGCAGCTAGCATGTCAGTATGGCGTACGCAACTGGTTTGATGCCCGCTTCTGGTTTCATGCTAAGCAACCAGTGTCGTTTTCTTGTCTTATACCTTACGTGCGTAACACCGCTCGGATGATTGGTGCGTTGTTGGGATGTGCTGCGAAGTGCTTAGTCTTGGATTTGGATAATACACTTTGGGGCGGTGTGGTAGGCGATGATGGGGTTGAAGGGATTCGTATTGGCGACGGCGACGCAGTCGGTGAGGCATTCAAAGCTTTTCAAGAATATGTTCTTAACCTCAAACAGCGGGGCGTTATGCTTGCGGTGTGTAGTAAGAATGATGAGGTGCATGCGCTAGGGCCTTTTCAAGAATTGTCAGACATGGTACTCAAGCGTGATGACTTCGTGGCCTTTGTGGCTAATTGGGAGCCTAAGCCTGACAACATCGCAGCGATCGCTGCGCAACTTAATATCGGATTGAATGCCATAGTGTTTGTGGATGATAACCCCGCTGAGCGCGAACATGTTCGGCAACGTTTGCCAGAAGTGCGGGTGGTTGAGCTTTCTGACGATCCTGCAGACTATCCTAGGATCTTAGATGATGCGGGATATTTTGAAGTGATGTCGATTAGTGCGGAAGATCAAGCACGTACGCGTCAGTATCAGCAGAATGCCGCGCGAGTCCGACTTCAAGAATCGGCTGGGGATTATCAAGATTATTTGAAATCGTTAGATCAGCGGGCGGTGATTCGTCCGTTTGAGAAGAACCACCTAGAACGCATTACGCAATTAATCAATAAGAGTAATCAATTCAATTTGACTACCCTACGACTCAGTCGATCTCAGGTCGAGGCTATGATGACCGACGAGGATTATGTGACAGTATGTGTGCGACTGGCAGACAGGTTTGGCGATAATGGATTAATTTCCGTGGTGGCTGGCAAGCAAGTTGACAACGTGTTGCATATCGAGCTATGGCTGATGAGTTGTCGCGTATTGAAGCGAAACGTGGAGATGCTGTTGCTAAATCACTTGGTAGATATATCAAGTAGACGGGGCGTGGCAAACATTCAAGGCATCTATCGGCCTACGCCTAAGAATGGTTTGGTGAAGCGGCTATATCCCACGCTGGGTTTTCAGGAGGCTGGCGATATGCCAGACGGCGCGAAGAAGTACAGTCTAAAGCTTGATGGTTTTTCCCCATTGTCGCCGCCTATCATGGTTGTGGATGAATATTGAACCCGTGGTTGCCCAACGATCGATAGGTGGAACGTGTATAGTGCCTGTCGTATATTGAGCGTGATGGGTTGTATTTTCATTGAGTAAGGAGTGTGTTGAATGAATCAAGATGCGATATGGGATAAACTCATTGAGACGTTTCGCGATGTTTTCGATGAGCCTGAATTAGTCGTACGTTCGGAAACCACGGCAAAGGATGTTCTAGATTGGGATTCGCTTACGCACATACAACTTCTCGTCGCGCTCGAACAAGCATTTGATGTTCGATTTAATACTGGGGAAGTGGCCGGTTTGGCTGATGTGGGCGCTATGATAGATTTGATTGACGCCAAACTTAAGTAGTGTCTCGTCCAATTCGTCTGGAAGATATGTTTTACATTTCGAGGTGACGAGAAATTTGCGACAGTTACAGCATCTCATCATGGGGAAGCGGCGGTTTACCATGGCAACCCAGCCGAGAAAAGATTTCCGTATTTTGAACGCTTGGAATTACACATGCCCATAGTGTTGTCTTGGCTAATCTATATAGTTTATGTAGTCGCATACGCTATGGTGTTTGCGGGGTGGATATGGTATCAGCCTGAGACCGTCGTACCTATGCCGCTTAATCGAGGCTATTACCTCTTTTTGGGGTTGATGGCTATGCCGTTTTTTCTTCCGCTGCTCCCGGCATTGGCCCGCCGCTTCTTGTTTGTGAAACGGTTGATATTTATGTTGGTGCCAGTCGTGGGCATGCTAGCCATGTTATATGCGGTCTGCGCGGTGCATTTTTATTACACGCAGCTGCATCCCTTTGATCCATTTTTGCAGAATCCGCCACCTCGTTTTGATAATGTTCCCAAAGAGAAGTCCAAGGGAACCGTGCGGATTTTGTTTCTTGGCGGATCTACGACGCAATGGGGAAAATTACGGGATGAGGATCAGTACCCGACAGTAGTGAAAGAACTGTTAGACAATCGTTTTCCAGATACGACCATCGAAGTGCTCAACGCGGGAAAGGAATACTACACGACCAAGCATTCACTAATTAATTATGTGACGTATTGCCGGCGGTGGAAGCCCGACGTGGTGGTCATCATGCACGCGATCAATGACGTATGTCGATCGTTTACACCGGGTCGTTTTGGTATGGGCAAATACGATGAACTGTGGTCGCACTATTACGGCCCTGCTATAGGGGCCGCTCGCCCTCAACCTTACGAAATGGTCGCATTAAATGGTTTTTTTGCACGAACTGCTAAGCGATGGTACTACGCGCTGCGGGTGAAGGAAGTGGATTATCCGTTGTCGCGATATCTGTCTTTGCCTACGTATGAGACGCATTTAAGCACGCTGGTTGAGCTGGTGAAACGAGATACGCCGCATGTTGTATTGGTGTTACAGCCGTCTATTTTTAAGGACGAGATGCCCATCGATGAGCTGCGGCGGCTGAAATTTGGGAAGTATTTTAGCATGGTGCGCCAAGATTATTTTCATCAGGAATATCCTACGGCACAGT
The DNA here is from genome assembly GCA_029260115.1 of Phycisphaerae bacterium. GTDB lineage: Bacteria > Planctomycetota > Phycisphaerae > UBA1845 > UBA1845 > JAJRPG01. The sequence goes on along the minus strand of JAJDDW010000041.1, from coordinate 68,465 downwards.
CACTTGGGCGGGCGATGAAAGAGATTCACGTGATCACACGCCGCATTGCCGATGCGCAAAGCACTTGGTTAGCGGATGCTGAATCTCTCGTGGAAAAAAATCTTAAGTATTTTGTTGATGACGTGCATTATACGCCAGAAGGTGCCAAGCAAGTGGCGGCGAGCGTGGCAGATACTATTGTGCAATCGGGGCTGATCGAAGTTGTTAGCCAAAGTCGATAATTTGATGTTGTGGTTGAGTATTCTATGAAAAAGCCAACGGTGGTAATTATTGGTGCCGGTCCTGCTGGGTTAGGTGCCGCGTGGCAGTTATGCCGCCAAGACAAAGCCCGCGTGGTTGTCTTAGAAAAACAAGATCAGGTTGGTGGCAATACGGGCAGCTTTGAATTAGCTGGCATTCCGGTTGACTTTGGTAGCCATCGCCTGCATCCAGCCTGCGATGCGCATATTCTTGATGACTTGCGAAAACTATTGGGCGACGATCTGCTCGATCGACCTCGTCATGGGCGTATTCGGCTGCGTGGCAAATGGATCCACTTTCCTCTAAAGCCCGTCGATCTTGTGCTGCGATTGCCTTGGTCGTTTGGGTTTGGTGTAGCTTGCGATTCGGTTAAGAAGTTTTTTTCCGGCAGCGATCATAAGCAAGCGGAATCATTTGCTACTGTGCTACGGGCTGGATTAGGGCGCACCATTTGTGAGGATTTTTATTTTCCGTATGCTCGAAAAATCTGGGGGTTAGAGCCAGAAGTGTTATCAGCCATTCAGGCGCGTCGACGTGTATCTGCGGGGTCGCTAGGTAAGATGGTGAAAAAAGTACTCTCGGCCGTGCCGGGTCTCAAGCCCCCTGGTTCAGGCCGATTTTATTATTTGCGCAAAGGCTTTGGCCAAATTAGTGAATCGATTGCACAAGCGGCGCAAGATGAAGGTGCGGCGTTGCGCATGGGGGCATCCGTCACGAACATTGATATGGGCAACCCGCATAAAGTGCATGTGCGCATAAACGATAATGATGAAATCATCGAGGCTGATTATGTGTGGTCGACGATTCCTTTGGCGATTTTGTCGAAAGTCGTTTCGCCCAAACCAGATCAAGCGGTTTACCAAGCGGCTGATAGTTTGCCTTCGCGGGCGATGGTCTTGGTTTATCTGGTTCTCGAACAATCTCAGTTTACACCGTTCGATGCCCATTATTTTCCGGAGGCCCATATCAAGTTGACCCGATTATCAGAGCCGAAAAATTATAGCGCTCGCTCGGAGCCTGCGGACTGCACTGTGCTTTGTGGAGAGGTTCCATGCCAAGTGGGCGACGATGTGTGGAATGCTACGGACGATCAGCTTGGCGATTTGATGCGTGATGCATTGTTACAATCAGGCTTGCCGGTTCGTTGTCAGGTTCGACAAGTCGTCTCGTGCCGTTTGCCCCATGCGTATCCGGTCTATTTGACAGGTTACGAAAAGCATTTCCAAACACTAGATGACTGGTCGAGCACCTTAGACCATATCTTGACTTTCGGAAGACAGGGGCTTTTTGCCCACGATAATACCCACCATGCGCTAGCCATGGCCTACGCCGCTGTCGATTGCCTGTCAGCTGATGGCACGTTCGATCAGGCGGGATGGGCTTCATATCGCGAAGCGTTTAAGTCTCATGTCGTAGAAGATTAATACCTGCTCGATGTTCGGACACCACCGGGCCGTAGGTCTGCGCGATGAGATTGTGTTCAATGTCAAATTACTTTGGGCAACATATTATGCAAGACTCGGGTTGCTGTGCCTTACCCATGTCATCCAGCGGATCAAATTGTGACAAGTCTATGTCTCTTTCAATCCTTGATCTAGCCGGAATGTTTGGTGTATTCGTTATTGGGGTACAGGATCCCACGTCAGTCTTTCTAAACCGACGGCTGAGACGATGGGGTCGTGATAGGCGATAAACATGGCTATGGCGAGCCAGAGTACGATGCTGGCGATCATCATTTTGTCTTTAAGGAGAATTTCTGTAGGTCCGGCGAACTTCCCCAATTCAGCACACATGGTATATCGAAAGATGCCGTAGATCACGATAGGTAGGGTGTAGAACAAGTGTTCTTTGTGAAAGGGGGGGGCGGCGTGTCCCGGTTCCATCGTGTAGATAAGAAAGGTCATGACCGCTACGGCAGCGGAGGTGGTGAGTAAATGACTTAGTAGGCGTGGCGTGTAGCGTATGAGCGTCGCCCGGTGTTTCACGGCTGATTCGTCATCACCGAGCATGGAGAGTTCGCATTGCCTTTTTCCAAAGCCAAAGAAAAGGCAAAGCGTGAATACGCAGCCGATTAGCCATTGCGACGCGACGACATCAACCGAGGCTGCGCCAGCCCAGGCGCGAAGCACAAAGCCAGTGGCCAAGACGATGACGTCTAATAGCGCTTGTTTTTTTAAAGCTAGGGAGTAGGCCACCATTAGCACGAAATAAGTGCCCAAAATAGCTGTGACAGTGCCATTGAGAAACGTCTTTGCAATGAGCAAGGCGATGGAGATTAACACCGCAGCTAAGGCATAAGCCGTGGCGGGTGAGATAGCGCCGCGGGCGATCGGGCGCAAGCGTTTGGTTGGGTGGCAAGCATCGGCGTTTCGATCGATGGCGTCGTTGATGGCGTAAATCGAGCTGGCTGCTAGGCAAAAAGATACGAAAGCTAGCGTGGCATGGTACAGCGATTGCGGTGACGATAGCTTCAGGCTGGCCGCTGGTCCCGCAAAGATGATAATGTTTTTGACCCACTGATGCGGGCGAAGTAGCGACACGAGATCACCTATTGAAAAAGGTGTCTCTAGCTTGGCATTATCGCCGTTGGAAGGAAAAGTTGTCATGATAAGAACGATACCTTACTAAATCGCTTACAGTCATTGGAGCTTATTATTACCTAACGCTTTTTCAATCGTATCATTTTCCTGCTGTGTTAACCCGCCAAGTCGATTATTTAGGGTGAGTGCTTCGCGGTATTGGCGGTCCACCAGCTCATGCTCGCCAGCTTGCGCAAGTACCATGCCAAGGTGGTACGTCGCAGCCGTAAGAGTTGGGGTCTGCCCTGCGACGCGGATGCACATTCTCAATACGGATTTAGCTCTGTTTGTCTGACCTAATTTTGCCAATATCACGCCATGTGTATCGAGCATTTGTGCATTAGGTTGGCCGCCAGAAGCGAGAAATCGATCGATCAATTGTGAAGCCTGCTTGGCTTTATTCATATGTTCGCAATATAGCCAAGCCAAGGCATTCACGATGTCGGCGGAGTTAGGATTCATGTCTATCGCTTGAAGAAAATGCGATTCGGCGTCGGCATATTGCTGAGATTCGTAGAAACATAAACCAAGACGATATATGGCGTCAGCGCCATGGGCAGGGTGAGATTGCGCGATTTCGCGTAGCCATGCTATGCCAACGGATTGTGCTTCGGCGTTATCTTGGCGAAGGCCAAGAACTTGAGCGGCGAATTTCAGGGAGTCAATGTCCAGTGGGTATGCCTGGCGCCGCGCTTGGGTAATTTCTTGCACACGTAGCCAGTCATGTTTCCTCGCGTGATAACGTAATAGTGCCTGGAACGCGACACTAGAATCGGTCGTGGCAGGATCGATCTGATTCCAAAGTTTGCGAGATTGTGCTTCGTCTCCTTTGGATTCATATAGCCGGGCCAGAGAAACAATCGCGCCTACTGAACTTCGATCTTTGGGTGTGATTTGCCGAATAAATTTAATAGCTTGGTCGCGATGTCCCAAGGCCATATATGATGTAGCTAATAAATCTAACGCTGCGTAGTCGTCAGCTCTTGATTGCAGCACTTGCCGTAGAGGCGCGATAGCACGCGCATGTTGACCTCGATACACGGATAGTTCTGCTGAGGCAAGCAATAAGTCTGTATCGTTGGGATCAATCGCCAGCCCGGCGGAAACCGTCTTGTCGGCCTCAATTAATTTCCCCTGTCGAATTTGAACGGATGCGAGTATTTGATGAACTTGAGGTATCGTTTGATCCGAGTTTATCGCGTCTTGAAGGCATCGCTCCGCTGAGTCGTAATCTGGTGGTTGGCTAAGACCGGCTAATTGCCCCTTAATCGCTAATGCCTGAGCGTCGTCGGGCGATTGCATTAGTCGGTTTTGTACAATTTTGGCGGAGCTACGCAGGTCTTCTGGCAAGCCACTCGATATAAATAACCTAGCCAGGCGGATCGAAGTGTTTGGGTCTTCTCCAGCCGCAATGAGTGAGCGCTCCATTAACGTCCGCTGTTTGCCTGACTGGCCGCGTATGGCCCAAAACTGTGCGCAACTTGCTAATACCGTGGCATTGTTTGGATCTAACTCAAGTGCCTTGGCTATAGCGGACTCTGCCTCGGTGGTATGCGATAAACCAGCGTGCAATTGGGCCAATAGCACATATAGTTCGCCACTGCGGTGAGTCTTGGCCGCTTGTTGAAGGGTGGTGACTGCTTCCGCGTCTTTTTCTTGGGCAACCAGCGCTCGCGATAATGACCACCATAGCGCCGGCGATTGCGGGTGTCTTTGTAGGAAATCTCGTGCGATGGATTCCGCGCGCTCACTGTGCCCACTACGCCATTGTAAACTAGAGGTTGTCGCAGCCCACACCGGGTCATCGCCGCTGCTAACGAGTAGTCGCTCGGCAGTTTCGATGGCTGAGGAAAGGTCATTGGTACGCGAATAGTATTCTGTGCGTAGGCGTAATACGGCTGGCTCATCAGGATTCACGCGCGTTAAATCATTCAGCACGGCGTCCGCTTCGATGAACCGCCCTAATCGATTGAGTGCCGTGACGAGACGCGCCGCAACTGGGCCTGTGCCTAATTCCGGTTGCTCGGAAATGGCTGATCGGTAAATTTCGACTGATTGATTCAGTTGGCCTTGAAGGGCGTATGCGTCGCCGAGTAAAATGCTAGGCTGTACCCAGCGGGGACGTTTATTGATGCAATATTGTAGTAGCTGTGTCGCTTCTCGAAGCTGCTGTTCCTGACTCTTGGATTGAAGCAACGCGGATGCACGTATCACGCGCCAATGCAAATCATCTTCACCAAATTGTTGACGCAAGTCTTCTGCTATTTTTAGCGACTCATCACGGTCCGGCGTAAGCTCTGCCAGTAATCTAGCCGCCATAGAATCTTGGGCGTTGAGACTCAGGGCTTGGCGAAGTGATACGCAGGCGTTGTCGGTTTGACCTAATGCCCGCTGCATAGCGGCTAGGCCTCGCCATAACTCGCCCATGGTTTGTGGTGCGAGATTGAGGGTGTCGGTGTACTGTCTCACTTTTTCAGGTTGATTCTCGGCTAATAACGCCCGCAGTTGTAGTAGGTGTGCTCGTGATGAATTCGGATAGGCGCTGATGATTTTATTTCTCAGGATTAGCGCTTGGTCAGCTTCGGTTGATTGTAAGAATCCTGCATATCGAAGCGCTAGTGTTAATGCAACATCGTTATCCTGAAGATGCTCGTTGACCCATGCGCCACACGCTGGCGCAAAATCTGTTAAGGCAAAACAGTCTGCCAGAATAATGGATGCCATACTATTGGCTGTCATGGTGTCGGCACGGGCAATGAGTTTTTTCTGTACGTCCTGTTTACGCTGCTCAGAGAGTGTGGCAAAGGGGGTGGCAGTTAATTCGGCCGCCAAGCTGAGTATCTCGTGTAGTTGACGTTGTCGATCTGTCGTAGGGTTCACGCCGCCAAGGCATGATCGGATATTCTCACGCCTACCTTGCAACCAGTCGATTTGAGCCAAACCCAGCTTAGCCGAAACTGATTGGTCATTCACCAAGAGTAATCGTCGGTACATTACCGCTGCGGCGTTGAGATTGTTCGAATCGCGATAGGCTAAGGCAGCTAACTCTAGCGTTTTTTCATCGTTGGGTGAGAGTTTGAGAACTAATTCGAATTCCTGGGCTGCTTCAATTCCGTTTTGGGCCAGTAGAGCGCGTGACCCTTTCAACGCATGTAACCAAATCTGAACGCTTGGTGAACGTGAGCGTTGTTGGGTAATGATTTCAATGCATTTATCAGCTTTTTCTGTTTGCCGAGCATCTATGTAAAGTTCTGCCGCGTGGGCGATGAGGTCTATGTCGATATCGTTAGCCTTGGCAACCATTTCGTCGGCAACTAAGACAAGGCTTTCATTGGCATGCGTCGTGCGTGCCCAAATGGCTAGAAGCTGTAGCCGACCGCGATGGGAAGGCTCTATAGTTTCAACGCGGTCCAATAGGGTTTTAGCGGAGTCGGGATTACCTCGATCAAGCTCGGCACGGGCGGCGGCCAGGAGCACCGGGACGCGCTGAGGCCCTAACGCTAATGCCTGGTCCAAATGGTACTGAGCTTTTTCGTTATCTTGCTCGCTACGGAAGAAAGCGTAGGCCGCTAGATGGATTTCAGGTGATTGTGGGTCGGCTTGAAGACCGCGATCCATCCACAGCCGTGCTGCTTCTTTGTCTTGCAAATCAATCTGATAAGTCGAGATCAGAAGTGGATACAAAGTGGTCTCATGCGGCATTTGCTTGATGGCCTCAACCAGACCTGCTGCGGCGAGGTCGAACGTGCCCAGGCCATGACGCGCAGCGGCTAAGATGGCATGGGCTTCGGGGTTGTCGCGCGCGACAGCAATCCACTGCTGGGCGAGTTGTTCTGCCGGTCGATATTCTCCAAGTGCGATGTATAACTTCGCCAGTTCCGAGATACCGTATAAGTTGGTCGCGTCGATGCGGTTCAGTTTTTTTAAGGTTTCCAGGGCAGGACTAATGACCCTAGGATCTTCCTTGGCTAATTCGATGAGGGCATGGGCGTAGCTGGCTAACACCTCCGGTGCAGACGGAACGCGGTACAGGTACTGACGATATTCCTGGACCGCGATGCGCCAGTCTTGTTTGTCGGCTGCGTCGTTGGCTGTGGCGAGCACGCGCTGGGTGTTTTGCTGCCATTGATAAGAATAGAGGGCGTACCCCCCAGGAAGAAAGACGGCTACTCCGACGATACATCCGATTAGCCAGCGTAAACGTTTGCGACGCTTACTTGATGATGAAGCACTCCGTGCCATACCTCGTGATCTCCGTGAATCAATTATCACATGAGTTTTATCGGCTAATCGGAATACATACAATGACTGTAGACGTTGTGCTCGTTAGGTAGCGTGAGAGTTACCGGAAGTTGCCAGTTGTAATTTGGCTCGTTTTACGCGGTCGGAATGGACGCATATGCCTTGATCCGCGAGATACAATGCGAGCGAGTTGACCATTTTAGGCACGAACATGGTAAGCGGCGTACACAAAACAATCATTGTGTCCAGCCAGAACGACTGATTTTTCACGTATTCTACGTCATAATATATCCATTCTTGAAAATCTGATTGCCCATCATCACGAAGACGCAGGACTTGCCATAGACCTGTGATGCCCGGTCGTACCGAGAGTCTAGTACGCCGCCAGCCGGGGCATAATTGGTTTTCGCGGTCGGGCGAAGGGCGTGGTCCGACCATGCTCATTTGTCCGGCAATCACGTTCCACAACTGAGGAAGTTCGTCAATGTTATAGCGCCGGAGCAGACTGCCGATTTTTGTTAGCCGTGGATCGTTATCAATTTTGAATTGTGGGCCGTCCACTTCATTTTGGTTGCGCAAGGATGCTTGCATCTGTGCCGCGTCTACCACCATCGTGCGAAACTTAAAGCAGCGAAACTCTCGACCTGAGAGTCCCTGCCGCACATCACCGTAAAATATGGGGCCTCGTGATGTCAACTTGACCATAATCGCCGTGATGAGCAGTATGGGCGAAGATACAATCAAGCCTATCAGTGCATACACGATATCTAGAATACGTGTGATGAATTTTGCAAACCAGCTTTTTTTGGATGGCGAAATGGTAGTATCTTCACCCCTCGTTGGCCGGTGAGCTAATTTAGGGGCTGAGGTTATAGCCGCTTTGCCGTTGTTTGGTTTTGGTAACTCAGGCGCCTGACTATGCGAAGAAGCCATTGAGGATAGAACGCAATGTGATTGCGACCAGCGTAATGGTACCGTTGTTTCCATCGCACGCATACTGTCGACCCCCCAGCCATGTTGCACGATATGACGTAACGTCGTTTCGCTTACCGATGGTGGGGCATAAATAAAGTAGGATGGCCCAAATATCAACGAATGTCCCTCTCGAGAATCGCAATAGTGACGTTCGATTTTGACTACAGAACCGGTATCGTCGATCAGCAAAGTCTCGGGATATCGCGTTTGTGTGGACGATCCAGGGGGACCGAAAACGAGCGCTTCACGTTGCGATGATCGTGTCACCGCGTGGGCTGCGTCCCAATCGAGAATGGGTAAAGCGCTAGCATTTATTAACCAAAGAGGGGAAGCATCGGGCAGACGAAAGTCTACGTGCCCATCCGCTTGATCGTACCATTTGAAGCGGCTAGTACCGATGCGATCGGCTATTCGTTTTTGGTCATCGCGTAAGGCAATGGGTAATAGGATAGTGATAGGCTCAGTCCAGCCATTGGCCGAACGCGTATACCACCCGAGATTGTGCCCAAAATGGTCACGCGCTCCCGGTTGTGAGGATTCAACATCTTGGAGAATCCGATCGGCGCTGTGCTTGTCAAAGTGCAAGAGTACCATTGTCTAGGTGTTCAATCTAATTAAGTTTGGGCGGTGCTTAGTTTCCTGTTCTGAATGATCGATCATAATGATGCGAGGTTCTTATCTGCCTCGTGATCGCCATAACCATAGCCATATCCATATCCATAAACATGTTGCTTCGCATCGACACCATTCAGCACGGCTCCGACGACATTGGCGCCGACGGTACTAAGATATTTATAGGCCGCTCGAGCTTCTGCTTGGTCACATTGGCCAGACCTGAGAACCAAAATCGTTTCATCCGCGAGTACCGCCAAGATGACCGCGTGACTATTGGCTAGTACAGGCGGTGAATCGATCACAATGTCGTCGTACTGATCGAAAATTTTGCAGAGCAATTTCTGAGCATCACGATTCATTAACAAAGCGCCAAATTCTGGAGATCGTGCACCGGCTGGTAAGACGTCTAACTTGGCGATGTGGTCCTTGACGATCGCTTGGTCTACCGAAATTTTATTGGCCAGTATTTCTTGTAAGCCGATTTTACCGAAAAGGTCGAGTCGGCGCGTCAGGCCTTGGCGATCATTATCGCTATCGATAACCAGAACGCGTCTACCACTAGCCGCGAAACTCCGCGCCAGGTTCCAAGTCATCGACGATTTACCACTGCCCGAGGTGGGGCTGGTGATTAGTAGTTTCCTCGGCCCGCACTTTTTGCAGCTTGCCGTGAGTGCAGTAGACAAACTGCGCGTGGGTTCTGTCATGGCTTCGTCTAGTTCTGCGATGGTGTTATTTTTCTTATGCACTTGCTGGATGGTGCCAAGTAGCCGAACGCCAAGCCGTTGAGTGACGTGACTAGGATGTGTCACTAGTGTATCCATTCGGCCACGGACTAAAGCGATGCCGGCCCCGCAAGATAAGCTAAACAAGAGCGCTACGGCGGCGTATTTGAGACGTTTATCAATGTTTGGCTTGGTAGGAGCGACAGCTTTTGAACGTAGAGATACGCGTGGCATACGGTTCTGTTCGACTTCAACAGACCATATCTGATTTCGGACCTGGAATAGTGACTTTTCTATTTGTGTTCGTTCGTTTTTGATGTCTTCTACCAAGAAGGCTTGTCTCACTGCACCCAACCGTTCTACATTGGCGGAACTAAGCGCATCTGACACGATAGTTTCAGTGATGGCGGCCTCGTCGATCGTGTCTTCGTAGTCACGAATCATACGCGCAATAAATTCGTTGCGTAATACCTTTTTTCGTGCTTCAATTGCTTCAGCTAACGCATCCACCATATGCGGACGTGATCGGACCTCTGGGTGCGAATTGCCTCGACCCATAGCTTCATCGGTATGGGCAGAAAGCTGAGTGGTGCGAAGTTGCTTTTTGAGTTCCAACAGCTCAGGGTCGCTGCCAGTGAATGCATCTAAGCCTGGTAGCCTTAATTCCGCTTCCCCCTTTTCCGCGATAGCGGAGCGCACTGAAGCTAGTTGGGCCTTAGCGAAAGCATTGTTCTTTTTTGCGGATGTCAGCATCGTGCGGTAATCTGGCAATCCTAGCCAAGCAGAAGAGCCGTCTGTAGAATCGATAATTCCACCATCGGCGAGTTGTCGTAGCTCTTCGCTCTTGAGTTTTAGTCGATTTTCTAATTCCGCTTCTTCCCGACGAAGTGAACTTAGTGCCCGTTCATCTTCTTGCCTTTTTTCATCTTCATGGTGATCCATGTATACTGCGACGATTCGATTGACAACATTGGCCAAATCTTTGGGGTACTCTCCCGACAATGATACGCGAAGATGCTCCGAGTTGCGGGTGTGTGTCGCCTTCAGAGTTTCAAGAACACTTTGTACAGGGTCGTCCGCGTCAACAAGCCATGCACACGATTTAATGCTCGGATGATTGATTGCTTCGTCTATGATGGCTGAGCTTGTAATGACACCGCGTTGGGTAGCGATATAGCTGCTGTAAGTTCGAGAGATATCTGTGTCGAGATCGCGAGACATTATAGGGCGGACAATTGGGGCAACGTGGACGAGTGCCCGAACTTCAAATTCGGCTTTGGTGGTTAATGCGATCGCACCCAGCGATATCGCTGCCGCCAAGCTTGTAACCAATATGAAGCATTTCCACCGTTCACGTAAGGTGGTAGCTACACCTTCGCTATCGCTCTCCACGGCTGTGACTTCGACGGTTTCATGTTGCAGAGACGGAATTATGTCGTGTTTATTTGCCATGCGAGCCATGCTGCCTTAATTATGAATTCAACCTAGTTTTCGGACGCATCTTCCAACCCTGGCAATATTCTGGACAGCTCAGGGATCAACAACCCCATGAATTCTATGATATCCATTTCTGTTGCCCTCCAGCCATTGGGTTCCGGAACCGCAGAAACATGGATCTGTGCCAAGTAACGCGATGAACCGCCCGAAGAAGATCGCGGCTCATGCCAGAAAAAACCGACAGACGAGCTGCGAAACTGCCCGCCGACAATGGCTATAAAGCCTACGGAGCGACGTCTAATGCCCTCTGGTTCCGCTCGCACGAAACGGTGCATCGCCACCTCTATCATATCTTCGTCATTTGCATTTGGCACTGGAATAGAAATATTTGTCGTCGGACTATCAATATTCCATCCAGACGAGGGATAGCATACCTCTGGGCCATGTCCCATGCCGGTGTTCTCGCGTCCCCAATAGCCTACGTAGACACCAATGCGTCTTCCGGATTTATCTGAGACGTATTCTCGGTGAACATAGCTATCCACCTTAGCCGCATCTAGCACCTCGAGGCTAAGTGGAACGTCGGATCCTTTATAGTCGCCGATGGATTTCGGTAATGTTTTCAGTGGCCTTGATAAGGGGGTGCGTTCCTTCGCGTATGATGCCCGTGAGGCACGAACCCCGCGAGAGAGGCTTCCTGCAGCTAATAGCATGAATGCCAAGACTAAGATGATTTGTGTTTTGGATGTGTGCATGATTTTGCGACCAATACCCCTGCCTAGCGGGCAGCCAGCGACGTTCCGGACTCACCCGTTGGGGTATGTTGTGAATCGGACGTAAACGGGAGTTCCAGATTCGATAGCAACTTAAGCTCCAGAACGATAATCACCATAGCCAAAGGCATCATCATTAGTCCCGCGCCGTCGTGGAAAAAGCCCTGAGCCAGACTGTCCTGTCCAATATTATACAGGTAAGCCGTGCCCACGATACGTACTACGTTGCAAGCGAGCGCAATTGGCACGCTCGATAATACGATGCAGGCTTTTTGCCATGTAGGACGATTGATAACGTAAGCAACGACGCATGTGACGATTAGGAAAGCGAGGGCCATGCGTAGACCATTACACGCTTCTGCTACTGCTACATTTTTTCCCGACACGACGAGAATATGTCCTGTGCGGGCAACGGCGACGCCGATCATTTCGAGAAGAGTAGCTGATATGCGAGCGCCAAAATCTTGTAGGGGTAACATGATGCTATCGTGAATGCGATTGGGTAGTGGCATCATCAAAAACAAAATGGCAAAGGGTTGCCATAGAAGGCGGAACCCCCGCCATCCAATAGCCGTCATCACTAAACCGCTAGCACAGGTAATCATGCCCGCGTTGGATATGGACCCATATAAGTAATAGGTTCCCATAAGATTCATTAACAGACCAACGGAAAACAAGGCGATTCCCAGAGGCGAGACGCTGATTTGCAATTGACTAAATATGTTGCGCTTTGTATACAGCATGTACAGGGCGGCTGGCGGAACGAGCATGCCCGCGCTGTAGTCAGGCTTTGACTGCCACGTGTCCCACATTGAGGCAAAGTTATCCGAGAAGGTCCACACAAAGCCGCACATGACAGCCAGGGCTGCTAACATCGTCGAATAGGATAGCTTTCCCGCTTGCTTGACGGATGCCGTGACGCCGTTTGGGCTGGCAGGAGGCGTAAGTGCATTAGGCTCGGGATTGTCCAAGCCGACCCGAAGATCGGATAATGCTGTCTGACGAATAAAACTGTCGCTAACCGAAGAGCCGCTAAAAAAGGTGGTGCGAGAAGGTGCGATTGATCGTATGACCCAGGCGCCGCGCTGCAGTTGGCAACCGTCAGCCAGGAAAGCAGGCCCCATCAAAACAGAACCGGAATCGAGCTTGCAACCACGACCGATGAATGCCGGGCCTACGATTCGGGCGTCGGAGGCTATTTCCACATCTTGGCCAACCCAGATGGCTGGGGCGAGCTGTCGATATTCACCCTCCGGACCATGGGAAAGTGCGCGCGTAATGGCATGTAAATAACTAGACCAATCGGTCACTTGTTGCGTTTGTCCACGAAGTCTTACCGCGCCGACACGTTGGCCTGCACGTTGCAATGCGGGGATTAGTTGTTCCTTCAGGTCCACGTACCCGGTATTAGGAATGTGCTTAAAAACCTCTGGTTCGCAGCAATAAATGCCCGCAGGACGAAGTCGCGTTTCGCAATCGTCATCGCCGCGCACTTCTTGGGCCATACAGAATACGGTTAGGGCATTGCCCTGGGCGCGGTGTTGCTCAAGCATCCAGGTAGGGTCATCTTCTAGCCAAACTGCACCGCCAATGATAATGGTAGTCCCTGAGGATAAGTCATTTTCGCAAAGTTTAAGGCAGCCTGCAGTGCCACGGGGTAGTCGGTCAGTTTCGAGTCGTATTTGCAGACCGTTGGGGCATTGCGTGGACGTGTGCTCCTTGAACGCCTTGGCCTTTTCGTTGGCGACCAATAACGCTTGTCCGTCGACAATAGGGCTTACAAGTTTTTGCAAGTGATCTAGCAATGACCCGTTAGGAAGGGGCAAAAGCGAGAAGGGTAGGCCATGTGACCAAGTGTCATCTAGGCCTACACGACCGGCTAATACTAGCAAATTCGTGCGACCGCGTAACTCAGGGTTCTTGGGCGCAGCGATAGCACTAAAATCATGATTGGACGATACGTGCAACTACAGCCCTTTCCCTTGACGACGCAAACGCAAGGCCTGTCTTTGTAGTGACATGGCCAGTATTCAGAACGGCTCCAAGTGTCGCGATCCGCAAAGCGGCGCTGAGTGCCCAAATTCACGTGACCGAGGACACCACAATCGACACTCTTAACTGTAACGAATATACGACAAGTGTCAACGGGTGATAACTATATTTCGTGTATATAAACGTAACGAAATCACAATGCTAACTAGAAGTTAACTCTGTTAAAGACCGACTGTTACGTGATTTTCGGTCCATCTACTGTGTCATAGTTATCCACATGATAGCAATCTCTTTTTGACTAGATTGCTGCCGACTGAATTGGCATGTAAGAATAGCCTGCTTAAGGACTAAATTATGGACCTAAAGATATAGTTTTGCAGCCTGTTAATCACTAACTTGGTTGTTTGGGTGGTTTGCTGGTGTGTTATTATTTTCCACTAAAGTGTTACTGGTACCATTTACGCTTTTCCTATCCAGCTCTACTGAAGTGTGGTTGTGGGTTGGTTGATGGTCCGTAAACTCAGTGAGGGAGTCTGTCATTCCGAGACCGATGTTACCGGGCGTTACTTCAGAAATGGGGAAGCTTTAGCGATAGCTAGATCAAGGTGTTCGGCTATAGAATGTGGGCTGATTTGGATATGTTTTCGGACGTAGTGTCCGAACATTGACGACATTATCGTGTTTCGCTGGCCAGATAGCGGAGCATATAGTCGATTTGCTCGATATTAGTTTTGAGAGGCTGCGCAACGAATTTGGGCAGCCGACGGGGACGGAGTCTGCGCAGACCACATCATTTTGGTGGTACTGCCTCCACGGTCGATAGGGTGGATGGGGCGTTTCAATTTACGCTGAATTAACCAAGCGAGCTTTTCAACTATAGTGGCATTGTTGCATCCGGATACCCTGGGATCAGTGAAGTCTCGCGCGATACGTGGATCCGTTTGGACGATTGTGGGCTATTCTGGGCAGCAGGGTTTGAGGCTGGCGGGAAATTTGGTGGTCAGTCGACTGCTGTTTCCTGAAGCCTTTGGGATCATGGCTATCGTCAATGTATTCATGCAGGGGTTGGCGATGTTTTCTGATCTTGGCATTGGTCCGAGCATCATTCAGAACAAGCGCGGGGATGATCCTGATTTTTTGAATACGGCTTGGACGGTGCAGGTCATTCGTGGCTTGTTGTTGTTTCTAATGGCCTGCGCCTTAGCCTGGCCGGTGATGAATTTTTATGGCGAACCGATGCTAGGGCAGATGCTGCCGGTAGCTGGTTTGTCGGCACTGATCGCGGGTTTTAATGCGACGGCTATTTTTACGCTCAACCGCCATTTAATGATCGCCCGCATGACGGTGTTAGAAATTGCTGCCCAAGCAGTGGCACTGGTCGTGATGATTGCCTGGGCCTTGATGAGTCGGAGTGTATGGGCCTTGGTGGGTGGTGGATTGGCTGGGGTCGCGGCGAAGATGATATTGACGCATGTCGCATTACCGGGTCAGCGTAATCGATTCCATTGGGACGCCAGTGCGGCTCGTTCCTTGGTTTCGTTTGGTAAGTGGATATTTCTGAGTACGCTCACCACTTTTTTGGTGACACAATCTGATCGATTGGTATTTGGGAAGCTGATCACGTTGGAGCAGTTGGGGGTTTATAGTATTGCAATTTTGTTTGCGATGATGCCCACGCAGGTGATGATGAAGGTAGGTTCGTCGGTCGTGTTTCCGGCTTATAGTCGTGTATTGGAACAGACTGGCAAGCTTCAATCCGCTTTCGCAAAAACGCGATCGGGTCTGCTATTGCTTGGGGCTGGGGTGATTTCGATTGTCATTGCCTGCGGGCCATTCGGGATCCGTGTGTTGTACGATCAGCGATATCATGAAGCCGGGGACATGTTGCAATTGCTAGCTATTGCCTCTTGGTTCCAGATTCTTGAGTGTACGAATAATAGTGCTATTTTGGCAATCGGAAAGCCCAAGTGGATCGCGGCGGGGAATATTTCCAAACTGGTTGGGTTGCTATGTTTTATGCCCCTTGGGTATATGTGGTACGGTTTTTATGGCGCGATCGGCGGTATTGTATTGTCTGAAACGCTGAAGTATGTCACGTCGGTGTGCGGCGTTCGACTCAACGAATTTCGCACACTGCGAACTGACATATCAATGACATTATTGATGGGCAGTGTAGCCGGAGTCGGCGTGTGGTTGGGGCGGTGGATTAGTCAATATGGTGGCGGCAATATTGGCGCGTTTTTGGGCGTCACGGCTATTTTGGCTGTCGGGTGGTTGATCGGGGCTAGGCGGTCGTCGGTAGTTAGGGGCGCGTTGGCGTGAAGGTAACTTTTGTTTTGCCTTGGCTTAGCTATGGCGGAGGAACGCGGGTAGCTGCGATTCACGCTGAGGCGCTGCGTCGCCGAGGTCACGAGGTTTATGTTATTTCTACGCCCAAGAAAGTGCCAAGCCTTCGACGCCGAGTGAGTAGCCTGTTGCACGGTCGTGGCTGGCCCAATTCTGGCCGATGTCAGCCTTCGCATTTTGATGACATGGGCGTTGATCATCGCGTCGTAGATACATTTCGACCAATCACGGACGACGATGTGCCCGATGCGGATGTTGTGGTAGCTACATGGTGGGAAACTGCGGAATGGGTGGGGGCGCTGTCCGCATCGAAAGGGGCGAAGGCGTATTTTCTTCAGCATTATGAGGTCCATGAATCGCAGCCTGGGGATCGCGTACGAGCGACGTGGCGACAGCCTATGCATAAGATTGTCGTGGCGCAATGGTTGGCGGACGTAGCTAGGGACGAGTTTGGCGACGATGATGTTTCTGTTGTGGCGAATGCGGTTGACCCTGAGATGTTTCGGGCTGACGTGCGTGGTAAGCAGGATCGGCCTACCGTCGGCTTTATGTTCTCTACGACAGCTTGGAAAGGTTGTGCCAATACAATTGAGGCGTGTCGCATAGCTGCGAAAAAGCTGGGTGATTTGCGTGTGCTTTGCTTTGGTGTGATGAAGCCGACGAAAGAATTGTCATTGCCGGAGGGCGGGGAGTTTTTTCATCGACCTTCCCAAGAGAAGATTAGAGACATATATGCAGCATGTGATGGGTGGCTTTTTGGCAGCCTACGAGAAGGATTTGGTCTGCCCATTTTAGAAGCGATGGCATGTCGCACACCAGTGATAGGAACGCCTGTTGGGGCTGCGCCGGAGTTGTTGACCGATGGTTGTGGCATGTTGGTGGAACATGATGATCCTGCGGATATGGCGCGGGCTATTGAGCGAGTATGTGGCATGCCTGAGGTTGAGTGGCGCAATATGTCAGACGCGGCACTCCAACGTGCGACGAGCTATACCTGGGTAGATGCAGTTGATCGTTTTGAAGAGGCGCTGACAGTGGCAGCCTCTCGTAAAAGTATGGTTGGTCAGGCTTGATGTATTTATGGACGTAGTATCTATAGCTTTGTTCGGTTGGATTCCGCTCAGCCTGTTTCTGTTTACGCAAATGCGGGCTGTGACTGCATGTACCGTGGTCATATTGGCTGGTTGGTTGTTGCTACCCATGGCCGAAGTGCGTATCGAGGGTTTACCGGATATCGATAAGGTTTTCGTGACCAGTGTGGGGGCTGCGCTGGGGGTTGCGATATTTGGTACGAAGGCGACACGGGGTGGACTACGATTTTGTATGTGCGATTGGCTCTTCGTTATTTTCTCTGCATCGATCGTGATGACGTCGTTGATCAACGACCTGGGGCTTCATGACGCCATGGCACAATGGCTATTGAAGGTGCTGATGTTCGGTGTGCCATATTTCCTGGGGCGGTTGCTGTTGCGTAGTAGGCCTGACTTTCACCATGCGTGCTATATCGTGGCGTGTGGTGCGGCGTTGTATGCGATACCGGCGCTGTGGGAATGGCGGATGAGTCCGAATGTGCACTTGACTGTGTATGGATTTTTTCAACACGGCTTTGCTACTACACCTCGATGGGGGGCGTATAGGCCTTTGGTATGTTTTCAAGCGCCGCTGGCGCTTGGCACATTTTTTGCTTGGACAGCGATTCTTGCGGTCGCGCTATATCGTGGCAAGTTGATGAAGCCGTTATGTGGTTTGCCGCCTTTTATGATCGTGGCGGCTGTGGTGTTGGGGCTGTTGCTCTCGATGTCGCTAGGTCCGTGGGGCATGTTTTTATTAGGCATGGCCATGCTTTGGGCGTGGTTTAGACATGGCTGGCGGCGCACGGTGTTGTTTCCAGTTTTATTTTCCATCATCTGGATTGGTGGTAGGTATACGGATCGCACGGACGGTGAGGTGATTACCTCGACGATAGCCATGGTCGCGCCTTTGCGGGCGGTATCTTTTGACTATCGGCTTCGTGCGGAGGGTGTGCAGTTGGAGCTTGCGCGTCAGAAGCCAATTTGGGGGTTTGGCGGCTTTGGTCGCAGTCGCGTACAGGATGAAAATGGCAAAGATGTTGTCGCGGTTGATGGGTTGTGGATTATCTATCTGTCAGCGTTTGGCTTTGCAGGTTTACTATCATTCTTAGCTTGGTGGAGTTATCCGCTGGTGATGGCTTCCAAAATGAAATTGCAAGTCGATCGTGATCCGGTGTTGGGAGCGATTATTGTTTCGACGTCCATGCAATTGGCTAGCTTTATGTTTAATGCTTTCGTCAGTTCAGTGCTATTGTTTTTACTGGGGGGGGCTATTACTCAATTAGTTAATTTACAGCATCAATCGCGGGCGACTCAGCCAGTACGGGCATCACAGCAGCGGTTACGCCGTCCGGCTGGAATGCGAGCAAGTCTTTGATGGTGAGACTTGGTAAACTATTTAGGCGACTGTGTAGCGCATTGAATGACACGGGCAAGCTGAGGCTTACCCATGCCACCCTTCGTCTTGGATTTCGCTCTCGGGTGGGAAAGACTCGTTACGTGATGGTTAATTCAGGAAGAAGTTGTTTGAGTAAGTCGTATTTATCTGCGGGGCAAAGAAGTTGATTAGGCGACTTTGGACTGTAGCACACCGTTTTCTGCTCAACCAATCCGGTTTCGGTCAGCCAAAAGACGCGATAATTGTGTTTGCGGCGCATGCGTTCAAGGTCGTCGAGCTTAGCGGAATCGAGAACTTCAATTAGAACCCAAGGTTTCATGATAGCTAAAATTTTCTCAGCGCCGCGAAGTACGGAATCCTCGGCTGATTCGACATCTGCCCGGAGGATGTCCACACGCTTAATGGCATGCTTCTCGACGAAAAGGTCCAGCGTAATGACGGGGACTTCGACGACTTCGCTATGTTTTTCGCGGAAGGTTTCGTTCAGAGATGCGGAGGTTTCAAGTGTGTCGCCGAAACGCTTTTCTGGAATGAATAACTTAGCGGTACCGACTTCGTCGGAGACGGCCTGCTCGATAACTTGTACGCGATTTTCAAAATGATTGAGTCTGATGTTATGGTTGAGCCAATGAATCGCGGGGGGGAACGGCTCGAAGGCGTACATGGTGGAGTCGTGAGAGACCGCAGCCGCAATGATTTCGTACAAGCCGGAGTTAGCGCCTACGCCGAGTATCACTTTAGCACGCTCAGCCAGACGCGCATAGACCAAGGGCAGCGGTGCCTCGTGACCGAGCCAGCCGTGCTTCCAAATGCTTTTGACCACGTAGTCGCTGCCCAAGGCGCTGGCCATGCAGACAGTTTTGTGGGTTCCGTTGGACAGGGGAATGCACAGGGGCACATTCTTCGGGGCGAAGCCTGAGTAGATGGATGAAGCCCGGCTGATCTGATCGGCACCAACCAGATGGAGTGTCTTCGAGATGGCTCGACCAATTGGTTGGGTACGAAGAAGTTTTTTAATGGCTTTAGCAGCTAAGTTCATACGTCACTCAGTGGTCATGGTACTGGAATCAAGGCAAACGTCAGATTGCCGATTATTACTGTTTCTATCGACGATTTTATAGGGATTGTTATAAGGATAAATTTCGTTAGCATCGCCGTCGGAGCGGCAGGGTCGTTATGGCCAATGGTTTCCGTCAACGTGGCTGATCTGGTCAGCCGATATTTGTATAGTCGTGATATCGGGTCGTATTATCCACCGGGCAGCACAATAGATACGGGCTAGCTGACACTTGCCTGTGCCGCTCGTTTAATGATTAGTGACAAAGCACTAGCCTGCTTTTGAGTGAAAGGAACATTGATGAACGTTTTGGTTACCGGCGGGGCCGGATATATTGGCAGTCGACTGGTTCCGTTGCTGCTCGACGCGGGTCATCACGTGCGGGTGGTGGATAAGCTGGTCTTTGGCCGAGAGGGGCTTGACGCGTACAAGGATCGCATCGAGATGGTCGTTGGCGATGTGTGTACTATCGGCAAAGAGACGCTGACGGATATCGATGCAATTATTCATCTCGCTGGTTTGTCTAACGATCCGACTGCGGAGTTTAATCCTGCGGCAAACAAAGCCATGAACCTGGATGCCACGATACGTATGGCAACATTGGCCAAGGAGTGTGGTGTGAAACGATTCGTTTTTGCATCGTCCTGCTCGATCTATTACACGCTTGAGCCGGACGAAGAAAAGCGTACGGAAAAATTTCCGGTTGATCCCAAAGCGCCATATTCGTGGTCAAAGTATCAGGCGGAGCTTGGTCTGTTTAAGTTGGCCGATGAAAAGTTCTGTCCGGTTTCGCTGCGTAAGGGAACGATTTATGGGCAGTCGCCGCGTATGAGATATGATCTGGTTATCAATGCTTTTACGCGTGATGCTTACGCTAAGCGCCGATTGACCCTTCATGCGGGCGGTCGGATGTGGCGGCCTATGCTTCACATCGACGATGCTGCGACGGCGTATATGCTGGCTATGGAAGCGCCGACGGATAAGGTTCATGGGCAGATTTTTAATGTGCTCTCAGATAATTTCCAGGTCATCAAGATGGCCCACGAAGTGCGGCGCACCCTGGAAGGGCATAAGGGTATCCGGCTTGATTTAGACATTCAGCCTGTGGGGATTTCACGCAGTTATTTTGTAGACGGCAGCAAGCTTCACAATACGCTAGGATTTAAGGCTGAGCACGGAATTAGTGCGGCGGTGGACGGTATGTGGGATAATCTTGAAGAGGGCGTGGATATTGAAAACCCCATTTACTACAACATTCGTTGGCTCGAATTGCTCACCGATATGGAAAAACGCATTCAAGACATGGGTGGTAGCGTATTTTAGAGATTTCGTAGCGCCTGTCCCTCACTATTCGGGAGTACGCGTAGAATGGGGTACCTGCCCACTAGTCGTAAATTATTACAAGGTTGGGAGAGAACATGAAACTCGCAGTGATTGGATCAGCCGGTCAAGTTGGTCAGGAATTTAGTAAGCTCGTCGATGCCGATCAATTGGTGTTGTTGACCCGCGACCAGATTGAGATCGCGGACCCAGCTTCGGTCGAGGCGTGCGTGGCGAAAACCGATGCAGAGGTTATTGTAAATCTCGCCGCGTTTCACGATGTCAATGGCTGCGAAGATGATGCGCATAAGGCGTTTCAAGTAAACGCGCTTGGCGCTTTTTACGTGGCGCAGTCTGCGGCGAAGCATGGTCGAAAAGTTGTCTTTTTCAGCTCGGATTATGTATTTGGTCAAGAGACGTCACGCGACACGCCTTATCTTGAGCAGGATCAAGTTGGGCCTTTGAGCGTATATGGTGCGAGCAAGGTGGCTGGTGAGCAGCTAGTCGCGATAGCTGCGACGGATCATTTGGTGATTCGTGCAAGCAGTTTGTTCGGAGTGGCTACCAGTAAGAAAGGGTGGACCTTTCCGGAAATGATCATGCAACGTGCTCAGTCGGGTCAGCCATTGAAGGTTGTCAACGATCAATACATGTCGCCGACTTATACGAATGATTTGGTAGCAACGGTATTGTCTCTGATTAAGGCAAATGCGACTGGGACTGTGCATGTTTCCAATGCGGAAGGATGCACATGGTATGAGTTTGCGAGAGAGACATTGAAACTCGCGGGCATTGACTATGACATTGAGCCAGTCGGGTCTGATGTGTTCCCTTCTAAGGCGAGCAGGCCGAGTTATTCGCGGCTGGACAGTCAGCGGTTGGCTGGTTTTGACGTGCCAGCGCCACGACATTGGCGCGAGGGTTTGCAGGCGTATTTAGTTGAAAAAGGCGTGATGAAAAATTAAAACGACTATCGAAGTCCGCTACGTTTTATAGAAAAGAAAGGTGTGCGACGATCTTATGAATATTCATGATGTGCAGCAGATTTTTTTACAGGTTCATGAGGACGACCGAGGCTATTTGTACGAAGTGCTTCACGGGTCGGATGAGTTTGTGACCAAGTTTGGTCAAGTTTACATGGTGGGGGATCGTATTCCGTATGTGACCCGGGCGTACCACAAACATCATGAGCTGCATGATTGGTTTTGTATCGTCAGTGGCGCAGCGAAGTTCGTTTTGGTTGACGATCGTGAAGATAGTCCCACGTATCGTCAGTTCGATATTCTTACCGGCTCGGCTAAGACGCCAAGTTTGGTCGTCGTCCCTCCGGGTGTGTACCACGGGTGGATGTCGCTTGCGCCTGAAACCATGTTGTGTAGTACCGCAAGCCATGAGTACAACGCAGAGAAGCCCGACGAGACCCGCGTCCCACCGACTCAGTTTGATGATCTGATTGGATCAAATCCATGGCAAATTTTTGCCAAGTAAAGCGGCAGCGGTAGATGTTATAGGTGTCAGTAGGTTGGCGTTCACTTGATAGACATATCTGTCGTCATAGTAAATTACAACAACGACGGGGTGTTGCGCGGGTGTCTGCCGGCGCTATTGTCCTCGCTTGAAGGGATCGATGCTGAAGTGCTGCTTAGCGATAATGGCAGCACCGATGGTTCGCTGCCCTGGGTGCGTAGTACGTATCCTTCGATCCAGGTTATAGAGAACAAGGCTAACCTTGGTTTCGCGGAGGGTAACAATCGCGCGCTGCCGTTGACAACTGGCAGATACGTGTTGTTGCTGAATCCAGATACTGTCGTCGAGCCTGATTCGATCGCGAAAATGATAACATTTTTGGATACCAAGCCACAAGCGGGTGTGGTGAGTTGTAAGCTAATTAACGGCGATGGCTCTCGGCAAATTTCAGCCCGCAGGTATCCTACGCTGTTGACGTATTTTTTAAGTTATACCGGGTTATCGCTGCAGTATCAGGACAGTCCGTTCTTTGGCCAGTTTAACATGACTGACTGGGATGGTGATTCCGAGCGGCAGGTCGACTGGGCCTGTGGGGCGGTGCTCATGGTCCGTCGTAAGACGTTAGAAAAAGTAGGCGGGCTTGATCCCTATTTTTTCCTGACGTATGACGAAGTGGATTGGTGTCGCCGAATCAAAAAAGCCGGGTTTGAAGTTTGGTATACACCTTGTGCGGTGATTCAGCATCTGGATCGACAGAGTGAGCCACAAGCAAACCCTAAGCCTGAAGCACGAATTAAGTACATGACAGTAGAGCGTAATAGCCGAACGCGGTACTTTTTGAAGCATCGAGGCCGAGTCTATATGATACTGGTCGAATTGTTGCACATCGCTTTAGCGGCAGGGCTATTGCTAAAAATGAATTTGTTAGGCACGCGACGAGCGCCGGTATATGTCATGGAGCTGAAGTTGCTTATCATCATGAATTTGCGCACGCTACGGCGCCTGCCCCGTGTCATTGGCCGCATGCTAATCAGGCTGCTTGGCGGTAGCCAGAAATGGGCGAAAATGCCTTTGCTCATTAATCCTTACCTTGTTGACGACAATTGAACCGTGTCGAAGCCACCTAAATTACCTGCTATATCCATTGTCGCTATAGGCCGAAACGAGGGGGATCGTTTGGTTCGATGCTTGGCGTCGATCAATGCGGCAGATTATCCCCAGGATAAGGTCGAGTTGATTTATGTGGATACCGCTTCGACGGACGATAGTTGTGAGCAAGCAGAACGGCTGGGAGCGAAAGTTGTAGCGATCAATCCGCAGAGGCCTTCCGCAGCGGCGGCCCGTAATGCCGGTTTCGCCGTAGCGACTCATGACTTCGTGCATTTTTTGGACGGGGATACCATTTTGGCACCCGGTTGGCTGCGCCTGGCTATGCAGGCGATGGAAGATTCTCAAGTGGCGTGCGTTTTTGGAAGACGTTCAGAAATTTCGCCGCAGGCAAGTATCTATAATTTTATAGCCCACCATGATTGGTACACCGCCCCAGGCCCGGCTAATACCTGTGCGGGTGATGCGATGTTTCGGCGCGAGTCATTGGTCATCGCCAATGGATTCGAAGAGTCGCTCATCGCCGGCGAAGAACCTGATTTGTGCTATCGAATTAGAAGTGAGCAGGGGAAAATCATATTATCCGTGGATCAGCCAATGACTCGCCATGATATGAATATGATGCGGTTTGGTCAGTATTGGCGGCGTACCACACGTTCTGGTCATGCCTACGCGGAAGTTGGGGCGAGGCATCCCGGCATGCACTGGCGCCGCATCCGATGGCGAAATCCTGCGCATGTCATGATTTTTCTCGTCGCTATTGCGATGTCCGGTGTGCTGATGTCTCCCTGGCCTTTGGCTCTCTGGTCTGTAATGATTTTCGCGGCTATATTCCGTAACGCTTGGCGGATGCATGATCGTGTGGGTTCCATCAGTGGTAGTCTGGTGTATTCTGCCCATCATTATTTTGCGAAGTTGCCTATGACGGTGGGGGCATGTTCCTTTTGGTTGCGCGGGTTGTTTGGGCGAAAACCACAACCTTTAATAGAATACAAGTAACAGACTATTCGATGTCAAGATTTATTCGTAGTACGATCGCGTCGGTGATGAATGCAACGGGCATGTCCGCGCTGGTGCGCCATGCGCGGCGCGATTCCTTAGTCGTGCTCTGTTATCACCGCGTGTTACCTGATGTGCAGCGCGAAGCTTCTCCTTTTCGTGATTTAGTCGTGACTCCTGAAGCCTTTGAGGCGCAAGTGGCCCTGTGTGCTAAGCATTATAAATGCCTCACGCTACGCGATGCCATGACTATGCTGCACAGCGGGGGGAGTCATGGGCCGTTGCTTGCGATTACGTTTGATGATGGGTATTGGGATAATTATGAGTATGCCTATCGTGTGCTAGATGCTTATGATGCCAAGGCCACGTTTTTTGTCGTGACTTCGCTGATTGGCTCATCCCGGCAGCTTTGGTACGACCAGCTTGCTCGGACGACGGATTATTTAGCCGACCAACACATGCGCCCTCGGGATTGGCTCCTTGGCCAAAATGATACGCTGGTGCGTTGGTTAGCTGCACAAAAAATTTCTACTAACGTTCGGCCAGGGCGCGATTTGGTGCAACAAGTCAAGACGATTTCGCCGGACATGCGTAACACACTGATGGACGCTATTGCTGCGCGGGCGAGTAAAGTTGGTTATCGCGATAAGGGTATGGACACGCTGATGACAGCCAATCAGCTTCGTGATCTAGCTGAAGATGGTCACGAGGTGGCTTCGCATACCTGTACACACCCCATTTTAACACAGTTGTCTGATAAAGACCTTGAGCAAGAAGTGTGCAAGTCCAAAGCTGACCTGGAACGCATCATTCGCGGCGACGTGGTTTCGATAGCTTATCCCAACGGCGACTTCAACGACACAGTAGTTCGCGCCGTTAGAGAGGCGGGCTATCAAAATGCTGTGACAACCATGAACGGGCTGAATACGAATACCTCGCAGCGATTGAGCTTAGACCGTGTTTTCATTAGCCAAGACCGCCTGAGCAACTCGGCTGGTAGATGTGCGACCAATGTCATGCAAATGGAACTAAACGGTACAGCTGACCTGCTATTTTTGCGTAAGATGAGAGCGCACCGCTCAACATGAACATTGCTTACATCGCCAGTCGTTACCCGGCTATCTCGCATACGTTTATTTTGCGTGAAGTAGTCGCATTGCGCTCGCGCGGCTTTAAGGTGCAGACGTTTACGATTCGCCGCGTGCCAGGCGACCAGTTGCTGACGGATACCGATCGAACGGAGTCCCAGCAGACCAAGGCCATATTGCCTGCCGGAGTGGTAACGGTTGTGGTTTCTCATATCGCGATGTTTTTTTCGCATCCCGTGAATTATTTTAAGTCGCTGGCGCAGGCAACTTGGCAACGGCCTGCTGGCGTGCGATCTGCAATTTGGAATTATTTTTATTTTTTAGAAGCTGGGATGCTTGCCCGGCAGATGCAGCGGTTGGGTGTGCGGCACATTCACGCCCATTTTGCCAACGTCGCGGCTAATGTCGCGAAGCTGGCGGCGACCATGACGGGGGGAACTTGGAGCCTAACGCTCCATGGGCTGGCTGATTTTGGTGACCCTACACGATCCAATTTACGAGATAAAATTGCGCATGCGCGTTTTGTGATTTGCGTGTGTGACTTTGGCTGTGGGCAAGCCATGTTGAATAGCGATCCTGTGCATTGGCCCAAGATTCGACGCATACATTGCGGCATAAATACAAGCGTGTATGCACCAAAAGCGCCGAGCGAAAAAGCAGATGATAGTTCGGTGCTTCGTTTATTAACTGTCGCGCGGTTGGGTCCTGAAAAAGCCCATGCCGTGTTGTTGCGAGCCGTGCGAGAACTGGTGGATAGAGGTATTAAGGTTTCGCTGACGTGCGTCGGGGATGGCCCGCTTCGTGATAATTTGCAATCTCTTACAAGCGAATTGGGATTGAATAATGTCGTCACTTTTACCGGCTCAATCGGGCAGGACGATCTGCCAGGTTACTACGACAGGGCTGATGTTTTTGTCCTTTCGAGTTTGGCGGAAGGCTTGCCGGTAGTCATTATGGAAGCTATGGCTAAATCGGTGCCAGTCGTGGCGACGTGCATCGCAGGGATTCCAGAAATTATCGAGCATGGTGTCTCGGGTCTGTTGGTATCTCCTGGAGACCATCAGGGTCTAGCTGAGGCGATCGCGGGCTTAGCCAACGACAGTGATCTGCGGGCGTCCATAGGCAAGAAGGGGCGTGATCGCGTGTGTCAAGGTTTTGATATTACGAAGACGGTTGAGGACTTAGCTGACGTGTTTCGCGAATTTCTTCAGCCTCAACCATGTGATGCGCATGTGTCAGCCTCATCATCTACAGTAGAGACAACTCGGTCGTAAATGTCGCAGGAAGATACACCATCTCGAAAGTGCGTAGTCGTCTCGCCGGTGCGTGATGAGGCTAAG
Organism: Phycisphaerae bacterium; assembly: GCA_029260115.1. Lineage (GTDB taxonomy): Bacteria > Planctomycetota > Phycisphaerae > UBA1845 > UBA1845 > JAJRPG01. The sequence goes on along the minus strand of JAJDDW010000041.1, from coordinate 41,697 downwards.
TTTCTGCAGCGTACGATCGATTCGATGATCGCCCAGACTGTACAACCCGCGCTTTGGATTATCGTGGATGATGGCTCTAAAGACGAAACGCCGGAATTAGTCCGGCGGGCGGCAGCGGCGCACGATTGGATTCGATTGCATGAGCGTCAAGATCGTGGCACCAGAAAAGTTGGCGGTGGGGTGGTAGAGGCATTCAAAGAGGGGCTATCGCTCGTTGACATGGATGACTATGACTATCTGTGCAAATTAGACGGCGATTTAGAATTTCAGCCTACCTACTTTCAGCGGCTGTTCGAATACTTTGAAGCCGACGAAAAATTGGGTACCGCCAGCGGGAAATCCTGGATGCATGTTGGGGGTCGTCTGGTCCCTGAGCGTACGGGCGATGAATTTTCTCAGGGGCAAACCAAGCTTTTTCGTGTCGCGTGCTATCAGGATATTGGCGGGTTCGTATCTGAAGTTATGTGGGATGGTATTGACTGCCACACGGCAAGAATGTGCGGCTGGCAGGCCAAAAGTTTTCGTGATGACGAGTTGCGTTTTATTCATCTACGCCCAATGGGATCATCATATAAAAGCGTGTTTCATGGCCGATTACGCTGGGGGCGGGGACAATATTTCATGGGCACACATCCGCTATACGCATTGTGCATAGGGGGTTATCGCATGTTGGAAAGACCGTTCGTTCTCGGCGGATTGTTAATCTTAGCCGGGTATATCGGAAGCTTTTTTGCGCGACGTAAAAGATACGAAGACTCTGCCTTTCGTAAACATTTGCGATCGTGGCAATTGACCAAAATTAATCCATTCTCATGACATCGGCTGAAATAATTTCGCAACCAAATTTGAACACTACGGCTTACGAGCGAATTGAATTGTTCAACATGCCGATGGATGTTGTGCGGTTCGACCAGGCGGTGGACCAGATGATAGCATGGGCGCAGGGCGACCGATCGCGCATTGTGATTACAGCCAATGTTGATCACGTCGTGAGGTTTCAAAAGTCAGCGGAGTTTCGAGAGATGTATGCCCATGCCGATATGGTCGTTGCGGATGGTATGCCGGTCATTTGGGGATCGCGATTTGTGGGTAAGCCATTGCCACAGCGCGTAGCGGGTTCTGATCTTTTCCCCGCATTGGCTTCTCGGGCTGCGGCTGAGGATGTATCCATTTTTTTGTTGGGAGGCTCGCCCACCACGGCTGATCGATCGAAAGAAATATTCGAGCTGCGTCATCCAAATATCCGCGTAGTCGGCACCTATTGTCCGGAAATGGGTTTTGAAAAAGATGATGCGGAGAACGAGCGAATCGTCTCCATGATTCGCAAAGCTGAAACCGACTTATTGTTTGTTGGTCTAGGCTCACCCAAGCAGGAAAAGTGGATCGTCGACCATCATCAGGCCTGCGGCACAAAGCTATGCATCGGCGTCGGTATTAGTTTTAGCTTTCTTTGCGGTGATGTGGATCGCGCTCCGCGTTGGATTCAACGGCTAGGGCTAGAATGGGCGCACCGCCTCGTGCAAGAACCTAGCCGATTATGGCGTCGCTATCTAATCGAAGACAGCGCCTTTGTTGGTATCGTATTGCGCGAGCGTTTCAAACGCCGCCCGCGAGAGTAAGCCCGCGACATGTTTGAAATTACACAAAAAAAATCCCGCGATTCGATGAGCCAGCATGATGCTCGTTTGCGCCGAACGATTGCCGTCGCGATGATTGTTCCTGTCGTCGTAGCTGTAATGGTGCGCGTGTCGCCGTTGGTGACTGGCGGTGTACGCTTGTTACGACAAGCGATCACGGAAGACGGCTATTTAATGTTAACCATCGCGCGAAACATTGCGCTCGGTCACGGTTTTTCCGTTTCCGATGGACTTGTCGCGACGAACGGTACTCAACCATTCTGTACGCTACTGTTCGCAGGTTGCTTCAAAATATTCGGCACAGACCGCATCACTGGCCTATATCCCATCGTCGCGCTACAGGTGCTAATCACCCTATTCGGGGCAGTGGCTATCTACATTTGCGTGAAACGATTTATCTATCGCGGGCCGGACGCATCATTTGTGGCACTATTAGCGGCTATGTTCTGGTACATCAGCCCGAGCACCACGACGCATGGGCACAATGGTTTGGAGACGGGTTTGTATGCCATCTTAGTGCTGCTTTGCGTAGCTATGTACGATGCATTTTTAACTAAATTCAAGACGCATTTTTCATGGTCGCGGTGTCTAGGGCTTGGCGCATTATTAGGTATAACATTTCTGGCGAGAAACGACGCCTGTTTTTTGATCGCGGCCATGTTATTGTTTCATCTATTCATGACCTGGAAGGCGCATGTTGGCAAAACGACCGCGATAGGACAGTGTGTAGTGATAGGGCTTACCAGCATCGTCGTTGCCTCGCCATGGTTAATTTTCAATGTTACCAATTTTGGGCACATCGTTCCGGTCAGTGGCCGATCGGAGTCGAGTGGGCTGACATTTGGTGAAAATGTGCTGCCAGCTTTCGTAGCCATTGTCGAAAACGCCAGTATATTTCTCCGCGTTCCGCAGCAATTTGAGCGAAATCCCTTCGTCATAGGCATGTGCATCTTTTCGACGTGTTGCATGATCACGTTGGTTCTGAAAAGAATGGCTTGGTTTCGCCAACAATTTAGCGCCGGCTTTGCGATCATGGCGTTTTATGTCATAGCATTAGCTATCTACTATGCCTTATTTTTCGGCGTCCATTTTTTCCTAAGTCGATACTTGTATTCTGTCGTGACCCTATCTGCGATCACCATGGCGGCCTTGGTCGCAGCGTGGACTAGGTATTCGGCTCTCTCTGGTTCGCGTATCCCAATACTGGTTGTCGGCATCGCCGCGATAGCGTCAATTACGCTAAACGTCCGGGTATATCGACACGGCAGGAAACACATGCATTCTCAAGTAGTGAACTGGGTGGACGAACATGTTCCGGCTGACGTGTGGGTCGCGGCTACCCAAACTGGGACGCTGGGTTATTACCATGACAGAACGATTAATCTCGATGGCAAAGTCGATCCGCAATCTCTGGACTATCGTTTACGAGGTCGAATCGTCGATTATCTGGATGAGAGGAACGTAACTTATATCGCAGATTGGGCAGGTCACGCAGTCTGGGCGGATAAACCGGAATTTGCTTCCCGGTTCGAGTTGATCGTTCACGATAAACAAGCGAACCTATCCGTGCTGCGTCGGCGAGAGGGAACGTAGGGCGCGATAGTTGTGCGTGTTTTCTGATAAGGCTATTTGAATTGATGAAGTTGCCTAAAATGTCCTGGCGGAAGGCCATCCTCATTGTAGGGGGGATAGCGCTAAGTGCTGCGCTGGGTGCTGGCGTGATGTTTCGGGTGCTCTACAACAAGCCTGGAAAAAACCTTGCCTGGAAACTCGATCGCGTCATTGAGAAAAAAACTGGCCCTGCTGACGACCAAGCGCAGCAAGGTGCTCGCGCGTGGAAGCCGGTTGGTGGATATAAAGTTGAACCGATTGTAACCGGCGTGGATTTCCCTGTACGCATGGTGTTTCCTCCACCTTCGCGTGATGAGAATGCGCCGTGGGTGTACATCGCTGAGCTTGGCGGTTCGATCAAAGTCGTATTTCACAATGGCGATGTGCAGACCTTTGCCGAGGGATTACTCAACTTCAAAAAGCATCCGCTCACGGAGCTTGGTCTAATCGGGCTTACGTACGATGAATATGAAAAACAATTTTTTGTTGCGATGACCTATTGGGACGAAGACGCTGGCGTCTATCGCAATAAGGTCGAGAGATTGGGGTGCAACGAAGATTGTACGCGCATGACGGATCGCGAAGTGATTCTCGACATGAAAAACGAGGAGACGGTCGCGTCTTATCAGATTCAATTTTGCGAGATCGGACCGGATGGCTACATCTACGTGGGCGTTGGTTCTGGTGGTCGCAAGCAAGACGCTCAGGAGCTAGATAAGTTCGCGGGCAAGGTCATTAGACTGAACAAGGACGGCACGCCAGCCGAGGAAAATCCATTCTATGATCCTCAACAGTTGGACGCCGCTAAGAGTTATATTTACGCTTACGGCTTTCGAAATCCTTTTGATATAGCCTGGGATCCACGAAGCCAGGTTGCGATTGTTTCTGACGTCGGGCCTGGTCTCGATCGCATAGTCCGCTTGGAATCTGGAATCAACTATTGCTTCGCCAACAGCGATGAACAGATGCGGGCTAATGCCTTATACACGTGGGGGCCTGGTTCTGGTTATGCGCCAGTCGGACTTGCTTATATAGGGAGTGACGCGCTCGGCATCGATATGGTTTACAAGTTGGTCGTCGGTTTGTTCGGCGTCGTATACATGCCCGGGCCTAACGATGGAAAACGCATTGTAGAATTCGATATCGGCGCGGATGGTTATTTGCAATCTGCAGCGTCTAATTTTATCGAGTACACGGGCACGCGCTTTGCCAGCGTGACGGATGTCAAATGGCAACCGGATGGACTGTATTTTGCGGATATTTATGGCGAAGGTGTCGAATTCAATGTGAACACCGGCATCATTTATCGCGTCATGGTCGACCCGGATTGGGTAGAGCCTGTGGATGAGAGCGAGCATTTGACTGGCGCGGCGAGGGGGCGCTATGTCTTTTATGATAATCGTTGCAACGCCTGTCATACCCTAGACGGACAAGGTGGCAGAGAGGGCCCGACGCTTACCCATATACGTCGACAGCTAAGCGAAAGACTGTTAACAAAGAAATACGAATCCTGGCTTGATGAATTATCAAAGCGCAAGGGTAAATATTTTCAAACTCGCAGTGAGGTGTATGCGGAATTAAAAGCGCTGACTGGTATAGAACGCTTACGTCGATGGTTTTTTTACCATGTGCAAGACCCGCGTTTTGATAATCCCCAGGCCAAAATGCCCATGCACGAATTGTCAGCGCGTGACATCGATGCGCTAGCTGATTTTTTGTTTGAATAGCGTACGCCTCCGGTTGGTGCATGGTCGAATCCCGACGTATTGAAAGAGACAAAAAGAAGTTAGATGGAAACAACACCTACCAAAGACCCGGTTGGCAATGTGTCTGATAGCGACACGACGGTTCAATCCTTGAAGCGTCCGAGTAGACTACGTCGCTGGTTCATGCGATTTTTGCTGCTCGAATTCTCGCTGATTTTTGCCTTGCTCGTAGGCGAGGTCGCCGTTCGCCTCGTCGCGCCGCAGGTCTTGTTTCCGCGTTACGTCACGGGCAGTCCCTTAGGCATTCGCGTGCCTGTGCCCAATGCCCGATACACGCACACCTCACCGGAGATGAGTGTCGAGTTTCGTTTAAACGCCATGGGGATTCGTAGTGACCGGGAATACACCCTATTAAAGCCGCCCGGAGTGATTCGTATCATCGGATTAGGCGATTCGTTTACTCAGGGGTACGAAGTAAATGTTGAGGAAACCTATCTATACCAATTAGAGCAAATTCTCAAAGAAAGAGGCTATACCGTTGAGGTTGTTAACTTGGGCGTTAGCGGGTTTGGCAATGCAGAAGAGTTGATTTTCTTGAAAGAATTTGGTTTCCGCTTCAATCCAGACGCCGTAATTGTAGGGCATTACACTAATGATATTGTCGATAATATACGCAGCAATCTTTATCGACTCGATGAGAACGGTCAACTCGTTCGTGCAGCCAAAGAGTATCTACCCGCTATCGGGTTACGGAATAAGTTATATTCGATTTGGGCCTATCGAATGCTTGCAGAAAATTCCCACTTGTTTGCGATGATGCGCGAGCGAGCGGCGTCTTTGATAAAGCGTAACATGGTCAAATCTCAACAGGAGGTGCATCAACCGGGACAAGATTTCTATGGCATGCGGTTGACCGGCCAGCTTTTTGATCAGATGAAACGTGAATGCGAAGCGCGTGGTATAACTTTTTTAGCCCTGGACATTCCTGCTGAAGACCTGAAAGGAACCAAAATATTTTCTGAGTTTGTAAATCTTGTTGAAGAAAAAGATGTTGTCCGAACGGCGCCCAGGTTGCGCGCTGAGGGTGAAGACGCATATCTCTATCGCAAGCAGGGGCATCGACATTGGACGCCTAGGGCCCATCGCATCGCTGCAGAGTTGCTCGCAGATCGTTTGACCGAATCACGAGACCCATAGCCGCCTAGCGCAAGCTTTATTTTATATGAATCTGTCAAAACCAGTAGTTCCCTGAAAAAGTCGCAACAAAGCGATTCGCCATACCACAGGATACGATAGCTTATCACGAAAGATTAGCAGTGAAACGAAAACCAAACATTCTTATCGTTGTGCAAGATTCCTTACGGGCCGACCACGTCGGGTGTTATGGCTATCACCGACAAACCACCCCTCATTTGGACCAGCTCGCCCGCGAAGGTGCGGTTTTCACGCAGGCCATTACGGCAGCGCCGTTTAGCCCGGCATCATACGCTTCGATATTCAGCAACATGTACCCACATCAGCACGGCGTAAATGGAGATTCCGTCCGCGTTTGGCCGGACACCTGGACCCGGTTGCCGGAAAAAATGCAACAACTCGGATATCATACCTTTTGCGTATCCAATAATGATTTTGTCAGTGAGACCATGAACGGCGTGCGGGGATTCGACGATTTCGTTGGCATGACGCCGCCTTGGCTCATGCGACAACATGACCGGGCGTATCGTGTAGTCAAAAAGTTTTGCGGCGAAAAAAAGGCTCGTCAATACGATTTAAGTCGACTATTATGGCTACGAAAAGGTAATTCGCGAGAAGCGATGGCCTCTGTATCACGATTCATCCAAACCAGCGTGCATCCGTTTTTTGGGTTTGTTATTTTAATGGACCCGCACGCGCCGTATCATCCCGCACGTAACGAATTCTGCTCATCCTCCACGGACGTGTCGCGATTTATGCGCGAAGTCAATAGTAGAGTCATGTGGCCAAGAGTCATGTCAGAGCAGCGACCGTTGAGTTCCGCGAATTTGCAAACGGCCATCGATCTTTACGACGGTGAAATTTTGGAAGGCGACCGTTGGGTCGGTCACATCAAACAGCAACTAAAAGATAGCCAACTACTCGATGACACATTACTCATGGTCTGCGCGGACCATGGTGAAGCTTTCGGTGAAAGTGGCGTGTGGGGCCATGGCTTTTCTTTGAATGAACATATGACGCGCGTCCCATTGATTATGCGCCACCCATCATACATTCAGCCAGGCACGCGCTCAGATGCTTTGGTCCAGTTACACGCGCTTCATGAAACTTGTTTATCCGTCGCATGTGGCGACCCAAACATGATTGACCATCCGCAAAGTCTATTGCGTGTGAACGAACCAGATTGGCAAGGGCAGGAGTATGTATTCAGCGAATTCCCACCGCAACACGGGACAGCCAAGATGTTTGAACAGGCCATGCCGGGGCAGGTGCCATTAAGGTGGACCCAGCCGATGCGTGCTATACGGTCTCGTCGATGGCGGCTGATAGAGTATGGCCAGCACGAAATAGAGCTATTCGACCTCGACTGCGATCCCGAAGAATTACGATCGGTGCATGATAAATACCCTGCTATTGTAGAGGATATGCGAAATCGTCTAGCCGCTCATAGTGGTGACGCGATAGAACAATCACAGACTGCAGCGCAGGATCAAGCACCAACTGAGCAGTTGGAAGAATCGGTCTTAGAACGTTTGCGAGCTTTAGGATACGTAGACTAAAAAACCGCACACTGCGTCTCCCATGTTTCCGCTATATGTATGATCGGTAATTTCCACGAACCGCGGGCTACAGCCCGCGCGGCACTACAACATTATTATTGCGTGCGAAATTAAGACGTTGTAATTCATAACCATGTATCTATTAGTTATTCAGGTGCCCTTTGAAAGAGTCTCAAAAGATGTCGCCTTAGTGGCATCGGATTGGGCATGTGCGCTACGTTTGCTGAGAGATTCCATGCAAAGGCGTCATGGCCACATTGTCGTAGCTGCGCCAGAACTCCCCACAAAATACACCTGGCGCGAGCAGGAAAGCGTCCCCATCGCAGCGGACCAAGACGGCATACGGTTTGTTGGCTTGTGCCAGGCTCACCTTCGTGCGATGCACTTTTGGCGGCAAGCACGTCGGGTGTATAGGCAATGCCTCGAATTGGCTACCCAAGCTGAAGTCGTGCATGCTGGCATGAGCGATCTTTTTCGTCCTATCTCTCAGTTTGGTTGGCTAGCTGCGTTACAAACCAATACGCCATTCGTTTTTGTGGAAGATACGGACTCTGCTATGCAGATACGTCAGCTAGCCGCTGGACGCAAGCAAGTACGCACCGCGTTATACTGTCACTTATACGATAAAGTTATGAAATACGCGGTCACCCACGCAGACCTGTCTTTGTTGAAAGGCAAGCAATTGTATGAACGATTCCAGCCTTATGCAAAAAATGCAAAGCTTTTTCACAACACATCATACGAAGCCCATTGGGTCATCCCAGAAACTCAGCTGCGCGAAAAAATCGACCGCCTTGCCACAGCCAAAAAAATTCGCTGCGTTTATTTAGGGCGACTTGTCGCGAGAAAAGGAGTGGAAGATACTCTACGATTTATCGCTGAGTTGCGACAGTTAGGCTGTGATGCTTATCTAGACATCATTGGCGGCGGTGACGAAAAAGAATCTTTGGTATCCCTGTCCGTCGCGCTTGGCCTTAGTGAATATGTGACTTTTCGCGGCGTTCAACCATACGGAGAAACACTGCTAGCCGATTTGCGACAGTATGATTTACAGCTACAAACGCCCCGCGCAGAAGACACGCCGCGAAGCGTGTTCGACGGCCTAGCCTCGGGTCTGCCATTAGCCGCCTACGATGTGGATTATCTGGCAAATTTGATACACACGGAAAACTGCGGCGTGACGGCTCCTACCGGACACGTAAAGGCGCTGGTTCGAGCGGCAATGGCGCTATGGTCTGACAGGCCTCGTTTCGTATCTATGGTAAAAAACTCCGCCGCCGCCGGTGGAAAGCATGCTGCCAATTATTGGTACAAAAAACGCGCGGCCTGGCTAGTAGAAGCCCTGCAACAACGACAAATCAGCGGCAAGAAAATTCCAGATTGCTAAAATTTCGAGCCGACCACACCATGCGATTCTTTCTAATTTGCCACGAGCCTCTCATCCCTTCTCGCTTCCATTCTTTTCATTTATGACCACGAATCCCTACATAGCAGACTTTCCATTCTACGGCCTGCCCGTTAGCATATATCGCAGGCATGGGATTCGCCCCCAGCGCAAGGTTGCGTAACCGTAGGACTATGATTTACCGACAGATGGAATCGTCATGAAGCTATCCGTAGTGATACCGGTCTACAATGAAGCCGCTACGATTGATGCACTGATTCAGCGCGTTTTAGATGTACCATTAGATAAGGAACTCATCATTGTCGATGACTGTTCCTCCGACGCCACCCGTGAACGATTGCAAGCATACGTTGATAAAGCCGATTTCAAAATACTTCATCACGATCATAACCAAGGCAAAGGCGCCGCGCTGCGCACGGGCATTGCTGCAGCGACGGCTGACATTGTTGTCATTCAAGATGCCGACTTGGAATACGATCCGCGCGAATATCCGAAACTCATTCAGCCAATCCTCGATGGGAAAGCCGACGTGGTCTATGGCTCAAGATTTGTGGGCGGTCAATCTCACCGCGTCCTCTACTTTTGGCATCGGCTTGGCAACCAATTCCTCACGCTACTTTCAAATATGATGACCAACCTGAATCTGACAGATATGGAGACTTGCTACAAAGTCTTTCGTCGTGAAGTGATTCAGGCTATTAAAATCGAAGAGAACCGATTTGGCTTTGAACCTGAAATCACCGCCAAAATTGCCCGCCGCCAATGTCGCCTATACGAAGTCGGCATATCCTACGCTGGCCGTACATACGAAGAAGGCAAAAAAATCAATTGGAAAGACGGCGTCCGAGCTATCTGGTGTATTCTAAAATATAACCTCTGGTACTAATACGTATCGTATCCATCAGACGATATAATGATTGGTTAAACCCAGTGTGTTTTCTACCGCGACTGTGAACTTAGCTATGTCGCAGCCGTGATTAGAGTGTTAAACGATGTTCTAGCTCATCGATCGCAGATAATATGGCCGAACTTCTTGGTTTAACAACTCATGACAACACCGCCATCGACGTACATCACGTCATGTCCGAAATGTCTACCACCTTCAAGCAGTTCAGACCAGGTACTGATCGGATGTTACAGCATTCCCATACACAGGCCAACGTCATTACATATCACCATCACGACGATGCGTTTCTTGAAAACCGGTCTCAACCGCATCGTATACTCGCAGGTGTGGGAACATCATTTTGGAGCCAAGAGTCCAGCGACACCGTCGATTCGAGTAACGCGCTAAAAGATACGATGATACGCCAGGCGGCAGTGTCCACGCCAGGATTCGTCGCTTGTGCCATGGACGCAGCATCGAAAACTACGCTTCTAATCAGTGACCGATTCGGCCTACAACCTCTATATTACGTGCATAGTGATAAATATCTTATTTTCAGCACCAAGCTAATACCCCTATTAAAGTCTAAAGTCTTCTCTTGGCGCGTGCATTCCCACGCAGTTGTTGACTTACTATCTTTTGAGCATGTAACTAGCCACCATACCTTAGTAGATCAGGTGATGCTCCTGCCCCCAGCCACCGTACTAACCTACCATCAGGGTCGGCTGACACTGAATCAATACTGCGATCCACTATCGCCAAGCGCGACGGCGTCAAGTAACGATAAAACTTCACCGCAACAATTTTATCACGCACTTGGTGAATCTGTTGCGCGGGCCACCCAATCGCATGATAAAGTTTCTATTACGCTATCCGGCGGATTGGATTCTCGCGCTCTATTGCATTATGCCATCAAGCAGGACAAGCCCGTATCCACTTATTCATTTGGCCAGCCCCATTGTCGAGACTTGGAGTTAGCTGCGCAATTAGCCGCCCATGCTAAGGTTGAGCATACCAAGTTATTTATTGACGACACGTTCCTTCGTGATTGGCTGGACCACGCTATTTTCGTGACTGGGGGGATGGTCGGTGCGACGCACTATCATATTCTCTCACTCGCAAACATCCTACAATCAAGCGGTGGCGTCGTGCTGGATGGTTTGGGTGGCGATGCCATGACCGGCGGGCACTTGAAGTGGGGCATGTTCACCGCCCGTCAGCCATCATCCGCTATCAATGCGATTTATCGCCAGCGCGTGACAGCTTTTTCAAGTTTGCAACACATTCAGTCGGTTCTGAATCCAGACTTTATGCTCGCTGATGACTACGATGCCTGGACGCCCATACGGCAAGCGTTTTCCCAAGCCCCATCAAACGCGACTTGGCTAGCTTGTCACGCATTTGATTTCATGCAGCGACAGCGCCGCTTCATTCAGTTCGGTCCGCACTTGGTTCAGCCCATTGTCGACGTGCGCACGCCGTTCTACGACCAAGCCGTCCTAGATAGCGTTTTTGCCATGACACCGAAACAGTTATGCGAACAGTCGCTGTATCTAAAAGTCCACGCAAAGTTTATGCGCGATTTAGCGGTAGTGCCCGATTCCTTACGAGGCATCCCTCTAACTTGGCCACAGTCTCTACGGTTTGGGAAAAAGGTCTTGGACTTTGCGGGGCGAAAAATAAACGCAAAATTCAGATCGCGGTCAGCAAATACGCAACCATCGACAACCAATTATCGCCAATGGTTCCAGCATGGGATGCATGCGATTTTATCAGAAAGATTGCTCGAAACGTCAGGACTCTGGACTGACATCATTAATCGCCAAGCCGTGGAATCAATGCTTCACGAGCACCAAACAGGCCAAGAGGACCACACCAATCGACTCGGATGTCTTCTTGCCCTAGCCACGTGGTGCGAACAGGTGAACCAGCTCTAGCCAAAACGAGCCGCATGCTTCAGCTTGCGCGGTCTTAGGATTTAAATGTGTGCAGAACGACTACTTATTTGGGTTAATGACATAATTCTGACATCATACCCAAGCGAATCAACGACCTTCGCATAGCTATACAATTTCCGCCAACCAATCCGCATCATTTCTTCGTGAAAACACCCGTCAAAGAGGGAAGGGTATAAAAGCTTTTCGCGCCAAACAGTGCATAGTTAGCCGCATAAAACCACTTTTTCATCGCGCCCAGGTCTCTCACGCCCGAAATTCCGTCACCCATGTAAGGCAAATAATGGGGAAAGCAATTCTTAAAATCTTCAAACGATGGAAACCCTAAAAACCTGGAGGCCAGCTTGAAATCTTTCAAGCCCCGCACAATCTGGAATGGCGACACGAAAATGTTCTTATCGTCTTCACGCTGCCTACCAAATAATCGTGCATAAGGCTGGCGCCAATTCGGAGGTAACCAATGAGCGCCAGGCAATCGCGTATCGTGTGCAATAACCGGAAAAAGACTGTTGGGCGTCGTCACGAGTACCACGTTTTTTGCCACCCGGTTTAATTCCCGCAGCGAATTGTCTGCCTGTCCGTGAAGATGTTCCAAAGTCTCCACGCAGCAGACCAAATCGACAGACTTATCAGGCAACGGAATTTCAGTGACAGACCCATGGCAAAACGTCACTCGCTTATCGACCCCTAAAATCTGAGAAAACTGTCTCGCAGCCCTGAGTGCGACCTCGTTGAGATCCAGTCCGACCGCCTGATGCCCACCTTCCAACATATATGCCAACGTATTCCAGCCATGACCACAACCGCAGTCTAGCAAGCACGCCTTGGAAATGTCGCAATGTTGCTTCAGGTTGGCTATATATTTTCTTGCAAAATAATCTAGCGACCCTCTAGGTTCGATAAACGCGGTAGGACCATCGCGAAACTCTGGCACGTCGCGCATCAGTCGTATCTGTTCATCAGTTATTGTATGACTCATACACAAACATCACCTAGCACTAGCCATCACACCTACGGCTATTATGAACAACTAAGCTATTGAACTTCGTGTGCGCCTATATCTGTCCGCGCGCCTAGCGGGCGCAATTGTCGACTATAATCTTCTAACACAGAGTCAATATTAGTGCCACCATTAATAGCCGGGCTAGATGTTGATGGCGTAAGTACCGAAGTCTGCCGGATGTTTGGGTCATTCCAGTTTAATGGCAACGACGAAAGATTAAGCTGCGGACTCGATGAAAAACTTCCAGCTGCTGCTGCGTTCCAAGAATTAAATGAAAAATTACCCTCCGCCACGGAGATGATGCTAGCATTAGGTAAGCTCGGGAAATGCCAAATGTTATTGCCCATCGTAATCGTATTTCGCGACGTGTTCGGCGCATCCAGTGCATGCAGTATGCCATTAACATTTGGATCAAACGCGATATTGTTAAATACTTCGAGGTTCGTCACAAGTTGTCCAGTATTGGAGTCAATGCTCATAAACCAGAAGTTGTTGGATGAGCTGTTGGATTGTTTATAAACCGTATTGTTATAAACGTGCCAATTATTCCACGTGAACGCCTGTGTGGAATTACCAAGCCCAATCGCTCGCCCGGTATTGATAAACAAATTGTTGCGAACGGTCACATCGTTAGCCCCGCGGCTTTGAATAGCCACTTTACCGCTACTTCCCGTATTATCCCACACATTCCGTTCGACAATGATGTTCTCAATCAGCTCTGTATTCGACGTATTTTGCGGACCAATTTCCAGTTGCCATCCCTGAGGGCCGTTATACAGGAACGCATTGTCGGAAATAATGCTGAAGTCCGTCTTGGCGGGTGCTTTAGACCCCAACATGCGAGCCTGGCTTCCTGGAGGCCCATAAAATTTGAAGACGTTATGCGACCACAATGAGTGCTTGATGTACGTGCGCAGCAGTGTGTGGTTATTCGACCGATCAAAATTATTAGCAAGAACCGCTACTTGGTTGCATGCAGTATTGTTCACGCCAATATAAAAAACGCAGTAGTCACGGTTGTCCAAAAACTCCCCGTCCGCGAACACATTGCCATCTTTTTGCTGACCGGAATTAGAAACCGCATACGCATGATGCGAAATTCTCGTGCGAAGAAGCAATGTGTCCGTACCCGTTTCCAAGGCATTACCTGGCGTGCTACCAGGATATGGACCTTCAAAGACCATGTCCACGATGCGCACGTCCACAGTATTATACCACATCTTCAGCGTAACACCGCTGTGCGTTGATTGGATAACTGGCTTATTGCCTGTGCCGTACGCACCAATCATGTACGGACCATTTCGGTTACCGTAATTTTGTGTCTTGTTGGTCGTGAATGTTTCACCACGCTTAAACAAAATGCGTCTAGGCCCGCCCGACAAGAACAGCATACTGACAGCCTTGTCCCAGCTCTTAAACGGCGCACCCGTCGTGAGTCCGCTATTGGCGTCATTACCAGAGTTATTAGAGACGTAATAAGTATTGCCCGTAAATTCATTGACCGTTATGGTTTGCGATTTAGTGTCTTTGGCTCCTGTCGAATCCGTTACCGTGAGAACCGCTGTGTATGTGCGCGACGTGACACCAGATGGCAATTCATACACATGCGCGGCTATAGCGCCTTTGCCAAGGTTGGCATTCACGCCGGGGCGATTTACAAATGTCGATCCCGCGTCACCAAAGTCCCATGTATAGTCCAGGTCATGGAATGGGCGCGATGTGGTCGAGCTAGTCGTCGTTGTAGCGTCAAACACAACCCCCAATGGAGACATGCCAGACGTGCGCCTGGCCGTGAACTGCGCGTTTGGCGGTGTTCCGCCCTGAACGCCGACGGTCATACTTACGATAATAGATAAAACTGTTCCGGTGTTTGGTGTCACGGTCACGGTCCCTTGATAAGTGTTAGCTGCAAGTCCCGTCCGATCAACAGTGACCGTTATGGTGTCTTGCTCCCCAGTGCTATCACCGCTCGTCGGTGAAGCTGACAACCAAGTTTGATTGTCACTTACTGTGTATGCTAACGAACCACCGCCACAATTCCAAACGGTAACTGTCGACTGATTGCTCGACGAGCCAAAATTCAACGAAGACCCGCTCGAACACAGCTTGGCGGTTTCGCAGGCGTCGGGTACACCATTGTTGTTTGTATCGATATTATCATCAAAACCAGGGCAAATATCGACCTGGTCACAAACCCCGTCACCGTCGGCGTCTGCATTGACCGCGCCACAGCCGCATTGGCCGGGAACGGTCTTATTAGCGTCAGAAGGACACAAATCGTCGCAATCCTCAACCCCGTCACCGTCTGTATCAACCCCGTTACAAGCCCGTGTGACTATCAGTTCAGGGGCATTGGACCCTTCGCGAGTGGTCATGGCCATGTAGTCTGTACCACCATGCACAAAGTTAAGTGTGAGTACATTGTTGCCTAGCTGTTCATTTTGAACCAGCGAGGTGACATCGATTGATATCCATCCAGTACTGCTTGAAGAAATCGTCGAGATAAGTTGATTGACCGCCGGGGCATTGTTCCACGTAATCGTGGATTCGTTCCAATCATCATCCGCGTCCGCCGTAGCCCTCACCTCAACCGGCGTGGTTCCTGTATTTTCTACATAGATGCGCAATTGCGCAGACGACCCAATGCCAGTAATCGCCGAGAGGTCGAACCGCACGTAACCTTCGATGTTCCAATCTCCGCCATTACCCACGACACCCATAAAGGCATCGCTTCCATAATTTGTGTTGGCAAATGCGCCGCTACGAATCTGAGCGTCAGCCACTGGGTTAATCGTGGTCGCGTTCGTAGTATTGGAGCACGTGTCCGCAACACCATCGTTATTGGAGTCAATATCAGGTAGCCCGCAACCACAGAACCCCGGGTCGGTTTTCGTTGGATCACTTGGGCATGTATCGTTGCAATCCGAAGTCCCATCTGCATCCGTGTCCGTATCAAGCGCACCACAGCCACAGTTACCAGCCTGTATTTTTGCGGCATCGTTTGGACATGTGTCGTTACAGTCTGGTGTGCCATCTCCGTCGCTATCCGAATCCGCAATACCACATCCACAGACGCCCGGAGCCGTTTTGTTTGCATCGTTTGGACACGTATCAGTTTGGTCATCAGGGATCGTATCATCGGTCGGTGTTTGGCTCAGTACCGTTACGACGACATTGTCAAAAGCTGCAAGTCCGCCGTCCTGAACAAACAACGCGAACTCCAACGTAGTAGTAGATCCACTAATACTAGGCGCAATAAAGCTCGCAATAGCGCTCCCCGGATTATTAAGCGTAACCGCAGGACCAAGTAGCTGCGACCATTGATACGAAGCTTGATTGCTTGCATTACTCGCACTGCCGTCCAGCGAAACCACAGAGCCCGCAGTCACCGTCATATCAGGCCCTGCATCAGCGATATAATCTACGACATTGCCACCACTACTAGCCAAAACCGTAACCGAAGTGATATCTTGCACCGTACTATGTGCGTCACTAACGGTAAGCACAAATTGCAATGTAACGTCGCGATCAACCAAAGGCGCAGTAAAGCTTGCGATAGCGCCATTTACGTTGCTGAGTTGTATCGCAACACCCGCACCTGTTTGCGACCATACAAACACAATAGGATCATTATCTGGGTCACCACTATTGGACCCGTCAAGCAGCACCACTTCACCGCCACTAACGACCTGGTTAGGGCCAGCCAGTGCCGTAGGCGGTAGACCCACGGCCGGGATGTCAATCTCAAGGCTAAGTGTGAACACTGGCGAATCATTAATGTCGAATGCCGTCACAACCGCCAGATACAACCCGGGGTCCGTAAACTGTCGACTGTGCGTTGTACCGGGAAATGTTTCGCCCGTACCAAAATCCCACTCAAAACGTAAGTTATTCGACACCTGTCGTTGTTTCGATGCAACGTCGAACTTCCACAAGCCAGGCTGGCTATCATCCTCTGCAGCTTCGATGAAATAGTCCGCCGCTGATTCAGTGCTAGCGCCTGACACAATCGTGTCACCACCGACCAACGTGGAGTCATCCGCAATAATTGTGCTCCCCAACGTTTCGCTGTTGGTAGTGTCTTCGTTGGAAACGGAATTGCAGCCGCTCAACGCAACAACAGTAGCTATGGATAAGAAAATAAGTGACCGCGCGGATTGGCTACAATGGTGCTTAATACATTTACGATGCACGACGGCTTCCCCCTAAGATGCAGACTTGCTAGACATCCGAATGCGCCATCTACGCGGCGTGTGGACAAGCAAGTCGATCGTCATGACCAGGGACCTCTTATCCCTAATCTCCCCTAGTCAAAGTTAAGATAGGTTGTCTGCGTAGTCAGGTGAGAAATTACGACTTATGCATATAATACGTCGTCCGATAGTTGTATGCCGTACCTATCATCAAAGCAGTGCGCATTCTGATATATGAAGGGAAAAACGCACTTATCCAGGGCCGTTAGAATATTTTTTATTCATGCTTTAAATTGCGATTCCTCAGCGAATTATGTCCTGAATTCGCGACACACTGAGCTAGTGGAGTCTACGTGTCTCACGTTTGGGACATTACCGACCGATATGGCTGGCATGTGCATCCTGGCCACTGCTTGCCGATAAGAAAGGGTGACGTTCATTATTGCCGGGGTATAATCCAGCGGTACGGTCGTTGTTGTGACGTTTTCTTATTGTGGATATGACGGATAGCAGTTATGGGACGGTCCTTAGCATCTTGCCCCGCCTTAGATGAGCCTGCTAACCTAGGCCATCCTACACCAGTGCAGCCGGAGTCTCAGGACGTACTAAGCAGCCTCGACACTTTCGAGGGGCAGTGGTGGGTGCTCCATACACGATCCAGAGCCGAAAAGACCATCGCCTCAGATTTGACACGAAACCACGTACAACATTATCTGCCCTTAGTCCGGTGCAAGCGAATTTACGGCTCGCGCATCCGCGAGGTTTCCATCCCACTCTTCCCAGGCTACGTCTTCCTTTGTGGGCAAGACAGCGACCGGCTCGCGGCATTAAAAACAAATCGAATAGCCAACGTCCTAGAAGTCCCCGACCAAGATAGATTTCGTGCTGATCTACTACAGGTGCAACAGGTAATCGAAAGCGAAGAGCCGCTAGATTTGTGCCCCCGACTAGTAGAGGGCACACGCTGCCGCGTCATGAGAGGCAGCCTAGCTGGCATCGAAGGTATCGTCATACAAAGAAAAGGCCCCTGGCGCGTATTCGTCTCCGTCCAGTTCCTAGGCCAATCCGTAGAAATGGAAATAGATTCCACGCTACTAGAAGTCCTCGACTGATGCGGGCTTGGTTTTCCGCTAGCTCGCTTCCTGGTGCTATTGTCGCTGGCCACCGGTGTGCTCATGGGCATGGCAATGGGGCCGTACAACGGCAAAGAAACGTGTGAGACGGCACTATTGCGTCTACTGAGCGAGCGATTTCAAGCTGCGGATATACTGTTGGGCGATCGATATTTTTATTCATATTTCATGAGCGCAAGCTGCAAGAAATGAATGTCGACTTCGTATTACGCTCGGTGGCAGGTGGAATTGGATATTCTTATTGAAAAAAACCGAGTCGAGTATTGATGGCTGCACAATAATAGAGTTTTCTCTAGCCCTACCCTTTCTCAATCAGGCCGGGTGGCCCATGTCCTTATGTTTGGACATGGAGGAGTCGATGATACGCATACTATATAAATAGTGATTCGCAAATACAAATGATTTAACTCAATCAACCTATTCCAAAATCACCGGCCTAACCTTACCCGCCGACAAATCCCCAACCGCTTTCGCCAAATCCCCCGCAAGTTCCTCCGGAATCACATAGCGCAAACAAACCTCAGCCTCAAACGTCTCTTCTTCCAACAAACACTCATGCTCGTTTAATAGTCGCAGCACCAACTCCCTTATCGTATACGGAATAACTAATTCGTAGCGAACCCGCGTAACTTTTTCTTCAGTTTCGACAGCCTCCAACACCGCCTTTGCTGCCGCGCTATAAGCCGAGACCAATCCACCCGTGCCCAGCTTAGTGCCACCAAAATAGCGCGTCGTCACGATGACCGTATCACCAATGTCAGCCCCACGAAGATGAGCCAGCGTCGGCGGGCCAGACGTTCCAGATGGCTCGCCGTCGTCGCTCATCCCTTCTGAAACACTAGCCCCGTAGCCAATCTTAAACGCATAGACATGATGGCTAGCATCAGGCATTTCAGTGCGAATTTCACGGATAAAGGCTTGGGCCTCCTTCACCGAAAACACCGGGGCCACAGTTGAAATAAATCGAGAATTAGAAACGCGAAGCTCAACGCGCTCACGACATTTAGGCACCAGGTAGCGACTCATGAAAGCAAGTCTAAAGCCTATACCGCGATCATGAAAGACAAAAAGATCATTCCATTGCGGGTGCCCCATTCTTGGGGTACTCCCGAGGGGTGGGGACGGACGCCTGCCATATAGTCCACACATTGGCAGAGCAATAGGTCCTGCTGATGCATGACATGACAATGATTCCAATAAATAATTGTGTGGGGGAACAAACCACTGTTTTCAGCATAATAATAACGATTGGCCAAATCCTGATCTATCCAAAGTTATAGCGGCATAGATCACCCGCGACGTTCTTTAATTGAGTGGACCGCCATGACGTAGTGGCGGAATCTAGACCACTCGCTCTTTGACAATTGAATATTATCTCGCCCGACACGAAGATTACGAGCCGCACGCTTTAGCTTGCGCGGTCTTAGGATATTTGTGAGCGCAATATCTAACAGACCGCGTCTCGCAGTTTTTGAGCCACTTCAAGATGCTGCCGACATCGATCTACGTCGTCAGCATGTTTTGGGCCAAACGCCGCCAGTGCGTTTTCAGCTTTTTCTAAAAGCGCCACGCATTCTTCGATGGCTTCGTGAACGGTCTGCGCGTCAGAGGCGAGATGAAACTCCGCATGCATAAGCAGCGCGTTACCGAGCGCAAGATCGGCACGTGAGGCTGATGCCAAGCGAATGTCGTGCGCTCGCCAGTGAGTACGCGCCGCCCGGGCCGCATCTACGGCACGCTGCGTAGCGTCTTTCGCTAGAAAAACGCGACTCAAATGATCGTAGTTTGAAGCTAGATGTTGATCGTGCGGCGCATCTAACTTACCCGCCGTTTCGATAGCCTCGGAATACCAACGCTGGGCGTTATCCAAATCGCGGGCCAGCTCAGCGTCTAGCCCCAGTTCAACCATCGTCTCCAACTGCTCACTTTTCGTACCATGCGCGATACGAAGTTGTAACGCGGCCTCGTGAACGCTGGTCGCGAACGTCGGTTGATCTTGTCTTCGATAAATCCATCCGACCAAATTGAGCGCATTCGCCGCGAGACGATGCAACTCAGCATCTTGCGGCCCACCAGCCGCAAACGCGAGGCCAGCGGCTTGTAGTAGTTCCGGTTTCGCTTTTGAAAAAGTTTTCTCCGCCACCATCAATCGTCCAGTGAGTAGATGTAGCCAAGCTTGCTCCACGAGCGTATCAGTGGAGATGGCTTTGATGTTAGTCGTGGCATCGGCAAGTCGTAGTTCATGCAAAGCTTTGCACGCACGCAGGGCATGTTCGCCACTAGGTCGAAGCTGGTTATCGTGCTGCGCGAATGACGCATCATCAGAGGATGGATAATCTAAAGAGTTCACAATGGCCATTATTCCTTGAGCAGGTTATGAACTTTCTTGCCAATAGCCGGGCCTCGTAATCCCTTGGCTGCAATTTTTCCGTCGGCACCAATGATATATATCGTGGGCAATGATTCAACACCAAAAGCCTTAGAGGGCGAATCTTTGCTGGCTCCGTCGTCGAAGACTTGTGGCCAAGCCATTTTTTTCCTTCTCTTAATAAATCGTTTGAGCGTAGACAAATCAAAATCCTGGCTCACGCTAATCATGACGAAATCGTCTCTTTTTTGGGCGGCTCCATAAATGTCTTCCAGTTCAGGAAGCTCAGCCACGCAAGGCCCACACCAAGTAGCCCAAAAGTCGATCAGAATCGTTTTGCCTTTTAGGCTTCGCAGGTCGAAAGAATTTTTAGTAATCGAGGTCAACGTAATCGCCGGAACAATATCTCCCACGGCTGGGCCTGTGGCGCGACGAGGCTCCGGAGGCGCGGTGGGGACGATGACTGATATTGGCTCTTTTGGGTTAACGCTTACCATCAGCGCTTTCTTATGGCGTGCTGGCGTGATGGCTTGAATTTCAAATTCGTCGAGCGGAGCGCCACGCATCTCGAAGCGACCCTGATCATCCGTCATCGCCCGCAGTCCTAGCGTTTGTGCGTCATGCCATTTTGAGGTGAAAACTTCCGCACCTGCTACCGGCACGCCATCTTCAGTGCGAACGACACCAACGAGAGAAACGCCAGGCTTAAGACGGAATTCGACACGGGCGGTTTGACCTGGCTCGATTTGGACTTCTTTCAATTGAGGTGAGTAATCGTTTAATTGAACAGTGACGAGCGCCAGGCCGGGCGGAACTTGACCAACGGTGAATGAACCGTCATACGTGGACCAATCTCGAGGCATTGAATCAGTATAAGTATCGCCGACAATAACGCGTGCGCCGTTAAGCGGTTGGTTATTCTCGTCAACAACGGTGCCAGACACTTTCCCGGCCCGCTGTAGTTTCAATTCGTGGTGGGAGACGATCACATCTTTTGTCAGCGTGACGGTATGATCGTAATCGTGGGAAGAGACGTAGTCGTCGTGGGTAAGGCGGGCACGCAGTTCCGTGGCGTCAAAATGAATACCGCTGAAAATGGCTTTCCCTTCGGTATTGGTAACGATGGTTTGTAAATCATCCCTGGCTCGATCGTACAATTCAATCGTAACGCCGGAAACCGGATGCTTAAGATCATCTTTCACTATCAGATTGATGATGCGTTCAGGTTTTAGAACAATGGCTAACGCTTCTTCGCTCTCCTCTTGGATGCTACGAATCGAAATTCGTTCACGCCCGAACCCCTCAGCCGATATTGTGAGATCGGCTGGCCCTGGCGAAAGGTTCTTAAACGAAAATTCGCCTAGGGCATCGCTTGTTTCTTGAAAATCTTGGTATCCTGAAGAAAGTGAAATATCGGCGCCTTCGACCGGCTTATCTTTTTCGATGCTACGCACCACGCCTTTTAATTGTGACGTGCCTTGAAGCGTCTCGGCTAGAAAAAGCGGATTTTCGTCGTCGTTAGTTTTCAGGTGATGCGTGATTGGCTGAAAAGTTTTTTTGGAAATGGTTACGATCATTGCGCCATGAAATGCTTCGGAGACCTTCAATGCGAAATCACCAATCTCATCGGTCTTGGCCTCCGCAATCAGACTGCCTTTGGTATCGTCATCATTTTTACGATGGGCGGTTACGGCAACGTCTTTAACCCCGCCACCGACGTGGTTGGTGACTTGACCTTCCACGATAATAATCTGGGCTATTTTCGGGGCTGGCTCAACTGTCGCCGGCGCGTCGTCTTGAGCGAGAACCGTGCCCGTAAATATGAACCATACGAAGGCGACGGCCAAGTATTTCAGAACCGTATGCAGCATATAGTCATTATAGCTGATTTTTGCAGGTCCGTTTATGGTAAGTGGGAATAGTTTCCCATGGGTTCGACCGTTATATAACAGTGTGGTGATAAGCATCATGTTGGTGTTACGCATAGGGCTTGCTCTGTTGGGTTCTATCAGACTTTGGCCAGCTACACAGTAAACGCAATCGAACGCGCAGGCTAGAATGTCAGAACATGTTAAAAGGTTACCCGAAAACCGTTATTTTTAGCATAGTGGGACGGTTTCCAAAGCCATTTTTATTTTTTTGTGGACGTTTGGCGTCTGGCGCGGAGAATATAGAGGGAACAATCATTCGATAGTGTGAGGCCCGCATGATTGAGTCTGCCGAGCGGTGGGTAAACTTCGAATCTCCGAAAGCATGAGGATATAGATCATGTCGCCATTAGAAAACTGCGTTCGATCTAGCCAGCGCCGCTTGTGGGGCAATCGTTGGTTGGGGTATCTCTCGACGTGCCTGGCGTTGGCTGGATTATGCTTAGTGGCGGTCGTGTTGGTCCAACGTCTATGGGATTTTCCCATTCCACTTGATATCGCGGCGTATGTTCTTGGTGGTGTCGCGGTTTGTGCCTCATGTGTCTGGACTTTCTTGAAGCGTGAGTCGACGATCGAAGCAGCCTCGGCTTTGGATGAGGCTGCGGGCTTGCGTGAGCGGTTAAGTAGCGGCCATTATTGTGCGGGCAATGACGACCCATTCGCGCAGGCAGTGGTGGCTGATGCCGAACGTATTAGTGCTAACATATCGCCACGAATGCATATTCGATATTCGATGCCCAAGTCGCTACCATGGACGGCTGGGGCTTTGGCACTTGCTGCGCTGATGTTGTTAATCACCCCTGGCTTATTATTGACGCAGATAGCGGAGGCTGACCCTGTTGACGACGCCGCGGTCGAAGTTGCGCGGCTGGCCGTGGACAAGCAAATGGAACGTGTGCGTGAATTAGCCGAGCGCGTACCGGCGGTTGAAGATCTCCTCAAAGAAGTTGGGCCAATTGATGAAAAGGCAGGGGGGCAGTTGCGGAGGCCTAGCGATGTGCGTCATGTCGCCGTGAAAAAACTTGATAAGCTGGAAGATGCCGTTAAGCAGAAGCAAAAAGAGGGCGGGTATGATACGGCCCGGCAAATGAAACGCCGACTTCGTGGTTTGAAACCTCCCAATTCAAACGAGGCCCCGACGCAACAATTAGCGAAAGCATTACAGCAAGGAGACTTCAAGAAAGCTAAAGAAGAGCTGATGAAAATGCGCGAGCAATTGGCGACACTCAAGAAAGATAAGGACAAGGAGTTTGCCAAAGCGCTTTCGAAACAGTTGGAGGACATCGCGAAACAGATTGAAAAATTGACCGTTGATAAAAAGCTGGCCGAGAAACTCGCACAAGCTGGCTTGAAAAAGAAAGACGTCGAGCGATTACTAGAAAATCTAAGCAAGAAAGATCTTGAACAAATTAAGAAGCAGCTTGAAAAGAATGGTTATTCTCAACAACAAATTAAAGAAATGACGGAGAAGCTGCAGCAACAGCAGAAAACGAAAGGTATGGCGAGCAAGTTGGCCAATGCCTTGAAGCAATCATCGAAAACAGGTTCACCTGGACAAACGGGTGAAGCGATGGCTGGCATGTCCCAGGCTGCTGGTCAACTCGGCGAGATGGAGTCCATGGAAGCGGAAATGGCTCAGCTAGATTCGACGATGGCGGAATTGCAAAGCGCCCGTAATGCCATTGATTCACCATGCGGTCAGTGTAGCGGTAGTGGACAACAGGGTGGAAAGCCGTGCGGGAAATGCCAGGGGCAGGGCAGCGGTCAGGGACAGGGGCAAGGTGGTAAAGGGCAAGGCAGCGGCGGGACGGGTGGTCGCGGCAAAGGAAGAGGCGGCTTATCACCGGAACAGCAGACAGCCGTCGATTTCAAAACTGAACGGGCTAAGGTCGCCACGGGGAAAGGCGCGATTATTGGGCAGGTGTTTTTTGAGGGTGAGCAAGTAAAGGGGAAAATCAACAGTGAGCTGGTTGAAGTCGTGTCGGCTGCGGAACGCGATGCCAGTGATCGAATTTCGCGTGATCGTATTCCGAGGCAATATCAAAAATCGGTTAAGGCTTATTTCTCCAGTGTGAAGAAAATAACCGGCGATAACGCCGATGCCCAAAAGAAGGCCGCAGACTAACGCGCTAGCGTACAACGATTTTTTTGTCATTTCCACGCAGGAGAGCATCTAGCTTCGTTACGATGCGCAAGTGGGTACACTGGATTCGCACCTGCACGGGAATGACAGATTTTGTTACTTTCTATGAATAAATCTCCGAATGGCTTCATACCTATTTGATCGCTCTTACCGTTCTTGACTCCGCGCAAGCTGAAGCATGCGGCTCGGCGCAGACCAGAGTATGCTACTCGACGCCAGGCGTGTTTGTGCCTATCATCTATGTATCTTATGACAGCACACAAGCTCATGTTGGCCGGATTTATTTGTGTCATTTCATTGGCACTTTCGTGTGATCGCCCTGCGCTGACTGGAAATGGCGTGATCGGTTCGTTTGGTGGTGTCGGACTGGCTTCGGGGCTATTCAATTATCCGCGGGCTATTAGCGTAGAAAATAATGGGGCGATCTTGGTCGTAGATAAAGCTGGTCGAGTCCAACGGTTTAATCCAGAGGGTGATTTTTTGTTTTCTTGGAGCATGCCAGAAACGACCAAAGGGAAGCCTGTAGGGCTTACGGTTCACAACGACGGCCGAATTTTTGTAGCGGATACGCATTATCACCGCATACTTGTTTTTGATCCTGAGGGTAAGCTCGTCGGGCAATTCGGGACGAATGGGGATGGTGATGGTGAATTCCAGTTACCGACCGATGTGGCTATCGATGACGATGGCTTTATTTACGTGAGCGAATATAACGGTAACGATAGAATTACTAAATGGTCGCCGGACTTTGAGTTTGTGAAGGCGTTTGGCGAGTCTGAAGTTTTGGGGAAGCGTTTGAATCGGCCTGCAGCGCTAGCCATCGATCGAGCGGGAATTCTTTGGGTCGCGGACGCATGCAATCACCGTATTGTCCGGTTCACGCTTGACGGTAAAGTGATTGACGCGATTGGGCATCGTGGGCGAGGCTTGGACGAGTTTCGTTATCCGTATGATATAGACATTCGTGACGATGGTACGGTTTTGGTTTGCGAATATGGCGGAGACCGTTTGCATTGGTTATCACCGGAGGGCAAAAGCATTAAGTCGTGGGGGAGTAGCGGCCGAGAGCTGGGAGAATTATCTGGCCCGTGGGGCGCGGCCTTTGGCGCGGATAATAGCGTGTATGTGGTTGATTCAATGAATAGTAGGGTGCAAATAATTCGGCCATGATCTTACTTGCCTTGGCATTACCGATTGAGTTTGACGAGCCAGTCTGGCTTTGGCTGTGCTTGCTAGTACCGCTGTTGATCGTGACGTCGAGGCGAAGTCTGGCTGGTCTTGATCCGGTTCGGCGATATGCGGCGCTGTTGCTGCGCAGCGCATTGGTGATTGTGCTCGCGTGCTGCTTAGCTGGTCTGCAGCGCGTGCAGCGAAATGATGATCTCACGGTTATTTTCCTGATGGATCGATCGCACAGTGTTCAGGCGATGCAGGACGAGCAGGAACATTTCATGCGGGAGGCGTCCAAAAATATTTCTGCGGACGACCGCGTGGGTGTCATCGATTTTGCCCGACATGCGTTTCTCGAGCAGCAACCATTGAAGGGTGGCTATGTCATTCCGCCGGGACGTTTTCCGATTATGCAGGGTACGGATCGTACCGATGTGGCGGCTGCGTTGCGGCTGGCTATGGCGATTTTTCCGCATGATACGGCGAAGCGCATTGTGCTATTGTCTGACGGAAACGACAACATGGGAAATTTGCTGGAAGAAGCGCGGCGAGCGGCAGCGGACGGCATTCCTGTTGACGTGGTTCCACTTCACTATAAACATCAAAACGAAGTTTATTTCGAGCGTGTCATCGCGCCGACACATGCCCAGAAGGGTGAGCAGGTGCCCGTGCGTATGGTCGTGCATACGGACCGGGCGACCACTGGTACGCTTTTGCTATATGTTAATGGTCAGCTACTGACACTACCAAAGGAAAGTACAGCGTTATCACTTCAAAAGGGTGATAATACGTTTGTCATAACCATGCCGGTGCAGACGACTGGGGCGCAGACTTTTGAGGCGGTATTTCGACCTGACGATGAATCGCAAGATACGATCGCATTGAATAATTCGGCCAGTGCCTTCACGTTTGTATCCGGGCCATCGCGGGTGTTACTTATTACTTCAAATGCCGACTCGGATAGTGTGCTCGCCGCTGCTTTGGAGAGTGAAGGCGTGGGGGTTGAGCTTCGAGATGTGGCAGAGCTTGGCCAGTTTGATTTGTTGCAGATGGTTAGCTATACGTCGATTATCTTGTCGAACTTATCGGCGTCGAATTTTACAGATGACCAGCAGCGCGATCTGGTGACTTATGTGAAGGATATGGGCAGCGGGCTGATTATGCTCGGCGGCGATGAGAGTTTTGGGGCGGGCGGTTGGATTGGTAGCCCGGTCGCTGAAATTATGCCGGTATCATTTGAGATCAAACACAAACGGGTCAATCCACGCGGTGCGTTGGTTATCATTTCCCATTCGTGCGAAATTCCTCGAGGCAATTACTGGGGTAAGGAGATGGCTAAGCGCAGCGTCGACACGGTTAGCTCGCAAGATTATGTTGGCGTCTTGGCTTACACATATTCTCCAGGCGGAGAAAACTGGGAAGTGCCGCTAGATCTGGCCACGAACAAAGCGGCAGTCAAAGCTAAAATTGATCGTATGCAGATTGGTGATATGCCCGATTTTGGGGCTACGATGAAAATGGCCTTGCGCGAGTTGACGGTTGGTCGAGGCAAAGATGCGGCTCAAAAACATGTTATTATTCTGAGTGACGGCGACGCTGCAGCCCCATCCAATGCACTCGTTCAAGATTTTGTTCGAAATAAAATTACGGTTAGTACCATTGCGATCGGCTGGGGTGGACATGTGATGCAATCCACGTTGAATGACATCGCGAAGAAAACTAATGGAAAATTTTACCCTGCGCGAAACCCTAAGCAGCTTCCTCAGATTTTTTCGAAAGAATCGAAAGTCATCAAACGGCCTTTGATTATCGACGAACCATTCATGCCTAGCGTGCTTGACGCACATAGTGAACTCATAGCTGGTGTTGATGTTGGTGATTTGCCTCAGCTAGGGGGCATGGTTTTAACCTCTCCCAAAGATAATCCCAACGTCATCATTCCACTGATCAGACCCACCGACGATGGTGAAGACCCGGTACTAGCACACTGGCAATATGAGCTTGGCAAGACGGTCGCGTTTACGAGTGGGCAGTGGGAAGTTTGGGGTGGGCAATGGACCAGTTGGTCTAAGTTCGCCAAATTCTGGGCCCAGGTTGTGAGGTGGACGATGCGTCAGGATTTGCCCGCTAACTTTGATACCTATACGCGTATCGATGGCGACACGGCGCGCATTGTCATCGATGCTTTGGATAAGGATGCGAGCTATTTAAACAACTTGCAGTTAACGACGCGGGTGGTAAATCCCAGCAGCGTAACATTGCCCGTAAAATTTGTGCAGACCGGGCCGGGGAAGTATGAGGCTTCCGTTCCTGTTGACCAGGCTGGGCAGTATTTGGCTAATGTGCAAATTCGTCATAACGAAAAATATTTGGGCACGCTGAGAACAGGCGTCTCCGTGCCCTTCTCTCCCGAATATCGTGACTTGATGCCGAACGAGGCCATGCTTCGCCAAGTGTCGGAGATTACGAACGGACGCTGGCTAAATGAAATTCCTGAAGAGGCGGGCGTTTTTAAGCATGATTTACCGCCGAGCGAATCAAAAAGGCCTGCGTGGGATTGGGCGCTAGCGTGGCTATTGTTGCCCATATTTTTGCTCGATGTTTCCGTGCGGCGATTGGCAAGCTGGTTGGCATTCTCCATAGCTGTTGAGTTTGTGGTGCTAATCGTTTTGCTGTTTGGTATGGATTTTCGCTATGCAAGCTGGAGCCATTTGTTCGGGGCTTTTGTCGTGGCAGAGTTGGTCGGCTGGGCGGTACGTTTTCGCCATATTGGTCCATTTTATAATTATCTGACTCATGGCGTGACGGCGCTGGCGTCGACCGGTCAAAGAAGTGAGGCTTCGCTGGGTCAACTCAAGAGTTCACGCAATCGGGCCAAGGATGACCAGCAAACTGAGTCAGTTTATAAAACGCCGTTGTATGAGACTGATGAATCTCTTCAATTGTCAGATGGTGATGCCCAGCAAAAATTTGATGTTGAGGGTAGCCGACGTGAGGAACGCGCTGACAAGTCTAAGGGGGTCAGCTTGACCGATTCGTTAGGCGGCGCTACGAACGACAAAGAAAAAGATGCACCTCGTGGCGATAAGAAGGCCTCGGAGAATGTAGACAATGAAGACGCCACGTCTCGATTATTGCGGGCTAAACGGCGGGCGCGGCGCGATATGGATGAGGATAAAAAGGATTGATTGGTGGTCGCGGCTAAGCGTTGTGCCCAAACGACCAGCAAACTATTTTGGCGACCAGGTAGATAAAATGTCCAGTAAATACATGACGGCTGCGTAGCTGGCGCGAGCGATTTGAAAATCGTATGGGAGACAAAGATGAGTTCAAAGATTGATCCGGCGGTAGAAAAAGCAACTGAAGAGTTACGCCATAAGTTTCAAGCGCTGCGCGATGAAATCGGTAAGGCTATCGTTGGGCATAATGAGGTTGTGGATGGGGTGTTGACCGCGTTGTTTACGGGCGGGCATGTACTACTGGAGGGTGTGCCGGGGTTGGGTAAAACTTATCTCATTCGCACCTTATCGCAGGCCGTTGATTTGAAATTCTCGCGTATTCAATTTACACCGGACCTCATGCCGGCGGACATTATTGGCACGACGATTATCGCCGAAGATAGGTCGACTGGTAAGCGGGCCTTTGAGTTTCAGAAAGGGCCATTGTTTACGCAGATTTTGCTGGCGGATGAAATTAACCGGGCTACGCCGAAAACGCAGAGCGCGATGCTTGAAGCGATGCAAGAGCATTCGGTCACGGTGGGTGGGGTGCGACACAAGCTTGAAGAACCATTCTTTGTCATGGCTACACAAAATCCTATCGAGCAAGAAGGCACCTATCCCTTACCGGAGGCGCAGTTGGATCGCTTTATGTTTAAGCTGGTGGTCAATTATTCGAGCAAGGATGAGATCAAAACGATTCTCGACCGCACGACGGCGGGTTATCAGCCTGAGATTAATAAAGTGATGAGTGGCGAAGATATTGTTGGCGCCCAGCAACTTGTGCGTCGCGTGGTGATGGCTCCGCATGTACAGGACTACGCTGTGCGGGCATCGATGGCCTCGCATCCTGGCGGACCTTTTGCGGTCGATGTCACGAATAAATATGTACGCTGGGGTGTTAGTCCGAGAGCGGCGCAGACTTTAACATTGGGCGCTAAGCTTCATGCGCTTTTGGATGGAAGATTCAATACGAGTTTCAGCGATGTGCAACGGATTTTTTTGCCTGCCATGCGCCACCGGGTGTTGCTGAACTTTGAAGGTGAAGCGGAAGGCATTAGCACGGACGACGTTCTTAAAGAGATGATCGATAAAACGCCAACCATGTCAGAGGCGGCGGCATAAATTACGGTCAGGGTATATTTTGGATACGCTTTGTTGCTGTATAAGATGTAAAGTTTTATTTACTGATACCTAATCGTACGAAGTTTGGTTTTTATGGCTTTAACGCAAGAAAAATATCAAGAGCTACTCACACCGGAGTTCATGACCAAGCTTGATCAGCTTGCGTTGGTGAGTCGGAAAATCTTCGCGGGAAAGCTTCGTGGTGAGCGCATCAGCAAACGGAAAGGGGAGTCCGTCGAGTTTGCCGATCATCGTAGCTATGTCATTGGCGACGATTTGCGTTTTCTCGATTGGAACATTTATGCCCGCTTGGAAAAGCTGTTCATCAAGCTATTTTTGGAAGAAGAAGATTTACATATCAGTATTCTCATCGATGTGTCTAAAAGTATGGATTGGGGTGAGCCTGGCAAATCGATGTACGCGCGCAGAATCGCCGCGGCGATGGCGTATATCGGGCTGGTTAACTTCGACCGGGTAAGCTTGTATACGTATGCCGATGGCCTGCAAGATGAAATTGTTGGCGTGCGCGGGCGGCGCACAATGTTTAAGGTGGTTGAATTTCTAGATCGGGTAACTTGTGAAGGCAAGAGCAATTTGCCCCTAGCTTGTAAACAATTTTCCATTCGACACCCGCAGCAAGGTATCGTGCTGTTGCTCAGCGACTTTTTTGAGAAGAGCGGTTACGAACAAGGGTTGAAATACATGTTGGGCCGAAAGTACGATTTATATGCGATACAGATTTTGTCGCCCGAAGAAATCGAGCCGCGATTAGCCGGTGATTTACGGCTTATGGATGTTGAAGATGACGACGCTGCTGAGGTGACGATAAGCCGTGCGTTGATCTCGCGATATAAACGAAACTTGGAAGCCTACTGCCATCAACTGAAAGATTATTGTAATCGTCGGGGCGCGAGCTATTTGTTTACGGGAACGGATGTTCCGTTTGATCAAATCATTACGTCGTATTTCAGGCGTCGAGGTTTAATCAAATAATGTTGCAACGGTTATCACGATGACAAGAGAAGTAGACTTGGAGATGTTTCATTGGATTTTCTAAATCCGACAGCAATGGCCATTGCCGCGGGGGTTACAATTCCGCCGCTGGCCGCGCTCTACTTTCTTAAGCTCAAGCGCGAGGTGCGCTTGGTTCCGTCTACGCTATTGTGGCGGAAGGCGGTGGAGGACTTGCAAGTCAACTCTCCGTTTCAGCGATTGCGCAGCAGTTTGTTGCTCATATTGCAATTGCTCATTTTGATTTTAGCGGCGCTTGCTTTGGGCAAGCCGATGATGGAAATGGCTCAGGTACACCGCGACTCGGTGATCCTGCTTATTGATCAATCGGCGTCGATGGGCGTCATGGAAGCTGATGGGCAGACCAGATTGGAGAAGGCCAAGCGTTTAGCACGTAAGCAAATCGACAATCTCGGGGAAGGGGCTAGGGCGATGGTCATTGCTTTTAGTGACCGAGCGACGGTAGTAGCCTCTTTCGATCTAGACAATGAATCACTCAAGCGGAAAATTGATGACATCGGACAAACGCAAAGCGCTTCGCGATTGACCGAGGCAGTGAATCTAGCGGAGGCGCATGCGCAAAATATTATCATTGGTACATCGCAGTCCGGGGCAGACATCGCGCCAGTACGCCCGGTTTCGCCAGACAAAGTGTATATTATTACCGATGGGTGCATTGAAGACTCGCGAGAGATCGCGCTACAGCAGTTTGATATTTCCAGCATCGAAGTGATGCGCGTGGGAAAGAGAACTGATAACGTTGGCATCATGAACATGGGCGTGCGTCGACAATACGAGAGGCCGGAAATATTGCAGGTCACGGCTGAGGTGCAGCAATATGGCCCGGACGATATAAAATTTGACGCTGTATTGTATGTCGACCAGCGGAGCGTAGATGTAAAATCGGTCACGCTAGCGGGATACCGGGATGATCCGAGCAGCGACGCGTCGGCGTCACAAAGTGTCATCGCGTTTGACGATGTGGTTGAATCAGCCGGGGGTGTGGTCGAGGTTGTTTTGCGGGTGGACGATGCCCTGAGCGCCGATGATCGTGCGTGGACAGTGATTGACCCGCCGCAACACGTTTCGGTATTGCTAGTGACGGACAAAGGATTTTTCCTTCGTCCGGTGCTGGAGACCATGGCTATCGACTTAACCATTATGCAACCTGATGCGTATGAATCAGCCCGGGTGGATCAGTTGGAAGATAATAAGCGCAGTAAGTTTGATGTGGTCATAATGGATCGACACTCGACGGATCGTCTGCCTCGGGGCAATTACTTTTTTTGGGGGGCGATCCCTAAAATTGAGGGCTTAGCCATCGATGGTTCGGTGGAAAATCAAATTGTTTTCGACTGGGATGATACGCACCCGCTGCTGCGACATGTCGCAACGGAAACACTAGAAGTACTGAGTTGGTTGAATATTAGCTGGCCGCCAGAAGCGGTGTCGATCATCGATGGACCTAAGTCGGCGATTCTCGCGCAATTGTCGCGGGGCGGGAACCAGTATTTGATTAGTGCTTTTAGCTTGGTCGCGGAAAATGAATCGGGTGAGTTGATGATGAACACATTCTGGCCGACGAGTGTGGATTTCGTCATTTTCATGCAAAATGCGGTACAATATCTAAGCGGTACAGCGGCGGCGGCTAATCGGCGCAGTTTGGAACCGGGGCAGCCGGTATCGCTACCCATCCCTGCCGATACGCAAACTGTCGTTGTCACGCGCCCGGACCAACGACAGGACCGAATCGAGACGGGGCAGTATGATACGTTGCATTATTCCTTAACGCGTCAGGTCGGGGTGTATGAAATTTCGCCGAGCCTTGAGGGGGCGAATAAATTCGCTGTCAATTTGTTTAACCCGGAAGAAAGCAATATCGCACCTGCGGGCACACTGACGCTGGGAGTAGCTAGTCTTGACGTGTCATCACAAGCGGTGGAGGTAAATCGCCCGGCGTGGCGATATGCACTTTTGGCATTGCTGGCTATATTGTTTCTAGAATGGGTCGTTTACAATCGACGCGTGTTTGTATAGTTGTTTTCTCGTGAGCCTAGTCTAATATAACTCAGTTTATCGTAGAACGGTCATGGACGACTCAATGACACTACTGGCGGCATCTCGAACGCGGCTTCTAAGTACCGCGATGTTGTGGGCTTCGGCGTCTGTTGTATTGGCATTGCTGTGCTTCATTCTATATGGTCGTATTGAATTTCAAGTATCTGGGCTCAGATCGCGCGCGGTTGATTTTAGCTACGTTATCATCTTGCTGCCTCTAGGGCTTGTGTCATTGGTGACGATCTGGAAAACGTTTCAGTCATTGTTGGTCGCACTATGGCCTGGGTTTGTGGGTATCAAATTTAGCGATGACTATTTATCAATTGATTATGGCCCCTTTCGCAGTGGCCATTACGAGAGTAAGTCGCTGGATATATGTTATCCCTTCGAACTTTCGGCTGATGAAATGGAAGGGCATGTAGAAGCTTTTTTGCCAAAACAGCAGCAGTATGAGACCATGCTTCCTCGCATGCTTTATGCGGGCAGCAACCTCAGGGTGGACCGACTTATACAAAAGTTGCTGCGCCGTCCGGATGAGGAAATTGCATCGGTCATGAGGCCTATGATTGAACGATGGTGTTTACACAGGTCGAATGAATGATGCGTAAGCTTAGGGTCGCACTCTTAGGGCTTGCTGATGATGGTCAGCATTATCTATCGGCTATTGGACAGGACGATCTGTTTGAACTCGTCGCGATATCTGA
The DNA here is from genome assembly GCA_029260115.1 of Phycisphaerae bacterium. GTDB lineage: Bacteria > Planctomycetota > Phycisphaerae > UBA1845 > UBA1845 > JAJRPG01. Next base: position 7,690 of record JAJDDW010000041.1, on the reverse strand, counting down.
TCGAAATGTGAATCTATCACGCGAAATAAGTGAGAATACAGGCATTCGAAGCTATGAGGACAACCGATCACTAATAGTCGAATTATCGCACGATGGCTTGGACGCACTTTTTATCGCATTAGAGCCTCATGAATCCTACGAATTTGTTCAACTCTCTGCTCAATCGAACATTGCAGTTTTTCATAAGGCACCCTTTTCCCGTAATATCAGCGATGCGCGATCTCTGGTCGATCGCTTCCGAACATCGAGCCAACCTCTTGTCATCGCGCGAACATTGCCCTCCGATCTATCGTGGTCTGTAGCCACGGCGCTGTCGGAAGAGGTTGGACAAGTACAGTTTGCGATGGCAGAAGTTGCAAGCGTAAATAATGCTGATGGCTGGCGCGGTGATCATGTTCGGGCGGGTGGTGGGGTGTTGCTACATGGCGCCTATCCCCAGTTAGACCTGTTGGTTTCGGTGATGGGGGTTCCGGAAGAAGCGTTTGCGCAATGTGCGAAATTCGGACAGGCGGGCGATGTACTCAATTATGACACGGAAGACATGGCTACCTTGTCGTTGCGGTTTTCTTCGCATCGATTAGCCACGTTGTCAGCCTATCGCAACGCACCAATTTCGCACAGTCGCATTCGCTGGGTCGGTCCAGATGGAGTTGTTGAAACTACAGCAGAATCATTCACGGTAGAATCAAGTGAGCACATGGCCGAAGACGTAGCGTCACCATTCGCGAAGGATGATGGGATTTCCAAAGCAGTGCATGAGTTCGGTGTGGCGTTGAGTAGCGGTATGAAGCCAGCTTCTACAGGAGAAGATCATCTGGCTAGTATGGCTGTGCTGGAAGCAGCTTACTTATCGTCTCGAACGGGCGCTCCGGAATCTGTCAGTCGGTTTCTATCGGCAGATTAGTGAAAGCACTATTCGGGTGCGATTAGGTCTTCACCACGAAGGTCGTCGGCGCGCGTCGCCGCGCCTCCGGTGGTAAAGCTTACGATTTTTGCGCCTGGTTCAACAAGAAACAATAGAACCAATTCGTAGTTTTTTTTTAAGTGATCGTCCTTTATTTTGTCAAATTTGCCAACGCCGCCGATCGTTCCAGCTTGATCTTTGAAGTATTGGACTTCAACCATTTGTTGCCCATTGACCGTGGCGATAGCATATTTTCCGCATATTTTATACTTGTTACCGCGATCGTCTTCAACGAGGTAGTTTTGTATCGTTCGAGATGCGAAATCAAGTGCTTTGCCAAGACCGCTGCGGGTTTGTAGACGTGTGGTGTTTAATTGTAATAGTCTCTTGTCGTCAGGTACGTCGAAACTTTTCACTTCTGGTTGCGTGCCGCCATCTTGATCTCGCACAACACCGGCAAGGTGCCCGTTGGCCATTTGGCTACCGGAAATTTCAACATTATTAAGCTTTCGATAAGCTGTAAGTGTCATCGGCAAATCGTTTCCAAAGAAAGACTTGCCCTGGTTAGTTGTGATGCCACGAATGTTTCCGCCTCGGCCACTGTTGGGGGCGGTTGCGTCGCTGGTATTATCACCTCGTTTACGACGTCCTCGACGGTTAGAGGAGTCGTCGTCGTTTGCTTCTGGCGTGTTGGGAGGGGTCGTATTTACTGGAGGTGCCGCGGCTGCGGGCTGTTCGGGATCCTCTGCTGCGGCTTCGCCACTAAAACTTACGTCGGCAAAAGCGCCGCGTTTATAGGCGATGTGGCTTGGCTGAAACCCGATGGGAAGCTCGAAGACGACTTCAATTTCGTTTTTATTGTCCGCACGCGGTGAGAGTAATTCATTGATAACAGGCCAGTTTCCTCCGTTAATTTTTTTTCTTCTGATGTGGCGATTAATTGTTTGAGTCGCATCCGCATCTTGTATGGCTACTGGCAGATATTGCGTAAGGTGAGATGCTTGCGGTTCTTGTCCGACTAAACGAAATTGACGGAGCGAAAATATATGTGAGCTATTCTTGTCTCGCGCCGCATCCCTTAGTTTGACGCGGACCATATGAAATTCACTCCCACTGGCAGGTTCGATAGGATCGTAAGAAGCAGGTACCGCATTGCTGCCCGCTCCGCCACGTTGCGTGTTCTGAATCGCAGGTTCATAATCATACACAAAAGGAACGAGTTGTGTCTTCACTACGCTAATGGATCCCGGCGGCACATAACGCGTAACTTGGGATGGTACGGCGTTATTCCATGCGGAAGTCTGGGCTGAGTCTGCATGATCTTCGAAAAAAGAACGCCCGCCACTAAACACGCCGGCTGACATCATTGAACCAACGGAAAGCGCTACGCGATCTGGACTTAGAATGAGTTCATTTAGCGGGGCCGTTATATCTGGGGGCGTGGGCTTAACACCATCGATGGCTTCCGTAATTGTGTTGGTCGCATCGACGCGAGCATATCCGATGATAGAAGAGCCAAACGGAAGATTTTGCACGGCGTGGGACATCACACCAACAACCAGAAAAGCTGTCACCAGTCCACAAAGACCGCCACCGATGCGGTCTACCCAAACGGGTAATAGGCAAGCACGAGTAATCGTTTTGTCGGCAACTAAACGAAACAACACCAGTGGTATGCCGAAGGCGACAGCTAAAGAAACCGCATAGGCATACTCTGGGTTCAGATACGGCGCGACCCAGTTTACAGCGATCCACTCATGCGTGCCAATCGCACCGGCTGCGCAGCATATTGTGAGTACCATCATGATCAGTGCGCTAAATAACCCTTGGGTAGATTGAAGAAACGCTACGCCGACCAATAGAATGAGAAATAGAAGTTTGAATACCATAATAGCTGTTCCTTATTTCTCAGAAGTTTTAGTGCAGCGGATGACTTCGTTCAAGCTCGTTGTGCCATCAATGACCTTAAGCAAGGCCTCTTCCATCAAGTAATACATTTTGTTCTTTCTCGCTAATGACTTAATTTTGCTAATTGGTGCACCTTCCGCAATGAGTGCCCGAATCGCATCGTCTACTACTAGCAGCTCGAACACGGCAGTCCGTCCGACGTAACCAGTTCCCTGGCAGGTGTCGCAGACGATTTCTCTTCCCTTGCGGTCGAGTTTTTTTTCTGAGGGTGGGCGGTAGAAGCGCTCAATTTTGTCTGATGGCAAGTTCAGTTTCTTAAGCGTTTTCTCGTCTGGTCGAAACGCCTCGCGACAATCGGTACATAGGATGCGAATTAATCGCTGCGACAAGACACCTCTCATGGCTTGCGCGACCAAGGCGTTATCTTCTACATGGCTAATTAATTTTGAAAGGGCATCAAAGGTACTTTCGGCGTTCATCCCTAAGTATATTTTGCGATCATCTGCTGCGGCCCGGACGGCAATTTGAGCGGTTTCGTCATCGTCGCAATCCCCGACCATGACGATATCTGGTTCACGTCGAATAATCGTTTGCAGCATGCGGGCATAATTTACGTCCGTATTACTGCCTTCATAATTGTGCTGTGTGATATTATCCAAATCAGTTAATGACGATCGCTCTAAAGAGTGAATATTATTCATGTACGCATCGTGGCTTCGCAATATGGCATAACATGTTGTCGATACGCCATTATGGGGGGTAGAGCTTACCACCAGTAACCCAGTTCGCTGCGACAGTACATCATTTCGAACAGACTCTAAGCGCGGCGTAGCCATGCCTAGCTCGTGTAACCTTAACAAGGTGGGCGACGTGCAGATGTCCAGTCTCATGCGTTCGCCGGCGGTGGTTCCGGAGGTGTGTACATCCGTATATCCAACATCACCTGCGTGGCTAAGTAAGGCAGTTTGGATACGCCCTGTTTGCGGACGGCGGACTTCTTCGACATTTAGACCGGCTTTACTCTTTAGGTATTGTAGGATGGCCTCTCCGTCCGCGGTGGATAATCCATCTCGGTCTTCCGTGGCTACTCCGTCGATCTTATACATGACACGGTAACTATCTTTACCAGGCGATAAATCTACCAGCGAAGCGCGACGCCAGAGCAAGTTGTATAGAAAGTCTTGTACTAATTTGAATGCTTGTAGTTCTTTAGGGTCAGTAGGTGAACCGACAAAATCGCCTTTATGGTCGCTGATTCGTACACGCATCGACCGAGCGACTGAATCTTTTTTATTTTCAGGATTTCGAGCGATTTTGCGTTTGAGGTGGCCAATGGTAAAAACCCGAGCGTCAGGGATGACGCGGCTATTGCGGTGAATGACATACATGACCAAGCCGCTACCTGCGATCACCAGCCATGCGGCTAGCCCTGCTGCAAATAAAGTCCCATTCCACGGGATGATGAACAACACAAAGTAGGCAACCAACCCGCCACCGAGGGTGATCATATTCCAAAGTTGTCTCTTGGTTTTGACCACATCGGTGTCATGGTCGACCCACTGGGCAGCCAGCCCCCACGCGAAGGTCAGCGCCACGACCACGCCCACTTTTATCAGATTTACATACACGACAACCTGCGGTGCGGTTGCCAGTAAGTCAGCTACATTACGTTCCACCAGTATCGATTTCCTTTCGGGAAAGGCCAAAATCTAGCACTATGCCCGGCATGCTATCCGATTATTCCAATATCCGTAACCGATTCAACGATTAGTTAACCGCTCTGCTAATGCCACAGCTTATCCGGGCTTGCCCAAGTGGTTTGATTGTACACTCGCTTTGCCGTGTATCAAATTTAGCTATCGTGAACCAAGATTCCACATGCCCAGCTGGCGCGAACCGACGGCTATCTCAGTCGCACTTCGCCTGTGATACCCTACGAACCAACATGTGCGCTGGTTCGTTTTCAGGTCAATGCAAGCTGCGACCGCCGTCAATGGGTATGATTTGCCCTGTGATATAGTCTCCGTGCTCAATCAGGTATCGAACGAGCTTTGCTACTTCATCGGGCGTTCCCGCTCGTGCGAGGGGGACTTTATCAATCAGCTTAGATCGCGTCTCCATTGAGAACTCGACTGGAAATTCTGCTATTCCCGGAGCAACCCCATTAACTTGAACGATTGGAGCCATCGCCTTCGCGAGGCCCAACGTGAGTGTGTCTAGCGCGCCTTTCGAGACGCAATAGGACAAATGTTTGGGCCAGGGACGCTTTGAGCCTATATCGCAAAGGTTGATAATTTTTCCGATTCCATTGGCTTTTAAGAATGGTTCAGCATAGTGGGCTAAGGCGGCGGCGGATAACAAATTAACGCGATACATTTGTTCCCACTGTTGAACGTCGAAAGATTGGATCGTGCCTGGTGAATTTGTTAAGAAAGTCGACGCATTGTTGACCAGTATATCTAGTCGGCCTAGTTGTTGCATGGTTTCTGAAATGAGAGATTCCCATGTTGACGAATCAGACAATTCTGCTTGTAGCGTGATGCAGCGACGGCCCATGTTTTTAATTTGTTCACATATTTGGTCTGCTTGTTCGCTGGAATGTCTGTAGTGAACGACAATGTCGCAGCCTGCGCGGGCCAGCTCTAATGCGATCGCGCATCCCACGCGTCGCGCTGCGCCAGTTATCAATGCTACCCTTCCCAGCGTTTTCAGGATAATCCTCCTTGTCCACGCAACATGATTATCATCGCATGGGCAATCTCGGTTGAGCAAATTCGTAAGTTGCGCCTATCAGTCATCACGATCATCTTCATAATCATTATCGTCATCATGCGCTTCTGGCGGTTTATGAAGTAGCCAAGCGTCAACGTGTTCGGTTGGAATGTGCGGTTCACGCTTGAGCGCCTGGCGGCGACGTCGGAAAGCGCGAATCAGAACAAAGCTGCCTAGCAAAATCGTCAGAAACAGTACGAAAGTTGTCATTAGGACCAACAGAAAGGCCGGGGCCAGCGAGGCAGCATTGGGGGCCGAATCAGTCATCATGGATCATCATAACGGGAACCTCATCGGGACTGGATATCCGAAAATACCAACTACCCCACGCGAATAAGATTAGACAAAAACCTGCGATGAGCAGTGCAAAACCCGCGCGATGCCGTCGAAATTTATCTCGATCTTGTTCGCTGACGGCAGGGCTAGTCTTTCCACCATCCAAGGTCTTGTCGGACTGATGGTTGGTCATACTTATGAAGCTCCTCATACAGCTGTCGCTGTTTATCCGATAATTCATGTGGCCAAACAATGCGTACTACTGCGAAAAAATCCCCTGGCGCCTGCCCTTCCGTCTTGTGAAGACCCATGCCACGAAGTCGCAGCTTGGCTCCGTGTTGAGTGGCAGGAGGTACAGTCAGCAATGTTTTACCAGTTATCGTTGGAATCTCAACTTTTATACCAAGCGCAGCCTCCGCAGCAGATATCGGTACATCAAGTAAAATGTCGCTGCCTCGCCTAGTGAAAAATGGGTGAGGCTGAATTTTGCATACCAAAATAAAATCGCCCGCTGGCCCGCTGTGCGCGCCAGGATGGCCACGACCGCGCAATCGTATCTTCTGGGCGTCTTCTACGCCTGCCGGAATTTTCACTTCTAGCGATTCCTTTTGGTTTTTATGCGAATGGCCTAAGCGAACAGTTACTGTAGCGCCATTAACCGCCTGTTGCCAAGATAGCTTGATTTCTTTGATTTCATCTCGACCTCGTGTCGGCTGAGGGGGGGGCGGTCGTTGGGGGCCACGTTGCCCAAATAATTGATCGAAAATGCTGGGGCGTTGATTTTGAGGGCCCGAAAAGGCCGAATAGAGATCCTCAAGATCTTCGGCCTTTATGCTAGAGTCCGGCCCCCATTGGTATACCTGCTGCCCGCGCGGGTCCGTCTGCCATTGTCCGACGCCAGCCGCGCCGAATTGATCATACTCCTGTCGCTTCTTCTCGTCCTTGAGCGTGTTGTAAGCACTTTGCACACGTTTGAATTGGATTTCGGCGTCGCCATCCTTATTTGTGTCGGGATGGTACTTCTTGGCCAATTTTCGATATGCCCGTTTGATCTCGTCGGCGGAGGCACTTCGAGGTACGCCCAGGGTCTCGTAATAATCTTTAGATGTTGGCATAGACGTCGCGCTTCGATCGTAAATGTTCTAAGTCACAATTGTTCCAGGACACCACCATAGGCGATCCTCAGGTTATTCTATTCACTGAGTCCAACATCGCCTAGTCATCATTCTAACGTTTAGTCATTACACTTGTAGAAAATTCAGGCAAAATCGCTAGGATATGCGTAAAGGCCATGCGTCTTCCACGGTCATGAGTCGTGGGTTACTTAGAGGATTGACTAATAATGACATCCAACATTGGAGCGTAATGATGATGAAGCGAGTTTCAGTGAGTGGTCGAGCAGCGTTAATTTGCACGATCACCGTTCCTATTTTGTGTATTTCAATCGGCTGCGAGAAAGAGCAGGCGCTTCCGGCTTCGCCTGCGGTAGAAAAGACGGTCAAGCCAGTAAACCCTCCATCGTCGGCACTCCCGCCCGACCATCCGCCCATTTCGGGTAACACTGCGGCTGCCAGCATGGAAGTCATGTCTAACGATGGAGTGCTTCGGCTGACTGGTGTTGAGATGAAAATTCCGGACGGGTGGGTTCAAGAAGCTATTCAGGCTCGCCCCATGGCGCCCGTAGCCGTATTTCGCTTGCCTGCAAAGTCCGAAGGTCAACAAGATGCGGCTGTGCGGATAACTTATTTTCCCGGTATGAAAGGGATGGACGATCAAAATATCGATCGTTGGGTAGGACAAATGACAAAGGCTGACGGCAAACCTGCCACG
>JAJDDW010000005.1 GCA_029260115.1 Phycisphaerae bacterium | reverse complement strand
AGCCATAGTTAGGCTGTGAATCAGCCGCATCGTTGGTGACGCTCGGATAGAAGATTGGGATTGCAACGGCCACCCGGAAAGAGCAAAAAATGCACTTGACTTGCAAAGGGCTTTCATAGAAGGGCACGGTCGTTCTTTCGCTGCCCAAGGCGAAAGGTTGACCAGCCTCAACTATGTCACTCAAGCCACCAGAAAAAGTCGGCTAGCTCTTCGACCACCAGCGGCCATGTTCATAGGGATCATCGCTACATGAAATTGCCAGAGGTAGGTAAGTAGCGACGTGGCTCGCTTATATTCGATCATTGGCATATTATGCCACTCTATCAGGGTTTGCGATGGGTAGTAAATCAGCTATAGCCATGCTCAGCCTGCGACCAAGGTGGAGTCAATGATTTGAGATACGAGCTTATCGAATTAGGAACACTAGGCGGGGCTGATAGCCTTGCTCATGACATCAACAACGATGGTCACGTTGTTGGCATGTCAGATATTTTGCCTGACGGATATGAAAAATCGCTAGAAATTATTGATTATAACGTACCGTGGCATGCGTATCTATGGCGTGATGGCATAATGCGCGACATCGATTCAATGAATAGTGTGCGCAGCCAAGCCTATGCTATTTCAAATAGCGGTATAATTGTTGGTGAAGTTGCCAGTTTAATAAGCGATCGTATGCATCAAGCGTGTAAATGGGAAAATGATACTCTTACTGTTTTGAATCCAAACTGGCAAAGCGATAGTATAGACACCGAATGGTATGGGGGCAGTACGGCTAAGGGAGTAAACAATCTTGGCCGCATCGTTGGTACACGTGAACACGACGACGGGGATGATATCCAATATGAGCTTGCCATCCAATGGGATAATGATGCTGGAATACCTTTAGTGCTAGAAGGATTTGATTCTGGAGATTCGTATGCGTTGGATATAAATTCTGCTGGTCAAATCGTTGGTCTAGCTGGTGCTCACGCTTATTTTTTTGATAAGGATATTTTCAAGCCAGTAGGTTTTCCAGGTAGCTTCCGTAGCGCGGCCAATGCGATTAACGATCGTTCTCAAATAGTGGGATACTCTTCTAACGCAAAAATGTACGATCACGCTTTTTTTTGGGAAGATGGCAAGACCACTGCACTTGGCACGTTCGGTGGAAAAGTAAGCTTGGCAAATGATATCAACGAGCATGGTCACGTTGTAGGCATGGCAGGAATGCCTGGATCAGATCCAGATATTGAATGGAATTATCACGCTTTCATCTGGCTGGGTGAACATCTCATTGACCTTAATGAATGCACTAATGACTTGCGCGGCTGGGTTCTAGATACAGCCCACGCCATCAATGACCACGGTCAAATTGTTGGCGAATCAAGACGCGATGGAGTCACGCAAGCATTCCTTCTAAACCCTATGTAGCATTAAACCGTAGGCGCCGAACTTACCCGCGTTGTCCTGGCGTTACGAACCAGCCCTTTAATAATTCGGGCCAATTTCCCACCAGACCTGGCCCCGAACATTCCTTTCACGAACGCGAAGGCTCTTTGCGGTCTAAGCAAAAATGATAGGCCAAAAAAGCTGGCATAAGTAAGCATGATGGTTGAGCGCAGGAAGAAATCATTGATTCGCGGGTTCCACGATTTCTGCTGCCAGATGGAGAGATAGCCAAAGATCGAATCGAGGTAATTATCGTCAACTTTGATGGGTTTTTCCGCGTTGATAATCTCGAACATTTCCGTATTCGGCAACGGCTGCAAGGTGCTTACCGAGATTTCATGAAAGCCAGCAACCGCGCAGCGTAAAATCGTTTTGTATGTTTGAAACATTTGCTTCAGGGTTTCGTCTGGGTACCCATAAATGAATCCCGCTTGCACGCGAATCCCTGCATTCATCGAAGACTTAGCCGAGGCGAACGCCTTATCCAGCTTGATGTGTTTCTTAATCCGTTGCAACATTTCGGTAGAACCGGATTCAAGGGCGTAGGTGAACTGCTTACAACCAGAGGCAAACATCGCCTTCGCGGCCTCGTCGTCAATAGCCTCACTTCGCGTGCCGGACGGAAGTTGCCAGGTGATTTTCAGATCGCGACTCATAATTTCATTGGCGAACGACAGTACCCAGTCTTTGCGAATGACCGCCGTTAAGTCTTCAAACTGAAAGTCGTTAGCTCCGAAACGATTGATATAAGTTTCAATCTCGTCAACCACATTCTTGATGTCCCGAGAACGCCACGTTGTCCCCCACATCCCCGGTGATCCACAGAACGTGCATTGGAACGGACACCCGCGCGTAGCTAACATAGGGATCGAGCGACCCTCCGCGCTGCCATGAGGCTGTGCGTAGGCTATGTACGCGTCTACGTTAAAATGTTGCCATGCAGGCCAGGGGATTTCGTCAATATTTTGAATGCGTGATCGTTTTTCATTGACTACGACGTTGCCTTTGTGGCGCCAAGCTAAGCCGTCTACATCCGCCACTGTCGAGCCTTGGGCGAGTCGGTTACAAAGCTCGACTAACGTATTTTCGCCTTCGCCTCGCACGATATAATCTACCGGCGACTGGTCGAATATCGCCTGTGTCATAGCCGTGGCATGTTCTCCGCCGAGCACGATAGGGGTGTCGGGGAATCGATCGCGAATCATGTGGACAAGTTTGCGCAATGATGGCCAAGCACATGAAAACATAATGCCCATACCGATGATGTCGGCCTTGTCATCGAGGCCATCTACGATCTGTTCAAAGGTAAGCCCACGAAGCGCCCGGCCATCGATCTCGAAGACCTGATCCAAACCCTCACCGATGGCGTCAGTCACGCGAACTTGATGTCCCGCCTGCTCCACGGCTGCGGCTAAGTAAGCTAAGCCCAGTGGGGGGATGGTCACGCCGGAAACTAAATTCGTAGAAGAAATCCGTTGCGGTGGGTGAACAAGCTGAACCCGCAAAGGCCGACTCGTCGACGCCTGACCAGCCGCAGATAGTTCGGATGTGCCGAGTTGAATCAACATAGAATTCTCAGTAGTGGTAACCGCTAATCGCGTATCAAATGAATAGCGGCAGTCCGCTAGCCGCCTCTATATCGGAACATGCGTAGGGCGGCTTTCGTTGAGAAAGGGGGATATCAGGTTAAAAAAGGCGTACAGGACGTGGTGAATCTGATAAAGATCAGCGTGATGAGTGGAATGAGCTTACGGACCAGCGATACCGCCGAAAAGGGCGGACAATACAGCTGACTCAGCAAAACTTAGCAGGATCGGTAATAAGCCGGCGGAACAGCCAACCGCTTGCAGGAGCATGCCGCCAGAAGCGCACAATGCAATCATGCGGCTCGCACGCCGCACCTTAGGTGAGATACTTAGCTGGTTTATCCTCATAGGAATCTTCCAACTCCAAGTTGGTCTATGGGCATAATTCGCGCGTGGTGCCAAGCGGTTGCCCTTGGCCAGGACACGCGCCAGGAACGATACACGCAGGATCGACGCATAAGTCACTGATCGCCGCGCGGTTAGCTTCAAAGCTACCTGGCGTACAGTTAGCTAGAAACGTACCACAAGGATCGAAGAATCGCGTGGCCTGAATAAATCGGTCATCACATGATTCGAGAAAGCCGAACTGAAAAGCAGTGCCGATCGTTAGTGCAACTAAGCTAGCATAGCGACGGCGATTAGTATGTTTCGATTGGACCATGATCTATAGTTCCCAGGTATTACGAAGTCGATCTCTTTTATTCCGCTACCGCAAATATAATGCGCAGTCATCATATAGCCGCGAAGGCTACGTGCTAATTTTGATTACAATCGGTAAATATAGGTGATGCAGTGCCCGCTTCAACCGTTGAATCGCCACTGCCTGTTCCGCTGCACGGATCAATAGTGCCGCCGAGTAGACCATTTTGGCAATCGAAAATGAAGCAGAAATCTGCAGCCTGAAGCGCAGATTCACCCAAAAAGCTAGTGCAGCTCGCCCCGGGAGAGCCTAGTAGAAAGCCTCCGCCAGCGACTATGCCTAGTACCGTTGCCCATCGCTTTGTTCTTGATCGCATATGTATGATCCCCATTTCGATGCAACTATCACGCCGCAGCTGCGTTAGATCGCCAGCTATTCCCACTATTCTCATAACACCGCAGGTGCCTGCTACATTTCCGAAGTATATGAGCCTGCGCGGCTTACTGCAACAAAACCGACTTTTCCAACTCCACAGTTTGATTATCGGCCTATAGCAGTGTCCTGGCAACAGTTTGTTTTCATGACAAAACCTGAGCAATATACTCGGTCGTGACCGGCTCAATTAGCCCTTTTTCTGTGATAATACCTCGAATTAGCCCGGCTGGGGTCACATCGAAGGCTGGGCTGTAGCAGGGAATGTCCGGGGGAGCGGTGAGCGTGCCGAAGCCTTTTCGGATTTCGTCCGCATCTCGCTGCTCGATCGGAATACCCGCTCCGTTGGGCATATCGAAGTCAAAAGTGCTACTTGGCGCCGCGATGTAGAAAGGGATCTCATGGTATTTAGCCAACACCGCTACCCCGAAAGTGCCGATTTTGTTGGCCGCGTCGCCATTGGCCGCGACTCGGTCCGCCCCGGTGATGACCAGATTGACCTGCCCACTTTGCATCAATGCCCCAGCCGCTCCGTCACAAAGGAGCGTGGCGTCGATGTTGGCCTGGGCGAGTTCCCAGACGGTTAGGCGAGCGCCTTGGAGCAGCGGGCGGGTCTCGTCGGCGAAAACTTTGAATTTTCGGCCCATCTCGTGGGCGACGTACATGGGAGCCAGCGCCGTGCCGAATTCTGCCGTGGCCAATGATCCAGCGTTGCAGTGAGTGAGAACGCCATGACCCTCGCCGATGAGCGATTGGCCATGCTCTCCGATTTGGCGACACATAGCAGCGTCTTGATCACGTATAGCCTTAGCCTCGCTGAGTAGGGACACTTTGATCGTATTCACGCAGTCAGATTCCAAGGCCTGGGCGAAATTTTTCATTCGGCTGAGCGCCCAAAATAGATTGACGGCTGTGGGGCGGGAAGTAGCTAGGTATTCGCAAACTTCGTCGAGCTTAGCCAAGAAAGCCGAGCGGTCATTTCCGACGAAATCGCGCACGCCGAGTACTACGCCCATAGCCGCCGCCACGCCGATGGCTGGTGCGCCGCGGACACTGAGCCTTTTTATCGCGTGCCAGATAGATTCCTGATCGCGACATTCCAGATAGACCAACTCCGTCGGGAGTTTTGTTTGGTCGATCATGGACACGTAGCCATCAAGGCCACCGACCCATTCTAATGTTTTGGGGACGCGGCAGACGCTCATGAGCTTAGCTTGTCCTGAACTTTTTTATTTCGCAGAGCGACTTTGTCAGCCTGCTCGGTTTTGAATTTTTTGTAAGCGGCCGCTAACTTGTCATCATGTCGCGCGATGATTTGTACCGCCAGCAAGGCCGCGTTCGTTGCACCGGCGTCTCCCACGCTAACGGTAGCCACGGGAATGCCCGGCGGCATTTGCACGGTAGACAGCAAAGCGTCCATCCCTTGCATAGACCCACTGACGAGCGGAATACCGATGACAGGTAACACGGTATGAGCCGCAATAGCGCCAGCGAGGGCATTGGACATCCCCGCAGCCGCGATGATGACTTCGATGCCATCTTGCTCGGCGCTACTGGCAAAAACCTGCACGCGGTCAGGGTTCCGATGCGCGCTCATCACCTCAACAAAAGGCCGCTCGTCAAAGGCCGCAAGCTGCTTAACGCATTTCTCCATAGTAGGCCAATCGGAGTCGGAACCGAATACGATAGCTATTCTTGGTTTGGGCATAATTTATTTCTTCCTAATCGGGGCTTCGCTACTCACTTCTGCGGCATAGTAACGGCAGAGTATATCGCACGCAAAAAAACGTAGGGCACGGCTATTGCCTGCCGTCTTCGAACGTCTACAATGATAATATACCTATCAATGTTAGGCGTTGTGAAGAATATACCGATCGCCGTTCGGCGAAATGAAAAGGTAAGGAATGGATTTCGAGATTAAAATTATAAGCCAAGGCTGGCTAGGACAGGATAGCGAACAAGACCTCTGTTCTCACGGAGAAATATATTTGCAGATCGGCAATAAGCAAATATCAAGTGATAGACAACTGGGAGATGATTGGAGCTACGGCATTAGCGAAGCTGCACTTGGGCTTTTGCGAACACTAAAATATCGACACGCCGGAGTGAACAGAATTGCCAGTCGCCTGATCCCGCACGGTTGTGGTTCGATCCTCATGATGGGCTGCGATATTGGCATTGAATTCGATGTTCGCCATCGTGAAGGAGTGGTTTACATTGACCATGTTGTTAGACGTGACACAAATAATCCAACGGAGGCTGTTGAATTTTCAGACATCAGTGTAGAGATTCCGTGGGCCGTCTATGCGGAGATGGTAGTGGAATTTGCCAGCCAAGCTAAGGCATACTTCATGGGAATTGAGAAAGACATATCAAATGAAATAATCCCAGGAGAATACGAGGCATTTTGGTCTGAATTTGATTCTATACTTGATGGATGGGAGGTTCCCACCGAGCGTGATTTAATCCGCAGTGGTGACTACATAGATTTTCACACTTAGCCGCTTGGTTTATTGAATGAAAAAAGTGCCGAGATGAATTATATGAATAGGTAGGGTGATCGTTTCGTTTTCGAAGATGGCAGGCAATAGCCGTGCCCTACCGAATTTTGTTAGATGGCCGGGTGGCCCATACCTGAAAGAGATTTTTTTTCAAGTGTTTTCCTGACAGAATTTTCCTGCACATTACCTTGTCCGCTCACGTCGTCGCGAGAGGCTTATATCATACCTTGATTCGTGGCTCTCTGCTTTCATGCTTGCGCAATTCCCAAAACGCCCATACATACGATGATGCGGCCGGGTGGCCCATGTCCTTCTGTTTGGACATGGGGGAGTCGATGATATGCGCGATGCCACATATACGACACGATAATGTCATTTGAAATTATGAAGATGATATTGACAACTAGTCGACGGTTTGTTGGCTCATTCCCATTCGATCATCGACTCCCCCACCTCGGAACGAGGTGGGCCACCCGGCCCACGTTTATTTTGAGAGAATTCAGGAGGCTGGTCGCCGACGCCTCAGCGTGCCACGGATGCAGGCGATAGTGGGGTACGCAAGCATCAGAAGTAATGCTATCCAGTACGGAACCCACACATCCTTTCCTTCCTCCCCCTGCGTCACATCGGGCACGACAAGTTGGGAAGAAAGCCAGATCGTACTGAAGCCTTCATCGTAGAGCAGAACCCACGAGTTCGTCGCCCAATTCCAGACGATCCATGCCGCCCCCATTGTCAGCGCTACGATGATAACTTTGCGGATCATGGTCGAATCTTACCCCACCGCGAGCAACGCTGCAAAACGTAAGCCGGGTGGCCCATGTCCTTCTTTTTGGACATGGGGGAGTCGATGATATTCGCGATGCCACATTTACGACACCATAAAGTTATTTGTAATTATAATGCCCTACTTAGCCGGCCAAGGCCCGTTCTTGGTCACGTTGATGAACGTTTTTCCGTCAAAGTAAAACAGGCCGCCGGAACATCCGATCCAGAGGATTCCGTCCTTGTCTTCGAAGAATTCCTGCACATGGCCGCGGGCCGGAAAGCCGTTGATCATTAAGTTGTGGTCCTCATGAAACGCCGTGAAGGTTTTTCCGTCGTAACGACAGCACCCTGATCCGAGTGTGGAGAACCACATGTTGCCTGCCCTGTCCTCCAATATCTCGTAAATGCGGTCATTGTTGAGCCCATCCTTCTTCGTGAAGTTCCGGAACGTCGTACCGTCGTAGCAACTCACGCCACCGCCGTTGGCGCCGATCCAGATCCGCCCATGGCTATCCCCGTAGATACTCCGTACATAGTTGCCGGCGAGGCCGTTCTTCGTTGTATAGGTTGTGAACGACTTGCCGTTGTACTTATGCGCCCCGCCGCCATGCGTGCCGAACCAGAGGTTTCCGGCCCGGTCCTCGAACATGCCGAAGACCACTCTCGAGGTGAAGCTGGACGTGGAGATCTCAACCTCGCCCTTCGGGAGAGGGAACGGGATGAACGATTTGCCATCAAATCGGCAGACCCCGCCATGTGTGCCGACCCAGAGGGTTCCGGACTTGTCCAACATCATGCTCCACACGCTGTTGTGGCTGAGACCGTTCGCCACCGTGTAGTTCTTGAATACGCCGGACTCGTAGCGACTGACTCCGCCGTTCGTAGCGAACCACATGGCACCGCCCTCGTCTTGCACGATTCCTCGAACGGCGTGACCGCCGAAGCCCTGCTCCACGCTGAGGTAAGTCAGCGACTTCCCGTCGTAGCGGCAGACGCCGTCGCCATTGGTGCCGAACCAGAAATCCCCATCCCGGTCCTGGAAAACCTCGCGCACATATTCACTGATCTGCTGATCGGGAAGATACGGGCCGAGCGACGCCGCATGATCGCCAGCCGTGGTCGAGTGCTGCGCCGACGAGACGACGGGAGAAGCGAGCAGTGCAACCACAAGTGTCCAATGAAGTGCTGATGTGTTTCGCATTTTCTTTGCTTTCTGTTAGCCAACAATTCGGTCACGCTTGTCAGTTTCGATTGATTAGAGACTTCGCCCATCGAGTATACACCGTTGCGCCGTATCGCAGGATAACAGCCTTGTCACATGCTCGATCGACGACAATGAGCAAGTAGAATGACCGAAAGGAACTGATACTGACCTTTAATAACTGTACCAGTTCTTAAGCCCGGTAGATGGGGATGAAAGCCCGTTGCTCCTTTGCGTTAGCTGGGCTAGTCTCGAGACGACGCTCGATAATCTAACCTAGGAGTAACGGGCTTTCATCCCCATCTACGTGGCTACATCCCGCACCAAGGAGTTACGGATTGACGGATTCGACGTCGTTGTTATCGTGGCTAAGCCGTGAGCAGAACTCCAGTGGATTTAGTTGGGGTAGGCTGTCGTCTGCGAAATTGCCGGGCGAATAAAGACATACCGCTGCACGGTTATATTAAGCAGCTGTTGGGCTGGTGTGTGATTCAGTGTGAGGTTTACAATGCAAGGGCACTACACCCGTCAACAAATCGAAAACTGGGTCGGCGACTTTTGCTCCTCCGACGCCATTCTTGCATTTCCTAATGATGTTCGTGAATACGCACCCGCGATCCTAGTCAAATTCATGATCGCTACCTGCGATGTCCGCGACATTGAGCCGGCCGACATAGAAGAGGCAGACTTGAAAGCGGCTTTACTCGGGCCGATCGCCAAGTTGAATCTTCCGGAGGGCATCAAGAGCAAAGTGCCCGCGCTTTGCGGCAAGCTACTTTGTCATATGGAGACAGAGGGCCGTCTGAGCGATGGGAATTTGCTGGGGGCGTACACCCGGGCGCTGAGCAACGCATTCCAAGACGCCGCTTCCGGTAAGCCCAAACCTATCGTCCGTCCTGGGAGCCGACTCAAACGAAACGATCCATGTCCCTGCGGTAGTGGCAGGAAGTACAAGAAGTGCTGCCAGAACGAGTAGCACGAGAAGAAAAAAAACGTGTTAGGATGATTAATCTTGAAGACCATCAGGCCGGGTGGCCAAGTCCTTCTGTTGGGACATGGGGGAGTCGATGAAGGTCACGGTGCCATGTGTGCGACATAATAGTGTCCTACCTATCTCAATCTAGACTACTGACTCCGCCATATGTACCTTCGGTTATTGTTGGAGCCATGTCGTCATGCAGCACGATGGTGTAGAAGCTGCTGTATTTTATGGGTGGGTCGCCCATGCCGCCGAGGCGTGCGTAAATTTCCTGCAGATTTCCGCTTTGGACCCCTTCGATAGATGGGCCTGTATTGCCAATCCAGACCACGACGCCGCCAGCATGATCTCTGAGTACTTCTTCAACAAACGTATTGGCAAGTGCTTTGGTATCTGCAATCTCTAGGGCATTGAACTCTCGGCGGGTGGCTCCTGAAATTGCTGCGATTGGGTCAGCCGTCTCTCGGTTTCGAATTAATTCAGGATAATAGAGGCCGGTAACGCCCTCGTTTTCAAGTACAGCGGCCAAAGCCTCGGCTCTAATGATACCTTCTTCGTTTAGGGGTGGATCCAAACCATCATCACGCTCGGCGTGGCGTACCATGATAATTTTCGTGGTCGTACCGGCTGGTGACAATACAGTATCTGTCCGAAGTGGTGTACATGATATCGACATAAACAGAAAAATCGCAGAAAGGCTAGCCGCGATTGTGGATCGGACGCGATTGGTTGGAAACATGTTTAATCCTCTCAAAGTGGTGCATTGTAATCCGTAAATTTTGAAATTATAGCAGGTGTCGAAACGACATGAAACCCTATGGCTTAGCCACAGGCCTGCCCATGTGCTTCTGTTTGGACATGAGGGAGTCGATGCTTGCCGCTGAGCATGGCCTACTCCGCCCGCCAGATTGTCCCGTCTGGCCGGTCTTCTAAGGTTATTTTTTGTTCAATGAGCAAATCGCGGATCATGTCTGAGGTTTCGAAGTCTTTCTTTTTTCTTAGGTGCTGGCGGATTTTGATGAGTACCTGCATAGCCTGGTCCGCGACACCGTCGTCACCGGCGGACTTTTTGGATTGAGGCTCTAGGAAGATGCCGATTAATCGGGAGACTGAGATTAATCTGGCGGTTGCTAATAAGGCGTCGGCTTTGGAAGCGTCTGAGCCGGTGGTCTCCAGCTTTTCTTTTTCGATGAAGCTATTCACTGTGCCTGCAAAATCGAACAACGCGGCGATGGCGCCAGCTGTGTTGAAGTCGTCGTTCATGGCACGGATGAAGGCTTGTAGGTATTCGCCGCAAGAATCTGATAAGGCTATGGCAGTGAACCACGATTGTGCGTCCGCGCGGGCTGAAGCCCGCGGCTCGTTTTCTGGGATTGGGTCGCCTATCTCCGAGGCTTTGTCGTAGGCGCTTTGGCCGGTGATTCGTTCCACTCTTTCAAACAAGCGGTAGAAGGTGTCTAGGCCCTTGCGTCGTCCGGCGATTTCTGCGTCGGAATATTCGATGGGTCTGCGATATTGCGTACTGAGAATGAAGTATCGGATTAACTCGCCGGGGTAGGCGTCTAGAAGGTTGTGCAGCGTCATTTTGACTAACGCGGCCTGCATCTCCGGGCTGGAGTCGGACTTGGCTACCTTCTTAGTGTTGAAGCGGGTTAGCCCGTGGTGCATCCAATACTTAGCGAAGGGTTTGTCTGTGCAAGATTCTGATTGGGCGACTTCGTTTTCGTGATGCGGGAAGATGAGGTCTAAGCCGCCGCCGTGAATATCGAATGTATCGCCGAGATAGCGCATTGCCATCGCGGAACATTCGATGTGCCAGCCGGGTCTGCCTTTGCCCCAAGGAGAATCGAACTTTACCTCGTCTGGTTCATCGACCTTGGCTGCTTTCCATAATGCGAAGTCGCCGGGGTTACGCTTTTCACCGCTTTGTAATGCGCGTTGGCCTTCTTGGTCTTCGAGGTTGCGGTTGGATAGCTTTCCATAGTCGTCGTCTTTGGTGACGTCGAAGTATACGTCCCCATCGGCCGCGTAGGCGATGTCCTTTTCTTCGAGTCGTTTGTTGTTGTCGATGATGTCAGCGATATGTTCGGAGGCCTTGGGCATGAGGTCGATGCCGTCCACGTGCAGCGCCTTCATGGCCTTGAGATAATCGCCGGTGACCCGCTCGGCGAGCTGCATGGTCGTCACGCCTTGTTTAGCCGCTTCGATGATGAGTTTGTCGTCCACGTCCGTAATGTTGACCACCCAGGTGACTTCGTAGCCTTTGTAAACGAGGTATCGCTTGATGGCGTCAAAGATGATCGGTCCGACGGCGTGACCAACGTGACTGGGCTTGTAGACGGTAGGCCCGCAAAGGTAAATGCCGACTTTGCCGGGAGTGATCGGCTCGAACGGTTCTTTTTTCCTGGTGACGGTGTTGTAAATAGTCAAACTCATCGAATCATTTCCTTGCTGGTATAGCGAATATTCTTACAGACTGGCTATTGTTACAGGCTGTGAAAAAGATGCAAGTTGAGGGGGGATAAGGTTGATTTTCTGGAATACGGCGGGGGGATGGGTAGTTGATCCCTCCCGCCGTCTTCTTCGCCGTTACGATAAGAATGCCTCCCGTCCTGTTTGTGCTGTTGTGACCGTACGAGGAGGAACAGGTTCAATGTGTGCTAAACGATTGACGGACGGCGATGATGAACGATGGACAGCAGACGATAACAAATCTGTGCTTAGCAACGATCCTAGACAGTGGACGGACGACGACGAAAAACCTACCGCATAGACTTGGCGGAGGAAGACCATCTATTACATGCTAGTACTTCCAGGTATGATGATGGGTATCATTGGCGGGGTCGCTCGTGTCATCCTTCTTCCAATTATTTATTCTATTTATATAATTAGGCAGCGCAGATTCAGAAAGCATAAGTAACCAAAATAATATAGGCCGGGTGGCACTAGTCCTTCTGTTTGGGGCTGGGGCCGTCCTGTTTTTTTGTTGTCTGTTTTTTCGTGGTTGCGGGTGCATGTGGTTGAGGCAAGCCAACCTTTCACGTGTAGGCGAAAGAACGACCTGCCCCACAAAACTGGAAAAGCGTTCACGAAGTCTACGAGACGGGGGTGACGTTGATGCGGCACCGCCGATTTACGAGCCGCGATGAGGAATGTCCAAAAGTTTATTGATGGTTGCTAATGATTCTTTGTTCGTATTATAGCCGCGGCTGCGCAGGCGATGGCTTGGGCCTGGCCTGCTGATCCTACACTTTCGTTGTCATCGCACGCGCCGGATAGAACAAGCTAGAACACGAGCCATCTGTTTTCATGGTTCATGTCAATTTGGGTACCGTTTAGTAAGGGCGATATAAGTATTTGCAAATTACGTCCGATTTTTCTTTCATTCTGTAAATCAGGATGCTACAATCGCAAAATAAAGGGGATGCGTCCATGACTCGAAGCAATTATCGTTTCTATATCATTGTAACCCTTACGCTGTCTATCGCTGGATATGTGCGAGCAGACACGCCTAGTCGCGAATTTCTGCGTGGGACACCTCAAGGGCATGACATTCCCCAGCAGGCGAATAATCCTGATATTGATGCTGTGGGGACGGGAGCATGTTGCCTACCGACTTCATGTAGTGAGGCTTTGACTCAGCTTGATTGCGAAAATCAAAGTGGGACTTGGTTCCCCGGTGGTAGCTGTGCGCTCAGCATGGCCAGTGATTGCAATACCAATGGCGTCGTGGATATATGTGAATTTCTGGACGACTGCAATAATAACGGTACTCCTGACGAATGTGAGCTTAACGCAGATTGCTCGCTCAATTTTGCTTTAGACTGCAATTTCGATGGCGTGTTGAATGAATGCGATCCAGATTGTCAGCTTAACGGTTCGTCTGATGTTTGCGATTTGGTTAACCAAGTTGTTGTAGATTGCGCCGGCGGCGGGCCTGATATTGGCAGCCTGTTTTTTGGCCAACTGATTCATAATGCGAACTGCGCGGTGTGCCATGGTTTTGGCGGTTTTGGCGATACGGCTCCGAATCATCGTGGTCGTAGCCGGTATAGCTATCAATGGAAAACTAGTGGGTGCGTTTTTCATACTGGTGGGATGTTTAATCTGACGCCGGATAATTACACCGATTTGCAGGCGTACCTGTCAGACTTAGGCGGAGGTGGCAATGGTATTCCAGATGAGTGTGAGGCGCTGGTTGATTGCGATAACGATGGTATCGCGGACGAGTGCGAATTGGCTGGGGCTCTCGAAGCAGATTGTGATGGCAATGGTATTCCAGATAATTGCGACATCTCTGGTGGGGCGGCTGACTGCAATCTGAATACGATTCTGGATTCCTGTGAAGGGCTGCCGGATTGTAATGCCAATATGATTCTTGATGAATGCGAAACGCTGCCCGATTGCAATAGTGACGGTGTCTTTGATGAATGCGATCCGGATTGCAATACCAATAGTATGTCTGATAATTGCGAAGTTATCGGCGGGGCATCTGACTGTGATGGTAACAATGTGCCCGACGATTGTCAGCCGGATTGCAATACGAATGGTATCGCTGACCCTTGCGACGTGTCTAGTATGCAGAGTCCTGATATTAATTCAAATGGCATTCCGGATGAGTGCGAATTAGATTGTAATGCGAATCAATTGCCCGATGATTTAGATTTGCTCCCTGGTGACCAGGGTAAAACGGCGACGGTAAGTTTTGGTTCACCTGGTGTTACGGTTCCAGATTGCGGATTGGGAGGATCGGCTTTTGTTGAGCAAATTATCCCAGTAGATTTTGCGGGCCAATGTGGTCAGGTCGAACATCTTTCTGTTAGTTTGCAAGTCACACATAGTTGGGTTGGCGATTTGGTCGCGGTGCTGGTTAGCCCCAGTGGCAACGAGGTGACACTGTTTAGTCGGATTGGCTTGACTGAGTTAGACCCTTTCTGCAATGGGGGGCAATGTTGCGGGCTGAATGATTCTTCGTTGAATGTTGAGTTAGACGATCGATTCCCGCTTAGCGTAGAGAATGCCACTTCCGGCACGGGGCAATACCACCCGGATGCTGGTGCAGCACCTTGGCCTGGGAACTTATCAACGTTTACGGGTGAAGCAGAGTGCGGGGATTGGACTCTCCGCGTGTATGATGGTTCGCAGTTTGATGAAGGTACGCTAGATTCAGTCACCCTTGATTTCCGTTCGTTCCAGGTTAGTCAAGATTGCAATGCTAACGCCATTCCAGACGAGTGCGATTTAACCAGTGGGGCTAGCAGCGATTGCAATACAAACGCCATTCCAGACGACTGCGAAGATTGTAACGGCAACGGCTTAGCAGATTCATGTGACATTGCTAACGCGACTAGTCCGGATTGTAATTTGAATGCGATTCCCGACGAGTGCGAGGGCTTTCGAGATTGCAATAGTAATGGCATATTGGATGCGTGCGACATATCGGGTGGCCTTGAGACCGATTGCAATGGCGATGGTGCGCCCGATCAATGTAATATAGCCGGGACCAGTGGCCTGTTTGTGACAGGTTTTACCTCAAGGAACGTGTTGGAATATGATCCGGTGACGGGCGCATTGCTTGGGGAGTTTGTATCGGCGAGTGGGGGCGGTCTCGTCTCCCCAGCCGGTGTCGTTTTCTCGCCGACGGGTGATCTTCTAGTTAGCGATTTTACATCTCAATCAATTTTACGGTTCGATGGCAGCACGGGGGCTGCGATTAGTGATTTTACCGGATTAGTCATTCCTCGAATCATCGATTTGAAAATAGGTCCTGACGATGATCTTTATGCGCTAAATTTAAGTGGTCAAGTCATCAAGTTTGATGGTATCACAGGCTCACCGATTGGAGAGTTTGCAGAGATAAACCCGGCAACTCCTCCGACGACATTTTCTTTGGCGTTCAATGCGGCAGGCAATCTTTTTGTCGCTGATTTCTCGAATGGAGAAATTGTACAGGTCGACGGGATGACTGGTAGTGTCATCGGCAACTTCACAAGTGGCGGAACGCTAATCAATCCTGTTGGGCTTACTTTTGGCCCTGGTGGGAACTTGTATGTGTCGGACACGGGATCAAATAATATTCAGGTATATAACGGCACAACGGGCGTGTTTGATCGTATATTGCTAGCTGACCTTGGTGGTACAGGTGGGTTTTTCCTTGTTCCACTGGAGTTTGGCCCTAATGGTCATTTGTATCTGGGGCATTCATTAGCAAATGCTGTGGTAGAATTGGATAACGTGACGGGTGCTGTTATCCAAATACTACCTCAGTCTCCATTGTTGTTGACTACCTTCGACATCACGTTCAGGCCGGCTTCGAGCGACTGTAATACCAATATGATTCCTGACGAATGCGAAGATTGCAATGGTAATCGACTCGCAGATAGTTGTGATATATCTAGCGGAACCAGTTTAGATGTTAACACTAACGGTATTCCTGATGAATGCGAAGGTGTCGATGTTGAACTGGCGATTGTCGTGCGCAATCAAGCAGGCGTTAGTGACGCGTCCATGACTCTCCCAATTTCTGATAACGCGTTCCCATTGGGGGCTCCGTTTGTTGTTGAGATTTGGGCTACCGATAGTGGGGCGGTCAACACGGGCTTAGCCGAGGTATTTGTGGATGTGACTTTTGATGCGCTGGCCTTTGAGGCATCGGCTATCGACCATCGACCGCCGTTCATTTCGAATGTCGATGGTATCGTCGATAACACCGCTGGGACGATTACCAATCTTGGTGGGGCAGATTTGACGGCGTCTGGTGTGGGCATCTCGCCAACGTGGAGGCGCGTAGCTGTCGTCGATTTACAATCCAAAGATTGCCCGACGACTACGACAATCACTGTAAGCGTTGGCGCTTCTGGCGTTTCGACGGTCGGTAATGGCTTGATTAATCCGTCGGATGTTTCAGGGGATGCTGAAGCTTTTGGAATAGAGTCTAGCTGCGTTTACGACTTGGATGGCGATTTGTTTATCAACGCTGGGGATTCCGGAATCTTCGCGGGTTGCTGGCTCACGGCTGTGGGTGACGTCGGATATAACCGTGCCTGCGATTTCGATTGCAGCGCCTTTGTTGATGCCGGGGATATAGGTTGGTTCGCGGCTGGCTGGTTGCAAGCTTGTACGACTGTTAGCCAATCTGACATCCCTGCCTGCCGAGTGTGTGACACTGGCATGCCGATCGTTGGTGGCGGATCAAGAAATCAAGAGACTATATTGTCGCAACCCAAAAACAGCGATGGCATAGGTCGAACGGCGTTATCGATTTTGGCAGCCCCGTCGTTGAGTATGACATGGGAAACAGATAAGCCACGTATCAAGGCGGGCGATACTTTTGATGTTTCACTATTCATTCGCGATGAAATGACTGGGGCGAGAGGCGTGTCTGCTGTGTTTGTTGACGTGATATTTGATGCCACGCAGGTCGCAGTGATTGAAGCGACACCAGACGCAGCGTTCCCGTTGTTTGCATCCGGAAACGTGCGAGCGAAGGCTGTGCGATGGTTTGGTGGGGCAACTCTTGCAGCTGGTGTTGGCGTAAATGATCGGGCGTCGTTTGGTTCTATTCGATTTGAGGCGAAAAAAGATATGTTGGTTGGCCCTTCGATCAAAATTATTCCGCGTGAGCATGGTCTCTCAGGTGTGGGTGTTGGGTCTATTGATCCTGCCGCAGTGAAAATTGTGCAACCTTATTTGCAGCTCAAGAATGTTGAGCGGATAGATCGTTAAAGTAACGAGATTGATTCGTCTGAAGCAGAGTGGCTATGATATGGATATTGGGAAATCAAAGACAATGCAATCATCGATAAGCGACAATAACGGATCAGCCGAAACCTCTTCGCGCCGACAGTTTCTTAAGATTCCTGCCATTAGTGGGGCAGTGGGTTTCTTCTCTGAAACATTATCGACGGAGGCCGCAGAATCAACGCCGCAGCGCGTGGCTGGTGCTGGTTTTGACCCGGACTTGGTATTACTGATCGACCGTATCACGGGTGGTTTCAATTTAGCAGATTATCAGTACGCCGAAAGTCTAGGCTATGACGCTTACTTGGCAGCGCAGCTGGATTATGAAACGCTCATCGGTGCGAATGATCCGGCGCTGCAAGCGAAGCTTATCAATTATGACATCCAAAACATGTCAGCCTTGGAAATCGTACTTGCGTATAGCCCCATGAATATGTCCATTATTCCGCTGCGCCAGGCTACCACCATCCAGCTCATGTGGCAGGTCTACGGTAAGGCGCAGCTGTATTACCGTATGTTTCAGTTTTGGAATCAGCATCTCAATATAGACATCAACAGTTCTACCACCCAGCGATATATTCTTTGGCCATTTCTAAGAGATAAGGTATTGGCGAACGCCATGACTTCGGTACCTGATCTTATTCAAGCCTCGGCCCAGGGTTCTGCTATGCTATTTTACTTGAATAATAATACCAATGTAGCTTCTGCGCCCAATGAGAATTACGCGCGTGAAGTGATGGAGCTTCACACGTTGGGCGTTGATAATGGATATACGCAGACAGACATTGAAGAACTTGCTCGAATTCTTACGGGTTGGTCGGTGTGCTTAAATGTCAACGGATGCAGTGGTGGTTTGCAGGCGTATGGCGATTTCCGCTATATTTCGGGCAATCACGACACGGACGATAAAATGCTGTTGGGTAATTTGATTACCGGCCAAAGTGGCGCAGCCGGGATGAATGAAGGCATCCAAGCGATCACGATATTAACCGAGCATCCTAACACCGCGGACTTTATCTCTCGCAAGCTCTGTAGGCATTTTCTGGGAGGTATCAATTATGATTATGATCCTCCTGAAGACATTGTTCAGATAGTCAAGTGGACGTATTTGAATAGTAATCCAATTGGCGATATTCGCTCCATGCTATCAGTAATCTTGCAGCGAGATGTGTTGACGAATGCCTCAACACCAAAGTTTAGACGCCCGCTAGATTTAACGACTTCATCGTTAAGGGCCGTTAATGCTGATTTGGCTGTGTCCAGCCCAGGATTTTTGTCGCTGATTAGTTTCTACATGGACAGCATGGGTATGCACCCCAATTTCTGGGGGCCACCCAATGGGCCGTTTGATAGCAAGACTTGGTCAGAGGGGAGCGCTATTCCTCGATGGTCGTATCTTGACGCTTTGTCCAGAGACAGCATTACAGATGTCGTCAGCTTTAGCGTTACCAATTTGTTATCGCTCGTCAGTGCGACACTACCTGGCACTCAGGCACAGGGATTGAACGAGTTGCTCACGGGCGGTCGCATGACACAAAAAGAAGTCGAAGCCGTTCAGGGATTTATTGGTTTTGGCACGACCTCAGAAGCCAGACTAAAGGAAGCGCTCGGTTTAGCTATGAGTTTACCGACGTATCAGTTCATCTAATCAGCGATGCGGATCATGATTTATAGGGTTGGATGGTAGATGAACATTTGGAGTTGTTAAGATTATGGATAAGCCACAGCAAATAAAGCAGCTCGATCGCAACGACGAATATCGTGACGATCGTTTAGCCTGTAACGAATACCGCGAAATTACGCGCCGTGCTTTCATGGGGCAATCAGTAGCCGCTGCCGCTGGCGTGGTAGCTGCGTCTCATGTGTTGCCGGGCATTTCACTTTCAACCGCTTCTGCCCAATCAGGCGCTCAGCCGGACATTCTTGTATCATGTTTTTGGCGTGGCGGTCCAGATTTACTTTCGCAAATAATTCCTTACAGCGATCCTTGGCTTTACATGGCGCCATATAATTCTGGTGCGGAGTTATTCCCGAATGGCCTGCGTCCTACGATTGGAATTAATCCACCAGACGCGAATGATCCAGACTTAGGCGCGAATCGATGTTTAGATTTGGGTGTTGTCGGGGGTGATGCTTTTGGTATTAATAAGGCGTATCACGATCGTGATTATTTAGGTGTCGAGGATCGCAATACAATTTACGAACTTTACCAAGCGGGGGAAGTCGCATTTGTCCCAGCGGCCGGGTCGCCAGATACCAATCGCTCACATTTTGAGGCTGAGGCTTTTATAGAGTTTGGCACACCCAATCAGCCGCAAACAGATATCACGGGTTGGCTTGCGAGATATTTGAGTGTCGCGCCCAGCTTGGGTAGTCCGCTACGTGGTGCCGCTTTTTCTTCTAATCGTTTAATTCCCAAGATGCTCGCATTTGCCGAAAAGACGTTGGCTTTTCAGGCGATTAGTGAGGTCGTATTGCCTGGTAATGCTGCAACAGCTCAGCAGCGGAGCGATATTTTGTCCGCTAGATACGCAGCCCAAAGTCAAGACCCATTAAAAAGTGGCGTGTTGAATGCCTTTGAGATTATCGATTTGCTCAAGCAAGTAAATATCGCACCTCACCCTGACGCACGATATACGAATTCCTCTTTCGGTCAGCGTTTGTTAAATGCCGCTGCGTTAATCAGAGGCGGTGTGAATGTGGAAGCCGTCTATACCGACCGTACAGGCTGGGACAATCATGCTGACATTGGAACATTCAAAGGCGGTAATATGTATAATCGCTTGAAGGATATCAGTCAGAACCTAGCCGCGTTTCGTGTGGACCTTCAAGACGACTGGCATCGAATCACGCTAGTATGTCAAGGAGAGTTTGGCCGGCAGATTAACGAAAATGCAGACGCGGGTACGGATCATGGTAACGGTGGGCTGATGATGCTCATGGGCGGCAACATCAATGGCGGTGTTTACGCGAAACAAACGCTCGGCGGTGCCGATGGCTGGGCGGGGCTTGATCCAGCTTTGACCATTGATAGTGACGCGATTCGCACTACCGTTGATTATCGCGCGGTGTATAGCGAAGTCTTGAGAAAAAGATTGTTGGTCGATCAGTCGGTGATTGATAACGTCATATTCAAAACGTCAGCAGAGCAGCCACCGCCGGCGTTAAGTGAACTAGGCATTATAAGTAATTCAGCGGCCCGCTTGCCAGCACCGGCCATTAAACAACAACGATTACAACGCTAGCGTTGAAAGTGATATTGAGGGTTATGGGAAGCAAGAATAATTATAAAAACGTCTGGCTAATGATGATTTTGTTCATTGTGCCAATGGGGCAAGTGGCACAAGCGGCTTATCCAGACGGACAGCGAGAAAGTTTTCAGACCTATCAGCTAGGTCTCGCGGGTGGCGCCAATATTGCCATCGTCGCCTCCGCCTCCGCCAATGTGTCGGACGCCTTGTTTACAGATGTTAGCAGCAAACTCTTGGCGACAGGCCAATTTAGTAGCGTAGACATTATTCATGCCGGGCTGGTAACACCTACGTTGCCCACATTGCAATTGTACGACGCCGTGCTCGTCTGGAGCAATCTAGACTTCTTGGACGAGGTGGCCCTGGGGAATAACTTAGCTGACTATGTTGACAGTGGCGGCGGTGTAGTTTTAGCCGTGTTTGCCAATACGAGCAGCATAGCCGGGAGATATGTCGCAGGCCGTTGGGAGACCGACGGGTACGAAGTCATAGTTCCTAAATTAGAAAATACCGCCGGGCCAGCGGGCTTGGGTGGAATTAGCGTGCCTTCGCACGTGCTCGTTAATAATGTGGCAACTTTCGACGGCGGCTTGCTCAGTGCTCGACCCTCTACGTTGCAACTAGCCAGTGGAAGTGTGATCGTAGCCCAGTGGGATGATGGCGCGCCGCTTATTGCGTATCGTGAAGACCTTCCAGGAAGGCGTGTCGATCTGGGTTTTTATCCGCCTTCCAGTGACGTCAGCAGCCTCTATTGGGATGCGACGACCGACGGCGATCATATGTTAGCCAATGCAATGGTATGGGCTGCTGGTCAAAGTTTTACGGATGTAGCGTTGCAACTGATTCCTTTTGCGTCGCCTAATATCATCGACGTAAGCGATCAACCCGGCACGTTGGCTGACCGCATCTGTGATTCTAGCAATGTCCCAGCCACTTTCGTGCTCGAATTATGGGTCAGCGATCTTGGCGTATTGAACACAGGCGTAACGGGGATGTATGTTGATTTATCCTTTAATGCTAGTATTTTTCAAGCATCTACTTTGGTCCATACGACTGGTTTTCCAGAGCTTAACGAGGGCAGTATCGATAATGGCAGTGGTTTGATTACGAACTTTGGCGGATCAAACTTTACGCCTCAAGGGGTGGACCCAGCTTGGGTACGACTTGGTTATGTAGAGATGACAACGCTTTCAACCACCGCTACGTCCATAACCAGTGCGCTAGGCATTGGCGGCGTCGGCGTTTTTTCGCGTCAACCTCCCACGCTTAGTGAGTTATCGCTGGGAAGTACATCGTTTAACTGTAATGATCTTCTACTTCCACCGTTACCCGCGCCCGTGCCTCATGATGTAACCAAAGATCGTTACTTGTCTCTAAATCCGAGTACGAACCCTGGACAACCGATAGCCTTGCGAGTGACACGCATGGATTCCACTACGCCTTGGTATGTAGGTTGCGGACTGCAGGACGCTGGCGTGGAAGGCAAGCTAAGCGTTTTGGTCCAGACTACGGAATATTGCGTATGGACAGATTCGGTCATCCATGTTCGAGGATGCGAAATTGTGCCAGGTAACGAGTATTTGATAGAGGTCACCGCGGATGATGTCAATTTCTCGACACCGTTATCAATATTTACGACACCACCGCCGTTTACTGCAGGCCGACAATTCGGCGACTTGGCTGGTTCGTTTATCGGCGGTACGTGGTTGGCACCAGACGGGCTTGTTACGGCTAATGACATCGTATCTGTAGTGCAAAAATTCCAATTGCTCCCCTCGGCCCCTCATCTGTCGCGCGTAGATACCGACGGCCTGGTCCCCAATGGCATCATCGCGGGTAATGACATCTTGAGGGAAGTGATCGCATTTGCCGGCGGCGAATTCGGGGACGGCGTAACAAATTGCTTAACTGGCTCCTGCCTGCCAAGTTGTCCATAGATGATATGAGCCGCATGCTTCAGCTTGTGCAGTGTTGTTTGGGGGGACGATCTCGATTTTCTAGTTTTTCTTCTTATGGATGGAACAGAGATCGGAAGCGAGTCAAAATAGACTAGGATATTTCCACTGGGGATGGACCATAATCAGGGTAGTAAGTCAGTTCGCTGGCAACGTAGCGCACGGTTCCGGCGAATAGGCTCGTTACGAGTTGTCCCTGTTCTTTTCGTTTACCGTGGTCCGATGAACGCCACCGGGGCAGCCCAAAGTTGCAAGCGCGATCGATACATTATATGTCGTAGCTGCATCATTTCGCCATCAGCCTACTCGTACACCATCCAATAAAGAACAGCAAAAAAGGAAATAGCAGAATCGCTAGCTGGAGCTACGAGTTTTTGATGCAAGCCCTTACGGAACAGGGGACTTGATGTGCACTGGCCATGGGTATAACCTTGACCACTTGAGAGGTCAATCTATATTCGCCCGTCATCGGAATCAGTGTTACGATGGAGATATTCGCATTTCGATGACGATACTAATCAAAGCGATATTTGGCAATTAGGCCAAGGAGAAGAAATGTCTACGACGATCGTGCATGTAGAAGGACGAGAGATTCTCGATTCCCGTGGTTTCCCCACGGTTGAAGCCACAGTTGTACTAGAGGATGGGAGCTTCGGCGAGGCTGCGGTACCGTCCGGTGCATCTACCGGAGAGCACGAAGCCGTGGAGCTTCGCGATGGGGACAAAGCACGATATGGCGGTAAGGGCGTTAGCAAAGCCGTCGGGCATATCAACACCGATTTGTGCGACAGTGTCCTTGGCCTGGACGCCACAGACCAGGAAGATGTCGACCAAGTGATGATCGACCTGGACGGTACAGATAACAAAGCCAAGTATGGTGCCAATGCTATATTGGCGATTTCGCTCGCCACGGCTAAGGCTGCGGCGGCATCGTGTCATCTACCGCTATTTCGTTATCTAGGTGGGCCCAAAGCGCATGTCCTTCCCGTGCCCATGATGAATATTCTTAACGGCGGCAAACACGCGGACAATAATGTCGATTTTCAAGAATTCATGGTTCAGCCATGGGGTGCTTCGTCTTTTCCTGAGGCGCTTCGTATGGGCGCGGAAATTTTTCACGCGCTCAAATCCGTACTCAACAAGAAAAACTATAATACTTCCGTAGGCGATGAAGGCGGCTTTGCGCCGAATCTGAAATCCAATGAAGAAGCTCTGGAGCTTATCGCCGAAGCCGTCAAAGTAGCGGGCTATCAACTTGGTCAGGATGTATACATTGCGCTTGACCCGGCTTCGTCGGAAATGTTCGATAAGCAGTCAGGGCAATATTGCTTTTTTAAGTCAGATCCAAATCGTAAAGTCTCGTCAGATGAGATGATCGCTCATTGGAAAGGCTGGTGCGAGAAATACCCGATTCGCAGCCTCGAAGATGGCCTAGCTGAAGACGATTGGGATGGATGGGGGAAACTCAATCAATCGCTTGGGGACAAAGTGCAATTGGTTGGTGACGACCTTTTTGTGACTAATACCAAGCGCCTTGCTCGAGGTATAGAACTCGGCAGCGCCAATTCCATTTTAATCAAGGTGAATCAAATTGGCACGCTAACCGAAACGTTCAACGCGATAGATTTAGCTATGCGAAACGGCTGGACTGCTGTCATCAGCCATCGCAGCGGTGAGACGGAAGACACGACCATCGCAGACATCGCTGTCGCGACCAACGCCGGTCAAATAAAAACTGGTAGCTTATGTCGAAGCGATCGTATCGCTAAATACAATCGGCTGCTTCGCATCTCAGATCATCTTGGTGACTCCGCAGTGTACGGTGGCCAGTATTGGAATAAATCGTAAATGAAATACGCCTTCGAACTTGATTCTGTCGCCAAGCCAACACCCCAAGGCCTTGGGGCGGCGCTGACTTTTTGGTTGCTTAGCGGGATGGGTTTAGCTGTGTTAGCTGCATGTGTGTTTGTGCCAGAATGGCGAACCTATGAAGATTTACAACTAGCCAAGCAGCAAGCGCAATATCATAGCGAGCAAATGGACCAAGCGTTGTCGCGGGAGCGACGGTTGCTAGAGGCTATGCACAGTGACCCCGCGGTAATTGGTCGATTGGCACGGCGAGAGCTGGGCTTTCATAATGTGGACGATCAGACGATATATGTAGAGAAAGCGGCGCAGTTGTACGAGCCTGAAACTAAGGCGTTTGTAGCGAAAGAGGTTGAGCCACCGGAATTCGTTTCGTCCTTGTTTACCTGGCTACCCGCGTTTGACTACGATCGTGTGTTTTGCGATGCGCAGTCGCGGAACTTACTCATGGCTATGTCTGTAGGATTAATCGCCTCGGCGTTTCTGCTATTCGGTCGGCCAAGAGTACGCGCGCCATACACGGATTAGCTTACACAACCCGGAGTAGGCTACGCACGCATTCACAACTCAATGCGCGGATGTCGCCATGATTGTCCGACGCCAACTAGCACTAAGGCGCAGCTGGGGCTTCTTCACGGATGTTGCGATACCAAACAAGACGGTCATCGCTTAGGCCTGTGCCGCTACGACGGTCGAGCGTGCCAATAATGTCCATCCGACCATCCGCATCCAAATCCACAATGAGTAGGCTATTGATGTTTGTGTCTACATCGACGGCAGATACGCCAACCCCTGCACCAGCTGTAGGTGCTGTGCCGGTTGTAGGTGTCGTACCCGCTTGCGTGCCAGGGGTATTGGTGGCTGGAGAGTCTTGAATGATCGTGTTTGATGCCCAAGGGTCGAAGACGCTGCCGTTGGTGGTGCTGTCATACCAGAATACCGCACCCTCAGCCGCTACCATGAGATCAAGTTGCCCATCACCAGTTACATCACCAAGGGCGATTGCTTCTGGAGATTGGCCACTGAACTCAGTTAACGTAAATACTGGCCAGGGGAAATTAAATCGGTCTGGTACCGGATCGTTTGGCGGGAATTCTGGTTCAATGGTTAGTGCATTCGGTCGTCGGAACCACTGAACGAGTTGACCGGCTGTAGAACGTACGACGATATCATCGAACCCATCCTGATCGATATCACCAATCGTCATGACGTCTGCTGCTGTATCGATTTGCCCAATGGGCCTTACCTGCCAGCCACTAGCGAAAAATCGCCATCCATCATCAGAACCGCGAATCACCTCAGCCGTACCGCCTACGCCGCCTGTGGTGTGAGGCACAAATGGATTTCTTGTCCATCGTACGTTAAGGCTAATCGAGTTTGTGAAGGTAGCGACTACGTCGAGATCTCCGTCGCCATCCACATCCAAAGCCTCAATGTCTTTCACCTGCGGGGCGTCCCCTATAAGCGTGATGGGTACGTTTCTAGATTGTCCGCTGGGTGGTGGAGCACCCCAAAGTGCACTGTTCGTGGACAATCCTGGTCCAGGATTTGTCCAAAGATCGACAGTAGTAGTCGGTGGTCTTTGCCCCAATGTTTCACAGTCACCAGGATTGAGTGCCACGATAATGTCGTCACCAGCAACGCCATCAATTTCAGCTACTACCAACGAAGTAAAACCCGCAATTTCAGGCTGTGTTTTAGATGTCTCAAAATCCGCTTCTTGATTGCCGGGGAATTGGTTGTGAATCCAGGGGTCTTGAACAAATGGATTGACAAGAATCATTTCTTGCCACGTGTCGCCGTCAGGAATTTGCGAAGCTACTCCCGGATTGAACATCACAATAATCTGGCCTTCGAGATTACTCACCACGCTTGGTGGGTCGCCAGCGATAACCGGCGGGCAGAGTGCAACTAAACCTGTGGCTTTGACCAAGACGACAATGTCAAGAAAACCATCGTCATTGATCTGCCCAAGCTCTAGGCCCGCAACGACTGCGATAGGCGTACTACCTGCGATAGTCACCGTTCTAAATGTTAGGTTGTTATTGGCATCACGTTGTTGTAGGTGCAATTGTATTGGCTGAGATTGGTTCCATGCGCTGACCAAGTCGAGCAGGCCATCTTGATTGATATCGCCTGCGACTACAAATTTAGGACCAGCAGTATCTTCCGCAGTTGGGTCGATTTGGAACGCTTCAAAGAAGCTTCGAGTAGCCTCACCGACTGCTTCGCCTTCCTCGTTGATGCCGTCAACAATGACGCCACCCGTTCCACCTGGCGAAACCGGTGCCACACTGAATTCGCTATCAATGGAGGATGAGCTAATCGTGCCCGAAGGGGAGCCTGCCGGAGTGGCCGTGCTATCCCCGCCAGTAGACTGGAGGCTAGTACTACAACCAAACACGACCACCATAGCAGCCGCCGATACACATAACGCTTTCACAATTCGCATTTTCATCGCAATCTCCCACATCGACTCTAGACCGATGGACAGGGAATAGTCTCATCACACTGCAAAGATTATCGGTTGAGCGTCGCGTAGACTTGTGGCCACTCCTCCTCGGGAACGCTCAATTGTATTATATCATTCGAGACAGCAAAGCAGGGCGTCCGATAGGTATTGTGCTGGCTAATAGTCCGAATAATAGCTTGTTATGTGCGAAAGCGTCACAAATGGCATACCATGAAGCTATTAGATGCTGGTAGGTGCACGGCATGTCTGTGTATCGGGCGACTCCAGGCGCGTTGTAACGACATCGTTTACGCCGGGTGGCGCTACAAGGTGGGTTATTTTTGTCATTTTCATCAGAATCGAATCCTGAAGAAGCACGCGAACTGTTGTTTCATGACGACCTCGCTCTGCTCAAGCAATGTGAGATAGATGTCTACCGGGCATCCGGGCCAGGCGGTCAGAAGCGTAACAAAACATGCTCAGCAGTGCGTTTACGACACTTGCCCACGAAGCTGATAGCCATTGCGGAAGAGGATCGGTCCCAGCATATCAACAAAAGCCGCGCGATTATTCGACTCCGTATGATGATCGCCTATCGCTACCGTCTGCCGGTGTGCCTAGACAGCGACCAGATTGGCGAAACAATTGGTAGATATTGCCACAAAGGTAGTAGCATTTCGATCAGCGTGAAAAACACGGATTATCCTTTTGTCGCTGCAGAGTTGCTTGATATAATTCATGCGGTCAATGCTAGAATTAGCGAGGCCGCGGGTGTGCTAGGTTTGACGACTTCGGGAATTGTCAGCTTTTTAAAACGAGATCCCAAGCTGTTTGCTACCGTCAATGACATGCGCGGAAAGCATGGTGCTGCGCCGCTAAAATGATTCGCTCCGAAACGAGCCGCGGGCTTCATCCCGCACGGTCCTGCGATTACGATATGCTGCGACGACAATACGAGGTGCTTAATAATATAACGCCGCAAGTGCAAAATTTAACTGGAATAATACAAAGACTACACTATCATGACCAATGATTTACATCGAGTATCCGATCCCGTATCCGTCGGCTGTGGCGTATTAACAGTAAGCGATACGCGCACCACAGACACTGACCACAGCGGACAATGGGCCCGCCAGCGGCTAACCGCAGCCGGTCATACGGTTGTGCAATATGAGATCGTGCCCGACGAGCCGGAGGATGTCGCCAACCTCATCCGCCAATGGAACGCCGATGCTTCATGTCAGGTTATTATCACGATAGGTGGAACTGGTCTTTCGCCACGCGATACAACCGTCGAGGCTGTCACCGCCTTGCTAGACAAGCGAATTGACGGGTTTGGCGAATTATTCCGAACGCTAAGCTATGAGCAAATCGGTGCCGCAGCCATGCTCTCCCGCGCGGTTGCTGGTTCGATGGCCACCACGGCGGTATTTTGCCTGCCAGGTTCTACCAAGGCAGTCGAGCTAGGCGTCGACAAGCTAATCATCCCTCAACTAACGCACATTGTTGGCCTACTAGGCTCAGGGATGCTGTAAAACTGTCCGATAGTATCCGCGTGGAACCATCAATAACACAGGAGCTGCAGGCATGGTACGTCCAGGCGAAATTGAGCATGGCCAGGTTATTGCTGATAAGGCGGAGTCGGTCTGGAATTGGGCATCGCCAGCAGGGCGTCAGCGGGCCTCTCGCCGCGCGGCGCTAATCATCCAGACCGCGAAACTAAAGCCCGGTATGCGGATTCTTGAAATCGGTTGTGGGACCGGGCTATTCACCCGAGCGTTCGCTGCTATCGGGTGCCAAGTTGATGCCATCGACGTTTCACCAGACTTGTTAGCCCATACAGCGTCGAAGCAAATACCTGGCGACGTGACATTTAGCCTTGATGATGCGGAAGCACTCTCTTATGAAGACGATATGTTCGATGCCGTAGTCGGTTCAAGCATTTTACATCATCTTGACGTATCAAAATCGCTAGCTGAGATGTTTCGCGTGCTCAAGCCAGGCGGTCGAATCGCTTTTGCAGAACCGAACATGATGAACCCCCAAATAGCCATGCAGCGCAAAATTCCGCTCCTGCGACGCTTAGCTGGGGAAAGCCCGGAAGAGACCGCCTTTGTCCGCTGGCGCCTCGTGAAACAGATCACCGATTCATGTTTCGAGTCCGCGTCAATTGAGCCGTTTGACTTCCTGCACCCATTCACACCAAGGCCGTTGATTAGCTTGGTCAGGGCTTTCGGCGCTACGGCAGAGCGTTTGCCACTCATGCGCGAGATCGCCGGGTCGCTAATTATTTCCGCAAACAAACCAATAAACGCGGCGAAAACGAATGGCGTTACAGCCTACGATTCAGTGGCCTGCGTTTAGTTGTCTTATTAGTGTATAGCGGCTTGACGTTGTTTCTTGGGTAGCAATAAGTCATGTCGAGATGCCGAGACGGGGGCATACGCTACACCCTGAGTCCAAAGTTGATTGATAGATTCAACTCTTAATCGCCACCAACGATTTATCTCGCCAGGCGTCGCAAGCCAGGCTTGCTCATCCCGAGCCATGACCGTCATGAGTTGACGATACGCCTGAATCATAAATGGTTTGGTCGTCGGCTCGGGTTCGGTATGCGTTAACGCATTCGCGATACCGCCGCGCATCTTAATGCATGATATATTTTCAAGCTGTGACGACAAAATTTTGTCGCAGTCGTTAATACCCATCAAATCGTATTGCCAATCTTCCGGCACTGTTGTTGGAATTTCCAACAGGTTCGTGCCATGCAAGAAGAAGGGGTGACAAGTGCCACATCCCTCGTTGGCTGGCGATGGTCGACACACGCCCTCTATCGCGTCGTGCATACTCATGTCATAGGACAATGCGACATCAATCGCCCGGTACAAACTGGGGGTACGCAAATAAGCGGGGGAGCGAAATCCTGTCGTGCCATAGGATGAAACCAGCGATCTTACCTCTGCAACCCGCCGTACCATCTCCGCTGGCGGGGCAAAGGCAAGTCGATGATCGTGCACCGTACCATGAAACCCAATTTCATGGCCATGGGCGTATAAGTCATCCAATGCCGTTCGGCCAGGTTCCAAATTGCCCGTGACGACCATCCACGCGGTTCGCATCCCGCAGTCTTCGTCGATGGATCGAAATTGTTCCAGCAGTTTCGGTTTGATAAAACATTGGACAGTATCGAGGTCATGGCTCGCTGCGCAGGCATACTTTTTTCCGTCTGGCCAAAAAGGCGTTGGTATTGCATTGCTTTGGGATTCTACTATACGATGAATCAAGCCACGCCACATATCCACTGCTGCGAAACCTTGACCTATCGATCCGCTTGAACCACGTAATTGACGAAGTCTATGCATACCATGAAAGGCTAGGTCACGCATGTGGCGTGGTAATCGATGAGGATTGACGCCAAGTTTTACATACAAAGGTGCCGCGTGCCGCAGGTGTTCTTCATTTTGCACAAATTGAATCGTGCGATCAACGTCGAACCAAAAGTGAAATTGGTTATCGCTAGTGCGTGTGATGATTGGATATCGATGGCCTTTTTTTGTTTCGATCCAAGCTAGTGGTTTTCCTTCAGGCTTGAGCGTCTCATCGATGAGTAACCATGATTGTCGAAATTGAACTAGACCGTACGCATCCGTGTTAATCAACTCAGACACGTCTCGGGCAAAGCGTAACGCGCCGTAATGTGGGACCGCGAAAAGTAGGCGTTCACTTTGGATCGCGCATCCCGGACCTACCATGTCGCGGTACGTTTTGCGGGAATAGCCCCAAAACCTAAAAACAGGCTCTAGTATACTGGGTTTGTTATCTTGGCGCATGTCCATCTAATAGCCTGTTCCTTTTACCCATCCAGCATACCCATTGAGCTAACTCAAAGTTACGATGATACGATACGACCATTGCTATCAACATAGGCCATCATGGCAATCGTAAAAAATGAATGCTTGAGACCGCAGAGCCGCGCAATGAGCGCTCTATCGGACGCTGTCTCGCGCTACTTTATCGGGACAACGCCTGATTTGGGCGAAACCTAGAAGTCCAACAAAAGTGTATTTAGGTGGACCGACTAGTGGCCGATAAGAATGGGCATGACAACCCAATCAATGATAGCAGACGCTCCTCATGCTACGCCTAGCATTGAAGACAAAGTGCACAATTCGCTCGGCATGCTGGCTGAGATGTATGAATATAACCACTGGACATATAGCCGACTCCGCCCTTACTTAGGAGCCAGCGTGTGTGATATAGGCTGCGGAAACGGTAACTTTATCCGCTTCTTGCTAAATCGATCCCGTGTGGTCGGTTTAGAACCCTTTGGCCCTAGTTTTGACGAAGCAATAGCGAGATTTCGCCATCACGCCAATATTGAATTCGTGCAAGACTGCCTGACGAATTGTCCCAACGACCAACTACCGGCAGAGTCTTTCGATAGTGTCGTGTGTATGAGGTTACTGGATAGCCTAGAAGATGATGTCGCATCGCTCTCCGGGATGCGTCAGCTCTGTAGGCCTAACGGAAACGTCATCATAGTGGCATCCGCCCACATGAGCGCATACGGCAAGCTAGACAGTTCAGTTGGTCATCGTCGCCGTTATAATAAGCGATCGCTCCGCCGCGCCTTTGAAGCGGCTAAATTACAAGTTGTTCACACCTCGTATATGAACATGCCGGGCTATTTCGGTTGGATGATTGCCAGCCGAGTCTTAAAACGACGCCATGTGACAGCCGGACCAGCAAACATCCTGAACCGCTTAGCTCCCTATCTAGATGCTTTTGAGCGTTTTGTGCCGCCACTATTCGGGCAGTCGATTATCATGGTTGGCAAACCCGCCTGACGGACGCCCGGCACGCTGACTATTCTATTGGCCAGCCTTTTCATATCTTAGCGTAGGAGTGATTCCCGACTACGCAGGAATTGCGCTAATTTTTCGGCTAGTTGTATAGCTTTGATTGCGCATTCGAATGGTGCAAAAATCATAAACCAAGCTAAGAGGTAGGGCGGAAAAAATACTAAGCACTGCTGTGATTGGCACTATATACCGAGGCAGAGCGCCGCCATAAAACGAAGTGATCACTGTGTGATACGCGATGATAAAACCTAGTGCCAAGTAAAGCTTGCGATCACGATGGATTAGCGCGACGACACAGCCAATTAGAGTCAAAGCCATCCACTCTTCGTATGGCGTGTCCAGCAGCCCCAGTATAGGTTTGCCTAGCTCTATTCTAGCTCGATACCATTGACAAAATGAAGCCCAAGGCCGTGTGAGCACGTTTGCTGATTGTTGCAAGGGTAAATATGTTTGCATAGTATCGTAGCCCACATTCTGCGTCACCAAGCCTGCGTAGGAATCACTTGAAAATAAGACAGTATTTTTAGCCAATTTCCCGTTTTCACCTGGCGTACCATCTGGAAGAAAACGGTATAACTTGTCAGGCATGAAGAATGTGCGATAAGCGTGCTTGGGCGTTCGCGAAATCGCCTTGACTTGCGAGGCGAGCATCATTTGCTGGCCAACTTCGCCTACTGCATACGCGGCATCGCTTAGCGGAGTTTTGTATGCATATTGGTATGCACTCACTGCGGTATAAAAATCTTGGTGAGGTAGGTTCTTATCGATGTATCCTGAATCCTGTGCTTGTTGGATAGCTCGGCCGATGGGGGCAAAGGCTGGAAAGCCGGACGGGTCTACGCCTTCATGGACCACCGCACGCTGATAAAATGCCATGTTTCCGGCGTAAGACAAATCGAATCGTCCGTATAGCGATGCCTTATAGCCCAGCCACGGACCAACGATTAAGAGGGCGGGCAGAAGGGCCATGGCCATTTCAAATGCTGGTCTTTGGAGGAGTGACCGAGATGGCACAGCATTTTTTGGAGGCGAGATGCATTTCGAGTGGCTCGATGTTGCCCCGAATAGGTATCGTAAGAATACAACTACGATGCAAACGACGATCATTCCTTGCCCAACCGGACGAATCATGGTCGCTATGCCTGCGGCGCAGGAGGCAATGATGATAGACTTACGTTCGCCTCGACCGAGATATCGAACGTTATAATAAACGCAAATTATGACTGTCAGTGCATAGGGCGTTTCAGTGAGGACGGCGTTAGCATATGCGCCCCCATGAAATCCGCCGGCTGAGATGAGTCCGGCGATGAGTGCGAAACTCCTCGATGGTTTGAGTTCATAGGCCGTTAAGCATGTCAAGAGCACGCTGCTTACTACCATGACATGCTGTAGCAAGGGCAACACGATGACGCTCGTTTTACCAAAAATCTTGAAAATAACAGCTAAAAACATGGGGTAAGCCGGTGTGCGGAACTGAAAA
Source organism: Phycisphaerae bacterium (assembly GCA_029260115.1). GTDB lineage: Bacteria > Planctomycetota > Phycisphaerae > UBA1845 > UBA1845 > JAJRPG01. The sequence goes on along the minus strand of JAJDDW010000005.1, from coordinate 28,175 downwards.
TAATCTTGGCGAAAGTCTACATTTTCTACCAGCCCATGGGCCAATGAAATGTAGCCGGCTGAATCGGGAGTGACAATTAAGTCAGACGCAAAAAACAAGGCCGCTTGCATCGTCATACTGGCGGCTGCGACTATAAGTAAAACTAGCTTTAGCGAAGCGGATGGTCCGTGAGCAGTCAATGAACCAATTGGCAAGATGTCCTTTTTGGGAACTTGCTTAGTCGGGAAGTTGGTATTGTCATTATTATTTACCATAGTAAATCGAGACCCTGACTGTGCAGATACGCGCGTATTCCGCGCGCACCGGTGCATTCACCAATAGCTTTTCGGACCCTGTTCGCACTAGCTTAACATCTATTATTGGGAGAATTTGTACCGGAGGCCCGAACCAGGCGGCGTACGAAAAAAGGCCCACCGGAGTGAATCGACCGGTGGGCCTTGGTAGTGTTTAATCGCGCATGGTGCTATCGCCAGGCGCTTGATATTATTTCAAAAAGCGCGTTATTTGGCGTCTTTTACTTCGAATTCCGCATCGATAACATTGTCATCCGCTGCGTCATCCGTTGTCTCCGTGCCAGGTGCAGCGCCATCTGTCGCTGGGGCGCCTTGCTGCTGCTTAGCTGCTTCTTCATAGATAATCTTCCCTATGGTTTGGGCATCCTGCATTAGCGTCTCCTGCGCCTTCTTGATAGCTTCGACGTCGTCACCTTTTAGGGCTTCACGGAGATTGTTGATCGAGGCTTCGACCTTGCCACGCTCGTCCCCGGGAATCTTTTCGCCATGCTCTTTGAGCTGCTGCTCAATTTGATATGCAGACTGGTCAGCCTCGTTACGCATTTTCACAGACTCTGCTTTTTGGAGATCGTCTGCGGCGTGCAATTCGGCTTCCTTTTTCATCTTTTCGATTTCAGCGTCGGATAGTCCGCCGCCACCTTCGATGCGAATCGACTGCTCCTTGCCAGTGGCTTTATCCTTGGCTGAAACGCTGATGATACCGTTGCGGTCAATATCGAAATTAACCTCAACTTGCGGAACGCCACGCGGTGCGGACGCGATTCCCGTAAGATTGAATCGGCCTAGCGTTCTGTTATCACTAGCCATGGGGCGGTTACCCTGCAACACGTGGATCGTGACTTCTGTCTGGTTATCCGCAGCCGTGGAAAACACTTCCGCTTTGGAAGTGGGGATGGTTGTATTGGCTTCAATGAGCGGCGTCATGACACTACCCATCGTTTCGACGCCAAGTGTCAACGGTGTGACATCTAATAGGACAATGTCATCACGTTCGCCCGCAAGGACGGAACCTTGAACCGCCGCGCCGATAGCCACAACCTCGTCAGGATTAACGCCTTTATTTGGCTCTCTACCGAAAATCTCTTTGCATAGTGATTGAACCGCAGGCATACGCGAAGAACCGCCGACGAGTACGACATCGTCAATATCCTTAGCTGTCATCTTTGCGCCTTGAAGTGCGTCCATGACCGGCTTACGGCAGCGATCAGTAAGCGACTTGGTAAGCTGCTCAAATTGACTACGCTTCATTGTAATCTGTAGGTGCTTAGGCCCGCTGTTGGTCGCCGTGATATAGGGTAAGTTGATCGTAGTCTCCAGGACGGTGGATAGCTCGCACTTAGCCTTTTCGGCTGCTTCATTAAGCCGTTGAAGAGCCATGGGGTCTTCGCGCAGATCAATGCCTTCCTGCTTTTTGAATTCGTTAGCTAGGAAGTTGATTAACTCTGCGTCATAATCGTCGCCACCGAGATGCCCATCGCCACTACTGCTTTTGACTTCAAACGTGCCGATTTCAGGATCGATTTCGAGAATGGAAATATCGAATGTACCGCCACCAAGGTCAAATACCGCAATGGTTTGTTCTTTGTTCTTCTCCAATCCATAGGCAAGGGCTGCGGCGGTTGGCTCGTTAATGATTCTTTCGACTGTAAGGCCAGCAATCTCACCAGCATCCTTTGTAGCCTTACGTTGGGCGTCGTTGAAATAAGCTGGCACAGTAATCACGGCCCGCGTGACGGTCTCGCCCAGATAATCCTCAGCCGTTTTCTTGAGGTCTTGCAGGACCATCGCGCTGATTTCTGGCGGCGTGTACATCTTGCCACGAATTTCAACCTTAACCAGTTCCTGCGCCCCCCCAACAATTTTGTAGGGGACTGTTTTTTCTTCCTCACCCACTTCATCGTGACGTCGGCCCATGAATCGTTTGATCGAATGCACGGTATTTTCAGGGTTGGTCACCTGCTGATGACGAGCAACTTGGCCAACCAGTCGCTCCCCTTTATCCGTAATCGCGACCACAGAGGGTGTCAGTCTTGCCCCTTGGGCGTTGGTGAGCACCTTAGTCGTGTCGCCTTCCGTGACGGCTACGACTGAATTTGTGGTTCCGAGGTCAATTCCAATGACTTTTGACATAACGTTTTCTCCTTGCATAGACTCGCGCAAGCTAACTGCGCGTTTTGCTCTACTGAGAGTAATTGCAGGCTCCGTGCCACATCGACACCAAATAATAAAATACCTAAGCTATTGTATTGTAAGGAGTTATGAATATTTGCCTTATCGGGATAATGCTAAACTGCACTGCCAACTGCCAAGGTGACAGGCGGTTTACCTGCGAAAATGGCACCTTGGCGATCATAAACGCAAGAAAAGGCTTTCAGTAGAAGCGAGACTGGCTACACTATGAGGCATGATGTTGGAACCATTAGAAACCGCTTCATCCCACGACATACCAACCGTTCGACAGCAATCGGTGTTTATCGAGAACCGAGTCGGTCAGATTTTTCGTCTCACCAAGCTGTTCGACCAGACGGATGTACGCATCTTAGCTGTGTCGGTGGTGTATTCTGTCGATTGTGCGATTTGTCGTATGGTCGTCGACGAGCCAGATAGGGCTTATGACGTGATGCGTGATTCCGGATTTCAAGTAAGTGAGACTGAACTTCTCGCGGTTAGCGTGCCTCATGGCAAACGCGGGCTGCTGGAGATTTGGGCGGCGTTGCTGGGAGCGGAAATTAGCATTCACTACACATACGCGCTGCTGGTCAGACCATTCGGCAATGCGGCTATTGTCGTTTTACCGGACACGCTTGAGCAGGCTGTGGAAGTGCTGCGAAGTAGAAATTTTGAGGTGCTTACTCAGCCCGACCTGCTAGAACCATAGACTGGTTGGCGCAAGGCGCCTCTATTATTGCATTCTACGGTAATGTGTGTCGCATTGTTGCAACGATCTTCCGGGAAAACCGAGTTTTGATCGCCACACAACAATAGAGCTGGTTCTAATAATTTTAGAAATGCATCAAACTTTAAGCGAGTGACTTTTTATGAGCGAAATGGATGTCGTTGTAGTAGTGTCACGATGGTTACACATCGGCGCGGTAATTGTTGCGATTGGTGGAGCGGCGTTTCTCAGGCTAGTGTTGACGCCGGCTGCTTCGTCTGTGCTTTCACCAGAGGATCATAATCGATTGCGCGAAGCCGTGCGCTCTCGGTGGGCTAAGTTTGTGTTTGGTTGTGTGGGGCTATTGCTGCTCACTGGCGGAATCAATTTCGCCTTACTCGCCATGCCGCCCAAAGTTAAGCCGATGCCTTATCATGCCATATTCGGCATTAAATTCTTCGCTGCACTGGCCGTGTTTTTCATTGCCAGCGGACTGGCTGGTAAGTCTCCAGCTTTCGCAGGCATGCGAGAAAAATCTAAAAAATGGCTATCATTATTGCTGATTCTAGGGGCGACGATAGTCTTGATGTCTGGGGTTCTGGCGCAGGTGAGGATGCACGGGCAAGCGGCCACACCTACGACCCTAAACGTACCCTCAACGTCAGAGTAGCCCGATTTGTAAGCGTGATCTACCAATCGAATCGCTCGTACAACGACATTGGCCATGATGATGGTTCGTTAGTGTTCAAGAAGTGGCGCATGTTCTACTGGACGAGCAGGTGAAGCGAGCTGTTATACAACGTGTGACTACCTATCCGCTTCGAATTCCTCTGCGAAGTCGAGTAGAACACGCTGCGGCTCAGCGGGCTTATGCGGACCCCGTTGTTGTTTGTATAGAGTTTCAAAACGGCGTACTCGGCTATGGCGAATCTGTCGCCCGGCCTTATGTGACTGGCGAGACGGCTGACAGCGTGGTCGAAGCTATCGAACAGGTGTTCACGCCGACGTTGCTGGACTTTCATCCCACGAGTTTTCCCGAGGCGCTTGCTTTTATTGACGGTCTTGCGTTTCACGATAGCCAAGGTCGGAGGATATTCAGTGCGCGCGGGGCAGTGGAAATGGCCTTGCTTGATGCAACGATGCAATGTTTCAATCGTGGTGTAGAAGATGTAACGCAATGGATGGGGATGCCGGGCTTTGGTTCGCCTGGTAGCGTGGGTTGCGCACGATTTAGCGGCGTATTGGCCACGGCGAGCCTTGAACGACTTAGAAAACAATTACGCAAAATGTATTGGGGAGGCTTACGGTGTTACAAGCTAAAAGTGGGATTTCCTGATGACCATCTTCGAATGGAGAAGGTTGTTGCCTATCTGCGTGGACCGCTTGCAAGTGGGCGTGTTCGTTTGCGCGTTGACGCGAATAGTCAGTGGGGCGAGGCAGAAATTGGCGAAGCGATGGCTTGGCTGGGGAAATATCCTATCGAAGCCGTAGAGCAGCCAGTAGCGCGTGGTCAAGAATCTCTACTTCTACCATTTAGGGGCAGCGGTGCACTGCCGATTGTACATGATGAGTCTTTAGTTGATATGGATGATGCGAAGCGGCTGATTTCGCTAGGTGTGGCTGACCATTTCAATATACGTATTAGTAAGTGTGGTGGACTGATGCCATCACTGCGGCTGGCTGCGTTTGCTCGGCGAGAGGGTGTTGGCATTCAATTAGGTTGTATGGTGGGGGAAACCAGTCTGTTGTCGATTGCGGGCCTTAGTTTTCTACGTTGCTGCCCCGATGTGAAGTGGGCGGAAGGATGCTATGGTCGTCGTTTGTTGCAGGGCGACATTGTGCCCACCTCGTTGAAGTTTGGATATGGTGGCCGTTGGCCGTTGCATAGTGTTGACCTTGATGGTAACAGGCCGATGGTGTCCTCGTTGGAGAAATATTGCTGTGACGGTCAAAAGGTTGTCATGCCGCTGTAACAAGGTGTTACCACGGGTGCTAAGTTGCGAATTGACCTCGTGGGGGACGATTTATGTGGTTGAAGCTTTTTCCTGTTTTGCTAATCTATGGGAGTTGTTTTATTTGCTCGAAAGTGAGGTAGGAAATTATGTTTGGATATGATCGTAAACATTTGAATGCTTTGCCACTGATTGTCTTCTTGGCGGTGTTGAGTACGTTGGCTCCATTAGCATTGGCACAAACAGAAGGCCTGACTGAATCGAAGTTGATTGCGCATATAATGAAGTTGTCAGCGCCTGGGGCGTCGACCTCTGATAGTGACGATTACTTCGCGCGACATGAACAAGCAATTGCTGCAATCGATGAATTACTACAAAGATTTCCAAAAAGCCGCGACCGAACAAACGTGTTGGTTACAAAGCTCCGCTTACTTGCTGATTTAGCAAGATTTAAGCCACAGTCGTTGCAGCAGCTTCTCGAATTGACGGCAAAGATTTCTAAAAGTCAACCAGAACCGATACTCGATATGGAGAATCGTTGGTATGCTATACAAGCTTTTGTGTATGGTGCTCGCGCGGAAGGTATGCCCGGAAAAAAGCGTGTCAGCGGCGCGATGGAACGCTATCGAGCTTACATTGCCGACTTTCCTACGTCTGCAAGGCGTCCGGTTGCTTATGCTAGTCTGATTAGAAACTTAGTGTTATCTGAGCAGCTTGAAGAGGCGAAGGAGACCCTACAGCGTTTCGTGAAAGATTATCCTGAGGATGCAAATACGCTTAGCGCTCAAGAGGAAGTGCTTCGTCCTCAACTGCTTGGTAAGCCATTTGATGTCATCTATACCGCGCGTGACGGTCGAAAAATATCAACCAAAGACGACTATAAGGGTAAAGTATTGGTGATTGGTTACTGGTCGGGCCATAACGCTAATTCGACAAACATTTGGGCAGATTTGATGTATATGTTTACAAAGAATAGCAACAAAGGCTTACGAATGCTTGGCGTGTCGATTGACCACGATCCCAAGCTAATGGAGCGTGTATTCAAACGTGACATGACACCTTGGCCTAACTGTGTCGAGCAAGAAATCATCAATATTGGTAGTGGAAAAAGTTTGGATATTTATGCCGTGCCTTGCTTTATCGTAGTGGATCGCGATGGCCTGGTGTATGACATCAATCATGGTGTTGAACTTGAGGATGTGGTAAAGCAAATGTTAGACGAGTAATTGATTCTCGAGCTTGCTTGAATGTTGGCGCAATTACTATTTGTGTCTAATTGGCGGCATGGTAAACTTATCGTTTTCTCGTCTCTTATGTCAATATCGTCCATTGCCTGGCACTTTCAGGCAGGACTATTGGTGTTGTCTCATTGAGGTTGAGGGACGAGAAGCTTCATAGAGGTCTGCAGCCGTCTGCCAACTGGCCGTGGCCCGGTCCATCAGGCCCATGTCTTGTAGCGATAAGGCTAGATTCGCAATGTAGTCTTCATTTTCTGGGTCAGCTTCGACGGCTCGTTCGAATCTATCGATAGACTGAGTAAATTGCTGGCGATCTGCAAAAATCAATCCCAGTTGATAATGCAGGTCCACAGCTTGCGGTTCAAGATCAAGTGCCCGCTGGAAGACTTCGATGGCCTCGTCTAGTTCACCTATTTCGCGAAGCGCTATGCCCAGTTTTGTTAGCGCGTTCAGATAGTTGGGGTTGATTTGAACCGCTTGGCGATAAGCTTCGATAGCCGCTCTTACATCACCCCGATGCTGCAAGAGTTGTGCTAATCGGTAATGCAAGTCTGCATAGTTTGGGCGATGTTGCAGCGTTTGCTGTATCTTGGCGATTTGCTGATCCAGCATGTTGTCGACCGGAGACACCGCCGCGTCCAATCTTCCTTTAGCGATGTTCTCTGGGGATATATATTCGTTCATCTGCTGAGCCGCGACACATTCTAATTGCAATCTAGCCGTTTCGCTGAATAAGAGGGTGCTGTTAGGCTCTATCTCTGCCGCCGAATCGAAACTTGCAGATGCTTCTTGCGTTAAGCCCACGGCCTGTTGCGCAATGCCAAGACCGACATAGGCCGTTACGAAGCGATCGTTAATGTCAACGGCTCGACTATATGATCGAACTGATTCGATAAAGCGACCCGCTTGCAGCTGCCCCCGCCCGGTTTTAATCGCCGCTTCTAGGTATTCAGGATTATTAGTTAAAGCGCGTTCGTAAGCCTTTAGCGATTCATCACTACGATCGACCAACTTATACAGATCTCCCAATCGAATGTATTGCGCAGCGCTGTTGGGATATTGATCTACCAAGTCTTCGAGCATCTGTATCGCTTCATGTTGCCTGCCGGCATCGGTTAAGGCGCTTACGCAATCTTGTTGGGCATCCCAATTGTCGGGATCAAGCGTAAGGACATGCTCAAACTTCTCTATGGCATCTTCGTGTCGCTCTGCTTGTATATACAAATTCGCTAGCGTAATAGCCGATTCAATTTCTGCAGGTACGCACCAGCAAATGTGTTCGTAGTGGGTGATAGCCATATCCACGTTGTCGAGTTTGAGATAAATCGCGGCTAGGCGTTCGTGGGCATTGCGTAATTCAGGGGCGATGTCGATGGCACTTTCGTAACAGGCAATGGCTCTTTCAATCTGTGCTGCTTTTTCGTGGCAAAATCCCAGGCCAAACCAAGCTATGGCGTGATCGTCTTGCCTTGTGACAACTTCTTCCAACAGTTCGATCGCGTCGCCTGGCATGCCGATTTCATCGCAAGCGCAGGCCAAGCCGATCCGGGCAGTGATGTTGTGAGGTTGTTGTTCTAGGATTTTAGAAAATAATTCGAAGGCCAATGAATAATCCGCACTCAGCAGACGGGAAACAGCCCATGCCGTGGGATCGTCCATGTCCGGTGTCAGTAACGAGTTATGTATATTTTCGCCGGGAGAGAGAGCCTCTTGAGTCATCGGCGCAACATCGCTACCCTGCAGGTCCTCATCGAAAACTGCAGCAAGCTCGCTGATTAAACCGCGACCCAATATCTCTAATAATAATGACATATAATTCGCCGTATGTTATCGCGTAGCTAAAGAAGTCAATGCTTGTTGGGCTTCCACGTAGTGGCCGTTGAGCGCCAAAGCACGCTCGTAAGAGGATCGCGCCCAATCCAGATGCCCACAATCTCGATATAGATGACCAAGTAGCACATGCACATCGGCATAGTCTGCGCCGAGGGCGATAGCTTGTTCCAAACGCGAAGCGCCGTCATGGCTTCGATTCGTCGCACGATAAAGATTAGCTAGCATGATGAGCGCTTTGGTGTGCTGCTGGTCAAGTGCGACGGCTAGTTCGCCTTCGTTAATGGCTTCATGCGATTGACCTAATCGTTCGAGAACTTGGCAACAATGATAGTGAAGCTCGGCATGTTCTGGCTGTCGTTCTAATGCTATGCGAATTGTGATAAGCAACATGGAAAAAATGTTGGTGTCTATTTGATCGAATGGTATAGACAAAAAAGCATTGACGAAATCTGGCTCTTGTTCGATGACGCGAGACAGCAAATCAATACCTGCTTCGTCGCTGAGATGATCCTCTAGGGGCATCTGGGCGTGAACCGCCAGCGAGAGTCCTTGCTGCTGTGCTGCGCGGGCTGCTTGGGTGAGCAGTAGTCCGATGCGTGCATCAAATGGCCTGATCGATTGGGCATATTTCAAATGTTTGACAGCTTCTACCGGTGCTTGCCGTACGCCGCAGCACATAGCTAAGCTGACATACGCTTGGGCATAATCTTTTTGAATCGTCAGTGCTTGTGTAAATCGTAGCTCGGCTTCTTCTATGCGATCCATGGCTGTGAGTAGGGTGCCAAGTTGAAAGTGAAGTTCTGCATTTTCGCGGTCGCAGCGAATGGCTTCTCTGAGCGAGAGAATTGCTTCGTCTTGATTCCCGCCAGCCCATAATGCCAGCGCAAGTCTGATCTGAGCCCGGGTATCAGTTTCGTCGTCTGCTACCATGTCCGCGAAGTGTCGTGTCGCGTCTCGAAGATGTCCGTTTCCTATCAGGCAAGCGGCCAGGAATGACGGGAGCGAACGGTCGGCGCATCCCTGTTGCGACGCATGCTGAAACGCGGCTTGAGCTTTGTCGTACATACCGCCGTTGAGCATGCAGATTCCATGACGAATATCTCTGGAGACTTCGTAATGGGTACGCAGCAAATCAATAAGCTGCTGGCTTCGGTGCTGGGTAGATGTAATCGGGGGCTGTTGTGTGCTATTCTGAACGTTCATTTGACTGTCCTCGACTGATACCGTACTAAAAAAAGCTGGGCGAAAGGTATATCGGAAAATGAAGTATTGGCCGTTATCTATTAGGGTATACAATCGTAGTTTTAAGGTCAGTGATAATGCTGGCTGACACGGAATATGGGACGAACGGTACGGAGACCTATCCACTTCGAAATATGTGTTACATTTGTGACGTCACTGCTATGTGGAAAATTGCAATCTCAGTAACCGGTGCTGATACTCTTGGGTTATATCCGGCAAGTGATATGTATGGTGGACGCCGTGATGGACAGTGGGTGTTCATGGGCATAAGCTCGAAAACTCGTGAGACCAACGGAGAGATCGCGCTGTGTTACTGCAAGAAATAGTCGAAATAGCTTCACGCTCAAAAAGAGGCATAGCTGTCGAGGATGCCAGTCGGCAGCTTACCTATGGTCAGGTGTTAAAGCTTGCGGCTGTAATGAGGACCACCATCTGTCGTCTTACCGATTGCCCGCGTGTGGGTATTGTTCTTCCAGCGTCTAGCATGTTCCCCGCAGTCTTTCTCGGCGTGCTTTGGGCAAAACGAATAGCCGTGCCGCTCAATTTTCTGCTAGCGAGTGATGAGCTAGTCAACATCGTCAAAGATGCTGGACTTGATCTGGTTATTACGGTGAAACACTTTAGCGATTTGATGTCCGAATTGCCGGTTCGCACCGTATATTTAGAAGACCTGCCGCTAAAACGAGGGTTGTTGTGGGTGAGTATTACGCCTCGCCCTGCGTTACCCGAGGTATCGCCTGATGACACCGCGTTGATCCTTTACACCTCTGGCACAACCGGTCAGCCAAAGGGGGTTGAGCTTACGCATCGCAACCTAGCTTCTAACTGCAAGAACACTATCTCAGCGCTCAACATTGATCCGAGACAGCGGTTTCTCAATATGCTACCGCCGTTCCACGTTTTTGGTTTGACGGCCAATGTGTTAGTTCCCATGTACATGGGGGCTTATGTTTATGCCGTGCCGCGGTTTAGCCCGGCCGTCGTTGCTCGTATAGTTGCCAAGCAGCGCATCACAGTGTTGCTGGCTATTCCTAGTATGTTCGCCGCGCTGCTCCGCACGAAATCTACCAACGCAGATACGTTTGAGTCAGTGCGAATCGCCATTAGCGGTGGTGAGCCGTTATCTGATGCGGTTCGCAACGCATTTCGCGATCGATTTAACTTATTACTACGCGAGGGTTATGGCCTAACCGAAACATCTCCCGTGGTGTGTATATGCACCGATGCGTATCATCGTGAGCGCACCGTAGGCAAAGTGATTCCCGGTACTAAAATAAGACTCATCAACGAGGATGACCAGCGTTGTCCCGATGGCGTAGATGGTGAGATTCAAGTGCAAGGCCCGAGTGTGATGAAAGGCTATTACAACAGGCTGGAGGAAACAGCCAAGGTCATGACCAAAGATGGCTGGTATCTCACCGGCGATGTAGGCCAGCTCGACGCAGATGGTTTTCTTTCCATCACGGGACGCGTGAAGGATATGATCATCGTGGGGGGCGAAAATGTATTCCCGCGAGAAATTGAGGACGTGCTAGAATCTCATGAAGCGGTGCTTCAAGCGGCGGTCATTGGGCAGCCAGATGATTTACGCGGCGAAGTCCCCATCGCATTCGTGATTCTTTCACCTGGCTCAGAAGTCGATGTGAGCGAGTTGAAAATCCTCGCCAAGAAAAAACTCGCCGGCTTCAAAGTCCCGCGCCGCATCATTTTCAGCGAAAGCCTGCCAACAGGCCCTACGGGGAAAATACTCAAGCGCGCACTCGCCTCGCTCTTATAGCATATCTGCCGCCTGATTTGTTCTACGAATACAAGAAATGAAGTCGCAGTGACACTTGTTGGGGTTTCAGGAAGGATAGGGGGGATGTTACATTCCAAGTCTGGATTCCGTAATCACGCCATGTGCAGAACGCCGATACTGGTTAGGCGAATAGCTAAAACGTCGTGTGCATCGCCGGACGCTGGATAGTAAGCTACGCACTTTGGCAAGGTAGTCTTTCCATCGGATTTCGCCATGGCAGCATATAAACAATGTCCTGATCTAGACGCGATTACCGCTCATGCAAAAGATCGACTAGGCGCCGAGCGCAGCCTCGAATTGGACAATCATTTATCTCGATGTCGCGCCTGTTTGCAGCAGTATTTTGAGCTAGGCCGAAAATCCATGCTGCCTCAAATTAAAGATTGTCGCATCGTCAAAGAAATTGGCCGAGGGCGATTTGGCGTAGTGTACAAAGCGTGGTGGATGAAGGGCCAGCCGCAGGTGGTCGCGTTGAAGGTGTTGAGCCTATCGGGAGATATGGAGCGAGAGCGATTTGATCGCGAAATCAGCGTCCTTGAGCGAATCGAATCTCCGTGGATCGTAAAGTGTCTAGAATCTGGCACTGTAAACGACACCCAATATTTCGTAATGGATCATGTCAACGGTACGCACCTCGATGAATATTTAGCTGAGCGGTGTGAAACCCTGATAGAAAAATTAACGATATTCCAACGTGTGTGTCAGGCGGTGGGGGACGCCCATCGTGTAGGCGTGGTTCACCGTGACCTCAAGCCCCGCAATATCATTATTGACGATGATGGCAATCCGCACATCTTGGATTTTGGTATCTGCAGTATAGACGCTACCGGATGGAGTAGCTCGGTACGACAAACGATTACGCATCTCGGCGATGTACTCGGGACGCTGAAGTATATGTCTCCTGAGCAGGCATGGGGCGGTGTGAGCGGTACGATTGATGAACGAAGTGACATCTGGTCATTGGGCGTGATGTTATTTGAAATAGTTACCGATGGAGACTATCCCTATCCGCTGACAGCAACGCCGGATCAATCGCCGCAAGAGGCCTTGCTTGAGCGTATTCGCAAGCAATTGCCGCGTATGCCTGAGTTGCATGATGTCGATCGTGCTCGTGATATTCGTATTTTGATCGAACGATGTATGACCTGGGAGCGCACTTCACGACTAAATAATGTGCAGATGCTGGCTGACGATCTCGATGCTTATTGCCGGGGCGATCGGATACGCACGAAGCCCTTAACGATGCGATATCGATTGCGTAGGCTAGCCATCGGCGCGGCGACCAAGTCTCGCTGGGGTTTTGCTGCAGTGTTTGTCGCTTTCGTGGGGCTTACGATCTGGACATCAACTATACTGTTCAATGTACGTTGGCAAGTCGATGGTGCTGCGTATCTCGGTGCGAATATGTCGGCGTCAAGCATGGTCTCGACGCTTAACCCGCAGAATAGTATCGTCATTGTAGGGGTGTTCGACGAGACTATTGACGCGGTGGAGTTAATAGCCAAAGCTCAGGGCATGGTTGGCGTTACTAAAAACATCAGAAGTTGGCGCGGTGTTCATGGTCGGCTTCTGGACAGGTTGCGATCAGCTCGGCCTGGCGCGGTGGTCTGGGATTATTATTTTCGATCTGAGCAACCGGGGGACCATGCACTAGCCCAAGCCGTGATGCGATTGGACAAGGCTGGCATACCTGTCGTCTTGGCTACTAGAAATTACGATCAAGCGGGGCGTCCGGCGCTGAGTCCAACATTGCTGCGCATTTTGGGTGATAAACTACGACACGGCGCGATTGTCGCGCGAGATATGGTCAAGCGTGAAGGTGAGTTTGTCCTAGCGGTGCATCGTCAAGATGGCGTAACATTTCCAACGCTCTCGCTAGCGGCCTTATCATCCGTACTTCATCCGAACGCGGTGCTAGATGTTGCGGCGGGTCAATCTAGTTGGGATATTTCTCTTTTATATCAAACCGGGCCTGGCACCTATTTGCGGGAACGAGACATTATTGATACCACGAAATCGATGGAAAGCCAAGTTGATGGACCAGGAATTCAAAAAGGAGATTTTCTATATAGCCTGACGTGTTCTTTGCATGATCCCGCGTCGTGGGAATCTCGTACTATTGCGTACGAATCAATTCTCACCGCTGATGATGAAACTATCGCAAAGATGGTGGCTGGTAAGTTGGTGTTGATTGGAGATTTTCGTCAGGCACGCTGGGGCTTACCTTCTGATCGACATGCCGCGAAGTATAGCCAGGGCATCATAGAAGATGTGCCGGGCGTATATCTGCAAGCCGACGTGATGACGGCACTGCTGCACAGACGCTATTATCGTGCCGCTTTTCCGCCAGCCGGTGCGACATTTCCGCTTATGCTATTGATAGCCACGGTCGGATGTTTGATACCAATCCGTCTGACACGTAGACCGTTTTTCGATGCGGACATCTGGCGACATCGGTTGCACATAGCGGTCCTGTTCGGTGCGGGGGCGAGCTTCGTATTATTCGTGGTTAGCGAAAGTTCAATCGGTGTACACGCCAGCATGGCCGGTTTCGCGTTGCTGGGGCCTATGGTTGGGTCGTTGTGGGTTGAATTCGTACGCAACCGACATCGAATACTTGATCGTAAGCGCCATTCCGTTAATGACATATGTTCGGCACTAAACGATACACTCACTATCCAGCCCAAGAGAGCGACAAGCTGCTAAGTGCCGCAATAATCGCGATAGCCATCGTGGGAAACACAAGGCCGACCCATCGCAAAATGAGCGTCTCTTTAAATGATAATGGATAATTCATGCGAATACCTCTATTGTAGAAAAGAGCACGTCTGGCATTTAAGTAAATCTTCAATAGAAAAAGATTTTGCTTTAACCTTCCATGCCTAGTGCAATTAGTGGGACGAATCCTTCGAGTAGGTTGATGATCATCTGAATGAGTTTCATAGCCTTTTCCTTTTATGCGAGACAAAGTCTGTAACGACCGTCTATGTTCGCGCGATGGTATGCTTGAAACTACTTTGGCCTCATCGCGATTGGAATCGGCGCTAATGCGTCTATGGTTTGTCGGATACCGCAAGGGGTGGCTTGAGCTAGGCAGTCGTAACCTATTGTAAAACAAGGAGTTGTGCAAACGCACAATGCGAAACTATACTCCTGAAGCCCGTTTTGGACATAAATCCTGAGGGGGGCAACCCACATTTTTATTTTTCGCCATGCCACACTAAGCGCAGCATAACTGCCTGGTTGGCTAAACAACATTGATTTTTAAGATTCGTTCGCTCGTCGTCATCGAAGCGAGCTGTAATCGGTTTCCCAGAAAAACGGTTTGCGATTACGAGGCTCATTACCAACTTCGTTCATTGTTTTTGCGTCAAAGACACGTCCGTTGATGATGGTCAGCTGGATGTTTTCAGTTTGGCGAATTTCTTCCAATGGGTTGCCATCTAGCACCAGGAAGTCAGCGAGCTTGCCCGTCTCAAGCGAGCCAACATCGCCGTCTAAACCAATATAACGCGCACCGTCAAACGTCGCTGCGCGAATAGCTTGAAGCGCTGTCATGCCACCTTGAACGAACGACCATAGCTCCCAATGTGCAGCTAGACCAGCCATCTGTCCGTGAGCGCCGAGTTGAACATGCCCACCGGCGTCGACGAGCGATTTGCAATACTCCGCGATATGGATGTGATTGTATTCCTCGGCCGGCGCCGAGAAGCGTCGGCGCGAAGGAGGATCAACCACGAACCGAGGCACAATACTTAGTAGTCGTTCATTGGCCCAGACTTTGGTATGTCGGTACCAATAATTTTCACCCCAAATGCCGCCATACCCAACGACGATAGTTGGCGTATAGCCCGTCTGTGAACCGGACCATAGTTGCGTTACATCGTTGTATGCCCGCTCAACCGGGATGGCGTGCTCGACGCCGGTATGTCCATCAACGATCATAGTCATATTGTGTTGGAATAGTGAGCCACCTTCGGGAACGACCATCATGTCGATTTCGCGGGCAGCTGAGATCACTTGCTGGCGTTGATCGCGCCGTGGTTGATTGTAACTCTTCACGCTAATCGCCCCTGCAGCTTTCATTCTTCGCAGGTGCGACCGGGCATCGTCCAGCCCATTGACGACAGCTTTGAATGAAGACTTCGCGCCGTAAAGAATTGTCCCGGTAGAGAATACACGTGGTCCGCGAATCAATCCCGCCTTGGCTAACTCCGCCGCTGCGAAGATAGTGTTCGTGTCGTTGGATGGATCGTGAATTGTTGTTGTCCCAAAAGCTAGTGATGCATAAGACATCCAGTTCTGCTGCGGCGTAAAACCGTTTGTACCTTGCGGGCCGTGGGCGTGGACATCGACAATGCCCGGCATGATCGTCTTACCGCTGACGTCAATGTTGAGCGCATCGCTAGGGATCGAAATTTGACTGCGAGGCCCTATCGCGGTAATACGATTTTGGTCCACAACAATCACGCCATCTTCGATAACGTGGTCCGCATCCATCGTGATGATGCGCCCGCCGACAAAGGCGATTTTTCCTTTGGGCGAATCATGCTTAAAGGGAAAAGATATATTGACACCAGCTTCTGGCGGATCAGGAAGTTCGTCGGGCGCGCCCGGAACAAAGCTAAACACCTCACTTAGTTTACGGGAAAATAGCTCTGGCCCCAGCGTCCAATGTAGCGTTTGACTATCCCCGGACCAGTGAAGAAATTGTCCCGCATCGCGAGATACCTTGGTCGTGGGAATGGCCTTGCTTTTGGGGCCAATGTCAACTTCTCGGCCGGTTGGCACGAACGGTGTGATGTAAGCGTTGAAGCGTTCGGTAAACGCCAGCCATTGACCGTCCGGCGACAGGCTAAACTCGGTAGCGTTTTCAGAGCTATAATGTGTGTGTTCGTCGCTGCCATCAAGGTCCAAGCTAATTAGTTTTCGTTTTGCAGTTTCTTTTTCTCTTTTGATGCGGGTCAAGAAAACGCGATCGTTACTCATGCCGAATTGCGGCGATGAACCGGATTTGCATATGCGATGCGTATCATTGGTTTGAAGGTTTACGACATAAACACCTTGCTCCTGTGACCATGTGGGACTTCTCAAATATCCGCCGCCGATACGACGATAGACCACATGTTTGCCATCTGGCGAAAAAACGGGTTCTACATAATGACCCGGCTGTTGCGAGATGATGCGTCCTTCACCGCCGACGGCATTTACGACCCGCACACTACCTAGGCCTGAGTCGCTGAACGTAGTGTATACAATTTGTTTACCGTCGCGCGAAAACGATGGGTAGAATTCGAAATGGTCTTGTTGCGCCGTAATTCGCGCCGGCTTTCCGTCGGGCAAGGACTTACGATACAAATGCCCCAGTGCCTGATATATAACAGCGTTACCGGTTGGCGAAACCGACGCCCATCGCAATATCTTAACATCGAAAGACTCCGGTGCTACATCGACTGGTACGCGCAGCGCGTCAGCAACCTTACGTGTATCCTTTACGCGAAATGGAATCTCGCTCACATGTTTAGATGCAATGTTGATCCGGTGAAATTTTCCGCCAGCCCAAAAGACCATGGACGAGCTATCTGGCGTCCACGCAAACGCGGGGTAAACGCCGTGAATCGCCCATGTTTCTTGCATATCGCGATCAAGCTTATCAAAGATCGGATGCTCCTGGCCCGACGCAATATCTTTTAGAAACAGCACGCTCGCATTGCGAACTCGCCTGACAAATGCTAGCCATTTACCATCCGGCGAAGGCGTAGGCCGAATGGAGCCGCCAGGCCCGGTTACGTAGTTTTCAATGTCTCCGTTCTCGCGATCCAATCTTTTGATAATGTAGATTTGCTTATTGGGATCTTTGTTATATTCAAAAACTTTCCCCGGCGTCGTGTCTTGGCTAAAATAAAGGTATTTGCCATCAGGCGAAAATTCTGGCTCGCCGACATCTTTTTGGTCGTTAGGCTTTTTAGTCATCTGCAGGCCCTTGCCGCCGGTGTGGTGATAAAGCCACATTTCACCAGAGCCTATAGATCGCCGCGAGGTGAAATGCTTTCTCGCTACGATGTATTGACCGTCGGGAGACCAAGCAGGGCTATTCAGCAAAGTGAAGTCTTCGTCGGTGACAGCTTTGGGTTCACTACCGTCGTGATTGATGATCCAAACATTATCGCCGCCACCTCGGTCAGAAGTGAACACCACACGTTTGCCGTCGGGGCTAAACTTTGGCTGCATATCCCAAGAGATACCGGATGTTAACGGCTTGGCATTGCCGCCTTCAATGGGCATAAGATACAGATCGCCAAGCAGGTCGAATACGATTTCTTTGCCGTCCGGGCTAACATCGAGTGCCATCCATGTGCCTTCATCTGTCTCGATAGATACATCTTCCCAAGGCCCGGGCGGATTATCAACGTCCCATTTATCCTTCTCTTCTTCTTCCTCCTCGTCACCCTTGGCCTTATCTTCTGGAGCCGCTTCTTCGTCGGAGCCATGATGCTGCGATACGGTTGGTGACATGTCGCGATTGTAGGCGTCATTATTTTGGCTGTAATCCTGAGATTTTTTGGGCCCGCAACAATGCTGCGCTATCGCAGGAGAGGTACTAAGCCATAGAACACACAGAAGCATGATGGCCAGCTGACAGGCTCTGAATCTGGAGTTAAGGTCGCTTATCATTTTTTCGTTCCTAAGTATGCTGAAAAATTATCTAAAAAATCACTTAGCAGTCTGTGGGCATGTTCGCATCGGGCCACTTATTTCTGACGAACAGCAATGTCTGTCTGCGGAGTTATTCGATTTGCCTATGCCAAGCGACATGCGCAAAATACCCCAAATTTCCTGCACGCAATGTACATTAGAGAGTACTGGAAGCAAGTTGTACTTTTTTGTAGCTTACGAATGAAAATCCTGCTATAGCGAGCAGATACGTGAGTTGTCGCAATAAAATGGTCAATTTCTGTGATTAGAGGGAAAAATGCATGCTTGCCGCATGTTGATATACAACCAGCCCCAATTATTGGCGTTCTACTATTGTAAGGCACGGCTTGAAAACTTGACCAGCTGTTCGAGAAGCTGATAGCAATAAGACTAATTGTTATTGCCAAATGTACGGTCCACCGCTGATTCGATAAGAATTGTGCCGAGGTCCACGATGGTACTTTGTGTTAGCGCACTGATTTCATCAGTGAGTGTGCCTGCATTGCATCCTACGAATCCCATGCAGCCAGCACATATCAAGACGGCGGTAGCTTTATAGATGCGTTTGATCATTGATTGCTCCTTCGATCGATTAAGTTTCTAGAGTCTCATGCCGTTCGGACGACGAGCCGCGAATCAGCGTTGGTTATATTTGCGACCAGTGGGTCGCTTGATACACAAATAAGCACATTCAACAAATACTCTGCGTGCCGTGTTTCATTCCTAAAGGGTGATCCACTTTTTTAGAATGAGAACTGGAATCGCCACTGGAATATGTTTGCATAACCTTCTTTAGCTGCGTCAGCGTAGATATAATTCCACATCATCCGCAAGTTGGGATTGAGATACCAATTCATGCCCAGCGTCAGGTCTTTTAATCGACCACCCTTAACCCAGCCATCGTTTAATGTGAGATAAGAATATCGAGCGGCTAATTCCCAAGCACCTTCGCCACCATCTTTACCCCAATTTTGTTTTGGTTTTACGTGACCAAATGTACCGTTGGAAGTTTTGTAAGGGCGATGTTCGCCGGTTAAGAAATAACTGGCTTGCAAAGACGCGGCCCAGAATTCAGAGTCCTTAATAAATGCGTCGCTACCTTCCATGCGGGCGTAAACGTATTCCCCTTGGACAGATAAAGGTCCGTCAACATAAGCGATTTCCGTGCCAATGATATCACCATATTGAGCCGTGAACATACCCGTGTCGACGAACCGTGGAGCTAGGTGCGATTCTGGTCGTTCGCGGAATCGGATCCGATTTCCCTCGTAGTTCTGATGAGTATAGGCCAGGCCGAGGTGAAGCAACTTGCGACCTTTATCCTTGTAAATTGGCAAACCTGTGACGCGGGCGGTGACGTTGTAGTCCCGGCCTCCCAGGCCATCACCAAAGCTGTCGGTTTGACGAAAAATACCGGTAGCCCAGGTCATGCGCTTGTCTTTTGATGAGTTGTGGATCATAAAGCCAGCATTACGGCTCGGCGTAAATGTATTGGCTAAACTGCGTTCTAAGAACGTGATGTCATTAGAACTAGTTAACTCCTCAAGGCCAAAAGGCTCCTTGAACTGACCGATGCGAAGATTACCGACATACGGTAATTTTTTCAGCCCAAAGTAAACATCTTTGAAATCGGCATCACCACCAGAAAAGTCGTACTGGGTTTTGAATTCCATTCGGTCTGTAACATTGCCGGAGATGTAAAATCGCGTGCGGCGAAATTCACTATCATTGACTAAGTCAGAGCCGATACGCTTCTCCAGGCCACTGTTTTGCGTGAAGTAGGCCCAGTCGTATTGCATCCGCCCGCCGATTTTAAGCGAGATCGATTCGTCCATAGAATCGAGCCGTAATCCATCCTTCCAACGAGCGCGCAACGTACTGCCGTCGTTTACCCACTCTTTGATCTTTTGCCACTCTGCAGAGTTCTCAGCCGGTGGCTTGTCCTTTTTAATTTGCTCTACATTTTCTTCCAACGCCTTAAGTCGCGCACCATTCCCCTTTTCAGCTTCTAGCTGGTCGACGCGATCTTCAAGTTTTTGCACATGGCCTATAAGGTCACGCACCATTTTTTCGAGCTCTTGCTCGCGCTCCGTCGGCCCCGTTTGTGCATAAAGTGGGCCTGCAAAAAACAATAACCATGACGTCGAAGCTACGAGGCACTGAAGCGATCTAATTCGCATTTATTCTCTCCCTAAAGTAGAGGTTACATCTTGCCGCAGCATTATGCGCAGCATACATAAATTGCGCGCTAAGGAAAAATGAAGAATTTGTTAATATTTACGATTGGGTATGGCGATAGTGGCTGGGAAGCATGATATCAAAATAATTCACAGAATAGCTTCGTATAATTCTAGTTTACGTTCTAAAAGTTTGATCATTTATTTTCATGAGCGAAAATTACAGGCCAGCCGAGGCATCATCTGAAACAATCTTATAAATTTCGCCATCGAACAAATCGCAGATATACAATTCTCCCGCGGCATCTTCGCCGAACGACGAGATGTTCGTGATTTCGCTATTGGGGCTTAATTGCTTCGACCAATCAATCAAATCGCTCGAACTAGAACCGCTTAATTTTAAGGAAAAAATGGCATGGCTACAGAAATCTGCGAAGAAATACGTCCCTTGAAGATCAGGTATCCGTTCGCCTCGATAGACATACCCGCCGGTTACTGAGCAACCGCTGGAATGAGTGTATTGGTATATAGGAACTGTTAGAGAAGCATCCGTACAGTCGCATGTATCTCGTTTACCCAGGCAAAGTTCACCTTCCAGGCAAGGCCAGCCGAAGTTCTGCCCACTTGTGGATGATGTTGTGATCACGTCAATTTCTTCAATTTCCCCTTGCCCCACTTCGCCCATATAAAAATCGCCGGTCATACGGTCGAAGCTGCAGCGCCAGGGATTTCGCAGACCCAAAGCCCAAATTTCATCGCCGCCTTCCGCACTGGCGAACGGATTGTCTGCAGGAATGCTAAATCCAGTTTCATCGCTCACGTCGATACGAAGAATCTTGCCGAGCAGTTGATCGGTGATATCTTGGGCGCGATTGCCAGGATCATTTCCACTGCCTCCATCGCCGGAAGCAATGTAGAGATAGCCATCCGGGCCAAAACCCACCCAGCCGCCGTTGTGATTGGCGAAGGGTTGCTCAATGGTCATAATGATTTCAAGCGACGCATTCGCCACGTCCGGATCATCTGACACCGTGCCTCGTACGATTTTCGTTTCGTCCGTAGATCCACCGGTAGCCAATGTGTAGTTAATGTAAAATCGCCCCGAAGTCGCGTAGTCAGGCGCAAAGGCCAAGCCAAGAAGACCTTGTTCGTTACCTTGGGCGACATCGGTGATCGTGATAAACGCCGTAGGCTTGATCTCACCCGTTTCCAAATCGAGAATTAGTACCCGGCCAGTGTGCTGTTCTAGCACAAACAAGCGAGAGGCATCGTTTGGTGGGGCGGTAACGTAGACCGGACGAGCGAATCCTGAAGCGACCAAAGTTGTGGTCAACTTAGGAAGTTTGGGGTTATCATCGGCTGGTGTAATATCATTTGGTGGAGAAAAATTTGTCGGGCAACCACACATGGCAAGACATAAAATCGCCGATAGGCTGGTCCAAGGTAATTCGTTTCGCCTATGAGTTAAGAGATGCGGTGATCTATTCACGGGTGATACCCTTGTGTTAATCAGTGGTTACTCGGGGAACGTTCGCATACTAATCTAAAAGCGAATATAGTACTGATGCGTATATGAATGTCTAGCTTATGCTGGGATTCTCGGGCCGCGCTGAACTCGTATAAAATGTGGTGGTGTAGCTTGCGTCTAGACGACGAGGCCTGTTTGCCTAGAAAGGGATAGTATCGATGTGTAAATACCGACGCTTAAATTACTTCAATCGCGGTTGTAAGTTGGCCGCGTCAATTTCTCTGATGTTGACCTTTGGGTGTGGCATCTCTATGCCTGCTGAAGATTGTGCACAGCCGGATGCAACAGTGGTATCACCATCAGTCGCGGGTGTATTCCGCTATAGTGGTGGTGGCGGCAACGTGGAGTCGGGGCTGGGTTTTCAATTATCTGGTACGATTACGTTTGAACAACAAGGTAAAATGGTTCGAGTTGCGGATAATACGTACGATGTCGGAAACTTGAGGGTGCTCGAAAGCGAATTTGCGGAGCTGATAGGAAATCGGGTAGCCTTAACGCTTACACCGCAAAATGGTGACGAGAATTATATTGCGTCCGTTGAGTTCATCTTCACAGCAGATGGCTCAGAGTTTTGCGTTTCATTTACGGATACTAACGCCGACATGGGAGGTATTGGGAGCTTCATTGGCAAGCGTCAAATCGCAGATTCTTAAAACCGGCCCTACATGATTATCCCACGGCGTAGCAACTCATACTTGGCAGTCTGGCGCACTTCAGAGCAAACTTTGGCTTCTAGACTCGTGAGGCTACCTACTTGGCTAAAGGCGGCATTTCTAGCGTCACGCAGACTGGCGATGTCTCTTAATTGCCGTATGGGGACGCGGCCCTTATCTTTGGACAGCACGCCGCGCAGCGTAGTTAACGCATCAGACATAGCCAGTGAATTATCGCATAAGCACAGCATCGCCTCGATGGTAGCGCTTCCATAATTGTGTAACTCGTCCCATTGGCCATGGGCGATACAAACCGCTACCCGTTCCGCATTCGTTTCTGGTTGCCACGCCATGCGCTCCAATGTCCAAACTGCAAACTGTCGAATAGCCATATCTTTGTCGGTGAGCATCGCCCGAAGGGGCCCAATCGCTCGCGCGTCACCAATATCAGCCAAGGACATCGCGGCCATCTCACGCACGCTAATGTCCTCCGATGAGTCCGAGGCGACGTCAGCCAGCGCGTTAACACCAGCCTCGCCAAGTCGAGACAATTCGCTAGCAGACGCAGGTCCAACTGAATTGAAATGCAACGTGTCGACAAGAAATGGTATCGCTTCGTGGCCAAAACTGCGCACGCGATCCCAGTCTTTGCAAGCCAAAGATTGCTGGATACGTTCTTTGGTCGTAGTTGGTTGCCAAGAAATCGCCTCTAGGCAGCCAGCTGCTGTGGTGCGGATAGGCCACAATTCGTCGCCGAGGGCACGCACGAGGGATGATGTCCAGGCTGACGTCGTGGATTTTTCGCAGGCCTTCACCGCTTCCAGGCGCACTAAGAAGTATTGCTCATGGTCCTCCCATGTTTCTAAAAGCACAGGATGAGCCTGATCGATATTCATTTGCACAAGACATTTTACGGCTTCAATTCGTGTATCTTCATCGCCGTTCTCTAACAAATTCTGCAGCGGTTTGATGGCCTCAACGCCATATAGAACTAGCGTCGCCCAGTCTTTCTGTACGCAAGCCGCCACGACCATCACGCGAGGGGATATCTCCGCCGCGCAGCATTGTTTGAGAATTCGGGCGACGATTTCCTTGCAGGCGAAGTCTAGCGAATCATTTTCCAGTAACCCGCTCAAAACATCGAAGGCTTCTTTAGAACCAATTTTAACCAATGCATTCGCAGCCTCACGACGCATGTGTTGTGTTGATTTTCGCAGCGTTGCCAAGAGCGGTGCGATGGCCGCTTGACCGTAAGTGATGACTTCGTCCCATTCACCTTCGATAATCGCCACACGAGCGCGCTTTGGCTCATCGAGAATGTTCCAGGCTATCTGACGTAATGCTTCTGCTGCAATTTGACACTCACTAATGTCTGGCGAGTCTAGCATAGGCGCAATCGCATGGAGGCATGCGCGAATCCCAAACGTTTTTATCGCAGTCGTAGCCAATGCTCGATTTTGGGGGTCTATAAATATCGTGGCTATAAGCGGCTCGAATGCCCGTTGGTCACCCGTTTCAGCTAACGTCGATACCGCTTTTTTGCGTACGTTGGGATCGGAATCGTTCAAGGACTCGATGATGGCTGGGACCATCTCTTTCCTCACGCTGTGGTTGAGATGCGTAAGCGTTTGAAGTCGCTTGCCAGCCTTAGAGGCTTTGAGGTTGCGTGTTTTCCACCAGACCTGTAGCTCGTTCATGCCCTAATTGTACGATAAAATCCGCTATTGTGACGAGCAAGCGTCCGCTAACCCATGCTAATTCGGAAGAATTTCTTCGAACTTAGCCGTAAAGTGTCGCAGTGCCGGGGGAGCATCAACAATGCGAATACCGCAGAGTTCTTGCCGCTTCGCAAAGAGTTCGATAATCGCTTCAATCACATAGTCGATATGCGATTGCGTATATACCCGTCGGGGGATAGCCAATCGAACCAGTTCCATATCGGCGGGGGTGTCATCTTGGCCGAACATGACGCTACCAATTTCCACTGCCCGAATGCCTGCAATGCGGTATAGCCCAATCGCTATAGCTTGGGCCGGAAAATGCAATTGCTCAATGTGCGGACAGAATCTTTTAGCGTCCAGATATATCGCATGGCCTCCCGGTGGTTCCAGAATAGGGACGCCTTGCTCAATCAGTTTTTCGCCCAAATACGCGGTGCTACGAATTCGATAGTCCAAATAGGCCTCGTCAAGAACCTCGCGAAACCCCTGGGCTAAGGCTTCGAGGTCGCGTCCCGCTAAGCCGCCGTAAGTCGGGAAGCCTTCAGTTAGAATCAAGCTGTTTCGCGCCTGCTGGGCTAGCCCGGGGTCGCGAAGCAGCAGCAGTCCGCCAATGTTTACCAGACCATCTTTCTTCGCGCTGATGGTCGCGCCGTCGCAAAGGTCAAATATTTCTCGCACAATACTCGTGACTGTTCGATCCTGAAATCCTGGCTCGCGCTGCTTAATGAAATAAGCATTTTCGGCGAATCGACAAGCGTCTAGAAAAAACGGAATTTTATGCGAGCGGCAGACTTCCTGGACACTACGCAAATTTTCCATGCTTACAGGTTGGCCACCGCCGCTGTTGTTGGTGATGGTAATCATGCAAATGGGAATGCGGTTTGCGCCTACGCGATGAATGAGCGCTTGGAGCTTGTCAATGTCCAAATTCCCTTTGAATGGATGTCGCGACTGCGGGTCGTGTCCTTCATCGATGACAAGATCAATCGCTTCCGCGCCGGTATGTTCGATATTCGCGCGTGTGGTGTCAAAATGACTATTATTAGGCACGACTTTGTCCGGTGCGCCAATAAGATCAAATAAAATCCGTTCACTCGCTCGGCCTTGGTGCGTAGGCAAGATATGTTCAAAACCTGTCATGCTATGAACTTGGTCGTATAGGCGAAAAAAGCTTTCGCTGCCGGCGTATGATTCATCGCCACGCATCATCGCAGACCACTGCTCGCTGCTCATGGCGCTGGTTCCGCTATCGGTTAGCAAATCGATGAGCACGTCTCGGGCGGGGATATTGAATACGTTAAGGTGAGCTTTGCGAATTATGATTTCGCGCTGCGCTGGCGTGGTCAAGCGGATAGGTTCGACGACTTTGATACGAAATGGTTCGAAGATGGTTTTCATAGTTATCTCAAACAACAGAGTATCCCACATTCTCAATAAGTGGGAATAATAGTCTTGCGCCGCACGGAAAATGCCGCCGCTGGTTTCCTGCTTGCTACGTGGGAATAACAAACTTGCGGAAATTCATGTGCATCTATAAAGATTCACGCACGGCGCATATCAAATTATTTTGCGAACGGTAATGAACTATTTTTCAACCCACTTGGCAATTCTATGGCAAAAATACAGCCTAGGCGTTTGCCGTATCGGAAACAGCATCGGGAAGCGACGAATACAGCGCATCATCTAGAATCTGTTTACCGCCGATAGGGGTGAACCTCGCACGGAAAAATCGTAGATGGTCTGGCTCATAGGAAAATGCCAGCCCGCGAATGTGGTTACGCTTCTCATACAGGTCAATCACAGATTCCGCCGTCACGTCCATATGCGCCTGCGTATAGACCCGCCGAGGCAATGTTAATCGGACAAGCTCTAATCTTGATTCTCGGTTTTCGCCAGTTTCAGGATCGCGCCCGGCTGACACCACGCCTCGTTCCATCCCCCGTACGCCAGAATCGACATAAAGCGCAGCCGCTAACGCCTGCGCAGGAAGTAGTTCTTGTGCTAAATGTGGTAGAAATCTTCGCGCGTCCAGAAAAATGCCATGTCCACCGATTGGTTCTACGATGGGTACGCCAGCTTCTAGAAGTCGCTCACCCAAATAAATTACTTGGCCAATGCGCGCATGCTGATGATCGAAACTAACTGACTCCTCAATCCCTCTAGCCATCGCCTCCATATCGCGTCCCGCCATCCCGCCATAGGTGTGCAGGCCTTCGTAGATAACGCATTCGTTTCTAGCTCGATCGGCTAATTCCGCATCATTTAACGCCAAAAAACCGCCAATATTGACAAGGCAATCTTTCTTGCCAGACATCGTACAGCCATCTGTATGTGAACAGATTTCCTTCAAGATGTCTGCGACGGATGTGTTTTCGAAACCGTCTTCCCGCGTCTTAATGAAGTAGGCATTTTCTACCGCTCTTGTCGCGTCGAGAAAAACGGGAATGTTTTGATCATGACACATCTTAGATGCGGCGCGGATGTTGGCCATGGATATTGGCTGCCCACCAGCCATGTTGACCGTTGCGTGCATGCACAGATATGGAATGTGTACGACGCCAACTTCGTCGATAACCGATTGTAATTTATCCAGGTCGATGTTGCCTTTGAACGGATGTTGCGAGGTGGGGTCGTGGGCCTCGTCGATGATGACGTCGACGAATTGCCCGCCCGCTAGTTCCTGATGCATACGCGTGGTCGTGAAATACATATTGCCAGGAATTGAATCACCGTCACGTATAGTGAGCATGCTTAAAATGTGTTCCGCACCGCGACCCTGGTGAGTGGGGATCGTATGCTGATAGCCATAGTATTTTGTGATGGTGTCTTGCAGATGATCGAAGTTGCGTGATCCGGCGTAGGCTTCGTCGCCTAGGAGCATACCCGCCCACTGATTGTCGCTCATCGCGTTTGTACCGCTGTCGGTTAGCAGGTCAATGTATACATCGTCGCTTCTTAATAAGAAGGTGTTAAAGCCCGCTTCTGCGATAGCTTGTTCGCGATGTTCGCGTGTGGTCATCTTAATGGGTTCGACCATTTTGATTTTATAAGGCTCTGCCCAACTACGTCGTGTTCGTGATTTTCCATTGTTATGAGGCATATCGAGACTCCGTGGTTGACGCCTGAGATACTACAAAAGTTGGCATCCCAATTGGCGATGGGTGGTATAAATCCTGAAACAGGAAACGCTCACTGGATTGAGTGGGAATAACTAGCGGATGAAATCGGGCTACGCATCCACTATCGATATGGCCGCATTCCAGTCGAGAAGCATAACCATCTGATGTTGCTATTGTTGTCATACACCCCTTCCAGGCTCCTTTCTTTGGAGCAATGGTGCGGCTGTCATCTAAGGTCAGTTAACGGGCGGATCCAATTCCGGAAACATCCGAGACCCTAGTCTGATGTAAGAATGTCTCATAAGCGGTTCGTACCGCTTTCCATTGATCGTGCCCGCCACAAGGTGTGTCGTCGGAGCAGACCTTATTGCCAAATGGGCAAGGCCTACGGCTACCGAAGACCGGCTCAAATGGAGAAAGTATGTCAAACAAGGGGATTTCATTTGCCTTTCGGGCTAATTGGAAACCACCGCCTTTGCCTCTTGTCGAGTCCAGAACGCCAGCTCGCACCAAATCCGCCAGGATACGCGACAAGTACTTCCTCGGCACATCAGCTTCATTGGCAATCTGCGTGCCCGAAACGCGCTGACCGTCATGATTAGCCAAGTAAACCACCGCACGCAGGGCGTATTCGCTCGTAAGTGTTAATATACTTGACACTTGCATATATCCATGAATATATGGCTATTGGCGATAGAAGTCAATTTTTAAGTCTTATCGAGACGCTTTTATTCCTATTCCGCGTGGTATTGGACTCCGACGATTTATCCTGTCGGACCTGGAAAACAATAATACTTAAACGTTAGGCTGGATTCGTGGGCTGTAATACTATGATAGAAAAATGTTGAATAGCATAACCACGGATGGCCACAGGGCGTGACCATGTTGTGGTTTTAGTGTGCTGGCTATTTTGTAGACCGAGCGGAGGTTATAGGGTTATGAGCCGATTAGTTAACTTGTCACATGCACACATGATGTTGGTACTCATTTGCAGTTTCGCTTCTTTAGCAAACGCTATGGAGCCTAAACTGCTCGAAATTAGCCACCGCC